>JAZTYO010000017.1:0-85664 GCA_045636945.1 Acutalibacteraceae bacterium | reverse complement strand
ATCAGGAATAATACACCTGCGATGGCAAGTGCTGCAATTATAGCGATAATGGGAAGAAATTTTTTATTCATTAGTACTTTCCTTCTTTATGTATTTGATTATAACGATTATAGTTTGTTGACTATGATGTTTAGCCTAGCGTAACCCATCCCAAGAAACCTTGATCCTTGTCACTTGAGGCATCGGCGGACGTGGTTTCAGAGGCTTCGGTGCCTACCTCAAGGCTGGCGTTACCCCAGGCATCCTGCTCATCGGAGGTTAGTTCTTCAACCGAAGAAACGTCGGAAGCACCGTTGGCCGATGCGTTGTTATCGGTTTGGTCATCGCAAGCAACGAAGATTGTCATCATAAGCGAAAGTGCCAAAACCATTGAAATAAATCTTTTCATATTAACTCCTCTTTTAGAATGCTATATACAGACAGTGTACCACAAAGAGACAGTTTTGTCAAAATGTTTTTTGTCAAAATCTGCTTTGATAGTTTATTTGGAAAAAGCAACTAAAAGTGTAAAAAATCGCTTGCAAATAGCTCTATAAAATGGTATAAGTATAGTGTACATATATGCTTGTTGCCAATTTGTTATCAAAGGAGTGTCTTAATGATAAATTTTGATGAGAAATCGAGCATATTCAAGCTTGATACTAAAAACACAAGTTACATTTTCGGTGTCTACAAGGCAAATGTTTTGATGCACCTTTATTGGGGCTCAAAATTGCCTGATTTGGCCGATTTTGACCAATATGTTTTAGTGCAGACTAAGGCACTGTCACCGCAGGATATCGGTCTTGAGCCTGAGGCACAATATGTCTGCCGTGAAAACGGCAAGACCTACAGCGGTGCAATGCTTATGAACGTTGGTATCGCTTGGAACCACAAGCACGATTACGAAAGTGAAATGTTTGTTTTTGATAAAGTTTAATAAACTCTTCAAGAGGTGTTAATTATGCGTACAAAAGAAAGATTTATGGAAAACTGGCGCTTTTACGAGGGTGACATTGACACCAGCACATTGCCTCATCCCAAAGGCCCCTTGTATAGGCACGCCAAGGCCGAAATTGCCCAGATGGGTCCTGCCTGTCGGGAATATATTGACAACAATGCATGGAATCCTCCGGGACAGTGCTATAATCCTCTCAACTGGCAGACTGTTAACCTTCCCCATGACTACGTTGTGGATAAGATTCCTAACAAAGAGCTTAACGAAGGCTTAGGCTTTCTTGACGGCAAAAATGCATGGTACCGCAAGACCTTTAAGGTCAGCGAGTCCGATAAGGGAAAGAGAATTTCCATCTATTTCGAGGGTGTTACCAACTGTTGCACGGTATACGTAAACTCCTGCCTTGCCAAGCGTAATTTCTGCGGATACGTACCTTTTGAAGTTGATATTACCGACTATCTGTATTACGGTGACAAGCCCAACGTAATCGCCGTTTATATCGACAACTCCAGCCACGAAGGCTGGTGGTATGACGGTGCAGGTATCTACCGTAACGTATGGATGATTAAGACCGATATGGTTGCCGTTGACACCTGGGGCGTCTACGTTGCTCCCAAGAAGATTTCGGATACCGAGTGGGAGGTTCCCATTGAAACCACCGTCCGCAACGACGATTTTAAGAACCACCGCGTAGCCGTAAAGAACGAGATTCTTGATGAGGAAGGCAATGTTGTTGCCGAGGTTACTAATAACCTCAACGTTGCTTTGAAGTATAAGGCAGTTCTCAATCAGAAGGTTACTGTTTCATCACCTAAGCTTTGGAATTGCGAGAACCCCAACCTTTACTACTGCCGTACCACTATTTACAGAGGTAAAGAGGCTGTTGACGAGGTTACCAATCACTTTGGCTTCAGAACCATCCGCTTTGATGCCGATAAGGGCTTCTTCCTCAACGACAAGCACGTCATCATCAAGGGTGTCTGCTGCCACGAGGATTACGGTCTGCAGGGTAAGGCTGTGTTCGACCGCATCAAGAGATATCGCATAAAACTGTTCAAGGGTATGGGTGTCAACGGATATCGTACATCCCACTATTCTCATAGTGACCAGACTATGGATGAGCTTGACCGTCAGGGTATGCTTGTTATGGACGAAACCCGTTGGTTCGGCACCTGCGACGAGTACCTCGACCAGCTTGAAACCCTCGTTAAGAAGGATAGAAACCGTCCCGGTGTTATTATGTGGTCTATCTTTAATGAGGAAAGACTTGCCGCAACCGAGCTTGGCCTGCATTTTGCCGAAAGAATGTCGGCAGTTGTCCGCCGTCTTGACTCGACCCGTCCCGTAACAAGTGCAAGTGACGCTAATCCTCAGACCGTCAAGTGCTTTGTTGCTCAGGATATTGCAGGCATCAACTACAATCTCAAAAACCTCGACGCATTGCACGAAAAGTTCCCCAATATGCCTGTTTTCTCGTCCGAAAACTGTGCAACCGGTACTACCCGCGGTTGGTATTTCCCCGATTCGCCCAAACACGCATACATCAATGCCTGGGACCACGACACCAACGAATGGTTCCGTGGTCGTGAAGGCACGTGGAAGTTCCTTATGGAACGCGAGTGGATTGCAGGTGGATATCAGTGGGCCGCAACCGAACACCGCGGAGAAGCAGCTTGGCCCAGACTCTGTTCGCAGTCGGGTGCTCTTGACCTGTTCCTGCAGAAAAAGGATGCATGGTATCAGAACAAGTCGCTGTGGAGTGACGAGCCTATGGTACATATCATTCCTAATTGGAACTTAAAAGGTCGCGAGGGCGAGGAGATACCTGTTTGGGTTTACACCAACTGCGAAGAGGTTGAGTTGTTCTATAACGGCAAGTCGCAAGGCAGAAAGACTATTGAAAAATATGGCCACGGTGAGTGGACGTTAGTTTATGCACCCGGAGAGGTTTCTTGTAAGGGTTACATCGGCGGTAAGGAGGTTGCCTCCGACCGTGTTGCAACCACCGGTAAGCCGGTAGCACTTAAATTGGAAATGCAGACCGAAGCCTTGTTTGCAAGCAAGTGGGACTGTGCCGTCGTTCATTGCTACTGCGTTGACGAAAACGGCAACAAGGTTCCCGATGCCGCACCGATGGTACACTTCAACTGTTCTTCCAACGGTTATATCAGAGGTACAGGCTCGGATATTGCCGACCATACCTCAATGGCTTGCGCCGACCGCAAAATGCGAGCAGGTGTTGTAGCCGCTTGTATCCATTCCAACGGCACTGAGGGAATCCTCAAGGTATACGCTCACGCCGACGGATTGGAGTCTGCAAGACTTGAGATCGAGGTCACCCAACCCAACGATAAAATAAGATAAGACCAATATAAAAAGCACCGACTCTGTCGGTGCTTTTTTGATATGTTAGGCTAAAGATTGACTCAATATAACCCCGTATAATAATGCTTAATGCTTACCGCCCGAAAAATCGTGGTCGACGGTGACTACGCATTGATAGGTTTTATCGATTTCGGTGGCAATTCCTTGCACGGCAGCACGGATTTCCTTGTGAGAAAGGGTGCAATCGGCAGGAACGCACACGTCAAAAATCAGATTGTTTTGATTTTCGCCCTTGACCATTCTGAAATCGTGCAACGTCATACCCCTGTGGAACTCGTCGATTCTTTGTGACATCAATGCTTTTGCGTTGTTGACGTCCTCGTCGTCGGTTACAATGGGGTCCATATGTATTACGGCTTCGATGCCCGTTTTTTCTTTTATCTCACGCTCGCAGGCATCGATTTTTTCGTGAAGCATTAAAACGTCACCGTCGTACGGTACCTCAATATGCAACGATACAAAGCTTCGGTTGGGACCGTAGTTATGCACTATCATATCGTGGATTCCAAGGAAATCGGGGTCGGACATAACGATTTCCTTGATTTGGGCAACCGTGTCGGGGTCGGGAGCAAGACCGATAAGTGGGTCCATGGTTTCCTTGAGGCTTTTGAAACCTGAGTAGAGGATGAACAAAGCCACAAAAATACCGACAATGGGGTCGAGATATTTGACGAAACCGACGTTGGGCAAAGCCTTACAAAGAATAGCCACAATCAAAACAGCACCCGTTGAGATGCAGTCGTTAAGACTGTCCTGTGCGGTGGCGGTCAAAGCACCCGAGTTGATTTTTTTGCCCAAGGAGCGGTTAAAAAGCGACATCCACAGTTTTATGAGGATGGAAACCGATAAAATGATAATGGGCAAAAGACCTGCATCGGGCACTGTCGGGTCGGAAAGTTTGGAGGCTGATTCGGTCAGCAACTCAAAGCCAACCAACATAATAAGCACCGAAACCAATGCCGCCGACATATATTCCATTCGTCCGTGACCGAAGGGATGTTCGGGGTCGGCAGGTTTGGAGGCCAGCTTAAAGCCAAGCATCGTAACGACCGACGAACCCATATCCGAAAGGTTGTTAAAGGCATCGGCTGTCATAGAAACCGAGCCACTGAGCGTACCTGCCAAAAATTTTATCACGAAAAGCACGAGGTTACAAAGAACGCCGACGATACCCGCCAGCGTTCCGCATTTACTTCTCGTTTTCTTATCATTGAGGTTGCCCTTGATGAAAATTTTAAGAAGTAGGTTGGTCATAGCTTTCCCTTAGAACCTTTCTGTCCAAAGCTTGTTTCGTTCAAGATGTTGGTGTCGATGGTGAACATTGTGTCTTCGCGTTCACGCTGACGCTTGAAGGCAAGCTCGATAAGACGGTCACAAAGCTCGGGGTATTTTACACCCGTAGCCTCCCAAAGATAGAAAGAAAGCGAGCCGGGAATGGTGTTGATTTCGTTTACGTAGACCTTGTCGTTGTCGTCGCCATCCATAAGGAAGTCGATTCTGACAACACCCGAAGCACCGATTGCCTTAAAGGTTTCAACAGCGATTTTCTGAATTTCCTCGGTCTTTTCGGGCGAAAGGTCGGCAGGGAGCTTACGGCTCAAGGAAGCCATACCCTTAGAGCCTGATTTCCCTGCATTGGCACGGTATTTGTCGTCATAAGACAAAATCTTGTCGTGTGCAACGGGCTCCTCCAAGGCCGAAGCCTTGCAATCGTTACGGTCGCCCAAAACAGAGCAGTTGATTTCGCGAAGATTTGAAACGGCGTGTTCAACCAAAACACGGTCGGCAAAGCTGCAGGCCATATCAATGGCGGCAGTAAGCTCTGATTCATTGTCAACCTTGGAAATACCAACGCTGGAGCCTAAGTTAGCAGGCTTTACGATAAGAGGGAAACCGATTTCCTTGATAAGACGGTCGGCAATCTCGTCGGACCTTAGTGCCCAATCTCTTGCGCCGAAATCAATGCAACGCAAGGTGGGAATTTTGCGGTCGAGCAAAACATTTTTGAAAAGCACCTTATCCATACCCAAAGCCGACGACATAACGTCGCAACCGACGTAAGGCAGACCGAGTGTTTCGATATAACCCTGAATAGAACCGTCCTCACAGTTGGTGCCGTGAACAATGGGGAAGCAGACGTCAATGTCGACGTCCTTTTTCTTGAAAAGTCCGCCCTTAAGGTTCACCATAACGGTTTTATTGCCCTTGGGGATAAAGGTTACAGGGTCAGAATCCTTTTCGGGAGTGCCTTTACGGAAGGTGGCAATGTCACACAAAGCCTCGCCCGAGTAAAACACCGACTGCTTTGACATATAAACGGGGATGACGTTGTACTTTTCGCGGTCAATGTTGCCCATTGCCTGCACAGCGGAAATTATGGAAATTTCGTGTTCAACACTTCGTCCGCCAAAAAATACTGCTACATTCGTTTTCATAAAAATAGCCTCTTTCAAAGAATATATTACAGAAATTTTTACTCTAAATAGTTATCGGGAAGGTCATTTTCAAAAAGGATGGCGGTGTTTTTGTTGCACATCGGGGAGAAAACACCCATAGCCTCTTTAAAGCTTGAAACAACGTATAGGTTTTCCTCGGGAAAGTTTTGCGACCTTACACCCTCTGACAAGGGGACAGACCTCTTTTTGCCGACAAGAATGATAATATCGGCGTGTTTTGCAGCCTCACAGCCAAGACGTCGGTTGGCCTCATATTCCTTGTCACCAAGCTCAACAAGACCCGGTGTAACAATGATTTTCTTCATTCCGTCAAAGCAACCAAGTACTCGCGTTGCTTCAAGGCAACCCTCAGGGTTGGAGTTGTAGGCATCGTCGATAAGTGTTGCACCGTTGATGTAGGGCTTCAACTGTAAACGATGCTCGACGGGTTTCAACTTGGAAACTGCATAGGCAATTTCCTGAGGGTTGAGCCCCAAATCCAAAGCCACCGAAGCGGCAGCCGTGATGTTCAAAGCATTGTGATAGCCCAAGAGGTGAGATGTCACCTTGAACTCGTGTTCCTTGTATTTAACGGTAACGGTCAAGCCCTTGGGTGAATACGAAATGTCGGTTGCCTTGCAATCGCAGTCAAGGGTACCGTAAGTCACGTGCTCATAATTTTCGGCGTTGGACTTGATAAGCTCGTTGTCCCCGTTGAGGTACATCCTGCCACCCTTTGCCTTAACCCAATCGGCAAGCTCGAACTTTGTCGAAACAACCGTTTCGATGTTGCCAAAGGTGTCGAGGTGCTGAGGACCAATCGAGGTGATAACCCCCAAATCGGGGTTGGCAATCATACAGTCCTCTTTAATGTCGCCCTTGCGTTTTGCGCCCATTTCGCAGACAAAAATCTGGGTGGTAGGCTTCAAATCGCGACGGACGGTAATAACAATACCCATCGGGGTATTGTAGTTTTCGGGGGTAACGAGTGTGTTGTATTTTTCGCTCAAAATTCGACCAAGAATAAACTTGGTGCTCGTTTTTCCGTAGCTTCCCGTAACACCGATGACCTTCATATTTTTCATTGAACGAAGAATTTTCTTGGCATCGTTGACGTAGTAGTTGGAAATGGATTTTTCAATGGGCTTCATCACCAAAAGTGATAAAAGGGTGATGATTTCGGGTAATGCGCAGACCAAAAACAGAACGCCTTTGAAAATATTGCCTGCCATATCGGGCAACAGCACCGACAAGGCGGCAATCCCAACCAAAATAATACCTGCGGCTACCCACATACGCTTGACACGTGCGGTAACCACCAAATTTTTGATTGATTTTTTGTTAAGCGAGTTTGAACGCTTGGCGGTAATAAGCAAAAACAGTAAAAGCGTCGCCAAAACGGTAATGCACAAGGCCGTGCCAAGCTTTAATGCAAAAAATGCACCAACCGCACCAAGCAGGCTGATTATGATGTAAACCAATCGGCCAACCTTAAACGAGCCTTTATACCACCGCCAATAACGGACGGCAAAATATGAGTTTTGCTGCAGCATCTGAAACTGTCGGGTAAGACCCACAATTCCAAAAACGGCGGCCAAAACGCCAAAACAGATTGAAAGAATAATATCCAAAAAATTCACCTCAAGTATAGTGATTACGGTAAAAAGCTTCTTAAGATAGCCTGTGCTTCGGCAGGTCTTTCAACGAACGACCAATGTCCCGTGCCTTTTATTACACAAAGTCCGCAATCGGGGATGATTTTCTCGATTTTTTTTGCCATATAAAGCGGAGTTGCGGTGTCGTTATCGCCCCAGATAAGCAGGGTAGAAGCTTTAATTCCGTCAAGATAGGCTGTCATATCGTCGTTGACAAGGTTGACAAGGGTTTTTCGCATAACCTCGGGGGCTTGATTGTAGTCGGACGAGCCAAAGTGATTGCGAGCCTTTTGCAAAGTTTCTTTGGTGTAGTTGCGGATGATGGGCAACGTCAAAAACCATTTTACGGTTTTAAAGGTACGCACCTTGCACCATTTTTTGAAGCTGAATTTAGGCTTTATGCCTGCGGCATCGATAAAAACTATCTTTTTGGGGTTCATCAAACCACTGCCTGCAAGCTTCATAATAACACGTCCGCCGTGGGAATGTCCCACAAGTATCGGGTCGCGGATTTTCAACGCACTGCAAAACTCCATAACGAGTGCAATGTAGTCGTTTATATCAAGAGGCTTTTCGGGCAGGGCAGACTGACCGCAACCTGGAAAATCGAGTGCTACAAGACGGCATTTGTCGCGAAGGGCGTTGATAATACCTTTATAGGAATCAACCGATGCACCCCAACCGTGGAGCAGTAATACAACGGGACCTTCGCCCTTGTCAATGTAATTCAGTTTCATTCCGCAGCAGGTTATAAACACCGTCAGCACCTCCAAAAGGGCATATTTTCACTAATATAGTATACCAATTATATATTATAGCAAATATTACCTCAAAATAGAAGAGCCAATTTAAAATTTTCTAAAAAATTTCCGAAAACCTCTGCAAGCCAAAAGTCAAAATCTAAACAAAAATCAACGCTAAAATCCTTGAATGCTTCATAATTAAATACCTCCTTTGGTTGGCTATAATCATTATTGCCCTTAATTATACTGCGTTTATATTACAAGCGCAATCAGTATTGAGAATTTTGCGTTCAAAGAATCACAAAACACATAAGCCGTAAAAACTATAACCGTTAAGACAGTCACTTTCCATTCGGCCAACATAAAAACCGATAAAATAACAATAGGCGTTACATTATAATATATACGGTGATTTTACAAAGTATGGATAATTTTACGATAAATATTTTATGATAGCAACAATGTTAGAAACGCTACTTTACATCGTAATTAAAGGTATGATATACTGAAATCAAACATAGCACCAAATCAAAGTAAAGAGGACTAAAGGTATGAAGCTGTTTTACATCAATTCAACCCATTGGGACCGCGAATGGTATGCTCCGTTTCAGCATTTCAGATACAATCTTGTTGAAACGTTAAACGAGCTTATCGACATTCTCGAAACCGACCCGGAGTATAAGATTTTTACGCTCGACGGTCAGACCATCGTTTTGGAGGACTATGCCGAAATTGAGCCTGAAAATGCCGAAAAGCTCAAAGGCTTTATCAAGGAGGGTCGCATTGTCATAGGCCCTTGGTACGTTATGCCCGATGAGTATCTTGTGTCGGGTGAAAGTCTTGTGAAAAACCTTTCGGTCGGTCATAAAATTGCTGAAAAATGGGGTGTTGAGCCGTTAAAATACGGCTATGCCAACGATATTTTCGGCCATATTGCCCAGTTTCCGCAGATATTGAAAGGCTTTGGAATCGAGGGTGCTTATATAGGTCGAGGTCTCGGCAATACCGATTTCAACCACTTTGTGTGGCGTTCACCCGACGGCACCGAATGTCTTACCTCAATAGGTCTTTACGGTGCGTTTATCACGGGTAAATTAAAGCACTACGGCACCGAGGAATTCCCTGCAATTTTAAAGGAATGGATAGAGATAGCCCAAAGCCGAAGTGAAGCTCCCGTTGTGTTCTTCAGCAACACCCACGACCACATCCGAGCCGACCGCCGTACTCCTGAAATACTTAATATGATACGTGAGCAGTTTCCCGAAATGGAGGTTTGCGACGTTAAGCTTTCGGAAATGGCAGAGGAACTCAAAAAGCACAAGGCGGTGCTTCCCACCGTTTCGGGTGAGTTATCCGAGCCTCGCGACAATGTAAATCATCCTGCATGCAACCTTACCCTTTTGTACCATTGTCTTTCGGCACATTACCCCCTAAAACAGCAGAACGATTATTGCCAGAATCTCTTGGAAACAAGGGTCGAGCCTATGCTGGCAATGGCTTCTATAGACCAAAAGCCTTTGAATCGTAATTTCCTTAACACGGCTTGGAAATGGCTTTTGCAAAATCATCCGCACGACTCTATCTGCGGTTGCTCGGGGGACCGTGTTCACGGACAGATGACCTATCGTTTTGAGCAGACCGAGGATATTTCCAACCGTCTTTACGAGGCTTTTTGTGACGGTCAACGCACCGTATCGCCTGACGGTGACAAAACCGATTACATTATAAAGGTCTATAACACGCTGGGAGTTCCTGTTGATAAGACCCACACCGTAAAGGTGGCTATGAAGGGCTTTTCGACGGTGCGACAGGGCTATGCTTTAAAAGAAAGGCACAACAATTTCCGTCTGCTTGACCAAAATGGCAACGAGCTTTGCTATCAGATTGACCGTATCGACCGCAGTCGAGTTTTAAGGACCTCGTCGGTTGCCCAAAAGAGTGATATCTTTGATATTTATATTATAAGCTTTAAGGCACCTGTTCCTGCAATGGGTCACGCTTCGTTCAGAATTGTACCCGAAGAAAAACGAGTTGCTTTCCCCGATAAGATGTCCTGCGGTGAGAATTGGGCAGAAAATAACCTTGTGCGTTTGGAAATCGGCACAAACGGACGACTTACCTTGACCGACAAGCGCAACGGCAAGGTTTATACCAACCTTTGCGGATTCAATGATAACGGAGAGGTTGGTGACGGTTGGCATCACGAAAGCCCGATGAACGATTTCACCGTGACCGATTTTGCCACACCTGCCGAAATAAGCCTTATAAGTAGCGGCGCTGTAAAGACGGTGTTCAAGGTTACAAAGCATCTTAAGGTTCCGCAGTATCTTGATGCTAAAAAGCTTGACCGAAGCGAATTGGTGGCCGAGCTTAAAATCACAAGCATTATCACCCTCAACCGCGACAGTGCCAACGTTACGGTTGAAACCGAGATTGACAATACTGCACGCGACCACCGTTTGAAGCTGATGCTGCCGACCAATGTGGATGGCGATACCTACTTTGCAGGTCAGGCATTCTGTAAGATCAGCAGACCTGTCGGCACCGACCCCAAAAAGGCATCCTGGGATGAGCCCGAGTGTATCGAACGCAATATGAACGGCATTATCGGAAAGCAATCGACAAACGGAGAAGGACTTGCCTTTGTTTCGGCCGAGGGCTTGCACGAAGCAGGTGTTTTGAATGACGCCGATTCTACTGTTGCGGTAACACTTTACCGTTGCTTTGACCGTGTGTATATGCAGACCAAGTCGAATTTGCCACAGCTTATGCGCAGGCTGACCTTCAAATATTCAATCGTGCCGATGACCGCCGAGACCTCGTATGCCGACCTTCTTTGCGTTCAGCACGGACTCAAAAACACCGAAATAACGGTCACCGACAAGGTGAGTGCCGATACTCCCACCCCCCAATCCGATTCGTATTTTGAAATTGAGAATCCCAACATTGCGTTGAGCCTTTTCAAGGTTTCCGAGGATAATAAGGATTACGTTATCCGTATGTTCAACGCTTCGGAAATGCCGACCGAAAGCAATATTACCTTTGGCTGCGATGTTGCAGGCGCTTGCGAAGTCGACCTTTTGGAAAATGCAACAGAAGAGCTTTGTTTGAATGGAAAATCGATTAAGCTCGGTTTCAGACCTTGGGAGATAAAGACCATAAAATTCGCCAAGGCTTAAAATTTGGAGGATACCTATGTTACCTATAAAACTTTTGCCTGCTTATGCCTGGAGGTCGTACCTCGGAGGCAAGCTGATAGCCCAAGTTCACGGCAAAATTGCCGAGGATGACCATTTCCCCGAGGAATGGATAATGTCAACCGTAAGAGCTCGCAATATCGGTCGAGAGGACATCGTTGAGGGCCTGAGTATGACCCCCGACGGGGCTTCGCTTAACGACCTTATTGAGCAAAACCCCGAGGGTATGCTTGGAAAGGCACATCTTGAACGTCACGGCAAGACCGTGGGTGTACTGTTAAAGTTGCTTGATGCTGCTGTACGTCTTGCAGTGCAGGTACATCCAAGTGTTCCCAAGGCCAACGAGCTTTTCAACTCGCAGTTTGGCAAGACCGAGTGCTGGCATATTATCGGCAAACGCGAGATAAACGGTGAAAAACCGTGTATTTATCTTGGCTTTAAAGAGGGTGTCACCCGTGAGCATTGGAAAGAGATGTTCGACACCCAGAATATAAAAGGTATGCTCGATTGCTTGCACAGATTCGATGTCGAGATAGGGGATACCTTCCTTATTGAGGGCGGTCAACCTCACGCAATCGGAACGGGATGCTTTTTGGTGGAGATTCAGGAACCGACCGACTACACCATACGCACCGAAAAAACGACCGCAACGGGAGCCACAGTATCTGATGAAGCCTGCCATCTCGGATTGGGCTTCGACAAGATGTTCGACTGCTTCGATTATGACGGCAAATCCAAGGAAGAAACCTTCAAAAAGTGGCATATCGAACCTAAAGTGACCAAGCTTTCGGGTGCAACCCTGACCGAGCTTATCGGCTATGGCGATACCCCGATGTTCAAAATGGAAATGATTGAGGTTTGCGACAGCTATATCGTAGCTCCCACCGATGTTTTCAGCGGACTGTACGTATTGGATAACGGCGGTGAGCTGAACGGCGAAAAGGTAATGCAGGGTGACCAATTCTTCCTGCCTGCCGACTGTGAAGGCTTTGAGATAAAGGCTGACGGTCAAAGCACAATGAAGGTGTTAAGATTTTACGGCCCTAAGGTTTAATTGATTCTATAAAAAACGAAGATCACGACAAAATCGATCGCGGTCTTCGTTTTTATTTTTATATCTACATTATAAATCTTAATTTAATCAGAGCGTTACGTCAAGGCGGTTTTGAATGAGGTTGATTTCAAAAAGTATTTCAAGCGCACCGACAAGTTCAACGATATGGTAAAGTACATCGAAGAGCATTATGCCTAGGCTTTGACGGTGCAGGGGATTGTCGAGCAGTTTTACGTGACCCTGTCGTATTTTGCGCATTTTTTCAAAAAGCGTTCGGGGGAAAGCGTCATACAGTATCTTAATGGTGTCAGGATTCTGAAAGCAACGCTTATTCTCGAGCAGGAGGACGTTGTGGTATCCGAGGTTGCTTTACGTGTCGGATTTGACGACATAAACTACTTCAGCCGAAAATTCAAGTAAAAGACGGGCAAAACTCCCACTGAATATAGGGCTGAATGTCGCTAAATAACCAAGGACTCACAACATTGTGCTGTGAGTCCTTTTCTGCTTTAAAGCTCGCTCCAATATTTGCGGTCCATACTTCTGAACTGTATTGCCTGTGCGATGTGTCCTGCACCGATTTTCTTCTCACCGTCAAGGTCGGCAACGGTACGTGCAATTTTGAGAATTCGGTCGTAAGACCTTGCGGACATACCAAGATTTTCAAACGCTGCCTTTAAAATGCGGTTGGCATCGTCGGTCAGAACACAGTATTTCTGCATCAAATCCGAGGTAAGTCTTGCGTTGCAGGTGACGTTGGTGCCCTTGTACCGTTCCTGCTGAATGGCACGCGCCTTTTCAACGCGTTTTCTGATATCGGCCGAGGTTTCACCGTCCGAACGACCGGTCAGTTCCTCGTACTGTACGGCAGGTACTTCAACGTGAATGTCAAGTCGGTCGAGCATCGGTCCCGAAATCTTGCCGAGATACTTTTTGACCGCTATTGGTGAGCAGATACACTTTTTCTTGGGATGACCGAAGTATCCGCAAGGGCAGGGGTTCATTGCGGCAACCAATGAAAATTCACAAGGGTATGTAAGTCTTGCGCTTGCTCTCGAAATGGTAACCTTGCCGTCCTCAATAGGTGCTCGCAAAACCTCCATAGCCTGACGGGAAAATTCGGGGAACTCGTCCAAAAACAGTACACCGTTGTGCGAAAGCGAAATTTCGCCGGGTCGCGGCACAATACCGCCTCCCGAGAGGCCTGCCGCCGATACGGTATGATGCGGTGAACGGAAGGGTCGGGTGACAATAAGCGGTGTGTCCGAGGGCAAAGCACCTGCAACCGAGTGTATCTTGGTGGTTTCAATCGATTCCTCAAAGGTCATCGACGGCAGAATGGACGGCAAACGCTTGGCCAACATACTTTTTCCCGACCCCGGAGGACCGACAAGCAAAACGTTATGACCACCAGCGGCGGCAATTTCCAAAGCCTTTTTGGCGGCGGTCTGACCCTTTACGTCAAAGAAATCGGGACAGTTAAAGAATGGCGAGCTAATGTCGGGTGCCGACTGAGGCTTGATTTTCTCCTCACCGCGAAGATGGTTGACCAAAGCAACGACGGTGTCTACGGGGTATATTTCAATTCCCTCAACGACCGAGGCCTCATAGGCGTCGTCCTTGGGAACAAAAAACCGTTTTATTCCGTTACGCTTGGCCTCAATAGCCATTGAAAGCATACCGTTAATGTGCCTTAAGTGACCGTCAAGCGAAAGCTCACCGATAAAAGCACATTCCGAAAGGTCACACTCAGATTTTAACTGACCAGAGGCACTGAGTATTGCAACAAGGCAGGGCAGGTCGTACATCGAGCCAACCTTTTTGATGTCGGCAGGTGCAAGGTTGACCGTTATTTTCGTGGTGGGAAAGGTAAAACCGCTGTTTTTTAATGCTGAACGAACACGGTCACGGGATTCCTTTATGGCGGTGTCGGGCAGACCGACAATTTCAAAGTTTGGAAAACTGTTGGAAATATCGGCTTCAACCTCTACCATATAAGCATCTATTCCAAAGATGCCCGTACTGTTTAAGCGTGTGAACATATAACTCTCCTCAACGAACCATAGTCCCGATGAAAAACCGCAAGCATCGGGGCTATTTATTTACTTAGTTATTCGAGCCGATGGTGATGGTGGCATTGTAGTATCTTCCATTGCGGTAGATACGGGCACTGACCCTTTCACCGGGGGTGCATTTCTGGAGGACCTCCATAAACACGGTATATTCGGTTATTTCGGTTCCGTCAAAGGCGGTGATGATATCACCTGCGCGGATGCCTGCATTGTATGCAGGAGCACCCGAAACAACACTCTTAACGGCGGCACCTGCAGGCAGACCGTACTCTGCAAGATAATCGGCGGTGTACTTGTATATCTCAATACCGATATAAGGTGAAGCCTTATCCTTGTTGTTGATGATGCTGTTGACAACGCTTATTGCGGTGTTGGAGGGGATAGCAAAGCCCATACCCTCGAAGCTTTCGTCGACCAGCTTGGATGAGTTGATGCCGATAAGCTGACCCTTGGAGTTGAGCAAAGCACCACCCGAGTTACCGGGGTTTATGGCAGCGTCGGTCTGAATAAGCTGCATTTCACCAATGGAGTCGACAGTAATACTACGGTTGAGTCCGCTGATAATACCGTAGGAAACCGAGTTTAGGAACTCAATACCGCCGGGGCTTCCGATAGCAACGGCATACTGACCGATTTTGATTCCGTCAGAGTTGGCAACCTCAACGGGAGTAAGACCTGATTTGGAAATCTTGATAACTGCAAGGTCGGCCGAAACGTTATAGCCGACAACCTTGGCCTCGATGGGCTTGTTGGGGTCGGAGTTCAAGAAAACCTCAACCGAAGCGTTGCGGTACTGATTGGAAACAACGTCCCCGATAACGTGGTAGTTGGTGATGATATATCCGTCGGCAGAATAGATAACACCCGAGCCTTCACCCGTGCTTTCGGTCGAGCCACCGAAGAAGCCGATGACCGATGCGGTGGTGCGGATTCCGACAACACTGGGGGAAGCCTTCTGATAAACGGCTTCTACCATTGATTCAACCGTACCCTCGATGGTAATGGTGGTGTTCTGACCGCTGTTGGCCGAATTGCCGACAGAGTTGTTTTCGTCTTCTGGGTCAACCTCGGTATTGTTGGTGGTAAGTCCGCCGAAGCCAAGGTCCCCATCGGTAGTGCTTAAAAGCACAGCGACCGACGTAACGGCACTTATAACGACCGACAGAATGATACAGATAACAAGCGTCAGAACGCTGACCGATTTTTTATCCTCCTTGGGAGGCTCGGGCTGTGGGGTGGGCACAGGTTGATAACCGTAACCCGAGTTAGGGGTATAGCTATAAGGTGAATTGTAGGAATTTCCTTGGTTTGGAGTGTTATTGTTCTGCATAAACAGGACTCCTTTGGTCAAAGATTGTTTGTGGCTGATTTTGGTTCTTTTCAGCCTTATATGTTAAGTATAACCTTAAAATATTAAGATGTGAACACCTATCTGTGAACAAAATTTTAACAATGCGCCAAATTTAGGTAAGTTTTATAGGCTTTATACGCAAAAATCACATAAAAGGTGCAAATAAATTAAGCAAAGCTTGCTTGAATCTCATAAGCTTGGGACGTTTGAGCCATTTAGAGAGGATTATTTCGGTACTGTCGTTCTGCAACTCGGCAAAATGCTCCTTTATATCCATTACAGCAGGCACAGAGCACATCCACACACCGCATTCAAAATGGAAATAAAAGCTTCGGTAGTCCATGTTGATGGTGCCGCAAGTTGCAACGGCATCGTCGGAAACAAAAAGCTTTGAGTGAACAAATCCGGGGTCGTATTCAAAGACACGGACACCTGCCTCAAGCAATTCCTGATAATTGAACTGCGTTACGGGATGGACGTACCATTTGTCGCCGATGCTGGGTGTAATAATTCGCACGTCAACACCAGCCTTTGCGGCCGATGTCAGGGCGGTAGTCATAGTGTTATCGAGTATGAGATAAGGGGTTACAATGTAAACGTAGTCCTTGGCAGTGCCCAAGATTTGACGGTAGATGCCCTCACCGGGGTAGTGGTGGGTATCAAGCGGATTTTCAACGTAGGGCTGAACGTAGCCCGAAGCCTTGGGGAAGGTATCGACAATATAGTGCTTAGGGTCAAGACGTTCACGACTCATACTACTCCACATTTCACAAAACGCAACTGCGAAATTAGTAGTGGCCGAGCCTTTCATAATAACGGCGCAGTCCATCCAATATCCGTGGGGATGCGTTTCGTTAATGTACTCGTCGGCAAGATTCAATCCACCCGTCATAGAAACGTAACCGTCGATTACACAAATCTTTCGGTGGTCGCGGTTGTTGAGAAAAAGGTCAATAGAGGCACGTATTTTATTAAAGGCCATTACCTTAATACCGTCGACCCTCAAACGCTTTACGAAATGACGGTGCTGACGTGAAATCGAACCGAAATCGTCAAAAATTATGCGGACCTCAACACCCTGCTTGACCTTTTCGCGAAGCACGTTGTAAATAGCACTCCACATTTTACCCTCGGCAAGGATAAAATACTCGATAAATACATACTTTTCAGCGTTTTTCAGTTCCTCGAGCATCCTCGGTAAAAAGGCTTCACCCGGTGCGATAAACTCAACCGTTGTATCGGTGTGGACGGGATGACCCGATTCGTTAAACAAAAACTGCGACTGACGTGCGTGGTCGATGTTTTTAAAATGCAGGTCGGTTGCGACGGCAGGGTCCTGCCAAAGGTGGTTTTTATTTAAGCGTTTTTGCTTTTGCATATGCTTGCGAAGAGCAGGCTTTACCTTGCCGTTACCCCAAAGGAAGAACAAAACACCGCCAACCAGAGGGGTGACAATAATGAAAATGACCCACATCAGCTTATAGCTTGGATTGTCACGCTTGTTGAGGATTGCAAAAACGATGAAAAGCGAAAGAATCCGTAATACTATCTCGGCGGCAGTTACCCACTTGGATACCGACATTTCGAGCAGGACGAACAAGGTTATCTGAAGAATGATAAGTATACCTGCGGTCACAATTCGTCCGGGTATGGCAATACCTCTGCGACGAGGCTTTTTGGTCTTTTCTTTCGGCATGGTGGGTCACCTCCTTCGGCAAAATACGTTAAAAGCCGCGCGAAACTCGTGCGGCTTGGTTTCAAACTTATTATATACCTTATATAAAGGTTTTTCAAGAGGTTTAATGAGTTACGACAACTCGCAGGAAACAAGGTTAAAGCCAAACTGGGAGGAAGGCTCGGCTATGAATTCGGAAACTGCAAAGCAGGTTTCGATATCGTTTCCGCCGTAGTAAAGCTCGACCGACGATACAACCTCGAAGCCGTCAGCAGTCGGTGTTACCGAAACAATGGTGTGATTCTGTGTGCCGACCGAGTATTGAGGCAGTAAAACGTAACCGTCAATGCCGTTTTTAAACTCAAGTTCGTCAAAATTCAATGCCTCACCGTAAAAATTCTCGGCAAAGCTTTCGACAAGATTCTGTCCGACGCCGATACCGTAACCGTAGAGGTCGTCGGCATAGTCTTTAAGTGAAATTGCACTGCAAACTGCCATCATTTCGTTGCTTTCAAAATTACCGTTGTAGCAGTAATTGAGACTGAGCATATTGGTGAAGCGGATTTCCAACTCTTCGGCGGTCAATTCGCACAAAGGCTCGGCGACTTCGACCGTGTCAGCCGAGTCTGTAGTTTCGACTTGCAGAGTTTCTGTGCTTTCCTCTGCGGTGGCCACACCTAATTCAACCGTTTCGATTCTTTCGCTCGGGGTCGGTTGCTTAAAAGCAACAGGCTTTAGGCCAAGACAAACGCAAAGCAAAATGGCCGAAACAACAGCCATAACAGTAACCGAAATTCTCTTGCGCATTATCTTCACCACCACAATATATGTTTGAGTATAGTATCATTATATACACTATATTGCGGAAATGCGTATCAATGCGATTACACTTTGATTAAAATTCGGTTACAAAAATTACACTCTTGTAACCTTTAGAAACTGATGCTTGGTCAGTTGATGAGATTGCCGATATCTTCGATAATATCCGACACAGCTTTAGTGGCTTTTGTGGTTTTGCAGCGCAGCTTTCGGTTGTTCTGACAGGCGTATTTAAACATAGCGGCCGCCGAAACACCTACAATAACTCCAAGCCCCATACCTTTGACAAAACTCATACAGCTTTTCATAAAAACTCTCCTTTCTTTTTCTTTTATATTGTTACCTTTTTGCTTGAAATCACCACTGTAAAATAAAGGCTTGAAAAATTTTAAAAAAATGTCGAAAATTAAAATTAAATGTTTGAAAACCGAAAAGATATGTGATAGAATAATATTCAAGGGAGCACATCCCCGACAGTTTAATATTTTGGAGGGTCTAAAATGAACAGTAATCTCGTCTATGGCATTAAAGACAAACCCAAGTTCGGCAGCATGATAGTTTTTGCTATCCAGCAGTTGTTGGCTATCATGGCAGCCACCATCGCAGTTCCTGCAATCGTCGGTAACGGAATGTCGGCTTCGGCAGCGCTTTTCGGCGCAGGTGTAGGAACCCTTGTTTATCAGCTTTTCACCAAATTCCGCAGTCCTGTTTTCCTTGGCTCGTCCTTCGCATTCATCGGCTCAATGTCCGCCGCCTTCGCAGGCGCCGCTTCTATGAGCCTCGGCTATCTCGGACTTCTTATCGGTGCTTTGTTCGCAGGCCTCGTATACGTAGTCATTGCTCTCGTTGTTAAATTTGTCGGCGTCGGCTGGATCAACAAATTGATGCCCGCCGCAGTTATCGGACCGACCGTTGCTTTGATTGGTCTTTCTCTTGCAGGCGCCGCCGTCAAGGACGTATTCTCCTACGGTCCTCAGGACGGTAACGGTGCATTCATTATGACTACAAACCTTTGGGTATCCTTTGTTTGTGCAATCGTAACCCTTTTGGTTGTTGTTCTTTGCTCTACCTACGGCAAGAAGATGACCAAGCTCATTCCTTTCATCATCGGCGTTCTGGCAGGTTATGCTGTTGGCCTTATCTTTACCGGTATCGGTTATGCAACCGGTAACGATGCACTCAAGGTTATCGACTTTGCGCCTTTCGAGGCACTCTTTGCTGACGGTGTATCCTTCTCCTCCTTCTTCGCAGTTCCTGACTTTACATTCGTTGAAGCCTTCAAGGGTGTCAAGGATTTTGATACAAGCTATCTCGCAACCGTAGCAGTAGCATACATTCCTGTTGCATTTGTTGTATTTGCAGAGCATATTGCCGACCATAAGAACCTCTCTTCCATCATTGGTGAGGATCTTCTTGAGAAGCCCGGCCTCCACAGAACTCTTCTCGGTGACGGCGTTGGCTCTTTTGCAGGTGCATTCTTCGGCGGATGCCCCAACACTACCTACGGCGAATCGGTCGGCTGTGTTGCCATTACCCGCAACGCATCGGTTGTAACCATTACTACCACCGCAATTATGGCAATTCTTATTGCCTTCGTTTCTCCCTTCGTTGCCTTCCTTGATTCTATCCCCGGTTGCGTAATGGGTGGTGTTTGCATCACTCTCTATGGCTTCATCGCAGTTTCCGGTCTTAAGATGATTCAGAAGGTCAACCTGGAAGACAATGCAAACCTCTTTACCGTATCGGCTATTCTTATTCCCGGTATCGGCGGAATGGCAATGGCAATCGGCAAGGTTACCATTACCGCTATCGCATGCTCTTTGATTCTTGGTATCATTGTCAATATTCTTCTTAATAAATTTAAGAAGAAGGACGTTGTTGAAAACACTGAAGAGGCAGATGAGTAATGAAAAAGTATCCTAACGTAACAATCTTTGACCATCCGTTGGTCAATCATAAGGTTGCCATTCTGCGCAACGAAAAAACAAGTATGAAGGAGTTCCGCGAGCTCATCGAGGAAATTACAACTCTTATGACCTTTGAGTGTCTTAAAGAGGGTGTTCCTACTGTTGAAGTTCAGGTCAAAACTCCGCTTGAAACCTGCACCCAGCGTGTGATTAAGGACAATTCTATTGTTATTGTTCCTATCCTTCGCGCAGGTCTTGGTATGGTCAACGGTGTTCACGTTTTGTTCCCCTCGGCCAAGGTTGGTCACATCGGCCTTTGCCGTAACGAGGAAACCTTGGAGCCGGTTGAGTATTATGCCAAGTTCCCCGACGACATCGAAAACAAGCTTGTGCTTATTGTTGACCCCATGCTGGCAACCGGTGGCAGTGCTTGTGACGCTATCGAAATGCTCAAGCGCCGTGGCTGTAAGGATATTAAGTTTATGGCTATCATCGGTGCCCCCGAGGGTGTTTCAAGGGTTGCCGAACAGCACCCCGATGTTCACATATTTGTTTCAACGCTCGACCGTTGCTTGAATGACAAGGGCTATATTCTGCCCGGTCTCGGTGACGCAGGCGACCGTATCTTCGGCACCAAATAATTAAACAAACCAATAAAAAGACACTTTAAAAAGGTTTATTACCTTTAGAAGTGTCTTTTTCCTGTTGATTTTTATTTTATATGTGGTAATATTAAATTAGCATAGTTCCAAACATTTATGAAAAGAGGGATTATTATGGACAGATATGATCCTAATGATTGGACGGTTGATTTCGTCCGACGCGAGCCTGAATTTTGCATGGAAACATTGAGAAACGTCAATGAAACCGTCGCAGGTCTTATTGAAGAAAGAAACTTTGCACCTGCCATTGCAGGTCTTGACCGTATTGTTAACGGACTTATAACCTTTCAGAATGCAGGCGGTAACTTCAAACCACATATCTGCTTCTTCTCGTGGGCAGAGGCCGAGGTTGTAGCCTTCGGAATGGATGCGCCTGTATACAAGCGTCGCGAAACAGCAACTCAGTTGTTCAAGGATGCCTACGATTTCTCTACGGGCAACACAGTAAAGGAAAGCCTTGGACCCGTTATCGAGGCTTTGGAGGGTGGTATTTCCTTGGAGGAGCTTCAGGAGGGCTTTGACCCCGAGTTCCCCGAATCTATCGTTGATATGCTCGGTGATTTACAGGAAAAACTGACCGTTTGATATTATAGCTTTTATCATTGCAGAGGTGCCTTATGAACATAGTAAAACACAGAGAAAACGATTGGGGATTCCCGTTTATTGCGTTTGAACCCGAAAATCTTCCCGATAAGCCCGCCGTGATTTTTCAGCTTCACGGAGCAGGGGAGAGAGCTTTTGGCGGCGACAACCTTGACAAGGTGCTTATTCACGGTTTCCCTAATGTTGTAACCGATGAAAATATGAAGGATTGCATTTTGGTAATGCCTCAATGTCCGCCCGATTCGTTCTGGATTGCCAAAACCGAATCCTTGAAGGCTTTTATGGATAAGATTATCGAACAGTATAATGCCGACCTTGACCGAATTTACGTTTGCGGACTTTCAATGGGTGGATACGGCACCTGGAATATGGCAATGGCTTATCCGAAATTCTTTGCGGCAGCGGCACCCTGCTGTGGTGGTGGAATGTCTTGGAACGTTGGCGTTTTGAAGATGCCGATATGGGCATTCCACGGTCTTGCCGACAAGGTAGTCAACCCGTTTTACACTGAAGAAATGGCCTCAAAGCTGGAGGGCAAAAATCCTAATTTCAAGTGCACTTTATATGAAGGTGTGGGTCACGACTCGTGGGTTAAGGCTTTCTCACCCGAATTGCTTAAGTGGTTGCTTTCTCAGCATAAATAAACTTAAATACAGATATACAGAAAAGGACATAATTTGATATGCACCCCAAAAGTTAGACACTTTTGGAGGTGCATATTTTTATGGCAAAAAAGGAACAAATTTTTAGAAAATACTCGGCAGAATTTAAAATCGGTGTTATAATGGACATGCGAGAGAACCGATTAGGGTATCGAGAAACGGCCGACGGTTGTGTGTTACTTGGCTATTCGGCAGGCGACACGGGTGACGAATGCTGCCTTAACCGTCAGTGTATTCGCAAAATTCCTTTAAGTGAAATATAGAACCGAAAGTAAAAGGCTTGACCGAAATCAGAATCGGCCAAGCCTTTTTAGGTAGGGAACGGATTTATCCGTTCCACTCGGGACGCATAAATGCATCCCCTACAATCAAAGCAAAGAGGTCACCCAATAAACAACCCCATAAATCACACTCGCCACCGTGCCGTAGACGATGACGGGTCCTGCTATGGTAAACATCTTCGCACCAACGCCTAATATAAAACCCTCGGCTTTATACTCAATAGCGGGTGATACCACGGCATTGGCAAAGCCGGTGATTGGCACCAACGTGCCTGCTCCTGCAAACTTTGCAATTTTGTCAAACACACCAAAACCCGTCAGGACGGCAGCGAGAAATATCAGCGTGACCGACACGAGCGTTTTGGCGCCTTGTTGGTCAGCCATCATTTTAGAATAGAAGGTCAGCAAAAGCTGACCCAAAACACAGATTCCGCCTCCGACTATAAACGCTCGGACGGTGTCTTTTATTATGGGAGAGGGTTTTGAGGCTTGCTCTACCATTTTGGAATAATTTTGAGGACTTTTCAAAATTCACATCTTCTTTCAGAATCGAATGGTTTGTAGGGCAGGGATTTATCCCTGCCGATTGATTTTGCGACATTGTTTTTCGAGGAACGCATAAATGCGTTCCTGACAAGACAGCTTTGAGTTATTCGCGGTTCTCAACATTACTCGTGGGACGTCCAAGGACGACAGAAGGGTACGGCACGTCCTCTACAAACATCGATATATCTCATTCGTAGGGAAAGGCTTCTGCGCCTTTCCGCAAATTTTTACGCCAACCAACGGTAGGGCACGGAGGCCCCGCCCTACGAATATTCATCATTCATTAAATCTTACGAACATTCCCTTCAACGGGCGTTATTCCTCCATCTGCTTGCCCAAAAATGCGGCGGCAACCTTGGCCAACGACATATCGGTGTCGGTGGGGTCGGCGCCGTCCTCGGGGGTCAACATTATGACCGAGCCGACAAGGTCGCCTGCACTCAAAATGGGTACAACCGCCGATGCTGTGCGGTCAAAGCCCTCCAAAACAATGGGGCTTGAGCCCGAACTTACACCCTTGAAAAACGATGCGCGCGACTCAACCATTTCCTCCAATTCGTGTGATATACGGCGCTCCAAAACCTCGCGACGGGTGATGCCTGCGGCGGCAACGCAGTGGTCACGGTCGCAAATGATGACGGGGCAGGAGGTGTGCTTAATCATGGCCTCGGCATACTGTACGGCAATGGGAGCCAGTTCCCCGATGGGTGAGTATTTTTTAAAAATGACCTCACCATCCCCTGCAGTATAGATCTCAAGCGGATCTCCCTCACGAATCCGCATTGTTCTTCTGATTTCTTTCGGTATAACCACACGACCAAGGTCGTCTATTCTACGAACAATTCCTGTTGCTTTCATATATAAATCAATCTCCTTATGACATTTCGTAGGGGAGGGGTCCCATCCCCTCCCGCGAATCAAGATGAAACCTTGCGGGAGGGCACAGAGACCCTCCCCTACACAAAATTTTCAAATTGTGTTGTTATTATCTGTAATTTGAGGAGATTTATACTTGCGGTGTTTTGAGTTATGTGATAGTTTTGCTTGGCACAAAACTCGACTCTTGGCGAGTGCGCCATATTTATGCAGAAAATTCAAAACAAAACAAGCGGTAAGTATGGTATAATTTTCAAAAATAAAAGATACAAAAACGGTGTGATTATAAATGATACAAACGGTAACAGGCGCTGTCAGCAAAATGGATTTTGGTTCGGTTTTAATGCACGAGCATATCAGTTGTAAGTCTTTATCCTTCGATGCTGCTTTTGGAGAAAAGTGGCTCGATAAAATATTTTTAAAAATTTAGCGAGTAATACGCTTAAACAAACCAAGCAAAAATAAAATTTAGGATTAATGGTTGATGCAACACCCATAGACCTTGGTCGGGATATCCTTCTTTTAAAAGAGGTCTCACAACTTTCGGGAATGAAAATTGTTGCTTCTACGGGATTTTACTATTTGCAAAGTATCGAGGCGTTTAATAATACCGCCGAAGAGCTTGCCGAGTGGCTTATAAACGAGTGTAAAAACGGAATTTGTTTCTGTGGGTGGAAACGAAAAGAATTGGAAAACAATGCTTTGTAAAAATTCAATCGATATTTTGGATAATTGAATTTTTAAGAATTATTGACGTTTTGGTTTTGCAAAAACGCGTAGGTGGATATGGATTCCACCTACGCGTTTTAACGTCTGTTATTGTTTTTCTTTTTGCGGATTATACCTCAACCGTATCTTTTTCGACTGCAATTTCTGTATCGTTGGCAACCTCAACGGTTTTGTCATCCTCTACAATGCGTGCCTTCATTTTTCTTAAAGGACTTAAAAGTGCTGAGAAAAAGCCTTTCCAGGTAAAGCTTTTGAGGTCTTTTATGAAATTCTTGTGGTCGAAGATCATACAAAGCCCAAACGAAAGAGGCGTAACCAAGACAAATACGGGGCAAATAATCCAGAACCAAGGCCAATACTTTTGTTGTCCGGCATAGGGACCTTGAGGGACGGTTTTAAAGCAATCAGGACAGAAGAGGGTAAATATCTTTCCGATTGGGTCAGGGTCGTTGGGACTGTAAATATAGGAGGAGTTTTTCCAGTTGACGTCACTGAATGCCGCCCAATAATCGTCGTGTATTACGTGGTGGAAGCCGATAGAGCCTCTGATGGGAATAAATCCAAGTTCGGCCATAAAAAATTGGTTTAAAACAATAAACAACATCAGTAGCAGAAGACCGATGGGCGCTGAAAATACACGTTTCCAGGAAAGGGTATGTAATTTGAGCAGCACAAGCAAAAGCGGGACAGCCATTACCATCCAGTGATGGTAATAGAAGCGAATGATGTCAAGCTCGCAACCGGCTCTTCCCAAAGCCTCCTGCGGATATAATAGAGCAATTACACCGCTCAATACACCTATATAGAACATATAGTCCTTGACCGCCTTTTTCTTCGACCAAAACAGGAACGGAAAAAGTGCGACATTGGCACCGCAAATATTGACGAACCAAGAATCGCGCAGCATTCTTGCCGGGTCCTCGGAATATGGCGGAATATAGGCCTTCAAAAAGTGGAGGAGCAGACCTATCACCAAGAATGAAAAAAGAACAATTTTTTGTACAGAAGGCTTTTTGTTCCTCAACAAAAAATATAAGCCGACCGTTGCACCTGATGTCAAAACAACCCAAAAAAGGTACCAAAAATTAAACATTTCAATAACCATAGCCGTCTCCTGTTAATTTATTTTATGCTTTGAAGGTGGATGGCGCTATTCACAAGTTTATACACACCATCGTAACAGTTTAGTCGCAATTCCGACATAATTTTATCACAGTTCCTTCAATTTTGCAAGACGACAAAAGCAAAATGTAAAAAATCTCCGTATCATATTAAAAGCAGGTGGGCGATTCATGAACGCCCCGACACAGATTTTAGAGTTATAACCGTTATCGCAGGTCAATGTCGTTAATTTACATCTATTATTCGTTTTGATAATGTTGATTTGTTGATTATTGATAATGTTGATTTGTTGATTATCTTGTTGACTTTTGTGAGTTAAGATGATATGCTCTTAATGCAGATATTTTAAAAAGGAGAAACATTATGAAAAAACTTTTATCATTATTCTTGGTTTTGGTTTTGTCTTTCGGTTTGTTTGCTGCTTGTGGTTCTGACGGTGACAGCAGTAACTCATCTTCAACACCTGCCGATAACCAAGGCCCCGTTGCAGATGACGGCATTATATCGACCGATGATGTAAAATTCATCGACGCTAACGGAGATGCCGTATATCGCATTATCCGTTCTGCAGATGATGAAGTTCTTTCCGGCAGTCAGGTCACCAGTGCTTCTACCTTCCTCTTCACTCAGATGAGAAACAAGCTCGGTGTAACCTCAAGACAGACTACCGACGCCAACGAAGACGGAACCAACGCCTATGAGATTCTTGTAGGCGATACCAATCGTCCCGAAAGTGCCAAGGCAAAAGAGTATTTCTTTGCAAAGGCAGCAGGCTTTAAGGATCAGTACATCATTTGTACTATCGGCAAGAAGATTATCATCTACGCTGCCGGTGATGATGTTTTGAGAAGTGCTTGTGAATACTTCCTTAACAATTATGTTAATAAAGACGGAGTTAAAGGCGGTATCAAGTACATTAAAGATGAAACTACTGCTAAGACCGCTATCACCGTTAACGGCGTATCTATCGCCAACTTCAAGATAGTTCGCCGCCATTACAACGAGTCTTACATTACTCAGGCCCAGATTGACGAGCTTATCAAGAAGCTTGACGAAACATACCTCTACAAAACTGAATACGTAGAAGATCAGTATGTTTCAGAGGGGGATTACGAAATCGTCATCGGTAAAGCAAACCGTAAAGATGTTCCTAACGTCACAAATCTTGATGAATACAAGATCAAGATTGCAGGCAAAAAGATATATATCGACGGCGGTTCTATCGAGTCTACCGCTATTGCTGTTGCTGAGTTTACCAAAATGCTTCAGAAGGGTACCTTGACCGATGCCAACAGTGTTGACGGAACCTACAGCGCCACTATTGCAGGCTATGACAAGTCTGCATATTATACCCGTACTTGGAGTGACGATTTTGACGGCAACGGTGTTGACCCCACGTTGTGGTACCACGTTCCCGAAACCGGATATTCCAGTGGCGGCTTTAACAACCGTACAGCTATTCGTTCTCAGGATCCCAACTACGTATATGTTGCTGACGGTAAGTTCCACATTAACGCTTCATATAATGATACTCAGTACATCGGCGGTATGCTTATGACCGACCGTACTATGCTTTATAAGTACGGCTATCTTGAGATGAGTGCCGTTCTCCCAGATGCTCCTGGTCTTTGGACCTCTCTCTGGCTTGACTCCCGTTGGCACAGTCAGACCGGTTCTAACCCCGAGGTTGGTATCTACTACGATTTCGAAATCGATGTCAACGAATGCTTCGGTAATGCCAACGCTGTTGCAGCTAACTGCCATAAGTGGCCTACTGCTTTAGGTGAGCAGGAGGGATATGAGCACACCTCGTTGGACAAACCGCCGTATGATTCACAGAAGCGCCGCAACTCGATTGATGAGGGACATAACTTTGGCGACGGATTCCACACTTTCGGTTTGTTGTGGGATGAAACCCAGATGACCTTCACCTGCGACGGCGAGCCATATTTCACCTATGAAATCAATAAGACAATGGAAGATCTCGACGGTTTCCATTGGTATTCCTACATTCGTCTTAGTGCTGCTATCGGCTTCTCAAGCAACCCCTTGGGCACCATTATTGAAGATGATGATGAGAGATGGTACACCAGAAACAAGTTCATCATTGATTACGTTCATCTCTATCAGCTTGACGACGGCAAGCAGTCTATACTTACCGGTGATGCAATCTACCAGAAATAAGGTTTAGCTTATAGTTTACTTTTTTGTGCATTTTCACCCTTTTTGACGGTAGTTGTCGCAAAGTTTTAACAATGCCAAACAAAACAACACAAATTCAATAAAAACCACTTTACAAATCTACAAAATCGTATATAATAATAGGTGACAAAAAAATACTGAGAGAAAGTGTGAAGAAAATGAAAGATATTTTTACTGCTCCTTTTGTTGAAGAAATGAAAAAAGTCACCGCTAATATGTATCGTCTCGGCTGGGATGAGCGTAACGGTGGTAATATCAGCTATATGCTCGAAACCGAGCAGGTTGCCGAGTATCTGGACCTCGACAATGTTATCCGCACTATTCCTATGGGCTTTGATGCAACTGAACTTATCGGCAAGATTTTCATTGTAACCGGTACAGGTAAGTATTTTAAGAACGTTGAGTTTGACCCCGAGAACAACCTCGGTATCGTTCGTATTGCTAAAGACGGTGTTACTGCAGAGCTTTTGTGGGGTTTTGCTGACGGCGGCAAGTTCACCAGCGAATTTCCTGCACACCTTATGAGCCATATGGCACGTTTGAAGCAGGACCCTCAGCATCGCATCGTTATGCACACCCATCCTACATACACCCTTGCAATGACCCATGTTCACGAGTTGGATGACAAGAAGTTCACCCACACTATCTGGGAGATGTGCACCGAGTGTATCGTTGTATTCCCCGACGGTATTGGCGTTCTTCCCTGGATGGTTTGCGGCAATAACGCAATCGGTGAAGCAACCGCCAAGAAGATGGAGGAGTATCGCCTTGTTGTTTGGGGCTTGCACGGTATTTACGGTGCAGGACGTGATATGGATGAAACCTTCGGTCTTATCGAGACGGTTGAAAAGGCAGCTCAGCTTTATATGCTGACCGCCCATATGCCTCACGTCAACACCATTCTCGACACCGAGCTTCGCGATGTTATCGAGGCTTTTGGTCTTCCTTACAGAAAGGATTTCCTCAATCTGTAATTATTTGAGTTTTATATTGAAACCGACCCGAGTTTGAACAAGTCCAGTAAAAACGGACAATAGAAAAAAGAGCCCCCTATGGTAGAATAAAAGAAACTACCATAGGGGGATTTTGTATGCCAAAAGAATATAGACACATTAAAGAATACGAAAGATAGATATTAGAACTTAAAGCTCAAGGAAAAACGTTAAGAGAGATTGGAGCAATGTATGGGTTTACATACGAGCAAGTACACAATTTCATCGCGCGATATAACACTAAGCAAAGAAAACTTGCAGCGGGTGTAGCGTTAAAACGTAAAGGTAGACCTCCAAAAGATTATGTTGTAAGCGAACAAGATAAAGTTGCCGAACTGAAATACATCATTGCTCGCAAGGATGCGAAGATTAAATCTTTAGAAATGGAAAATGAATTGATGCGAGATTTTCTCTCGCTCACCGAAAGGAAGTGAGGACAAGCGTAAAATATATGGTAATCTATCGTCACAAAGATAAATATTCAGTTAGTGAAATGTGCCGTTTCTTCAAAGTATCACGAAGTGGGTATTACGGATTCGTATCTCGAATGGATATACCTGCATGGGATCTGCCCTTGGCTGAAAAGATACGAGAATGTCAAGAGGTGGCAATCCGTATGACAATGCTTTAGCAGAAAATTTCTTCTCAATTCTCAAGACAGAGTGCATTTACCGAGTAAAACTTCAGACCTATGATGAGGCTCGCCTCATCATAGGTGAGTACATCCATTTCTACAATCATCAACGTATACAACTTAAAACAAAACTGACTCCGCTTGAAAAACGAAGTCAGTATGTTGCTTAAAATTTAATTTTCATCTACCATAGGGTTCTTTTTGTACTGTCCGCACAAATTGGGGCAGTCCAGAACGTGACAGGTTTTTCAATGTACAAATCTTAAATTACTTAAGCGCTGCCTTTGCCTTTTCAGCAAGAGCTGCGAATGCAGCTGCATCAGCAACGGCAAGCTCTGCGAGCATCTTTCTGTTGAGCTCGATGCCGGCCTTCTTAAGACCGTTCATAAAAGTAGAATAGTTCATACCGTTGATCTTTGCAGCAGCAGAAATTCTGGTGATCCAAAGACGACGGAAATCTCTCTTCTTCAAACGACGACCGATGTAAGCGTAGTTACCTGATTTCATAACCGCTTCTTTGGCGGTCTTAAACAGCTTGGACTTTGCACCAAAGTAACCCTTGGCAAGCTTTAAAACTTTCTTTCTTCTTTTGCGCGTCATAATAGCGCCCTTAATACGTGCCATTTCAGCAACCTCCGTTTATTTTAGTTTAGCGGTTCCTTATGCGTAAGGAAGCATCTTCTTGACCTTTGCTACGTTTGTTACGTCAACAACTGCAGCTGCGCGAAGATTTCTCTTACGCTTGGTGGTCTTCTTATTAAGAATGTGGGACTTGAATGCGTGGGCGCGCTTTACCTTTCCAAGCTTGGTAAGCTTAAAACGCTTTTTTGCACCACTATGGGTTTTCATCTTAGGCATGATTATTCCTCCTTGAAAAAATTAACGAATGAATTATTTAGCCGGCTTGGGGCCCAAGAACATATACATGTTACGGCCCTCCATCTTGGCAGGCTTTTCAACAACTGCATCCTCTGCACAGAAATCGGCAAATCTCTGCATAAGTTCGGTTCCGATTTCGGGGTGGCCAAGTTCACGACCTCTGAAACGAATCGTTACTTTAACCTTATCTCCGCCCTTTACGAACTTTCTTGCATTGTTAGCTTTGATTTCAAGGTCGTGAGTGTCGATATTAAGACCGACAATACGAATTTCCTTAATTTCAACAACCTTTTGCTTTTTCTTGGCTTCCTTTTCACGCTTGGCCTGTTCAAACAAAAACTTGCCGTAATCCATAATCTTACATACGGGTGGCTTAGCATTGGGAGCAATAAGAACAAGATCTAAATCCTGTTCAATCGCCTTCTGATATGCCTCTTTTGAAGACATAAGGCCTAACTGTGATCCGTCGTTACCAACGACGCGGACTTCCTTTTCTCTGATTTCTTCATTGATTGCGTGTTCCTGCTTACTGATGGTAAAACACCTCCGAAACTAAAAAACAAATGCGCGGACATAAAATATCCGCGCACAATAAGCAAAACAAAACAAAAGTTTGTTGACCTATTGACCTCTTAAGACGAAACTTTGAGGTGTGAGCGGATGATGCCCAACTTTGTTGTCCATTGTATTATAATACATACAACTCATTTTGTCAACCATTATTTATGAAAATATTTAATTTTTTATTCCGCCTGATTTTAAGTACTCGATATACTCCTCAAGGCACATATCAAGTTCATTGATTGCCTTAGCGTGTTCAACACCAACATAGCGGTAATGCCAAGGTTCATATATTATCTTGGTTATATCCTGCTTGTCCTTCGGAAATCTCAGAATAAAACCGTATTCCTCAGCATGCTCCTGTAGCCAATCGAAAGCTCTTGTGTTTTCAAACGAGGTTTCAACCGAATTGATATCAACTGCCATTCCCAAATGATGCTCACTCGTTCCGGGTACAGCAACAATGGTAGCAGCCTTCTTTTTAGCAGCTTCTTCATTAAGACCGTCCTCTCGCATACATCTCTCTACCCTGCGGTTATAAAGATTCTGCTGATAGTTATAAGAACGGTACGAAGAAATCGAAATCAAGATAATACCGTCTTCAGCTGCAGCCTTACACATATTTTCAAACGGTTCTTTAACACGTTTGTCAATATACTTACTAGATTCCGAACCGCTTGTGTATTTATCCTTGATGGCCACACGGTCAACGTTGCTGATAAAATCGTTAGAAACGCTGACATCAGGGTTGACCAATTTCAAATACCATTTATCTACCTCAGCCATCATAAGAAGCTGTTCATCGGTAGGACCTTCATACGAAGTATTACTACCCGCTGAAGAAGTATTATCACTAGATGATGTAGCAACATCACCCGACGGAGTACCATCGGGTAATGCAATTTTACCTTTAAAATTAACGTAGCTCACACTGACACATATAAGAGCAATTGTAAGAATAATAATCAACGCGGTTTCAACAAGAATAATAATATTTTTACGTTTAGCGCGTTTTATTCTTTCCTGCCTCAAACGGTCAGATTGTCTTTTTCTGTAATCGTCCATCAGCGGATAACTCTTACGCGGATAACTTCTTCCATATCACCGATTGCCTTAGCAATAGCGTCAACCTTAGCAAGGTCTTTTTCCTCAAGGTCAAGCATGGTGTATGCAAAATCCTTCTTGGACTTGTTAAGCATATTATTAATATTAATGTTGGACTCGGAAACAATACCGGTAATCTTGTTGATAACGGCAGGAACGTTCTTGTGAATTACACAAATTCTCTCATCACCCGTACGGGGCATAGAAATGTTAGGCATATTTACCGAGTTTACAATGTTACCCTTTTCAATATACTCAATAAGCTCGATTGCAGCCATCTTAGCACAGTTATCCTCAGATTCGGGAGTGGATGCACCAAGGTGAGGAATAGCAATAACACCGTCAGCACCGATAACGTCGTCAGAGGGGAAATCTGTAACATATGCTGCTACTTTACCCTCGTCGAGAGCTGTAAGAATGTCAGCAGAATCGACCAAATCACCACGAGCAAAGTTAAGAATTCTAACACCGTCCTTGCACTTAGCAATGGTTTCTTTATTGATAAGTCCCTTAGTATCAGGAGTAAGCGGAACGTGAAGAGTGATATAATCACACTTCTCATAAATCTCGTTAAGGTCCATTGCGTGGATTGCGTTATGAGAAAGATTCCAAGCAGCGTCAACCGAAAGATAGGGGTCATAACCGTAAACCTTCATACCGAGAGCGTTAGCAGCGTTAGCAACCTGCACACCGATAGCACCAAGTCCGATAACACCAAGGCTCTTACCCTTGATTTCGGGACCAACGAAGGCACCTTTACCTTTTTCTACCATCTTGCCAACCTCAGCACCGTTACCCTTAAGGGTCTCAGCCCATTTAATTGCAGGGATTACACGGCGGGAGCAGATAAGAAGACCTGCAATAACAAGTTCCATAACAGCGTTTGCGTTAGCACCGGGAGTGTTAAATACAACGATACCCTCTTCAGCACAACGGTCAACAGGAATATTGTTGGTACCAGCGCCTGCACGTGCAATAGCAAGCAGTGTCTTGTCAAACTCTACATCATGCAATGCAGCAGAACGAACGATAGCACCGACAGGATCAGCAACCTCGTCACCACAGGTGTATGCAGTAGCGTCGAACTCTTGAAGTCCGATTGCAGAAATTTTGTTATAGGTTTTAATGTTATACATTTTTAATTCCTCCGAATTCGTTTTATTCTGACAAAATCAGATAATATCTATATTATATAATATGCAGCAGTAATGTCAAGAGGTTTGTTAAAAATCGAACTAATTTTTTATAACATTTTTCGAAAATCACAGCAACATTGTTAAATAAATATCAAACTTTGCTTAGGTTTGATTTTTTAACAGTTCGAAGTACTCAAAAACTGCCTGTTCTTTTGAATTTAATTCACATTCAATACTGTTTGCTGTTTTACCGTCGGTTGCAAGCTGCAATACTTCAGATTTAAACACCTCTGTCCTTCCAAGGGCAAGGTTTATCAAATCTTTTGAGTTTATGTCACCGATTGTAGCAAAAGTGTTGCACAGCTTAGTACATTCAAGAACTACACGACCTATTGATTTTGATGCAACTTTGATTTTTTCTTCGGCAATAAAAGCTGTTGAGCATTCAACAGGCTTTATATCTTCGATAGTATAAGATGTTGAAACTTTAACGGGCTCTTCCTCTTTATTTTTGAAATCAACATCGACGCAGTCGTTGTTAATATTAGCTAGCATCTCTAATGTATCGGCAGTGTTCAACGGTTCTCTGCCATTTTGCAAGATGTTGTACGCAGCGGATTTAAGCTCCGCTTTTAGTAATTCGTTTTCAGCAGCAACCTCTGCGACAGAAGCAGTAAGTTCATCAATTTGATTAATTTTTTCATTTAATAAATTTTCAAGTTCCTGACATTTGTTAAAAAGCTTATTATTCTTTTCTATAACAAGGTTCATTTCTGCGATAAGTTTCTTTTTTTTCATAATATCCACCTCATGATAAGGTATTTGTTATTTAGTTATTATACTATAAATTAAATAGCAATTCAACACTAAAGACTTGTAATTTACGTAAAATAGTGTATAATATTCACAAAAGGAGGTTTTTGTTATGTATTCTGACGCTTTAACTGCGGGAGTAACCCCAGGTGGTCTTAATAGCAGAACCGAAATCCGTGTACTTATTTGCTATATTTTAGATAACATTAAAGAACCTATCGCTCTTGAAAGATTAAAGGAACGTTTACATTTTGACGGCATTGCAAATTATTTCGAGGTTGCATTTGCAATAACCGACCTTGAAGAAAATGGTAATATCGGCGTTTTTGAAGAAGAAAATGGTCTAAAATTCTATGTAGCTACCGGAGATTGTTCAGAAATTTCCAAAGCGTTGGGTAACAGTGTTCCCTTCTCTGTCAGAGAACGTTCTCTTGAAATTGCAAATCAGGTTATAGAACGACGTCGCAACCAACGTAATAACAAGGTTAATAAAGAAAAAACAGAATTCGGCGTTTACGTTACTTGCTCTGTTATGGATAATGAACTTACATTAGCTTCGATAAGTATTTTAGTTCCCGATGATGAAACCGCTAACACCGTAGTAGACAATTTCCTTAACGACCCGATAAAGGTGCTTTTAAAGGCAACAGAGGGTCTGACTGGAACAAAAATTTAAGGCCTCTGTAAAACAGAGACCTTTTTGGAGCTGAAGATGGGACTCGAACCCACGACCTGCTGATTACGAATCAGCTGCTCTACCAACTGAGCCACTCCAGCACTGACTTTTAAGATTATAACAACTATCACACGCTAAGTCAAGCGAAATTTTTATATTGAGAGGTATATTATGGCTAAAGATACCAAAAGAAGCGAACTTGGTAAATTGCTTTTATCACTGAGAAAAGAAAAACGTTGGAGTCAGCAAGAGGTTGCCGATTTACTTAATATTAAACGTGACACATACGCTCGATATGAAACCGATACCGAACCACCTATCTCAGTAATCAAAAAAATCAGCGAGCTTTATTGTGTATCCTGTGATATATTATTAGGTAATACCATTCAAAGTTATTCTGACCTCATTAAGCAAAAGTCACCGATGAGATTTTCAACCTATTTAGCTTACAATGAAGAAATTAACGATACTGTTGAGCTAAGCGATAGCGAAGTAGAGCTTATAAAGCGTTTCCGTAACCTATCAAAGGAAAAGCAGGATGCGTTACTAATTTTTATCGATTATTGAATCTAAAAAAATACCGTCATTATGAATGACGGTATTTTTTTTATTATCTCTTACAGAAAACCTCTGATTCGTAAGATTTGACCTCTTTGAGCCAATCCTCGCCAACGGGAACGCCGTTGACCTCACAGAAGTAATCCCAAACCGCACCGAAAGGATAAGACTTATACTCTTCGGTAAGTGCAAGTCTTGAAGTATAGTCACCCTCAAGCTCGATTTTCTGAAGCTCTGAGGTAGGCTCAAGAAGTGCCTTCAAGAGAGCCTTCTGCATATTTCTCATGCCGATAACCCACGCGGCAACACGGTTGATACTTGCATCGAAGAAGTCAAGACCGATGTGAGTACGGTCAAGAAGGTTGTTGCGGACGATAGAATGTGCGATTGCACAAAGCTCGTCATCAAGAACGATTACGTGGTCAGAGTCCCAACGAACAGGACGGCTGACGTGCAAAAGAAGGTCATTAGTGAAAAGAAGTACGGTAGGAATCTTATCGGAAATAACCTCGGTAGGATGATAGTGACCTGCATCAAGGGTGCACATCTTATTTCTGGAGGTTGCATAAGCAACACAGAACTCGTTAGAACCAACTGTATAGCTCTCGGCACCGATACCGAATACCTTACTCTCGATACCGTCAAGGTTATACTTTTCATCGATAGGCTCTGCAAAAACCTCATCCAAAGCAGTCATCATACGACGACGTGGTGCTTCACTGTCAACGGGAATATCCTTATATCCATCGGGGAACCAGAAATTAGTGCAGCAGGTCTGACCAAGCTCTTTACCGAAATACTCAGCAATCTTTCTGGACTTAATGCAATGCTTAATCCAGAAATTTCTGACCTTCTCATCTGCGCTGGAGATAGTAAAACCGCTATCTGCCATAGGATGCGAGAAGCAGGTAGGGTTAAAGTCAAGACCGTAGCCGTTTGCCTTTGCCCAATCAACCCACTTTTGGAAATGCTTAGGCTCAAGCTCATCGAGGTCTACCTTCTCGTCGGTATCTGCATAGATAGCGTGAAGGCTCAATTTATGCTTACCTGCGATAAGCGAGAAAGCCTTATCAATATCGGCACGAAGCTCGTCGGCAGTGTTTGCCTTACTTTATTTCTTCAAAAATAAAGGCCACCTCAAATCAATAAACAATCAGAGTTCATACTCCTTATATACTTCCATTATAAATCTACGGTCGGATTTAAAATCCTCGGGCTTTTTATCGTCAAACAGTCCGACGTGCAAGGGTACAACTCTATCACAATTAACCGCTTCGGCAAATTCAGCCGCATCGGTCATATTCATATTATTACCAATGCCGTTCACAGGAATGAACATATAATCAGCACCCTCAGGAGCACCATCGACAACACTTTGGTTATAAAGTGTATCACCCGTAACATAATATATCTTGTCCTCAAAATATATAGCAACTCCGATTGCCTCACGGTCGCTATGCTCGGCTTTTATAGCCTTAAACTTGATATTGCCCTCGGTCCAGGTTGTACCTGCGTTGAACATAACGTAATTATTGTTTCCCTTAAGTTCTCTTACAACGTTCCATGAAGAATACGGGCAAAGCACGGTTTTGGGATTTCCTTTATTAAGAATCACGGGATACGTTTCAGGGTCGGTATGATCCATATGATCGTGTGTGAAAATAACAATATCATACTCTTGATTAAGATATTTTTCATCTACGGGAATTCTTCTTTTAGACTTCGGATTGACCTTACAGCAACTGTCCGAAAGATAAGGGTCAACAACTATTCTTTTACCGTCAGCCTCAAACACAAGCCCTGCTTGTGTTATCCAAGTAACCTTCATAAAAACACTCCTTTATATAATTTTATTTTACTTTATTGACGCGTGTAAATCAATAACTAATTTATAAAAAAAGGTTATATTCTTTCTGTTTTAAATGAGTATTATTACAACATTCATCTAAAAACCAACAAACACTCGGTCCACTTGACAAACAGCACTAAAAAATATATAATTAATACATATTAAAATACATTCATGAAAGGGAGTTTTCAAATGACATACAAGGAAAAATACCAACAGTGGCTGACCTTCGACGCTGACACAAAAGCAGAGCTTGAAGCCATCACAGACGAGGCTGAAATTTCAGACCGTTTTTACAAGGATTTGGAATTCGGCACAGCTGGACTCAGAGGCATTATGGGTGCAGGCTCAAACCGTATGAACAAATATACCGTTGGCCGTGCAACCTACGGTTTTGCACAGTACGTAAAGTCTAAAGGCAGTGATAATCTCAAGGTTGCCATTGCCTACGATACAAGAAACAACTCGCAATATTTTGCCAAGATTACTGCTGGTATTTTTGCATCAATGGGCTTTACTGCTTACCTTTACGAGTTTGAAGCCCCCGTTCCCGTTCTTTCATTCACCGTAAGGCACTTGGGTTGTGTTGCGGGTGTTATGATAACCGCATCGCACAATCCAAAGGAATATAACGGCTACAAGGTTTATGACAACACCGGTTGCCAGCTCAACACCGAAGAAGCCAACGCAGCACTTGAATTTATCAATAATATCACCGATTACTCAACTATTCCCTTCTGCGATAATTCGGATAACATTAAGATGATTGGTGACGACGTTCTTTCAGAGTTTTTGAAGGCAGTTAAGAAGCAATCGCTTTATGAAGGTAAGTCCGGTGTTAAAATCGTTTACACTCCCCTTCACGGTTCGGGTAATGTTCCCGTACGTAGAATGCTTGAAGGTCTTGACGTTACTGTTGTTAAGGAGCAGGAACTTCCCGACGGCAACTTCTCAACGGTACGCAGCCCCAACCCCGAAGAAAAGGATGCTCTTAACATCGCTATTGAAAAAGCAAAAGAGATTGATGCAGACCTTGTTTTGGGTACCGACCCCGACTGTGACCGTGTTGGTATCGCTGTCAAGCACAACGGAGAATATGTTCTCTTTACCGGCAACCACACGGGTGCAATGCTCGTAAACTTTGTCCTCACAATGAAGAAGGAAATTCTCAACGATAAATCCACAATGATCAAGACCATTGTAACCTCCGAACTTGGTGCTGATATCGGCCGCAAATTTGGTATTATTGTTGAAGAAACGCTTACAGGCTTCAAGTACATCGGCAACAAGATGAACAAGTATGAGTCTGACGGCTCAGGCGAGTACGTCATTGGTTATGAGGAGTCTTACGGTTATCTTATCGGAAATCACGCAAGAGATAAGGATGCCGTTGTAGCATCAATGCTTATTTGTCAGATGGCTGCTTGGTATAAGAATCAAGGCAAGACTTTGGTTGACGGCCTTAATGAGCTTTATGCCGAGTTCGGTTATTATCTTGACACTCAGGACAGCTTCACATTGAAGGGTCAGGACGGTGCCGAGAAGATTCAAAACCTGATGGTTTATTTCCGTGAAAAGGGTTCTTCCCTTTTGGACGGTATCACCGAGGTACAGGATTTCAAGAAAGGCGTTCGCGACCTGCCGCGTGAAAATGTTTTGAAATTCATTTTCTCAGACGGTTCTTGGATTGCAGTTCGTCCTTCGGGAACCGAACCCAAGATTAAAGTATACTACTCGATCAAGGAAGCTGATAAAGCAACCGCAGAAGTAAGACTTGCAAAAATCAAAGAGGTTATTCACGGTATTATAAAATAACTCACATAAAAATCACACCCCGAAGAGCAATCTTCGGGGTGTGATTTTTATTAGATGAACTTCAAGGTTATAATCTCAAAGTTTTTAACGGGTACTCTAACCGATTTTCCGTTAAATGACAATTCCTCGATAATGTTTTCCAAAAGGTCACAAAGATATGCTTTCTTAAAGCCGTCGGCAACCGTTACTGTTGTTGTTGCACGACGGTCGTAAGCATCATACATTCTGACAATCATACCGTCGTCATACTCGCACTTCTTGACCGTTTCAATAATAACATTTTCCTTATCGTTAGAAACAAGCGAAAAATTATCATTAAGTTTGCCGTTATTAGCCTTAACCTCAACTGCTTCCAAGGGCTGATTGAGAGAATATGCCTCATGAATAACGCCTGCATCACGGAAATCGCCGATATGCGGCATCAAGGAATAGGTAAACTTATGCTCACCTTGGTCGGCGATGGGATTCGGGAAGGTTGCACACTTGAGCATTGTGAGTTTAAGTGCATTACCCTCGGTGTTGTGTCCGTACTTGCAATCGTTAAGCAATGCAACACCGTAACCGTTTTCACTCATATCAACCCATTTGTGTCCATAAACCTCAAATTTGGCCTTATCCCAGCTAGTGTTTTCGTTATTGGGACGGGAAACGTGACCGAACTGAATTTCGTAGGTTGTATTTAAAGCGTGAACGTCAAACGGGAAAGCGGTTTTAAGCACCTGATGCTGTTCGTGCCAATCTATATCGGTTTCAAAGTCGATTCGGGTGTTCTTGCTGTAAAGCCAAATGTTCTGCTTTATAGTTGATTTGAAATAATTCTTTGTAACCTCAAAACCTGCACGGTCGCCGTCAAAAATCGGCTTGATTTCTGCTTTATCATCAAGCAACCACATCTTTTGCTTATAGTAATCCGAAATCTCCCAGGCATCATAGTTGAACGGGAAATCCTCGAAAATCTGTAGTTCATTACCAAACTTGCCTGCTTCAAAAACTTCGCGTTCGGCACGCTTGTCGTAAAGAGATGCAATACGTCCGCTTTCATCAAGGGTGAGTTTGTAATAATCGTTTTCGGCTGTATATCCGCTTACCGAAACCTTTAATTTGAAGGAATCGGGATTGATTACGCACCAGCCAAATGCAGGAATTTCATCGGTTTCAAAGGTTTTACCGTCAACCGTAACCAAACCGCAACGAGCAAATCCCAACGGGTTATAGACTAAAATTCCGCCGTTTGTGTTGATATTAAAGGCAATGCCTTTCAGCTTTTCGAAAACAACCGAAGAACAGAACTCGGCAATCTCAGAATAATCCTTATCGCTCTGTTCATAAACCTCAAAAATTGAAGAACCGGGGATTATATCATGGAACTGGTCGTGAAGCACCATATTCCAATTCTTGTAAAGACCATTGGCATCATATTCAAGGCCTAAAAGTTTACCGATGTAGGAAATGCCCTCTGCTTTGGAAAGTGAAAATTCCGACTTACGGTTGCCTTTCTTGTTCTTTGCAATGGAAGTGTATGTTCCTCGGTGATATTCAAGATACAGTTCACCACGCCATTTTGGTGCTCTGCGAAGTTTTTCTGCATTCTCGTCAAACTGGTCTTTAACCATATCAAGGTGAGGTTTTAAGAAGCCCATATAAGCAACGGGGATACCGGGCATACCCTTTTTCAAGCGGTCGTAACGTTCAAGCATATCCTTGGTAGGACCGCCACCACCGTCACCAAAGCCAAAGGTGTGAAGGCTGCGTTCAGCATAATCCTTTTGCTTATAACGGTTCCACGTTCCTTTCATTTGAGAGGCAGTAAGTTTACCTACATAGGTTGTGTAATTTTGTGGCTCAATACCTCTATATTCCTGAGTTGTGATAAAATTAGTGAAAATTTCGGTACCGTCAATACCCTCCCAATAGAAGGTGTCAACCGGCATTGTGTTGGTATCGTTCCAACTAATTTTAGAGGTAACAAAATGCTCAATACCACACTTTTTGAGAATCTGAGGCAATGCTGCACTGTAACCAAATACATCAGGTAGGAACAGAATTTTACTGTCAACACCGAATTCGTCCTTAAAGAACTTCTTACCATGCATAAACTGACGGACAAAGCTTTCACCGCTGACAAGGTTGCAGTCACCCTCAACGTACATAGCACCTTCGGGCTCCCATCTTCCCTCTTTAACAAGCTCTTTGAGTTCCTCATACTTTTCGGGTGCTTCTTCCTTTAAATAGCGGTAAAGCTCGGGCTGAGAAAGCATAAACTTATACTCGGGATACTTGTCCATCAAAGACTTGGCGGTTGAAAAGCTACGCTGAATCTTTTCTCTCGTCTGCTCTCTTGTCCACTGCCACTCAACGTCAATATGAGTATGACCGATAACGTTTACAATAGGTTTACCCTCGGTTGAACAAATTTTTTCATAAAGTTCAATCTCAATAAATTCCAAAGCTCTCTCTATGCTCGCATAATATGCATCACTGTAAGGCTCACGCATATCAAGAAGCATTGCGGTACGGTCAAGCACCGTCATAATTTTGATATAATCGTCAGAATTCTCGTTAAGCAATAAACAAACGTCAAAAGCAGTCTGCATATCGTAGTATAATTTTTCGATACGATTGTCGTAACGCTCAACAAACATTCTGCATCCGACACTGTCGTTTGTCATACCGACGTAAAAATAATTATGTACTGTATAGTCGGTATCAGGCTCAAGATAAGCCTCGGTATGATTGGTGTCCAAGCCCTGAGTCATTATACCGTTAAGATAAAGCAAGCCCTGAGGATTGGTTGCATCCCATTTGCCTTCAAATCCGGTTGTGCACCTGAACATAAGGTACTTATTCTCAGGCACTTCGGGAGTTTTAAAGGATGCTCTTATCCAATAGTGCTCATCCTTTCCGTGGAATCGTTGACCCTTCTCAAAAGGCTGCCATCCGTCCGTGGGGAAACTGTTGTCGGTTTTATAACCGTCAGCCTTGACGTACTCAATATCAGTAACATCAAACAACGTGCCTTTACGTTGAACGTTAAGCTTATCGCATATAACCTTTACTTTGTTTTTAATATCCAAAAGAAACACCTCTTTTTTAATATTTATATTCTACTACAATTAATCTTGAATTGCAATCAGTATTGTAATACATTTATTATGATATTGTTATTTTTAAAATTTTAGGTGATTTTATGGATGCAAAATTACTTACTGCCGAAAGATTTGTCGACAAGGACACCGAATATTCACACGATTTTTTGCAGATTTTGAAGACAAGAAAAATAACATTCAGATTTGGTTAGACGAACTTCTTGACACTATGCGTCAAAACGGAAATTTTATCGTTGGCGTTGAACAGTTACTGCGGCTTTTGCCAAAAACACGCGAACACACATTAAGAAGCATAAAAAAAATACACAGGTTAGACTGTAACTGAGTATATCAACGGTTTAAGACTGGATTTTATCGCAAATATGCTTCGTAACAGTAATCACAGTTATCGGATATTATATATGAGAGCGGTTTTAACAATATAAGCTGGGCATCTACCCTATTCCGCGAGAAATTCGAAAATAAAATGAGCAAATATAGAAAAGAGAGTTGAGCAAAATACTCAACTCTCTTTTCTTAATTTTTCCAAAAACATCGGCATTGTTTTGATTCCATATTCTTTCAACGAATAATCACCTTTGCATAAACACCAATCATACATCAAAGCACGTTCACAAAGAGCATAAAATCTGACGATTTCCTTCACGGTCATAGATGTTGTTATCTCATTTCTTTCCTGACCGCGAGTAACGAGTTTGCGGATAAGTTTATAGTAAACACGGTTGTGGTCAAGCAGACTTTGTTCGCCTTTGGTAGTTAACTGGGTTGAAAACAAGCGACTCAAAAGGTCCAAATCTATCTGATTTTCAATCATACCGAACAGTTCTTGATTAAGAAACAACAGTGCATCAATACTATTCATATCATCCGTTATATTAGGTGCCAACTCCTCATACTTTTCGTCAAAAAGATACGACAAAGACGAAAGTAAAGCATCCTTACTCTCAAAATAATGATAAAATGAGCCTTTAGACGTTCCCGATTCCCAGACGATATCCTCAATGGTGGTATCCTCATAGCCTTGGTCATAAAACAGTTTCCAAGCAGCCGATACAATTTTACCTTTTGTGTTTTTCAAGTTCTTTCTACCCATAAAATCGCACCCTATTCAAATGATTATATACTGTATATTTTAAGATTATATCCTATTCTTTTACTGATTTTATCACAATCAGGAATCTTTTTCAATATTGTTATTGACTAATTTTAAAACGCAAATTATATTTAAATTAAAACCGTAATGGGGTGTGACTTATATGAAAAGTATTATTAACTTTGTAAACTTCATTCGTGCTTGTGAGCAAGAGAAAAAATTGACCTTTTAGAGCTTGTGGTGAAACAAATTGAGTTTGCCGAAAAGTATAATTTGCCTACTACCTTCTGTATAAATTAACGCCATGCACAACTACCGTTGCACGCAAAACTGACCGCAGTACCGCGTGGTTTAAAACAAAAACTACCGTGCAAATTTGTATTTTAAGGATGATTTGTTCTTCCTTCGCGATTTGTTTATTTTTAATGATAATTACCGCGACAGATATTACGACGAGGTTGCTAAAGATGAAAGACTTTACTTTGATAATCCTCCGTTTATCGATTGCTACCATTGGAGTAAAGACGGTAATATCGGCGGTGGATATTTCCTGACGGTTTTTTATTTAAAGCACGAATCTTCAACGACAGGAAAGCGCCGATCGTTAATACCGACGGCAGTTGTGTAAACCTTACACACCGCGATTTTGCTTATTCCGTTAGTACCGACGGTACTACCGAAAGTACCGATAACGGCTTTATAATTAAAGCCAACAACAATAAATTGACGTTAGAAATCAAGTAAAACAATAAAAACCCTCCGACTGTCTTTTTTAGACTTTCGGAGTGTTCTTAATTATAACAGAATTTTTGATAATCACTCAAATAAGGAAAAATCTCTAAAATATAAAAATGCCCCTCCGAAGTTTAAGTCTTCAGAGGGGTAAATTATGCCATCAAGAAATTATTTGTAAGAAGAACTTGCGTTGACCTCATCGAAGTTTACATCGCCGAGGTACTTAACAGGATCAAGACCAACGAACTTGCACATATCGAACATTTCTGCAACGGTGTTGATATTAACGTCGATACCGTTCTCAAGACGGTCTGCCTTTGCAATAATTTCCTTTTCACCGTGGGTGTAGATTCTGGTCTGACCCTCGGACTTGGGAGACTCACGAAGCTCACGCATAAAGGTGGAAAGATGCTCCTTGATTTCAGCGGGATCACCGAATACCTTAGGATCGATTGCGATAAAGCCGTGGCAGGTACCACCCTTGCCGTTGGTGTGGGTGTGGTTAGAGGTAATACCCATAGAAAGAATAGAGGTAAAGAGCTCACAGAACATACCGTAACCGTAACCCTTATGAGAACCGAGAGTTTCGGTCTCGCCGCCCAAAGGCATAATACCGCCGCCGTTCTTAGCAACGATGTTAGCAAGAACGTCCTTGGCATCGGAGCTACCCTTACCCTGGGCGTTCAATGCCCAGCCTTCGGGAAGAGGTTTGCCGAGCTTATTGTAAACCTCGAGCTTACCACGGGTAACAACTGTGGTGGAAGCATCAAAGAAGAAATCATAAGGCTCTGCAGGTGCTGCGATTGCAATAGGGTTGGAGCCGAGCATTGCAAGACGTCCAAAGGTAGGAACCATGATGGCCTCCGAGTTGGTAAACGACATACCGATAAGACCTGCATCACAAGCCATCTTTGCATAGTAACCTGCAATACCGTAGTGGTTGGAGTTACGAACGGTAACAATAGCCATACCGGTGGTCTTTGCCTTTTCGATAGCAAGGTTCATCGCCTTGTGACCAATGAGCTGACCCATGCCGTCGTGACCCTCGATAACTGCCGAAACGGGAGTTTCAAAAACAACCTCAGGCTTAGCTTCTACCTTGATAAGACCCTTCTTGATACCGTTGTGGTATCGTGCAAGTCTCTGCATACCGTGAGACTCGATACCGTAAAGGTCGGAAAGCAAAAGAACGTCCGAAATGATTTCGCTTTCTGCCTTGGTGAAGCCGAAGCTCTCGAAACAGTCCTCACAAAAAGCCTTAAGCTGAGGATAAGTGTATCTGATGTATTTAGTAGCCATAATTTTCTCTCCTTATTTTTATATCATAAAGTATACTAATTTTACTACTTTAAGCAAAAATATGCCATTGACATTTTGTTAAATTTTTGACGAAATTTTTGTACAATTTTTGACAAAACTAGCGCCCGAGCCAAAAGACTCGGGTGCTTTTAAGGTTATATAACGATTTTAGTCATCGATAGACTTATCGGTGGCAACATTATAGATGGCAAGGACACCAGGTGACGGAGCCTTAGTGCAGAGTGTAACAATAACTGCAACAACAGCACCTACAATAAATCCGGGAACAATCTCATAAACACCGGTATTGGTGATAACAGCATCGGTAACTGTGCTGGTGAAAAGTACCAACCAAGCGATATCGGCAATAGCTCCAGCAAGGATACCAGCAACAGCACCTACATAATTGAAACGTTTCCAGAAAAGCGAAAGGATAACAACAGGACCGAATGCTGCACCAAAGAGACCCCAAGAGTTCTCAACCATTGCCATAATATTGGATGCCCATGCATTTGTTCCATTAAGACCGGACAAAGCAATCAAAAGACCAACGAGAGTTACTACCAAAACAACAATACGTCCAACCCAAAGGATTTCCTTATCGGTTGCCTTATTCTTTCTGATAAGAGGCTTATAGATGTCGCTTGTAAAGGAAGAAGATGCAACAAGCAACTGAGAGTCGGCAGTAGACATTGAAGCAGCAATGATGGCTGAAAGAATGATACCGGCAAAGAAGCCCATAGGACCTGTAAACATATCATTTACAATATCAATAAACAGATTCTGCTGATTGCCCGCAGGAATAAGACTCTCAGCAAGAGATGTTCCGTCAGAGAACAAATAGGTTCTTGCAAAGAATGCAATCATAATTGCGGCACCAAGAGTGATGATAAGCCAAGTGATTGCAACAGTTGAAGACTTTTTAACCATTGAAGGTTTCTCAATTGACATAAAACGAACAAGGATGTGAGGCATACCAAAATAGCCAAGACCCCAACCGAGACCAGAAATAATATCCTGCCAGCTTGCTGTGAACGGATTGGAATTAAAAGCGGTAACACCTTCAGCAAATGCACCCTCAAATGCAGGATCAAAATTGCCTGAAGAATACATAATGATAGGAACTGCCAACAAAGCAACAAGCATCAAAAGACCTTGGAAGAAATCGGTCCAGCAAACGGCCTTATAGCCGCCCATGAATGTATAAACAAGGATGATAGCTGCAAAAATCACCATTGCCAACTGCTTATGACCGCTGAACCAAGGAATAACCGCACAGAAAACTGCGGTACCTGCATTGAAAGCCGAAGCAACGTAAACGGTAAAAGCAATAAGGAAAATTATTGCACAAACAACCTTAAGTACGGGGCTTGAAGATGCAAAACGGTTGGTAAGATACTGAGGTAAAGTGATTGAGTCATTGGATGCCTTGGAAAAACGGCGAAGTCTTTTAGCAACTATCAACCAGTTTGCAGCTGTACCGAGTGCAAGACCGATACCGATCCAAACCTTACCCATACCGAAAGCAAGAATACTTCCGGGGAAGCCCATTAATAACCAACCGCTCATATCAGATGCCTGAGCACTCATAGCGGTAACCCACGGGCCCATAGAACGTCCGCCTAAAAAGTAGTCCTTTTCACCTGCGTCCTTGGATTTAAAGAAAAAATAGATTCCTATTCCAAGCATTGCAACAAAGTAAAGGACAAATGCAATAATTTGAGACATAATATCATCCTCCTAAACGAAAATACTTTAATATATTACCACACAAAACACAAGAATGCAATACAGAATGTATTCTATGCTAAAAATATTTTTATTTATTAAATCATTGATATTATCACAATATTTAAATTAGACTAAAATATGTACTATAAAATAAACCCTCCCTATCTTACTGTTTTCTAAAAATCTACTTTAGCACTTGTAAAGTAAATTTAAAGGTGGTATAATGATTAATTAGAAACGAACATCTTAACTGTGAGGTAATTTTATGACTAAAATTGACATTTTCTCAGGTTTTTTAGGTGCAGGTAAAACCACACTTATTAAAAAGCTTATCAACGAAGCCTACAAAGGTGAAAAGTTAGTACTTATTGAAAACGAGTTTGGCGAAATAGGTATCGACGGCGGATTTTTGAAGGATGCAGGTATTGAAATCACCGAAATGAACTCGGGCTGTATTTGTTGCAGTCTTGTGGGTGATTTTGGCGAGGCTCTCAAAAAAGTTCTTGAGCAGTACTCCCCCGACCGCATTTTGATCGAGCCTTCTGGTGTCGGCAAGCTCAGTGACGTTATCCGTGCAGTTCAGAACATCGGCTCTGATGATATTGTTCTTAACGGATTCACAACCGTAGTTGATGCAAACAAGTGCAAAATATACATGAAGAACTTTGGTGAGTTTTTCAATGATCAGATTGAAAACGCAAGCTCAATTATTTTGAGCCATACCGATAATATTTCCGAGGAAAAGCTAAAAAAGTGTGTTGAGCTTTTGCGCGAACGCAACGCTGATGCTACCGTTATCACAACCCTTTTGGGAGAAATCTCAGGTTGCGCAATTCTGGAAGCTATGGAGAAGAAGAACACTCTTGTAGCCGAGCTTGAAAGACTTGCTCACGCAACCAAGCATCACCATCACCACGACCACGATGAAGACGGTGAGTGTCACGAACATGAACATCATCATGAACATAGTCACGAGCACAATCATGACGAGGCTCATCACGAACATCATTACGATGAACACGGTAACTGTGAATGCGGTCACCACCACGATGATGAAGAACACGAGCATCATCACCATGAGCATCACCATGAGCACGGAGAGGAATGCACCTGCGGATGTCACGAACACCACCATCATCACGCCGACGAGGTATTTAGCTCTTGGGGCAAAGAAACAACAAACAAGTACACCGTTGATGAAATTACCGATATTTTGAATTCACTTGATGATGACAAGACCTTTGGTATGATTCTACGCGCAAAGGGCATTATTCCATCGGTTGATGGCAAGTGGATCCACTTTGACTATGTTCCCGGTGTGCCCGACGTTCGTATCGGTTCTGCCGAAATTATTGGCCGACTTTGTGTTATCGGCTCCAAGATAAACGAGGATGCACTCGGCAAACTTTTCAGAATCTGAGAGGTGAACATTAATGGAAGTACCCGTATACCTTTTTACCGGCTTTTTAGAGTCGGGCAAAACCAAATTTATTCAGGAAACACTTGAAGACAAACGTTTTAATTCCGGTGAAAGAACCCTCCTCATAGTTTGTGAGGAAGGCGAAGAGGAATATGAGCCTTCAAAATTTTCAGGCAAAAACGTTTTCATTAAGATCGTTGACTCAGAAGAAGACCTGACCTCAAAGACCTTGGAAAGCTGGTTTAAGGAAACCAAGTCCGAACGTGTTGTTATTGAGTACAACGGTATGTGGACTTTGGACAAGCTTTACAACGCAATGCCCAAAAGCTGGACCGTTTATCAGGAAATGATGTTTGCCGATTCTAACACCTTTGAGATGTTCAACGCAAATATGCGCAGTCTTGTTGTTGATAAGCTGAAATCAGCCGAGCTTGTTATCTTCAACCGTTTCGAAGACGGTATGGACAAAATGTCGTTGCACAAAATTGTTAAGGGTGTGTCCCGTCAGAACGCAATCGTTTATGAATATACCGACGGAAGCACCGAGGAGGACGATATTGAAGATCCGCTACCATACGACCTTAACGTACCTGTAATTGAGATTGCAGATAATGACTTTGCTATCTTTTACCGTGATCTTATGGAGGAATCGGACAAATATCACGGTAAGACCGTAAAGTTCAAGTGTATAATTGCCCGTGAAAACGGCAAGATTCCTGATGACCAGTTTATAGCAGGACGCCATATTATGACCTGCTGTGCCGATGATATTCAGTATGCAGGCTTTATTGCCGAAACCAAAGGCAAATGCACCATTCTTCAAACCGGCGATTGGCTTAACGTAACCGCTACAATTATGATTGAAAAGCACAAGGCTTACCGCGGTGTAGGTCCCGTTTTAAAGGTTAAGGATTACGCCAAAACGACCGAGCCCGAAGAAAAGGTTGTAACATTCTAAATGAAATATAAAAAGGAACTGTCGGCTGACAGTTCCTTTTTTGTGTTTAATTTAATATTCAGCATTGCCGACGGTTCGGGGATACGGAATAACGTCACGGATATTGGGAACTCCCGTAAGATACATAACGATACGCTCAAAACCAAGACCAAAGCCTGCGTGCTTTGTACCGCCGTATTTACGAAGATTTACGTACCACCAATAGTCCTCCTCTTTCAAACCGCATTCATGCATTCTCTGAAGCAGTATATCAAGGCGTTCTTCACGCTGACTGCCACCGATAATTTCTCCAACACCTGGAACAAGAAGGTCCATCGCAGCAACAGTTTTTCCGTCGTCATTCAGTCGCATATAGAATGACTTAATTTCCTTAGGATAATCGACAACGAACACGGGCTTTTTGAATACTTTTTCGGTAAGATACCTCTCGTGCTCGGTCTGAAGGTCACATCCCCACTCCACAGGATATTTAAACTCTTCACCGCTTACTTTAAGCAACTCAACCGCCTCGGTATATGTGACCTTTTTATAATCTGAGTTAGCCAAAGTACTGAGTCTTTCAAGCAAAGTCTTATCAACAAAGCTATTAAAGAACTCAAGCTCCTGCTTACATTTCGAAAACACGTGGTTAATGATATATTTAATCATATCCCAGGCAAGCTCCATATCGTCAGTAAGGTCAGCAAAGGCCATTTCGGGCTCTATCATCCAGAATTCTGCCGCATGACGGGCGGTGTTGGAATTTTCGGCACGGAAGGTCGGACCAAATGTATAGATATTACCGAAAGCCAAAGCGTAGGTTTCGCCCTCTAACTGTCCCGAAACAGTTAAATTAGCACTTTTACCAAAGAAGTCCTGCGTCCAATCGATACTGCCACCCTCTGTTCTTGGAGGGTCGTTGACGTCGAGGGTCGTAACACGGAACATCTCACCTGCACCCTCACAGTCAGAACCTGTTATAAGCGGAGTATGAACGTACACAAAGCCTCTGTCATTAAAGAACTGATGAATAGCAAAGGCAATCTCACTTCTCACTCTGAAAACAGCGGAGAACAGATTGGTACGTGGTCTTAAATAAGCTTGTTCACGCAAATATTCAACCGTATGACGTTTTTTCTGCAAGGGGTAATCGGGTGTTGATGTACCCTCAACCGTAATTTCCTCAGCATTTATCTCAAACGGCTGTTTGTTTTCAGGGGTTGCAATAACCTTACCCTTGATAACAACCGCCGAACCAACGTTAAGACCTGCGATTTCATCGTAGTTTACAACCTTTTCACGTTCAAAAACAATCTGAACGCCCCTAAAACAGCTGCCGTCATTAAGGTCTATAAATCCAAATGATTTTGAATCGCGGATGCTTCTTGCCCAACCACCGACAGAAATAGCCTTACCATCAAAATCAGACAGATTAAGGTATAAATCTTTAAACAGAACTCTTTTCATAAATCACCAAAAATCAAAATATTATATCATCATAAGTGTTAGTTTTAATAGCAATATCGTCATCCAAATCTGTTCCGTCTTCATAAACATCTTGGAAAATAAAGTTGTTTGATAAAATATCGTAGAGATACCAACTCTCATCAAAACACATAGCATAAACACTATATCTATAGGTACGTTCTTCCTTGCTACCCTCTACAAGAATCTCAAAAGAAATTTTATAAATATCTTCTGGGGTAATTTCTAAATCATAATAAGCACGATAGCTTAAAAAAGCCAAATCTGTCAACAAACACCGCGTATCAGAACTAAAATGTTCAAACTGAGTCACATCACAGGTTACAACGATATCTTCTCCAAAGAAGCTATCCATTTTTTCGCTACGCTCATCTGCTACTTCTTTAGGATCATTATCTTCTTTATATTCTTCAAGTTCCTGCTTAAGCTCTTCAGAATTCAAGAAAAATTCAGGAATCATATCTTCAGCCTTATCAGTTTCACCGAAATAGACCGTGTCGACATAATCAGTAACTATATCGGTAACAGCACTCTTATCAGAATAATAGTCGATAAACTTATAGCCAACAAGTCCACCAACACTTAAGATAATAGCAATCGCAAGGATTAACGCAATAATTCCGCTAACCGATTTTTTTCTCTTTTCACGCTTGGGCTTCTTTTCTTCGGTGGTATCCTCCGAAACAACGGTGGTATCAATATTCTCAACCACGTTTTCAGCAACTTCATTAACCGAAATGTTCTCCTCGCCAACGACAGATTCTACAACAACTTCATTTTCAATTTCTTCAGTGTTAATGTTAGTATCGACATTTTCGGGTTTAGTTATACGTGTACCACAGGTAAAGCAAAACAAAGCATCGGGAGCTAACAAAGAACCGCATTTTTCGCAATATTTTTCCATAAATAACTCCTTTTAAAATAGCACCCGTGAAACATCTAACTTTTCACGGGTGAATTTAAAAATCACATTAAGTCAAATCTAATCCGTATGTATACCAACTGCCGTCAATCTTAACAACTGTAAAGGATTTAAGAAAGAAATAATCTTCATTATCACGATCGACAGAGAAAAGAGCTGTTACAGAATAAGCCTTGTCAATGTCCTTTTTAGAAACGTCCCAAAGGGTTGAAAGTGTTGACTTTATAGTAGTTAACGATGAGCCTTCAAGCAAATCTTCGTCAACAACTTCATAATCGATATCAATACTATCAAAAGAATCAATAATATCATCAAACAATTCTTCGTATTCGTCTTCATCAGGCATTTCGATATTTTTTGAATCCCAATATGACTCAGGATAACAATCAATGTATGCATCATAATCGCCATACAAGACATCTATCTGGTTATCAATGGCCTTTGTATATCCTTTACCAAGGCAAAGAACGAGGATAAGAGCAAGAATTACGGTCAATGTACCTGCGCCGATACCGATAACCATAAACATAAACTTTTTATCATTCTTCATTTTGTTCATAAAGCCGTTAGCAGTTTTCTTTACAGAGGTAACAACATTCTCGGCAGGTACTGAGGTCTGCTGAGCTACATCATACTGATAATTACCATCAGCCTGAACAGGAGCAACGGGCTGTACCGATGCAACAGGTTGAGGAGCAGCAGGCTGGTCTATAACACTGCCACAATAGCCACAAATTTTAGCGTCATCGGGAAGTTGATTTCCACATTTACCACAAAACTTACTCATAAAAATTCCTCCAGAGTATAATATTTGTTTACTTGAAAATTTTAACACATTACTTTAATAAAGTCAACTGAAAATACGACAAATTATTACAACGTGTAACAACGAAAATTTCTCAAAAATCCTTCTTATTAAAAATATAACAAAAATACAGTTTTATATTTATACAATTTACTATATTGAAATGAACACTATGATTATGTATAATTAAAATGTAAAAACTCTCAAAGAGAGTAAATTTAGGAGGTATATTATGAATTTTAATCTCAAAAGCTACATTGCCGAATGTATCGGCACATTCGTTTTGGTGTTTGTTGCCTGCGGTGTTGCTATTCTTACAAACACAAACATTGTTGCAACTGCTCTTGCCTTCGGACTTGTAATTGTTGCTATGGCCTACACTATCGGCCACGTTTCAGGTTGTCATATCAATCCTGCCGTATCTCTTGCAATGTTCTTGACAGGCAAGCTCTCCCCCATTGATTTTGCAGGCTATGTCACCGCTCAGTTTACCGGTGCTGTTACCGCTAGCTTTATGCATTTCCTCTTCTTTGACGACCTCAGCAGAGGTACCTGTACTTACGGTGCAAACTACATATATAACGGCGGGGATGCTATTCTTGGTTCGTTGATGATTGAAATTATTTTGACCTTCATTTTCGTCCTTGTAATTATGGTTGTCACCAACAAGCCCGAGCTTTCAAACGTATCGGGTATCATCATCGGTCTTACCCTCACCTTGGTACACCTTATGGGAATTCCTATGACCGGTACTTCGGTAAACCCTGCAAGAAGCTTTGGTCCTGCTTTGTTTGCAGAAGGAGCATTTGCCGATTATTGGGTTTTCCTTTTTGCTCCCGCAATCGGTGCTGCAGGTGCTGCATTCGTTTACCTCTTTCTCTTCAAGGAAAACAAGAAGACAATTTAATTGTAAATCATATATACAAGAGGTCCTTCTTTTTATCTATAGATTTTTTGTGCTTAACTGCGCCTCGCCAGTTTTATTGCAGCTTCGCTCGTTTTTCTTCCCCAGGTTCTACCGGGGGTTTATTTCCACACCTTAAGCACCAAAAAATAAAGGTGGCTTTTGCCACCTTTATTTTTTTGCGACGCAGAAACAATTCACCCATAAAGTAAAAATATTTTTTGAGCATAAACTCAAACTGTCAGTTCACAAAGCTTTGCTTCAATAAAATCTATCAGCTTTTCCCTGTCAAGCATCAGCTGACAGCCTCTCACTCCTGCACTGACGGTGATTTTATCAAAAAGAATCGCCGTTTCATCAACGTAAGTCGGGAACTTCTTCTTCATACCTATTGGTGAGCAACCGCCTCTGATATAGCCCGTAAGACCAAGTAACTCTTTTACTGCAATCAGCTCTACCCTTTTATCACATGCAGCTTTAGCACATTTTTTTAGGTCAAGCTCAGCATTGACAGGTATACAAAACACCAAGGGTCCATTCTTTTCACCTTTGGCAACCAATGTTTTGAACATAAGATTTGGGTCAATACCTATTTGCTCGGCTATATGCATACCCGAAAGGTCATTTTCGTCAACCTCATACTCGATTTGTTCATATTCAACGCCTGCCTTGTCAAGCTGACGCATTGCATTAGTTTTATTCATAAAATCACCTATACATTAATTCCATCACTTAAGGTCATTGAATATATAATACATTCACTGACGTTCTTTTCAAAAATTTCCGAAAGTGCATCCTTATATATTGCCAACTGCTGAGAGTAACGGTCAGACAGTACCGTCATATCCTTAACATTATCGGTTTTAAAATCAACTATAATGAGCTTACCGTTTTCCTCAAACATACAGTCGGCAATACCTTGAACAATGGTTTGTTGGTCGTTATAAGGATAGTTAACCATAAACTTATACTCTCGCCATAGCTTGTCAGCATTTTTTATTCGGTTATAAAGATTGCTCTTAAAGAATTTATTAAGCAGATTGCGGTCGATAGAATCGGCCTCTTGTTCACTTATAAACTCGAATTCATACAGCCTTTTAACCTCTGCATCGGCATCCTTTTCAGCATATTCGAAATTTGCAAACTGCATAAATTTATGTAATGCAGTGCCTCTTTCTGCAGGAGTCAAACCTGCTTTTGACAAAAATCTCGGTCTTGCATTAAAGGCAAACTGTCGAGCATCACCGTGAACAAGTTTAGTTACTGCCATCTTGGAAGGTGTAATACACTCATCTTTAAATGGATACTCATATTCAAACCGTTCATTCAGCATATCGATAATTTCAGGGTTGACCACTACTGAATCTGTTGAGGTTTCCGATGAAACCTTAACACCGCTATAAACGTAAGAAGTGGCAACAGAAAGCTTAAACTCACCCTCGTTTTTGAATCCCAAAGCAGGTAGATTTACCGCTTCACAAAGTTTATCACCATCCTTTTGCATCAACAAAGAACACAAAAGCATGGGCTTGTAACCGTCTGAACAAAGCACCTTTTCTGCAGGAATTTTGTTGGAATCGTATGCTGAAAGTCCAAGAGAAGCAACACCATCTCTTACGTCTTTCTTAAAATCGTTACACGAAATCGACAGCATCAAGCGTTCCTCTGCACGGGTCATAGCGACGTACAAAAGACGTATTTCCTCGGAAATCATTTTACTTGTATAAGCTGATTTCAAAACATTTTTGGCAACGGTATTATACTTAATACCGCTATCTACAAAGCTCATACCGATACCGTATTTACCGTTAGTGATAATCTGCTTGTTAAGGTCTGTTTTATTGAAACCGTTACCGCATCCTGCAACGATACATACAGGAAACTGCAAGCCTTTAGACCCGTGAAAGCTCATAATCTTAACGGCATTGACACTACCGCCAACCGACTTTGAACTACTGCTTTTTTCAGCTGCAGAATGTTCAAAATGAGTAATAAAGCCCGACAAGCCACCGTCTGAGAATCCGTCAAAATCCGATGCCATTGACAGTAATGAAACAAGGTTGGCTTTTTTCTGAATTCCGTCATCAAACGAGCTAAAAATCTCCTGCAAGCAGGTTACACGGTAGACCACATTAATCAAAGAAGCGACCGACATTGTTGCTGCTCTTTTACGAAGCTGAGATACTGTTTCAAGAAGTTTTTGTGCTTTAATATCACCGTTTAGTGACGACTTAATAACCCTTTGATAAAGATTATTGCCACTAAAGTTTGATTTAATTTTGGCAACATCATCAAACGTAAAGCCAAATGCCACCGACGTCATAGCAGACAACAACGGAATGTCGTGGAGAGGATTATCAATAACTCTTAAAATTGACATAGCTGTCAATATTTCAGGTGCAGTAAAGAACTCACCCGAATCAAATGCAGCAGGTATGCCTCTTTTGCGTAAAGCATCGATATAATACTTTACCCTTTTTCTCGGTGAACGCAACAAAATTGCAAAATCTTTAAACTCGGCCTTTCGCAATTCGGTATCACCGTTCTTTAAAAACGCATCCTCATTCATTACCGATACGATATAATCGGCAACCGATTCGGCATCGGCAATATCACGGTCGGCACCCGAACCGGAATTGGTAACAATATTGACTTCGGCCTTAAAAGCAGAACTATCAGGATAACTTGCACCTGGGTCGAGCATTTCGTCGGTGCCGTAATCCATATTTGAGGTATCTTGATGCATAAGCACTTTGAAAATACCGTTTACAAAGCCACAAACTCCGCTTCTGCTACGGAAATTGGATTTTAAAATAACCTTAGATGGAGAAGTTTCACCGTCAAAATCGGAATATGTATCCTTATGACGCAGGAAATTATCGGGATTGGCGTTTCTGAAGCCGTAGATACTCTGCTTGACATCACCAACCATAAACAGATGCTTACCGCTGTCAGAAACGGCAAAAAAGAGTGAATCCTGAAGGTCGTTATTATCCTGATACTCGTCAACCAAAACCTCGTCATACAGCTTGCAGACATCACGTGAAAGTTCGGACGGCACAAGACCTTCTTCGGTTTCAACACAAAGCAATTTTAAAGCAAACTGCTCAATCAAACCGAACGTAAGAAGATTTTTAGACAAAAGCAGTTCGAGATATTTTGAAGAAAATTCATTGACAAGCTCAACGAGGCATCCAACCAAAGCACCTGTGGTATTCAAGCCATCCAAAGCCTCTTGTTCGGTACCGCACATTTCGGCTGACACCGACTGAACGTCTTTATATATCCTCTCGCGAATAACCTTCATAACATCGCGAAGATTTGTATTTTCAGCCTTTCTTACGGTCTTTACGTCCGTTTTCTCAAAATTTATAGATAAATCGTAAAGCCTATTCCAATTTTTAGAAGCGGATACCGAAAGCATTTCGTTTATATATTCAACTGTGTCACTAAAACCCTTAAACCAAGCATCCTCAAACTCGGTACCGACACATTCACGAAGAATGAACTCAGCACTTTCTCTTGAAGAAAGCAGTTTTCGTTTTGCATTTTTATAGATTACGTCGGCAAAGACAGATGAATTAATTTTTTCCGGGAAATAATGATTAACCGATGTCTTCAGCCAATGCTCGGGACGTGACATACAAAGGCTGAAATCATAAATGCTTAAAATAGCATCTTTGATATTGCTGTCGCCGTCGTAAATGGAAAAGGTTTCACAAAGATGGTTAAAATCTGCCGAAGGCACAGCAAAATGTTTGGCCAAAACGTCTTTAAGAGCCTTTTCTTTTAGTGCAGAGGTTTGTGCATCGGTTGCAACAGTAAAATCGGGATTTATGCCAAGTTGACCGAAATATTTGCGAACCAAATCGCCGCAAAAAGAGTCTATAGTGCAAATTTTTGCACTTCTTAACAACATTTTTTGCTTTAAAGCGGCAGAATCGTTAGGATGTTCAGAGCAATATTCATCTAACTTTTTACCTATTCTCACCCTCATCTCAAGTGCCGAGGCATTGGTAAAGGTAACAATAAGCATACGGTCGATAGAGGCAGGGTCGTTAGGGTCACATATTCTGCGAATAACACGTTCGGTCAGAACTGCAGTCTTGCCCGAACCCGCAGCTGCAGCAACTAAAACCGTACCCTTGGCACCAATAGCTTTTTGTTGGTCTTTAGTAAATTCAATTGCCATTTTGTGCCTCCTCTATTGTTTTTCTAATCTGCTCAATAGCCTCTGAATTGTTACAATTAATACTCTCCGCAAAATCGCGGAACGGGTCAAATCGGCAAACCGAACGGTAATCACAGTATTCGCAGGTAAACCTCTCCCCTGTTTTTAGCGGTTTAGGCTGAATATCGCCATTCATAATGCTATTACCGATTCTTTGTAAAAGAAATTCAATATAGTTGAAAACCGCCTTGAAATCAGCTTCAGAAAGTAAAGCTTCTTTGCTGTAAAACGAAGTTGAATTAGGTCTTGTGTGTGCTGGAATCAGCTTACCCTCAAGGGTTGACTCCATTTGAGTCAAGGTCGCAACATCATCAAGCACTACTCCGTTCATCTTAACATAATCCGATTGAGCAGTACCAACGTGACGTTTTGCAGGGAAATACAAAACACCTGCCGGTGTTTTTGCGTCAATGAGTTGACTGCCGTTTTTAAGAATTGCGTGCAAATACAGTAGCATCTGAAGATTCTTACCGTTCAGAATCTCGGCAAGCTTAAACGAATCTCCCTTACTACCTGTTTTATAATCAATTACTCTGACCTTACCGTCGGAAGTGGTATCAACACGGTCGATATAACCGTTAAGGGTAATACTGTTGCCTTTATCGGTCTTTAAATCAATACCTTTAACGTCCTTACCGCTACCAACACCAAGCTCGCAGAATTTAGGTCTGAATCCACTTTGTTTAAACTCATTATTTAAAGCAACGGCAAGCTTCCAAACGGTATCTTTAACTATTGACATCATATATGAGAATTTCTCATCAAGCTGTGATACGTCACTACAATTTGCCTTTAAGTAATTGTCACACAATTCATCGGTTTCGGTCTTAATATTGTCACTATCCAATGCACCAATGTCATCGAAATGGTTCTTAACAAAATTTTCAAGCACATCGTGAACAATATTACCTCTTGTTCTGCGGTCAAAATCGACCTTATCAAGACGTTTTGCCTCAAGACCATGCTTGCAGAAGTACATAAACTTACAGCCTGCAAAGTCATCTACTTTTGAGGCAGAAAGTCTTAAAACATCACCGTAGATTCCCAAAGCAGAAGAATTTGATATTTCAGCTTTTTGCGATTTTGAGTAAAACTCGAGTGCATCCAGTCGTTCTTTATATCCCTCTAAGTTACCAAAATAAGACCTAAGTCCTGCAACATCTTCCGAATTGTCACGGTAATGCTCAGCAAGTTTACGGAAAGAGGCCTCTTTGATCTCACAGTTATCTAAACTAAAATCATCGTCAAGAACATTTACATTACAGTTAGGGAATGCTTTTCTAATAGAGTTAACCTCGATTGATGGCTCCATTTCAGCACCCGACATCGACGTGCGACAATAGGACAAAAACACCTTTTCAAAGCCACAGGTAACAGCATAATAGAACAGGTATTTCTCATCAAGACAGTCGGACAGTGAACGGTCGGCAATCCTCATTTTGTTGTCAATCATAATTTCTCGTTCGGATTGTGAAAAAAGACCCGAATCAACTATAGCGGCAGGAAAAGCATCCTGATTTGCACCAACAACAAAGACTACTCGGGGTCGCATTGGGCGAATACGGTCGGCAGTGCCGTAAATAACCTGGTCATTTGTCTGAGGAATCTCACCGACAGTTTCATACGACAATGAAACTTTGAGCATATCAAGGAAATCGCGAGGCTTAATCTCTCCGTCATCCGATACGGCACAAAGCTTGTCCAAAACCTTGATAAACGCGTCATATCCTGCACGTTGATACTCGGCTTGCTCATATTCACCGTTAGCTTCAAGTTCATAAGTATAACCCCTCAAAGCATCAATAGTTGAACAATCGTCAATAAGCTTGAGAAGGCTTGAACACATTTCCTCAACGTTACCTTTAAGATTGAATCTAAGATTCTTCAACGGCTTAATCACTTTAAGTCTGATGGCATTGATTTCTTTAATTTCCGTTTCATCAGCAGGTTTATCAAGACCGCCAAAGCTCATGGACCAATCGTCGAGCCACTTATTACCATTTATACTCCAGATATAAACATAATTTTCAAGCTTTGAAACCTCGTCGACACTAAGACCTAACAAACCACTCTTTACAAACTTTAAAATTTCCTCGGTATCGTAAGACATAGCTGCCGAAATAGCCGAAACTATGAACACCGACAATGGAAGCTTTGAAACCTCCATTCGACGGTCAACGTAGCAAGGAATATCATAAATATCTGCAACATCAGCAATAACATTTGAGTAAGCATTACTGTCGCGCGAGATTATAACAAAATCGCGATATCTATAATTCTCGGTGCGGACCATACGTCTTATGGTGTTAAAGCAGTTATCGATTTCGTCATATATATCTGCAGCACTGCAAACGGTGATGTTACTTGCAGGATTCTCGTATACTACTTTAGTCTTATCAGCTAAAAAGCATTCAAGTGCATTAATATCATCCGAAAAATACTTTTCTCCCGATAAAATTTCACTTTCTTCTACAGCGACGTTATGATTAGAAGCAATAGTCAATAAACGCTGTGCAGAGTATTTGATATTGTTAAAAATATCGGTTTCACCGTTCGATACGGTAGAATCACAGCAAAGTGATACATATACCTTATTGGAACCTGCAACCAAACGGTCAAGCAGACCAAACTGCGATTCGGTAAAGCCCTTAAATTCATCGATAATGACTGTTTTACGATTAAAGAAGGAATTATCCTTCATAACGCCTAAAGTACGTTCAACAAGGTCCATAGGGTCAATAAAACGGTTTTTCAGTAAGGCATCATAAGCCGATATTATTAAAGAGGTATCTAAAAGTTTATTCTTAAAAATCTCAGATTCAGTGTTTTGGGCAAGCTGAGATAACATTTCATGAGTAACCGACGACTGCTTAAACTCGGTAATTACCGACATTATATTCTTAATAAAGGCTTGCGAATCGGAATATTTACCGTAGATATTAAGGTTGTCTTTGACCGAACGTATAGCCTGTCCTACAAGGATATATCTTGTTCCGTCGTCAACAATATGACCTGCAACACCGCCAAAAACACCACAAATAGCCTCACAAAGACTTGTGAAGCTATGTATCTCTATTTTATTAGACACCGATGCACCCAAAGATTCGAGCAAATGCTTCTGACACTCGAACGAATATTGCTCGGGTACAAGCATAATAACGTTTTCGCCGTTATTGACACACTGCTCCGCCAATTCAAGACAACAGTGTGTTTTGCCCGATTTTTGTCTTCCTAAAATAAGCTTTAACATCCTATACCTCTTTTAAAAGAATAATCTTAAAGTAAGCAAACCCAACACTCCGGGGATTCCAAAAACAGCCGATGACGTAGTTGTCCAAAAATTCACAGGTATTGATACACCCGAAATTCCTGAAAAAAGATTAACTGCGGCAAACACTAAAATACCCGACAAAGCCGATATCAAAAGTGTTCTTAACACCTTACCGTTTTTGTACAAAAAATATATCAGAAAAAGTATATACACAACCAATATAATAATAAATGATGTTTTAATAAATTGCAAGATGATTTCCCCTTTCAAATCATCTTATGTTATTATATTTTATAATATGTCCCGATTTTGGGACAAAAAAAGAAAAACCGCTCTGTTTTTTAACAGAGCGGTTAAAAGTTTTATCAATTATTTAGTAAGAGCAATAACGTTTGCTACAATTGACAATACGAAGAAAAGGATAGCAATATACTTGGTCAAGCGAGAAAGCTTGGAATCAAGATCTCTTGCTTTATTCTTCGAAAGAAAGGTATCAATACCGCCGGAAATTGCGCCTACACCGCTACGACGGCTCTGCTGAAGCAGAATCATAGCAACAATAACAATAGAAAATAAGATCATCAAAGATCCAACAATAATTTCACCGACGCCCATTTTTAAACTCCAATCTAACGGTTAAACCGATAATAATTTAATCAAGTGCAGTTATTATATCACACAAAGTAAAATAATGCAAGCATTTTTTTACATCGGATGGACTTTATTTTCAGCATCAGCGTTTGCGGCATCAACCTTATACTTTTTATTTGCTCTCTTCTCAAAGAAATCAACAGCAACCTTCGGAAACTGTGCATAAGAAAGCACGTCTTCCTCCTGCTCAGACCACTTGGCACACTCTTCACGAAGCTTATCAAGCTCGGGCTCAAGCAAATCTGCAGGACGGCAGGTAATAGGCTCTTCATCACCGATAATCTTCTTCTGGAACTCGGGGTCTATAGCAACGGGAGTAGTACCGTACTCACCCTTTACAATACCCTTGAATTCCTTAGTAACCATCTTGTAACGCTCACCCATAATGACGTTGTAAACAGCCTGAGTGCCGACAATCTGGGAAGAAGGAGTTACAAGCGGAGGATATCCGCAATCGGCACGAACCTTGGGAACTTCCTCAAGCACCTCAGTAAGCTTATCTTCCTTACCTGCCTGCTTCAACTGAGAAAGGAGGTTAGAAAGCATACCGCCGGGAACCTGATAAATCAAAGCCTTTGCATCGGATGCAAGCATCTTAGGACTTAAAGTACCCTCTGCAATATACTTCTCACGAAGAGTTGTAACGTACTTTGCAATCTCATCAAGAGCCTCCAGGTTAAGACCGGTATCAAACTCAGTACCTGCCAAAGCGGCAACCATAGACTCGGTAGCAGGATGAGAAGTACCGCTAGACAAAGGCGACATAGCGGTATCAACAACGTCTGCACCTGCTTCGATAGCCTTCAAAAGAACCATAGAGCCAAGACCTGAGGTTGCATGAGAGTGAACCTGAATAGGAAGCTTGGTCGACTCCTTCAAAGCCTTAACAAGGTCATAGGTCTGATAAGGAGTAAGCAATGCAGCCATATCCTTGATACAGAGAGAGTCCGCACCGATATTTTCCAACTGCTTTGCGTAATTTACATAATACTCAACATCAAAAACAGGACCCGTAGTATAAGAAACTGCACCCTGAACGTGTGCACCGTTTTCCCTCTTAGTTGCCTTAATAGCAGTTTCAAGGTTACGGATATCGTTCAAAGCATCGAAAATACGGATTATATCAATACCGTTTGCAACCGACTTCTGAACAAGATATTCAACAACGTCGTCAGCATAATGACGGTAGCCAAGCATATTCTGACCGCGGAAAAGCATCTGCAACTTGGTATTTGGGCAATTTTCGCGGATAATACGCAATCTCTCCCAAGGGTCCTCGTTTAGGAAACGAAGGCAGGAGTCATAGGTTGCTCCACCCCAACATTCCAAAGAATGAAAGCCTATTTTGTCAAGCAGAGGCAAAATGGGGAGCATATCCTCAGTAGTCATACGAGTTGCGAGAAGTGACTGGTGAGCATCACGCAACAAGGTTTCGGTAATACCTATTTTATGTGCCATAAAAGCACCTCACTTTTCTTAGAAAATTACTTAATAGTGACTAAAACCTTACCTGCATCAACAGAGTCACCCTGGTTGACGCAAACAGAGGTTACGGTACCGTCACAAGCGGCGGTAATCTCATTCTCCATCTTCATAGCCTCGAGAACAACAACTGTATCTCCGGCCTTGATTGCTTGACCGTTGGAAACCAACACCTTAAGAATAGTACCGGGCATAGGAGCTTCAATAGGTGTACCCTCACCGGCAGAAGCAGCTGCAACAGGTGCAGGTGCTGCTTCGGTGACAGAGGCAGCGGGGGCTGCAACAGGTGCTACGGGAGCTGCAACAGGTGCTGAAACAGCGGGTGCAGAAGCTACTCCACATTCCTCAACCTGAACATCATAAGCTTTTCCATTAACTGTAATCTTAAACTGTCTCATATTTATAATCCTCCGTTTACACCTTAATAAGGCATATTAGAATGTTTTTTCTCAATGGTTGATACTCTCTTGGAAGCCATCATCTGCAATGCGGCAATAACAGAGCCTGCAGCATTATCGGGAGTGATGATATCATCAATGGCACCGTTAACAGCGGCCTTAAAAGGTGAGCCTTCACAAAGTGCATATTCCTTCTCGAGGTCTTCCCTCTTTTCCTCTCCAAGACGTTCCTTATATAGGAACTGAACTGCAGTAGCAGGATTCAAAGCACAGATTGCGGCATCTGCATAAGCAATAACGTAATCAGCACCAGCACCTTTGCCTGCCATCGCAGTAAATGCGGCACCGTAAGCCTTGCCGACGATTACGCAAATCTTAGCGGTTGTGGCCTCGGCATAAGCACCGGTCAAAGCGGCAACAGCACGAACTGAACCGTCAAGTTCATCATCAGCAGAGCCCATAAAGCCTGCGCAGTTAAGCAAGGTAACAACGGGAAGCGAGAAAGCATCGCAAAGACGGACAAATCTCGAAATCTTGGCAGCACCGTTAGCGCAAAGGTTCGAATTATTCTTATCAGCATCGGTTGCAACGATACCGACAGCCTCGCCTGCAACACGTGCAAATCCAACCTTGGCACACTTGCCGAAGTCTTTATTAAGCTCAACAAAGCTCTCAGCGTCAACAATATTTGCGATATCGGCGTATACACCCTCGCCCGAAATTGCTACAGGAATGTAATCTGCTATTGCAGGTACCGAAAGGTTGTTCATAGGAAGGAACGAAAGAAGCTCTGCAACCTTATTGAGAGCAACCTCATCATTTTCTGCAACAATGGAAGCAGTACCGTTTTTCATTGCGTTTTCGGCAGAGCCAACGGTTTTCTCTCCGGTAATATCGGCAGAGTTTACGCATAGCTCAGCACCTTCAACCATAACGGTAAGGTCAGCAATAGAAGCAAGAATTGCGGCAGAACCGATGCATTTACCTGCTATTACTGAAATCTGTGGTACAACACCCGAAATCTTTCCTGTGGCGGCAATAAGCTCACCGTAAGCGTTAAGAGCATCTACACCCTCGTCTGCAAAAGCACCCTTGGAATCATAAATTCCGACAACGGGGCATCCGTTCATAAGAGCAAGCTCATAAACCTTCTTGATTTTAGTACCCTGAGCACGTCCCATAGCACCCGAGCAAACGCTGATATCTTGGGAGAATGCATAACAACCTGCACCGTTTACGTTACCGTATGCAGTTACAACTCCGCAACCGTTTTTGCCGTTCTTGGAGAACTTGTCCAACTCGGTGAAAGCGCCGTCGTCAAACAACAAACCAAGACGCTTATATGCATCGCTGTTGCCGAGAAGAGCAGTTTCCTTTTCAAGGCGAGTAAAACCGTTTTCACAGTTCATCTTTATTTCCTCCGTTCATACTGAATGTTACGGTGGAACCCACCGTGATTATAAAAATATCAAACATTTGACCCATTATAGTCAAAATATATTATATTACCAACTTTATGAAAAAACAAGTAAAAATTTCAAGAATTTGCACAACTTTTGCAAGATGAGAATAATTTTCCAACATCAAGCTCTTTTGTGTCCTTATTTTTTATGAATTTTAAGGCTTCAAACAACGTTTCAGGAGCTTTTTCTGAATAAAAAGCCTCGTTTCTTCCGTTTTCAATACCAACGTGCAGAGCCGAACGCAAAATTCCGTCGGCAAAAAACACATCGTCCTTAGGCTCTAACGAATGAATCAGGATACTGTCATCACTCATTTCAAAAAGGCAAAAGCCTAATATTTCTTCCCGTACCGACGCAACAACAGCCATTGAAGTTTCGTTCAAATTAACGCTTGCTGATTTATAAAGCTCTGCAAGTTTCACAACATCTCTTAAAGGGTGTATCTCAATCATCCTGATGCTCCTTACTGATGCTGGAGTTCATTAACCTCTTTACCTCTTTTTCGGTCAACTCTCTCCAACGGCCCTGAGGCAACATTCCGAGCTTAATACCTGCAATTTCGGTACGTTTAAGACGGATGACGGTAAGACCAACAGCCTCACAAAGCTTTCTTATCTCACGATTTTTGCCCTCGTAAAGTACAAATCGTAAAACCGTTCTGTCCTCGTGCTTTTCAATATAAGAAATGTCGCAAGGAAGCGTTTCAAAGTCCTCTAATTTCATTCCAACGGCCATTTTATCTATCTGGTCATCTGAGACCTTACCTCTTACGGTAACGCGGTAAACCTTTGCCACGTGACGCTTGGGATGAGTTAAAAAGTTTGAAAAATCACCGTCGTTGGTCATAAGCAACATACCCTCGGAATTGCGGTCAAGACGTCCAACAGGAAAAAGTCTTACTCCTGCATCGGCAACAAGGTCGGCAACGCATTTTCTTCCTTGTTCATCGCTCAAGGTGGTGACAAATCCGCGAGGCTTATGTAACATAATATACATCTTGCCTTCTTTATTCTGAACGGGTTTTCCACACACCAACACCTTATCGTGAATGGGGTCAACCTTATCACCAAGGATTGCCTTGCGTCCGTTTATTTTAACCTTTCCCTGCTCAATCAATTCTTCGGCCTTACGGCGTGAAGCAACCGAGCACTGAGAAAGATATTTTTGCAATCTTATTTTTTCAACTGCCATAATATCTCCTTAAACAAATTGCTTGAAAATAGTTTTAAAATTTTTAATAAACTTTTGAGAAAAACTCTCATTATATACAGCTTTATCAACGCTTTCAAGGGCAAATATTTCGGTTTCCCTTAAAAGTCTGCCATTATAATAGTATTCGGTAATGCCAACTGTTTCTCCTGCCTTTATCGGCGCATATAAAAACGGTTTGATTTTATGATTGACAGTCACCTTATTTGCAAGGTCTTTCGAACCGCCGATTGTACACCTTGGTGAGCCCAACGACAGTTTGTCTTTAGTTCCACCAACAACGTCAACCGAAAGAACAGTATTATCTTCGGTAATATCAACCGTTTCAATACACGAAAAGCCAAAATCCAACAACCTCTCGTGGTCGTCCCAATCATCGGGGTCGTTTAAAGTCACTGCAACAACACGGCAACCGTTTTTCTCGGCAGCCGAAACAAGGCATCTGCCCGATTTTTTGGTAAACCCCGTTTTCATACCGATACAACCGTCGTACCGACCGAGAAGCTTATTATGGTTATACAACGTGCGTTGATACGGCGGATTGCCAAAAGTAACCGTTATCTTTTCTTTACTACAAATATCACGGATTATATCATTTTTCAAAGCATACGATGCAAGCAAAGCCATATCATACGCTGTTGAATAATGCCCATCTGCATCAAGCCCCGACGGTGTCACGAAATTAGTATTTTCCATTCCGATTTCGGAGGCTTTTTTATTCATTAAAACTGCGAACTTTTCGATAGAACCTGCAACCGAAATCGCGGCAGTATTTGCCGCATCATTACCCGATGGCAAAAGCATACCGACCATCAAGTCATAGTACGACACGGTATCACCGATTTTAAGCCCCATACTTGAGCCTTCGACGGTTACCATTTCACGGGTTGTAACAATCTTCTTTTCGGGAGTGTTTTGTTCGGCAAGAATCAACGCTGTCATCAGCTTTGTAGTGCTTGCCATTGACATTTTTTGATGTGCATTACTAAACGCAAGAACTTCAAACGTATCAGCGTTCATAACCACATAGCTCTTGGCCGACGTGCTTATACATTCAGCCCTTTTAAAAAGAACACACGAAAACAAAACCGCAACCGTAAGCAGTATTGCAGTAGCTTTTAAACAAACTTTCATAGATGTACCTCCGCCATATTCTAAAAAATTATATGGCGGTTGTACAAACTTGATTACATATTAAATTTTAGTCTTCCTTGTCCTTCTTAAAAAGACCTGTAACGGTATCGATAATCTCGGGAACGGCAGAAATAGCCTTCTCAATAGGAGATGCAACCGAGGTGGTATTAAGCACCTTAACATCGCCATCCTTAACAACGAGGAAGCAGATAGGAGTTACAGATGCACCTGCACCGCCGCCACCGCCGAACATCTTAGCGTTTACTGTCTTGGAGGGGAAATCAGAGCCACCGGACGCAAGACCGAACGAAACCTTGGATACGGGGATAATGGTAACGTTATCAACAGTGATAGGATTGCCGATAATTGTATCGGAATCTACCAAGGTGCGAACCTTCTCCATTGTAACGTCCATAATGTTGCTGATGTTGTTGTCTGCCATAATATATACATCCTTTCTTGAAATAAGCTGCAAATTTATTTTTTTACCTGCTGATTTGCAGGTTTTTTGCTTTGTTTACGCTTTTTAGCCATTTCCTGAGCCATAGCTTCGTCATACTTTTTCTTAAAGAGATCCCAATAAAGTCCTACATATGCCTTGATATAATACCAAAGCTTTAACTTGACCTTGGCCTCTATTTTTATTGAAGATTCGGTACCGCAAAAATCGGTAAAAACATTGACGGTTGTTTTATTATTATTCCACTTCATCAGGTTTTGTAAACCTGCAAGAGCAGGATACAATACAGCACAAACACCACCGTATTCCACGGCCGTTTTAGCAGGGTCTTCAGAAGCCACAACCGTCGTCATATCAAAACGCTTGACACGAAGATGGTGAGCTAATCCCCAACCTTGCTTTACAAGTGAAGCAGTAGCAGTGAACAGTTCCTTTATTGTACCCAAAACACCCATTTTATCAACGAGTTTTTTAAGGTCACTCTTCAACTCTTTGTCCGATTTTTCAACATTAAGCAGTAGGAGTCTTGTTTTCTTCTTTGGGTCTTTCGGAATCAAGGACCGTTTATAGAACAAGTACCTCGCTTTAATATTTATCTTTTCATCAACACTGACCTTTATGTGAACATCGGTCAAAAGTAAGAGCGTTATAATTGCGGCAATGCCTAATATAACGTATAACGCTATCAAAATTATTCCTCCGAAACAATATCCTCGGCAAGTTCGTTTGCCTCATCGTTCATTTTCTGAGCCAACTCCAAAACCTCGTTGGACAGCATCTTTAACTGTCCGTTGCTATCCTCGACAATATCGTCAGCAGGTACTTCGGGCAGTTCGTCAAGATTTTTAAGTCCGAAGCAACGCAAGAAGTTTGCGGTTGTGCCGTAAAGCAAGGGTCTGCCCGGGAGTTCAAGTCTTCCCTTTTCTTCGAGTAAGCCTTTTTCAACAAGCGTTGAAACAACACCCGAGCAATCAACACCTCTGACCTGTTCAACGTAAGCCTTGGTAACAGGCTGATTATAGGCAATAACTGCCAAAACCTCGAATGCTGCCTGCGACAAAGGTGCTTTACGGCGAAGGTCAAGCACCGAGCGTATGTTTTCGGCATATTCTTTGCGTGTGCAAAGCTGATAACTGAAATCAAGTCGTACAAGCTTTACAGCACTGCCACTACTATCAAGTCGGTCGGAAAGCATATCCATAACACTTTCAACAGTTTCGGAATCAGCCTCGAAAACAGTACAGAATTTTTCAATCTCAACCGGTTCTCCTGCGGCAAAAAGGATTGCCTCAAATGCCGGTATCATTTCTTTAACGGTCATTATTTTTTCCTCCTAATCATGGAGATTTCCATATCATCGCCTTCGCCGTCCAAATGGATACGGTTGGCTTTACAAAGTTCAAGAACTGCAAGGAAGGTTGCTACAAGTTCGGAACGGCTTTGCGCCCCCTTAAACAGATGCTTCATCTTTTTGTTTCCGCTTCGCATAAGGTTTTTCATAACAAAAACTATCTTGGACGAAACCGAAACAATTTTTCGTGCAACAATCTTACTGAAAACGTTGGTCGGTGGCGGTAATCTACGCTTACCCCTGCCGATTGCCGCAATATAAGCCGAGAGAATCGACTGCTTTTCGTGAATGTTGACGTAGGTTTTGTCGTACTCTATCTTCTCGGGCTCTTTGATAAAGGTGTCGAACTCATCGGTCATAGAGGACAACATTTTAGCAACCTTACGGCAATGCTCGTACTCCATAAGCTCCTGAGTCAGTTCTTCCTTCAACTGTTCAGCCTCGTCGTGCTTGGGCAAAAGGCTGACGGTTTTAAGATAGATAAGACGCGAAGCCATTTCGATAAACTCACTGGCTACATCCATATCCTGTTCGTTCATAGCACGAATATACTCAACGTATTGGTCAACAAGCACCGTCAGTTGAATATCGTTAATATTCAGTTTATTTTTTGAAATGAGGTACAGAAGGAGATCCAACGGTCCTTCAAATACGTCAAGTTTATACTCAAACTTATTCATAGAACACCTTATCAAACAAAGTATTTAAAAGGCAACCAGGTTAAATCGGAGAACCAACCTCTAATGATATAAACGATGTTGCTCAGTGCCGAAGAAAATCCGTTTCCAAAGAAAAGCAGGAAAATCAATCCGAAATAGAAAAATCTTTCATAACGCATAAACTTCCAATATAAACGGTCGGGTAATACTGCAAACAGTATTTTTGAACCGTCAAGCGGAGGTACGGGGATAAGATTGAAAACAGCAAGAGAAATATTAATAACTACAATAAATTCCAAGATGATAACAAGCATGAAAAGCAGTAAATGCCAATAACTCGCAGGCATATTTCCCGATGCAAAAGAAATGTAAGAAAGTACTAAATCGGATTTCTGAATAACAAACAACAAGCAACTGCGTAGAAGGCTAAAAAAGAAAGCCGAAATAAGATTGGATACAGGACCTGCTACTGCAGTAATAGCCATATCTCGTTTAGGTTTATTAAAATAACGTGAATCAACATTTACCGGCTTCGCCCAACCAAAGCCAATGAGATAAATCATAATTGCACCAACATAGTCAATATGCGCTTTAGGGCTTAAAGTAAGTCTTCCCTGCCAACGAGGTGTTGGGTCGCCGAGCTTACTGGCGACAAAACCGTGAGCATATTCGTGAATAGGCATAACCAAAAACACGACAATAGTACAAGAAATCAGGCAGGACACAATTTCTATCCAACTGCCACGATGTAAAATTATTTCTAGAAGTCCCATAATTTACCTCCTTGACAATATTACAGAAGAAAAATAAATTAAATCATAACAAATACAGACAGCACACAAAACGCCACTGCGGTAAATTTAACACCATAAGCAATACTTCTGATAATGGTCGAATCAGATGTCTTAACCGATTTTCCCAATGCTCCAAGCATCATAACACCACAGAACAGCAAGGGCACGATATATCTGAAATCCATACTGCAACCGAACGGATATCTTAGATTGAAGTAAACAAAGAAGCCTAACTGAATAACAAACAAAACAAATATCGGTAAGATATTTGTTTCGGGTTTGAACCTCTTAATAACCAAATAGCCAACTGCAACTAACGAGAAAAGTATCAGTATTAAATTGGCCATGACAAGTAAACCTGCCAAACCTAAATTGCCGAAGTTATATTCACCAAAAAGCGAATTTCTTAAGGTATAATACCAAACGTTATATTCTTCCCAAACATCAACGTAAACTCCAAATCTGTCTTTCGAGAACGGAAGAACAATACGGTCAAAAACGCTGATTTCACCGGTATAAAGTGCACTTGTGGTAGGTATCGGTGCAACGTAGCCCAAAGGTTGCTCAAACAATAGGTGATTTCTTACGGGATGCCACATACCTAAAGGCAACAACACAGCAACAAAGACCAACGCATGTAAAACCATTCTGCCGAATTTCAGTTCCTTATCGATTATAAACTTTATCAGCACAGTAACAGCGGCAACAACGGCTATCAACGCCGCCGAAACCTTGGTCATCATACCGAGTCCGATAAATAAACCGCATATAAAGGCATATTTTACCGTCGGTTGACAGTACCACCTTAATAGATAGACAATACCGTACATCGATAGAAGAATAGTCAGAATATCGTTATTTATACTGCCTGCAAGAATCTGAAACGTAGGGTGAAAAGCCAGAATGGCCATTGCCAGCAAAAGATTATTGCCTTCCACGTTGCAAAGTCGTAACAAACGGTAGCCTGCAAACATTGTAAGCGTTGAATAAAATACCGTTAGATACTGAATATTCTCAAACGCTCTGCCATTGGTGAAACCAAACAAATACGACAACTTGACCGACAAAGACGCAAGAAAATGATGCAACGGCGGATGACTGAACTGCCAATCGTTGGTATCGGGCAAACCGTTTCCATTGGCCAACGAATAAATATAAGACAAATGTCCGCTTGAATCAAGACTTTCAACGTCGTGCTGATGCACGTTGTAGCCGTATTTCAAAGCATAAGCCAATCTTAACGCAAAACCGCAGACAACAAGCAAAATAACAACGGTTTTAGTTTTAAGAAGGTCTTTTTTATAGAGAGCAAAACCCGCAACCGAAGATGAAATAACAGTCAAACCAACAAATGCTTGTGCAAAAGCTTCGTTTTCATCGAATTTTTTTGCGGATTGGTCATAAAACAGGAAGAATGAAAAAAGTATTAAAGCAAAGGCAACGGGCAAAAGGCGGAAACAGACCGAAATCCAAGACTTGTCCTGTCCTTTTTTAAGAGCACCTTCTGCCATTTTCACACCTTCTTACTTTATCTTTCTTGCCTCAATATAATAACGCTTGTCGGCAGCATGACCCATTGAGAAGGTCTTTCTCGGCAACGAGCCGTCACCCAAAACTGCAGGGAAAAGCTCGTCCTTGCGCATACCGTCAAAAATGAATCCGAGGTTGCCCTCTTGCTTACTCAATGTACGGACAACATCCTCACCATGGATATAGTCAATCTTAACATTGTTCATCTTTATATAGTCATCTAACCATGCCTGCAAAGTACCGACGGGAAGTTTGGAGGTGGGTTTGAGTGAAATTTCAACCTCTTTTTCACCAAAAACGCAGGTAAATTTATGAGCATCGTCACCGACGTAATGATGAGAAGCACCACCCAAATCGGTAACTAACTGTTCAATAACTTCCTCGGGCTTAACGCCAAAAAGTACACGGTAGATGGGCTCGAACTGAATAGAATCGTCGTGAATGTTTACAACCTCAACCAAAGCAGATTTTGCTAAGAGTGAATCCGAAAGATTACTGCATTCCTTTGCAGTGGCGAGCGAATGATTACCGTCACCGACAGCAAACATCATTTTGTCATCCTTACCGTCGATAAGAGCATTTACAGCCTTACCGACATTCTCAATATCCTCGGGTCTTAAAAACCAACCGGTAATATGTCCGCCACCCTGCATAAGATCAAAATCATAAGCAACGGTCAATTTATCTTTGACAGCTTTAAGCGGCTCTATAACGGTTTTTTCGGGGTCATCGGTCAAAAGCAGAACGTGAGGAAGCTCGATGGAAGCATCTTTTCTGATTTTGACTCTTGGAGGGATACGCTCAATAACGGTCTGCTCGGTAGCACGGATAAGAGCCTTACTTCCCTTGCGGTAATCATAATCGCAGAGTTCAACGGCACCAACTATACCGTGACGTACAGTACCGTCGCTCTGTGTACGTTCAACGTAAATCATAGCGTCTTTATATTCTTCAAAAACACCCTCGTCAAGGTACTTTTTCATATTGGCGTTAATGCCGTTGATACGTTCCTCGGTATCACCGTCCTCAAGATAAATCTCGGGTAAGGTAATTCTCAAGGTTGAAGGTGCATCGCCAACTTTGTTTTCAACAGCGTTCCAATAATCAGCCTCGGAAGTAAACTGGTCACAGGCAACAACAGCCCACTTTTCAAAATCCTTTTTAGGCAACAAAATATCTGCCGGCATAAATCCGTATTTTTTCATTTTCAGAACCCACTTTCATCAAAACAATAAACTGTAACAGTGCAAATTAAACAAAATAACCCAAATTACAATTTTTCATAATATTATAACTTTTTTTAGTATAAATGTCAATGTTTACAGCAAAGTAATTTTGTGAATTTCACAATAATATTACTTGAAAATGCTTAAATATTGTATTATAATAATGCGTAGTTTGTTGAAAGGTCTGAACTCAATGAGAAAAACCAAAATCATCTGTACCATAGGCCCTGCCTGCAGTAACGAAGAAACATTGACTGCAATGTGCAAAGCAGGTATGAATGTTGCACGTCTTAACTTTTCACATGGTACACATGCTGAACATATTGAAAAAATCGAGCTTATCAAAAAGGTTCGTACAAAATTAGGTTTACCTATTGCTATTATGCTTGATACCAAAGGTCCCGAGTACCGTATCAAGACTTTTAAGGACGGCAAAATCAATCTTTCTGACGGTGATACCTTCGCCTTCACAACCGAGGACGTAATCGGCGATGAAACCAAGGTTTCAGTAACCTATGACGGACTTGCCAATGACCTTAACGTTGGCGACAGAATTCTTCTAAATAACGGACTTTTAATTTTTGAGGTAATCAAAACAACCGAAAAAGAAGTTATTACAAGGGTTGTTACAGGCGGTGAACTTTCTAACCGTAAGAGTATGAGTTTCCCTAATAAGGTTTTGAAACAGGTTTATCTTAGCGAGCAGGACAAGCAAGATATACTTTTAGGTGTTCGCAACCACGTTGATTTCATCGCATGTTCCTTTGTTTCCTGCAAGCAGGACCTCATCGACGTCAAGGATTTTCTTGCAGAAAACAAATGCTACGACATCGACCTTATTGCAAAAATAGAAAATCAATCAGGTATTCAGAACATTGAGGATATTTGTCTGGAATGCTCGGGTATTATGATCGGTCGTGGCGATATGGGTGTTGAGGTGCCTTTTGAGGAATTGCCCACAATTCAGAAGAAAATTATCACCAAGTGCCGTTATTTGGGCAAACGTGTAATCACGGCAACCGAAATGCTTGAATCAATGATATACAATCCCCGTCCGACTCGTGCCGAGGTTTCTGACGTTGCCAATGCAGTATTTGACGGCTCAAGTGCAATTATGCTTTCGGGAGAAACAGCAGCAGGTAAATATCCTGTGGAATGTGTCAAGACAATGTCAAGCATTGCTACCCAGACCGAGAAAAGCATCCATTACGCAAAACGTTTCCGTAACGCTGAATTCGTTATCAGAAACACGGTCGATGCCATTTCTCATGCAACCTGCGGTATGGCCATAGATATTGAGGCCAAAACCATTGCAGTTTGCTCAATTTCGGGCATGACGGTACGTATGGTTTCACGTTTCCGTTCCCCTGTTGATATTTTGGGTGTCACTACCGATGAACGCACCTGGTACAAGCTGGCACTTTCCTGGGGTGTAACACCCGTTATGGTTGACCGCTTCGATTCAACCGACGTACTGTTCTACACCGCAAAGCAAAAGGCTATTGAAACCTTTGACCTTAAAAAAGGTGACCGACTTGTTGTAACGGGCGGTATGACCAACGGTGTTTCTGGAAATACAAACATTATCAAAATCGAAACAGTCTGATTAAACTTACACTAAAACTAAAAAAAGGCTCCCCTTGCATCTTCAAGGGGAGCCTTTAAATTTTATGTTTTGATTTATACATTATTTAGTTTTCAAAATAACGGGAGTAAGTGATATGCACCCCAAAAGTTAGACACTTTTGGGGTGCATATCACTTCGTAAGTTTGTTCGGCTTTTTTCAGCAACTACCAATCGCAAGGGTTGGGAATTTGTCCAGTAATATCGTCAACAATCGGTAGCTGACCCGTCAGCTTATCATCAAAATCTTTCACAAGACAATCGTAAAACAGATTGGTTTTGACACAAAAGAAATTATCCCACGTGAAATTCCAAGCCTTTTCCATAAAACCACCTCAAGTGCATCAAAACATATCATATATTAATTATATAAAGTCGTTTTATTAGTGTCAACAACTCCAAAATACAATTAAAACAAATTTTTTTCGATTTTATGAAAATAATTCTTGACAAATGAAAATTTTGGGTTATAATAGTTCTTGCCGTTGAGGAATAGTGTAACGGTAGCACGACAGACTCTGACTCTGTTTGTTGGGGTTCGAATCCCTATTCCTCAGCCAAAATCGACAAACCCCCACAGGGGTTTGTCGATTTTACTTTTTCACTATTCACTCTTCACTTTTCACTATTCTCATTTTGTCGATTTCGGCAAGTAATAAGTAATAGTGAATAGTGAAGAAGTATATTTTGCAAGGCTTTGCCTTGCTTTTTTGATTTATAGCAAGTATAATAAATTCAAGAGGTGTAATGTTATGACCGAAAAAGAATTAAGAGAAATAAAACGTAGATTCAGGCAGGATAAAAACAATATTTTAAGCATCAAGGGTTGCCTTGTAAACTCGCAGAAGGTTATTGTAACCCTCATCGACCAACCTATGGCGAGTTGCAGTGTTGAGGAAACCGATAAGATACTTTCCATTATGAAAAAGACCTTGTCGGGTAGCCTTGGCACCAATCTTTTAGACCTTGAATTTACTGCAAAGCAGGTTATGCAAGAGCCTTGTAATAAGCTTCTCCGTGACCTTCGCGATTCAAGGCTTAAAAACGAGGATGCACTCGAAGCACTTTATCAGAAAATTATCGACAGTGTGCATTTTGAGGACAGCTTTGCAATTCTTCTTGCCTTTGACTCATACGATGTGTTTGAATATTCAAAGGACGGAGAAAAAGGCGATTCCTCAACACAATTCAACTATTTCGTATGCTGTGTGTGCCCCGTTAAGCCTCTTAATTCAGGACTTTATTTCCGTGAAAACGATAGTTCGTTCCGTCATCTTGCCGCTCACGCAATATTAAATGCACCCGAAATGGGCTTTATGTTCCCTGCTTTTGACGGACGTACCGCAAACATCTATAATTCACTTTATTATACAAAGGATATTTCAGATATTCACAGTGAATTTATTCAGAATATTTTTAACGTTGAACTGCCGATGGCACCTGCCGAGCAAAAGGGTCGTTTCAAGACCTGCCTTGCCGAAACCTTGGTTGAAGAATGTGATTTTGAAACCGTAAAATCGGTGCACAATCAGATTTCAGAAATGGTGCAAGAGCACAAGGAAGCAAATGAAGAAGAGCCTTTTCGACTTACCAAAACCAAGCTTAAAACCGTTTTGCAGTATTGCGGTGTTGATGAAGATAAGGTTGAGAATTTTGGTAATAAGTTCGACTCAAACTTCGGTGAAAGTGCTGAATTACCGCCAAAGTCGGTCGTGGCGCTGAACAAATTTGAGGTGGCTACTCCCAACGTTACAATTAAGGTTGACCCCGAACATACCGACCTTGTTTCAACACAGATTATCAACGGTGTAAAATACATACTCATACGTGCCAATGACGGTGTTGAGGTCAACGGAATGAACATCGAGATAAAATAAGGTGATATTATGTTTTTGAAAGAATCGCAGTTTTTGTGTCCAAACTGCCGTTCAAAACTGTTTGTACTCCCCTCCTCTGTCAGATGCTTAAAAGGTCACAGCTTTGATATATCAAAACAAGGCTATGTTAATCTGTTGCTTGATAATTCACAGAAAAAGCGCCACGGCGACGATAAACTGATGGTCAAAGCCCGAACCGATTTTCTTAACAAAGGCTATTATGAGCCTTTGAGAAACGCCTTGTGCGAGATTATCGGCAACGGCCATAAGGTGCTTGATTCGGGTTGCGGTGAGGGTTACTACACCGAAGCAATAGCTAAAAACAACGAGGTTTGCGGTATTGATATATCAAAAGATGCTTTGAAGGTTGCTGCAAAGCGTTGTTTTAACGTTCCTTTTGCCGTCGCAAGCATCGGTGACATTCCGCTTGAAAACAGCTCACGCGACGTTATTGTCAATGTTTTTGCACCCGATAGTCCCGATGAATTCAACCGTGTTTTATGCGAAAACGGAAGACTTATCACCGTCGTTCCTATGGAAAGACATTTATATTCTTTGAAATCGGCAATTTATGACGAGCCGTACCTCAACCCTGCAGTAGAATTTGACCGCAAAGGTTATGAACTGTTGGTCAAACGCGAGTTGAAATACAGTATTACTCTTGGTTGCAACAAGGATATTGTTTCACTATTCAAAATGACACCGTATTATTACAAAACTGGTAAATCAGACCAGGAAAAACTCACAAAACTTAATACTCTTACAACCGAAATTGAGTTTTGTGTTTTAGAGTATAAGAAGTTTTAAAAACGGAGTAAAAATTATGTTAGAACTAAAAAACGGACGACCCGAAGACTTTTCAAATAGATTAGAAAAAGAAATCAGATGCTATGATTTTCTTGATAACATCAACGTTGAATACCTAAGAGTTGACCACGATAAGGCTGACACTATGGAAATTTGTGAGGAAATTGACAAGGCATTAGGCGCTGTAATTTGCAAAAACCTCTTTTTGTGCAATCGTCAGGAAACCGTGTTTTATCTTTTAATGATTCCTGCCGACAAGGTCTTTAAAACGAAAGACATTTCGGCACAGATAGGGTCCTCCCGACTTTCGTTTGCCAATGCCGAGCATATGCTGAAATATCTCGACATCACACCAGGTTCGGTAAGCGTTTTGGGACTGATGAACGATAAGGGTAACGACATAACGTTGCTAATTGATGAAGACGTTTTAAAGGACGAATATTTTGGTTGCCACCCTTGTATCAACACTTCAAGTCTGAAAATCAAAACAACAGATTTGATAGACAAAATCATTCCTGCTTTAAAACACAATTTTATAAAAGTTAAACTGTAATTAATATCAAAACAAAAAAGATTCTTCAGCCGATTGGTTGAAGAATCTTTTACTATATAGATTTTATAAAACTAATGTTAACCCAAAAACACGTCTGACACAAGCATTAAGCAAAAACCAACCAACAAAGCGTATGTTGCTCCCCTTTCACAGCCGTGAGAATGTGTTTCGGGTATCATTTCATCGCTTATAACGTAAAGCATTGTACCGCCTGCAAAAGCTAAGGCAAACGGTAAAATCGCACTTGCAACCGATACGGCAAAGTAACCAAGCAAGCATCCGACAACCTCAACCAAGCCCGTAGCAAGAGCACAGATAAAGGTTGTTTTATTACTGATTCCCGCAGTAAGCATCGGGCCGATGATAACCATACCTTCGGGGATATTTTGCAAAGCAATACCGCCTGCTATCATTAACGCATCAGACGTATTTCCCGAACCGAAGCCGACACCTGCGGCAATGCCCTCGGGCAGATTGTGAATGGCGATTGCGGTAACGAACAAGAGTACCTTATTTATATCAGCGTTGTTTTTATGATTTTCTATGTCGTTGCCGACAATTTTGTGCAGGTGAGGAACAAGTCTATCAATTAAATTAAGACACAAAGCACCGATAAATATTCCTGTAACAGTAATGACTATACCATATTTACCGCCATATTCAACCGACGGAACGATAAGACCCAAAACTGCTGCAGCAAGCATAACACCTGCCGCAAAGGACAGTACGATATCGCTGAATTTATGTGAAATGTTTTTAAATATAAAACCAACTATCGAACCAATGAGAGTAGCACCGCCAACACCAACTGCTGTCAATAAAACTATGGTCATACAATCACCTCTGTGATTATTTTACACTAAAAGGATTATTTTTTCAATAAAAAAGCAACAGAAACTTTCGTTTCTGTTGCTTTAAATCACCATTTTGCAGAGGTGTTATGCCATTCTGTTCCGACAAAGCCAATCTGCGAAAAATCTTCGGGGAATTTACGTATATAATAATCAATATAGGACATAATCGCACGCGAGAACAACTGATACCCAATAGCGTTCAAATGGCCACCAAGGTAGAAGTTTTGGCGGTAAAACTCATCGTGAAAAGGCAAATATTTTCTCATATCAAGGACATAAATGAAATCAAACATTTCAGCGATTTCATACAAAATCTCGCTGTGTCTGTCCTCGGCAGTATAACGTTTTTCATGTGAGTATATTTTAGGAATTGTAACAAGAAAAATTCTCGACTTGGGCTCAATTTCACGCAAACGTTGAATAATCTGACAATAGTACCCGTAAAACGAATCTTTGTTATTATGCCAATCATCAAGGTCTACATCAGACTTACAGCCAAGCTCTGCACCAAGCTGAGAAATATCATTCCAACCAAGCGCTATAATATAAGCCTTGCATTTCTTATCCTTATCCCAATAGCCGTTTTCTTCGGCAAAAGAAGTGCAATACCATTTTGCCGACATACCGCCCCTTGAAAAGTTCAAAACCTCAAGACCTGCTTCTCTTGCCATAAACTGACCCCAAGAGTATTCAAACATATCGTGATACCCTTTGTTGCCATTTTCATCAAGCGACTCAAATTCTCCCGAGGAAAGGCTGTCACCTATACAACCGACTTTGCGCAAAACACCGCAAAATCCACCGTTTGACACTAAAGATTCAAGCGGGTTATCATTAGATGTATCTAAGATTTTTCGGTAATCCATAAATAAACCTCATTATCAGATATGGCGGTAGATTTCGGAAGGATTTACCTTGCCGGCATCGGTTGAAGCAATAAGCTCCTGTGCCTTTTCGGGATCATCTACGCTGACGATCATTAATGCTTTACCGACAGCGTGGCTGATGCAAGCGTACATATATTTGATTTCGATACCGTTATCGGTCAATATTTTGAGAGATTTAGCAAAGCCGCCGGGAGCATCTTCAATAGCAACTGCAAGAGTCTCAGTGATTTTGCAAATAACACCCGACTCGCGAAGTACCAAAACAGCCTGTTCTGGGTCACTGACAATCATTCTGACAATGCCGTAATCGGTGGTATCTGCCAAGGTGAGAGCACTGATATCGACATTGCTCTTTGCCAAAACATCGGCAATCTCATTAAGTCTGCCTGCTTTATTTTCAATAAATGCGGAAACCTGCTTGACTAACATTTTTAAACCCTCCCTATTATATCTTACGGTTATCGATTACACGCTTTGCCTTGCCTTCACTACGTGTAATGGATTTCGGGTTAACAAGGTGTACATTAACACCAAGACCGAGAATAGAACGAAGCTTATCCTTAATGGCGTTCTCAACCCTTGCAATCGACTTAACGTCATCAGAGAACATTTCTTCACTCATTTCAACATCAAGATCAAAGGTATCGGTGTTGTTTACACGGTCGATCTTAATGAGGTAGTTAGGAGTAATATTACCGCCACCAACCTCAATAAGTACCTCCTCGATCTGTGAGGGGAATACGTTGACACCACGGATGATGAGCATATCGTCGCTACGACCCATAGGCTTAGCCATTTTGATCAAAGTACGTCCGCAGGAACACTTCTCACGAGAAAGAACACAAATATCCTTGGTTCTGTAACGAAGCAACGGGAAAGCTTCTTTGGAAATGGAGGTGAATACAAGCTCACCTTTAGAACCCAAAGGCAAAACCTCAAGAGTTTCGGGGTCAATGATTTCGGGGATAAAGTGGTCTTCATTTACGTGCATACCGGTCTGTTCTTCACATTCAAAGCTGACACCGGGGCCTGAAATTTCTGTCAAACCGTAGATATCATATGCCTTGATGCCGAGCTTGTTCTCGATATCCTTACGCATACTTTCACTCCAAGCCTCGGCACCGAAGATACCTGCCTTGAGCTTAATCTTGTCGCGGATTCCTTGTTCCTCGATAGATTCTGCAAGGTAAGCGGCATATGACGGAGTACAGCAGATAATAGTTGCACCAAGGTCAACCATAAACTGCAACTGACGGTCAGTATTACCCGAGGACATTGGCAGGGTAAGACATCCAACCTTATGCGAGCCACCGTGCATACCTGAGCCTCCTGTAAACAAACCGTAGCCGTATGCAACCTGACAAACGTCCTCATCGGTTGCACCTGCAGCCGTGAGAGCACGAGCACAGCAATCCTCCCAAAGGTCAATATCCTTTTCGGTATAAAATGCAACAACACGCTTACCGGTAGTACCCGAGGTTGAGTGAATACGTACACAATCTTTTAAAGGAGAAGCCAAAAGACCATAAGGATAACACTCACGAAGGTCATCCTTGGTCACAAAGGGCAGTTTATGGAGATCGTCAATCGACTTTATATCGTCAGGAGTTACACCCTTCTCTTCCATTTTCTTACGGTAGTAAGGAACGTTATCCCAAACGTGCTTAACCTGAGCTACAAGACGTTCACTTTGCAACTTGCGCATTTCGTCGAGCTGCATTGTTTCGATTTCAGGTTGATAATATTTGCTCATAAATATTCTTCTTTCTTAAATTAAAGATTATATCCAAGTTCAAATGCCTTAAGGTTTATCTCAAGGAACTTCTCGGGAACAGTTTTTTTAATGGTTTCGACCCAAGCCTCGTAAGGAATGTCGGTCGATTTTGCAAGAACCCCAATCAAAACAACGTTTACTGCCTTAATACTGCCTGCCTTTTCTGCAATTTCAAGTGCGTCAAGACTTACAACGTCGGCATTCTTCTTTAATGTATCAATAATACCCTCGGGATACTCGGCAGCACCCGTAATAACAGGCATCGGACTTATAGCACGGTCGTTTACAATCATCTTACCGCCTTTTTTGAGGAACGGCAACGCACGAAGTGCCTCCAAACGCTCAAATGCGAGGATAATATCAGCTTCTGCCTTATCAATAATAGGCGAAGCAACCTTTTCACCGTACTTAACGTAGGTAACAACGCTACCACCACGCTGACTCATACCGTGAACCTCGGAAACCTTGACGTCAAAGCCTTCCGCGATAATAACATTACCCAAAATTCGGCTTGCAAGCAGAGTTCCCTGACCGCCGACACCGACTATCATAATATTCTTACTGTCAGCCATCACTTTTCCTCCTTTACGATTGCTCCGAACGCGCAAACATTTACACAAAGTCCGCATCCGTTACACTGTGAATGGTCGATAACAGCTTTTCCGTCCTTGAACGAAATTGCAGGACAACCAAGCTTCATACACATCTTGCAGGACTTACACTTGTCACTGTCAACGGTGCAACGGCCTGTATATTTAACGGTTTTCAGCAATGCACAAGGACGCTGTGCAATGATAACAGAGGGCTCGTCAGCATTAAGCTCTTCCTTAACAGCAGACTCAAAGCCCTTCAAATCAAACGGGTCCTCGATTCTGACTCTGTTTACACCGACAGCCTTACACAACAGTTCAAGGTCGACCTGCTTGGTGGCCTCACCACGGATGGTCTTACCCGTTGTGGGATTTTCCTGATGTCCCGTCATTCCGGTAATAGAGTTATCAAGGATAATAACAGTGTTAGCACCCTTGTTATAAACAATGTCGATAAGTCCGGTAATACCCGAATGGATAAAGGTGGAATCACCGATAACCGAAACAAGTTTCTTGTTAAATTCGGCACCTCTTACCTTGGCCATACCGTGTGCGGCACTAACCGAAGCACCCATACAAATTGTTGTATCGACGCTCTGCAACGGAGCTACTGCACCGAGGGTATAACATCCGATATCACCCGAAACGGTTACACCAAGCTTTTTGAGAACGTAGAAAGTACCCCTATGCGGACATCCAACGCACAATACAGGAGGACGGTTAGGAATCTGAGCATCGGTAATAGCCTCGGTTTGGAGACCTAAAACTGCCTTTTTAATCATATTCTGAGAATATTCGCCAAGCAAGGTAAAGTTTTCCTTACCCTTACAATCAACACCGATAGACTTAACAAAGGTTTCGATAACGGGGTCAAGCTCTTCGATTACCCACAGCTCGTCATAATTTGCAGCAAAATCCTTAATAAGCTTTTCGGACAAAGGGAAAACCATACCGAGTTTGAGATAGTCAACCTTATCGCCCAAAGCCTCTTTAGCGTAAACGTATGTAGTACCTGCGGCAATAACACCAATCTTGGAGCCGTTTTTCTCAACTGTATTGAACTGACAGTTTTCAGCCAACTTTTTGAGTTTTTCGGTACGCTGTTCTACAACAACGTGTCTGCCCTTTGCCATTGCAGGCATCATAACGTGTTTGGGAATGTTCTTTTCGTAGTCCTTCAAAGGTGCTTCCTCAGGGTCGCAAAGCTCTACAAGGCTCTGAGAATGCGAAACACGTGTGGAAAGACGGATAAACACGGGAGTATCATATTCTTCACTCAAAGAGAATGCAGCCTTAGTAAACTCCTTACACTCAGAAGAATCCGAAGGCTCAAGCATACATATTTTTGCAGCCTCGGCGTAGTGACGGGAATCCTGTTCATTCTGAGACGAATGCATACCGGGGTCATCGGCAACGCAGAAAACAAGTCCACCGTTTGCACCGATATAAGAAACGGTAAACACAGGGTCGGCCATTACGTTAAGTCCAACGTGCTTCATGCAGGACATTGCTCTGCCGCCTGCGATAGATGCACCGATAGCAACCTCAGCAGCAACCTTCTCGTTAGGTGCCCATTCAACATATATATTATCATATTCAACAACCGATTCTGTGATTTCGGTACTCGGTGTTCCGGGGTAAGACGAAACGAGCTTACAGCCTGCTTCGTAAGCACCGCGGGCAACCGCCGCATTACCAAGAAGTAACTTCTTCATAACAATTTATCCTTTCACTTAGTTTGTAGTAGCATCGGCTACAAGATTGCTTGAGCCGTAACGTTTTCTCAATGTAGGCTTTTCAATTTTGCCGGTGGGGTTACGCGGAATATCGGCAAATATTATCTTTCTCGGACGCTGATATCTCGGGAGTTTCTGAGAAGCTGTAACAACCTCTTCTTCGGTCAAAGTAAAGCCATCCTTAACCTCAATAACTGCGGCAGCAATCTCGCCAAGACGCTGGTCGGCAAGACCTATAACTGCAACATCTTTAATCTGAGGGAGATTCTGTCTTAAAAAGTTCTCAATCTGCACCGGATAAAGGTTTTCACCGCCTGTAATGATAACATCCTTCTTGCGGTCAACAAGCCAGATAAAGCCATTTTCGTCTTCCCTAGCCATATCTCCCGTAAAGAGCCAACCGTCACCCAAAACCTCGTCAGTTGCCTTTTTATCATTATAGTAGCACTTCATAACACCGGGGCCCTTGACAGCAAGCTCACCGACGTCACCTTTTGCTACTTCATTGCGTTTTTCGTCGACAATCTTAGTCTGCCAGCCGAAGCCTGCCTTACCGATAGCACCAACGTGTTCAATGTTCTCAACACCGAGGTGTACGCATCCCGGACCGATTGATTCGCTCAAACCGTAGTTAGTATCGTACTGATGATGAGGGAAAACATCCTTCCATCGCTTGATAAGTGATGGTGGCACGGGTTGTGCACCAATATGCATTAATCTCCATTGGTCAAGATTGTAATTAGCAAGATTTATTTCACCGCGTTCAATAGCGTCAAGGACATCCTGAGCCCACGGAACAAGCAACCAAACGATTGAGCAATGCTCTTCCGATGCAGTGCGGATAATCAATTCAGGAGTAGTACCCTTTAAAAGTACCGCTTTACCGCCAACTAAGAAGCTACCAAACCAATGCATTTTGGCACCCGTGTGATATAAAGGCGGAATGCAAAGGAATACGTCGTCATGAGTCTGACTGTGATGGTTCTGCTCAACCTTGCAGGAATGTATCAGACTTTCGTGTGCGTGCAAAATAGCCTTCGGAAATCCCGTAGTACCGCTTGAAAAATAAATAGCACCATCATCCTCATCGGTTATGGGGATGTTGGGATTTTCACTACTGAAATTATTAACGATTTTGTTATAGCTCTCGGCAAAAGCAGGACATCCGTCGCCAACGTACAACCAAAGCTTAACTATCGGCGTGTGGTCAACAATTTCCTCAACACGTCCGATAAACTCGGGACCGAAAGCAAGATATTCGGCATCAGCCTTTTCAAGGCAATATTTAATTTCCTCGGCCGCATAACGGAAGTTCAAAGGAACAGCAACACCGCCTGCGCGAAGGATGCCAAAATAAATCGGCAACCACTCGATACAGTTCATCAAAAGAATTGCGACCTTTGTTCCCTTTTTGACACCGTTTGCAATAAGCAAATTTGCAAATCGGTTTGCGGTATCGTCAAACTCCTGCCAGGTTATTTCCCTGCGATAATTTGAACCGACTGGCTGAGTCAAAGCAAACTCTTTCCAGGTCATTTTCTTATCGGCACCGGGGTTAACCTCTACCAAAGCAGTTTCGGAGCCGTAAAGTTCTGCATTACGTTGCAGAATCTCGGTAATAGGCATTTTTCTACCTTCTTTTCAATTTGATTTGAGATATTTAACATTTTAACACGTTAAACCGCAAAAGTCAACAATTAAATAAACAAAATATTCTAAAGTAGGACAATTTTTT
>JAZTYO010000016.1:0-9772 GCA_045636945.1 Acutalibacteraceae bacterium | reverse complement strand
AGAAGGCAAATAAAAAGCCCCTTTAGGGGCAGCCGGTGAAAGAGTTGCGGTTGGCAAACCTTTCGACGAGCCTATAGGCTCGGCCGGTCTTATGCCCTAAGGGGGCAGTGCATACTACCGGCACGGCCGGTAGTTATGATTCTGTCTCTCCTGTTCGAAAAAGAACTGGTGAGAAACCCTTAATTTTACTGGGTTTTCCCCAGTTTTTCTTTACAAATTGATTATACCACAAAAAATAACTTTCCGCAATAAAAAATTGCAGAAAGTTATTTCATTTTATATTATTTTTTGAAATTTATGCCGACTCTTCCTCAGGCGGAAACAGTGGCTCGACGATCTCTGCCCCACCCTTTATAAAAATTCTTAAATTAAGATCTTTTGTCACCTGAATTGAATTCACAATTCGGTGAATAATAGCATCATCGAATTCAGTCATAACCGGTTTCATCTGTTTTGTGTAATTTTCAATCCGTTCAATTTCTTCTCTGGCTTTTTCATTACACTTTATATGCATGACAAGCATATCCCGTCTTTCCCGAAGGTCTTTTATCCTTTGGGAGCAGTCGGCAATGGCTTCGGTATACTTATCCTTATTGCATTTTGACTGGATCGCCAGATCGGCAAGCTCTTCGATACGGACCTGCTCATCGTGGATTCCCTTTTCGACCAGATACAATTCATCGGTATCCACATCAGAAGTGGCATAAATGAGTTTACTTTTCAAAAGCTCGTATCCGTCCTCTCTCCCCTGCAGCACGCGGGAGATGGCACGACAAATAGCAGCTTGCAGGTTTTTCTCCTCAAGTCCTTTTGAAAAATCACAATATTTATCCTTATGGTCCAGTCGGCTGATGCAACGCCAATAGTGATGAACACCGTCTTTTTTCTTAACGGTTTTACGACGGAAATGACTGCCGCATTCCTCACAAATGAGCAGTTCACTTAATACATATTTTGCACTGTATCTTCCTCGGCAGGAAATGGTATTGTCCGATTTACTGCGCAAAGCATTACGGCGAGCGAATTCTGCCATTGCCGCTTTGAATATATCACGAGGAATGATGGCAGGATGATCGTTAACCACCAAGTATTTTGTCTTTTGACCGTTATTTACTTTTTTCTTTTTGGTCAGGCAATCCACACAGTAAGTCTTTTGATACATAACATCGCCGCAGTACTTTTCATTTTGCAGTATCGCCAGAATTGACGTTGTTTGCCAAACACTTTTGCCGTAAAAGGTTTTTATGCCGTTTTCTTCAAGCCAGTACTTAATTTGAAGAGCGCTTTTACCGTCAAGGAACAAATTGAATATCCAGCGAACAACCTCAGCTTCACTTTCCACAATATAAATTTCTTTGGTCATTTTATCGCGACGGTAGCCAAACATATTCATATTAGAGCAGTATGTACCATTCTCCATCCGTTTGGATATGCCCCATTTAACGTTGGCACTGATATTCTCACTTTCCGTCTGTGCCATAACGCTGTAAATACCGATATACGTTTCGCTGTCCTCTTTAAGCGAGTTGATATTCTGCTCCTCAAAATAGATAGCGATGCCCATCGCCTTGAGTTTACGCACATAGGACAAACTATCCACGATATTTCTTGCAAAGCGGGAAACCGATTTTGTCAGGATCATATCGATTTTACCCTTCTCGCAATCCTTTATCATACGCAAAAATTCATCACGCTTTTTTACCTGTGTCCCTGTAATACCTTCATCGGCGTATACGTCTACAAACTCCCACTTTTCATTGTTGGCAATATAACGGGTATAGTAATCCTTTTGAACGCGGTAACTGTTAAGCTGATCCTCATCATCGGTGGACACACGGCAATAGGCGGCAACCTTGGTTCGTTTACCAAACTCCACGCGGGAGGTTTTACTTGCATCAGCAGGAATTTTGGTAATCACCCGTCTTCTTTCAGCAGTTTCAACCATTGTCGCACACCTCCTCATTACCAATTTCTTTACCGTTAACAAAGCGGATGCGGATATTACCATCCGGCTGAATGATAATAGCAGATACGGTCTTTTTCATAAACGGAATATCCAATGCCTGTTCATCCTCTGGCTCATATTCCAAAAACAAATCATAAAGCGCATCCGAAACAGCGGCGGAAGGGTCAAGCTCCATCTCCGAAAACTTATCCGACACGGTTTCGTATATCAGCTTCATAATTGGGTGAAACATCGGGTTCGGCTGTGTAATCAAATACTTTATTTGCCGTTCCTTAAGGCGAACATCCTTTGACGGTACATAGGTACTTTCTCTCTTTGGCAGCATAATGAGGTACGGCTGATTTCTCACCGCATTTATAACCATCTTAATCCTTGAAAACAACACAGGGTCATCCAAGTATTGAGTGGTGGCAGAGCAACCGCCCGAGCAAAGCCAACGTTCACGCACTTTATACTTGCTTTTACGTGTAAAATGCTTGCCACAAGTTTCGCATACAGTGGTTGCTTTAAGGTAGGCAATCTTCTCGGTGTCTTTTTCTCTGACACCGCCCTTTTCTGCCTTTTGCTTGACTGCTTTATCAAAGATTTCCCCATCAACAATACGCGGATATTCTTCATCTCCACAGTAATGCTCATTATCAATGATACGGCAAACCATATTTTTGGTCCACTGAGTCTTATCCTTATAGTAGGAAATCTGCTTTGCAGTCAGTTCCTTGGCAATTTCTAAGAGTGTATGTCCTGCTAAATAATCACGAAAAATTTTATTTACAACCAACGCTTCCTCTTGCACGATGTAATAGTCAAATTGGTCCTTGCGATAACCGTAAAAAATACGTCTTAATTCCATGCAATCACCTCCTTTAGGAGTATGCCGGATTTAATCTCAAAGCACAGCTTATCTTCTTCGACTGTAACACGCTCGACTACACCGTTAAAAATATTCTCATTAAACGACAATATTGCCTTTGGTTGCGACTCCAGATAAAGTATGAGCTGACGCAATTCATCAATACACTGTTCATCCTCATCATCAGTGAGTAATTTATTGCGCCTGGTTCGAAGCTCTGATACCTTTTTTCTGTCAGCAATCGTTCTGTCGTTATATATACCATCATCAATCACGCCTGCATCATATTGTTCCGTATAAAAGGCAAGTCTATCGGCTAATTTTACTAATTCCTCATCAATGTCTATAACCTCAGAGCGACTTTTGGTAACCGCTGCTTTGAGTTCCACAAGACGAGTCAAGGTGCTTTTAAGCAGTTCGTTTTCGTGCTGTCGGAGCTTATTATACATATTGCAAAAGGTTTTTCCGATAACCTCTTCGCTCAAAGGGTGGGTACAGCAACGCTGACCGGCTGTGCCGCTTTTGGAGCACACCCAGTAAACGATGTCGTTTTGCACCCTTCTTTTATACGCCCAACCACAGTCTACACAGAACATTTTACCGCTGAAGAAGTATTTCTGAGGAGCCGCTTTCAAGGCTTCCTTTTCCAGATTCTTTTTCAACATTTCCTGAACAGCGGCAAAGGTGTCCTTGTCCAGCACCGCTTCATGGGAATTAGACACGTAATACTGGTCTACTTCTCCCCTGTTTCTCCTATTACGGAAAGGAAGTTCTTCAGGCGTATATGTTTTTTGGTGGAGCGTATCGCCGATGTATTTCTCGTTGCTGAGAATATACTTAATTCTTTCTTTGCCCCAAGGTTTACCCGGCACATCCTGACCATTCAGCTCTTGTGCTATCTTTCCGAAGCCCATACCCTGCAGATAATACCTAAAGATTTGGCGTACAACTTGGGCCTCTTCAGGAATCGGTATTAAGGTATCGTCTTCGATTCGAAAACCGAACGGTGCATTCAAAAAGGTAAACGTACCCGTTTCCATACGCATCTGATTAGACCTTCTAACACGTTTGGAATTGGCAAGGGACTCTTCCTGTGCAAAAGCGCTCTTAATATACAGAACCAACTCGTGATTCATGCTTTCCGTATCTATGCCGTCGCTTTCAAAGAACACCGATACACCGAGCTTTTTAAGTTCTCTGACATATTCAATACAATCAAGTGCGTTTCTTGCGAAGCGGGACACGCTTTTTACATAAATGCGGTCAACTTTTCCCGCCCGACAATCTCTCATCATACGATTGAATTCGTCACGCTTTTTTGTGGTGGTGCCGGTAATTCCCTCATCGGCATAGACTTCTACCAAAACCATATCCTTTCTGCCGCGGATAAAGTCATTATAATACCTTACCTGCGCAATAAAGGAATGTACTTGGTCATCCGAGTCGGTACTAACCCTACAGTACGCGGCTACGCGGAGTTTTGCTTTTTCTTTTTCTTCTTTGCTTGTTGGTTTTAGAACAAATACCTCTCTTCTAAATTCGTTTTCCATTAGATTACCTCACTTTCATAAAATGGTACTACCATTTTACTAAATCTGAGGATTCTTGACGAATGTGCGAGAGTTCGATAATCGGTTCCACACCAACAGTTCGGGCCATAGCCCGATTAATCCTGCAAAATGTCTCGAATGACATAACGCCTTCAGTGTACATCTTTTCACATACAGTAAAGCCAATTAAGTAATCGAGTTCATCGTAAGCGTCCGATTTCATCTTACCTCCATCCTTTCAAAAAATATCTAATTGAACTTAATAAGAACGGAGTGTTTCACTATTTCCCACTTTCGTGGCCCCTATGAAATTACAAAAGCACCCATCCGGAGATAGGTGCTTGAAATATCGACTGTTCTTGTGCTAACAGTAATATGTATAGTTACATCCTATCAACGGTATTGCTTACCCATCAATATGTAACTTAATACATATACCCTCAGCTTGCATAATTCATCAAAGCAATAATTTTATTAAGTTTGAGTTTATTTTAGCACAGAACTTTCCAAGTGTCAAGTATAAAAGTGTAATAATTTGTCTGTTTTGAAAAATAGCGATTTTAAATATGCTAATTTGCTCTTTTCCATATAAAAACACCCTGAAATAGCGATTTTAAATCTACTATCATTATAGCGGCTTTCCCCTAAAACACATTTTTCCACCTTTTTTAATGCCTCTTTTACACATTTTTTCAAGTTTGTATATTAACAGCCCCTGCTTCTAGCAGGAGCAGTGTATTATTTTTCTATTAAATCTTCAAGTGTTGTCATGTGCGTTGCACCTCCTTTTTTGCAACACAAACATATACTACACAACTTCTCACAAGTCCAGCGTTTTTTGATATAAAAAGCAAAAGCGCCGCATTTCTGCGACGCCCTTTCAACTTTATACTTTTATACGTTCTGACTTCCTATTCATTCTTTTTAACATCATTTTTAACTTCGGAGTATTATATCTCAATGCAAGTGTTGGCAAAATGTTTAGAAACAAATTAACCATTGCCACAGGAAAAGCAATAGAAAATGCGCATATATTCGGTATAAATAGCATTGGAAGAAAGCCTATTGGATAGGATAATCTGTGAGTCAGCACACCCTTGTTGCATTCAATGATAAACTTCTCTATGTACTCCGGGCTATTAGGGTTTGCTAAATTTTTCTTACTGAAGCCACCAAGACCGCCAAGCTCCCAGACCTTATCCTTCCAATTGCGCACTTTTAACTTTTTATAAAGATTCTTTTCTGCTTCCGATACATTGTATAGCGGATTATTTACACCGAAAAATTTGTCCGGCAGTTTGTTAATAATGATTGCAATAAGTCCATCAAGAGCAAATTGCAATGCTGTACATAGGGCGACTAATATGATTATGTTATACCAAGTGGTTGTATTAAAAACAATATTGGTTGCAGCTATTATCAGCATTGCTATACCAATTACTGAAAGATATAATTTCATATTTCACCATACTTGAGGGGCTTACCATAAAAATCTTCGTAAGTTTTAACCCAAGCCTCGTAATTTTTATTTTTCATATCTCGCTTTGCATCCCCGTGAGAAAGAGTTTCATCGGGGTAAATAGCAGGAAGAATGTGCATTGTATATTCCTGCACAAAAAAACCATCGCCATCCAAAACATCGCTATCTTCCATGGTGATAAAAACCGGTACAATAGGAGCTTTGTTGCGAACGGCAAGAGAAAACGCGCCGTCCTGCATTGGACGAGGTTTTCGGTAGTTCCACCACATACCTTGCTCGGGATAGATAAGTATTGTTTCGCCACGCCGTAGTAGTTCGGCAAACGCCTTCATAAACTTCACCATCGTTGCTTTTTGGCTTGATAACGGAAGGGTGTTACAGTGCCTCATAAAAAGCCCGAAAGGCTTGGGCGGATTCGTATAGTTGCCTTCACGAATCACCTTATAAAGCATTTTGCCGTCCATATAATCACGGAGTGCCACCCACACCGCATAGTTATCACCAACACTGAAATGGTTGCAAGTGACAATCTTGCCCCCCTTAACAGCGGCGAAATTTTCAATACCCCGAACCTCTTTTATGATTAGTTGTCTATCGGCAATCATTTTATCAAAGAAACGTGCACCGAAAATATTAGCGATTTTATTTTTGATTTTATTAGAGAATTTCTCATTAAGGTAATCTATTTTATCCGGCATAAGCGGATAAGTTTCCGGGTCGTCTTCTACATCAAGATGCCATAATTCTTTTTTCTCAAGTTCTGCTATTCTTCTAAGCAATTCTAATTTATGAGCAGATTTTTCCATATTGTTTAACTCCTACGAATTATTTTTGAAAATGTGTAATCCGATGCAACGATTACTTTTGCGTGTTCAAGAATTTCTCCTGCAGCAATTTCCTTTTTTGCCCTTTCCTCGATTCCAAATGCAGCCTTGTTTTCAAGTATCTGTTCATAAAACGGGGATTTTTCCGCATAAAGCCAAAAGACTTCGCCGTCCATTACATCATCATATTGCCAAGGCTTTTTGTAGAGTGCGTAATGAACGATATTTTTTGCGCCTTCGCAGGTCAAAGGCATAGGCTCTTTGTTCCACCCATTTGGAAGCATATAAATTTTATCACGGCAAAGGTAGTTCAGATATGCCTGATCGGGATCGAGTAAATCAAAATCGTATTTAGTAATAAGTTCGACAAATTTTTCTTCTATTCTGTTCTGTCTGAACTCTTTAAGGTTTATTACTAAAACTCCCGCATTCACATACCCGTCAGGATCTACGCCAAGGGCTATCTTTGCATAGCTTCTGAATTCTTCCGTGTTTTGAACATATTGCTCAGGTGCCGCACCCAAGATGTTATTACCAAGAGGGGCATTATAAAGCTCCGATATATCACCAAGCACAACAAGGTCGCAATCGAGATATACTATCTTGTCGTATTGCGGAAACAAAGAGGCAATAAAAAGTCGGTAATAGGTTACAATTGAAAAATGATATACGTTCTTAAAATGCGATTTTATGTTTTCTATTTGTTTTGAAATATCAATAAAATCAATAACGAAGCCGGGACGTTCGTTCAACTTTACCTTAGCGATATTTTCAGCACAAAGACCTGTATTTAAAACAATAATCCTGTAATTATAGTCCTTGGATGCATTGGCGATAAGAGAAGCTATAGCCACGTCAAGATAAGGTATGTAATTATCATCGGTTGAAAAGAAAATTGGTATTTCTCTACTCATTTCTCTACTCCTTTGGCATTCGATTAAAATTATCAAGCCCTATTATATCTTCAATAATAGAGAAGAGTAAACCTAAGTATTCGAGAAGTATGTCTACATATGGGATTTCGTGTCGTAGAATCGGTTTTCTACGGCTCTCCGTTTCGGAGAATTACTTAAAAACGCCCTGTTTTCAAGCGAAACAGGGCGTTTTTATATGCCTATTTAGTTTTTGGTTTGTTAATGTACGATGCCAGAACTATTACAATTTGTCCTGCAACACCCAAAAAATAAATGAGCGTAACATTGACCTTGAAATATAAAAATGTAATATGAATGGTCGCAAGTATCGACCATATAAGTGCCGATATGATGAGGTAATTGTGTCGGGGATTAAACCAAATAGAATTAAAAATCAGTTTCACAATTAGTACAACCGGCAGAGCATATACAAAATACAACCATTGGAATGTCATTTGATTAGTAATTAAGGTTGTAATGATAAAAGCAAATATAGCAATAATCCAACCACCGCCTTCTGCAATATACGAAACAGCACGGCGATTGTATTTTACTTCTTTGGTCTTATTCTCAACAACTGCTTCTTCGATATTTTCTGACCTTACAAGGTAATCGAGCGTAACGCCAAAAAGATCTGCCATCTCAACCAATGCGGATAAATCGGGAGAAGATTCTGACCTTTCCCATTTGGATATCGTCTTATCAGAATAGTTTAATTTCTCTCCGAGTTCCATCTGCGTCATATTATTTAGAATACGAAGCTCGGTTATATTTTTAGCAACATTGCTTTTTATATCTTCCATCTTAAATTCCCCTTACTTAATCTGTTCAATAAGCATCACTTTTCCAATGTATCTTCCTTGCCACGATACACAACAAACTTGCAGAACAGAAATTCCAAAACAAAGTTCGCAAGCATTGTTATAATTAAAATGATAAAATCGTTCACACCAATACTCTCAGCTAAATTCCCAAGATATGTAGATAGCGGAGTAAAAACTAAATAAAATCCAAAGACCTTCGTCATTGCCACAGGCACATTTGCCGCAGACTTAAAAGTATATCTACGGTTAAGAGTAAAATTCCATAGAATTGAAAGCACAAGAGAAATCAAGTATGGAATCCAATAGTCCTTTATGAAAATTTCAAGTAATGCGAACGAGCCAATTTGAATCAGCCCGGCAGAAACAGAAAAAAGTGTGAATTTTATTGCCTGCCAGAGTTGTTTCTTATTATCTTTCATTTCACAACAACTCCTATATGCTTACTTCTTGAAGAATGCAACAACCACAGCACCGGGGCCTGCGTGTGTACCAATAACGCTACCGACAGTTGTATAACGCACTTCATTAAGATGGCCTTCCCAAATATGACGGCTATCTTCAATATATTTTAACAGAAGTGCATCAGAGATTCCGCTATAGCCGAGCAAAACAGGTTTACTAAAGTCAATACCGCCGGCTTTATCTATTTCCTGAACAAGCAAGTTGTTGCCCATCTTAGATCCACGTGCTTTACCGAGCATTCCGATTTCTCCGTCAATAACGGAAAGTACGGGTTTAATATTTAATACTCCGCCGGCAAATGCTACCGCTTTAGAAATACGACCGCCTTTCTTAAGATACTCAAGGGTATCTACCAAGGCAACGATAACAATCTTTTTCTTTTCTTCCTCGAGTGTTGCCGCAATTTCCTCAGCACTTTTTCCTTCATCCAAAAGTCTAAATGCCAATTCTACTAAGATACCGCTACCCATTGCTGCACTGGCACTATCAACGATGTAAATATTTTCATAATCTGCCGCCGCAATCATAGCGCTTTGGCATGTTCCAGAAAACTTTGAAGCAAGAGTAATAACAACCGCGGCCTCGCCGGCCTCTTTTGCTTTTTCAAACTCTTTCATAAAAGCATCCGGTGTTGCTTGGCTTGTAGTAGGAAGCACATCGCTTTCTACAAGTTTTTCGTAGAATGTCTTGTGATCAATGGTAACGCCGTCAATATATTCCTCTGTACCAAAATTTACTGTAAGGGGAACAGTATGCACACGGCTTTTAAATTCGGGCATTAAGTCTGCTGTGGAATCCACAATAATTCTTGTTTTCATAATTTACACTCCTTATTTTTCACCGTTCTTTGAAACGGTTTCCAAGCTTTCACTAATAATAGAAAGACTGCGATAAAACGCTAC
>JAZTYO010000015.1:0-22659 GCA_045636945.1 Acutalibacteraceae bacterium | reverse complement strand
AGCCGTCGGCACAAACCGAGAGCGCACCGTATCCTGCCACATACCGCTACAAAACACCTGCGTGACCCGTAACCCTCAAGGGTTGGTTTTTTGTTGGCTTGAGGTACTCGCAGGATTCCGAATCTTTCGTCGAAGCAGTTGTGCAACACCGTGCTTGACGACGGAAAAATGACCCTGCCGAGATATTTCCTCGATTGGCCGACCGACAGCAACCCCAAATCGGTCGCCGCAATCAAGGGTCTTTTGAAGCTGACTTTGTCGGCAGGAATTGAACTTTTGAACAAGTTAGACCTCAAGGACACCGCAAGGATGTCGGAGGATTGCCTTGTAAGGCTTGAAAAAACCTCGCTCGACGGCGGTGAAATCAAGCAGATTGTTGCCGTACAGTCGTTGGCAGGCAATATTGACCCCAACGTTGTCGCCGAGATTATCGAAAAGGACGGAATCAAGGGATTTTCGACCTTTATGGGGTATCACCTTTTGTCGGCCATGGCCAAGGCAGGACACTACGGTGAGGCACTCAATTTGATGAAGGAATATTACGGTGAAATGCTAAAAAAGGGTGCAACCACCTTCTTTGAGGATTACAACCCCAAACGGAGCCAAAACTCCTCATCGGTTGACACTGTTCCGACGAATGGTGAACGCGACATCCACGCCGACTTCGGAGCATATTGCTATAAAGGACTCCGTCACAGCTTTTGTCATGGTTGGGCAGCAGGTCCCGTGCCTTATCTTATGGAATACGTGCTGGGTGTCAATATCGAGGATGAGGGCTGTAGGACCCTTCGACTGACACCCCACCTTGACGGACTTGATTGGGTAAAGGGCAAATTTCCCACTCCTTTCGGCGTGGTTTCCATTCACCACAAGCGCCTTGAAAACGGCACTGTTGCGACCGAATTTGAAGCACCAAAGGGTGTAAAGGTCATACTTTGATAATTTTGTCGTTTTTTCGCAAAAAATATCAAAAAAATTTACAAAACATCTTTAACTTTTCCGCCAAATAGTGTACAATGGGCTTGAATAAGTATATCTTTATATCATTTCAAAATCTTGAGGTGGATTATGGCTAATAAATTCAGAATTACCGTCGGCGGTATCGACTATATCATCGCATCGGAGGACGAGGAAACCTACGTTCGCAAGATTGGTGACGAGCTTAATGTAAAGCTTGACACCTTGGCTCGCAGTAATCCTTATCTTTCAACCGCAATGGTGGCTATTCTTGCCGCTTTGGAGTATTGCGACGGTGCTAAGAAGGCAACCATTGCCGCAGAGGAAGCCAAGGCCGAGTTCAAACGTGTTTCAGAGGAATTGGCTTGTGCTCGAATGGAAATTGACGGTGCTCGCCGCGAAATTGAACGACTCAACCGCGAAAACCGTCAGCTTCGGCTTGATAAAAGCGCATTATGATTGAGGTTTTAGCCCCTGCAGGCAGTCTTGAAAGCTTTGAGGCTGCAGTGCGTTCGGGTGCCGATGCCGTGTATTTTGGGGTCGGTGATTTCAACGCACGACGTAACGCCAAGAATTTTACAGCTGAAGATATGCGGTATGCCGCAGAAATTGCAAGGGTCAGAGGTGTTAAAACCTATCTGACCCTTAATACGCTTACAGCCGACAGTGAACTGTCTTCTGCTCTTCGTGTTGCCGAAACTGCCGCAAAGGTCGGTGTAGATGCACTTATCGTGCAGGATTTAGGATTGATTCGACTTTTGCGCAAACATTTACCCAATATGCCGATTCACGCATCGACACAGATGTCGGTGCACAGTCCCGAAGCCCTTTTGCCACTTAAAGAAATGGGCTTTTCGAGGGTTGTTGTTGCCCGCGAGATGGACAAGGCCTCTCTGTCGGCACTTTGTGACGAGGCAAAACGTTTAGGCCTCGAGGTTGAAGCCTTTGTTCACGGCGCTTTGTGTATGTGCCTTTCGGGTCAGTGCTATTTGAGCTCTGTTTGGGGTGGTCGCAGTGGCAACCGAGGACTTTGCGCACAACCCTGCCGACTTGAATTTGCCGTCAAAAACGGCACGGGTCACGATTTGAGCCTTAAGGATATGAGCTATATTCCCCACATTGCCGAGATGCGTGATATGGGGATCACTTCGTTTAAAATCGAAGGTCGTATGAAGCGACCCGAATATGTTGCCGCCGCTGTTTCGGCGGTACGCTCTGCCGCCGACGGCAAGGAAATCCCTTACGACACGGCCGAGCTTTTGTCAGGAATCTTCTCGAGAAGCGGGCACACCGACGGATATTACAACAACCGATTGGGTCGCGATATGTTTGGCACCCGCACCGAAAAGGATGCCGAAATGACCACCAAAATGATAAATCAGGCACACGAGCTTTACCGCCGTGAATTTAGCCGTGTTGCCGTTTTTGCCAACGTTTCGGTGAACACTGGACAACCTTTGACTCTCACCGTTTGGGATAACGAGAACAATTTGGTTGAGGTGGTCGGCAACGTCCCCGAAACCGCCAATGTGAGGGCGGTCGACCGCGAATTTTTGGTATCAAAGCTCGACAAAACGGGTGGTACTCCCTATTATTTTGAAAACATCAACTGCTATATTGACGACGGGCTTTCAGTCAGCGCTTCCGCAATTTCGGAATTACGACGTCAAGCCTTTGAGGTTTTAACCGAAAAACGTGCCGAATATGACGGTTGCCGTGCTTTGGGCAGTACGGTTTCGGAGTATAATCCGCAGACTGCAAGCGGAACTTTAAGACCTATAAATGCAGTCGCGAGCTTCCGCAACGCTTCGCAGATTCCCGATGACCTTTCGGGCATTTCTGCAGTTATTTTGCCGTGTGAAACCGATTTTTCAGGCATCAATCTGCCCGAAAACATTGAAATAATTGCCGATGTTCCACGTGGAATTCTGTATTCTGCCGACACGGTGTTAAAGCAGCTGGAATCAGCCAAAAATTATGGGGTCAAGGCCGCTATGTGCGGTAATTTGGCGGCATTCACATTGACCAAAAAGGCAGGACTTTTACCCATTGCAGGCTTTGGAATGAACGTTTTCAACTCCGAAAGCATTTCGGCGGTGCGTGACATGGGTGCTGTGGCCTCAGTGGTTTCGTTTGAAACATCGATAACCGATATTTTCCATTTAAATAGGAAATTGCCGCTTGGAATTATCACCTACGGAAAGCTTCCCTTGATGCTTTTCCGCAACTGTCCCAACAAAAACGGCTTGGGTTGTGGCAAATGCGAGGGTTCAGCCGAACTGACCGACCGCAAGGGTGTTTCATTCCCCGTGATGTGCCGCGGTGAGTTTTCCGAAATGTTCAACTCGCGTCCCGTTTGGATGTTTGACCGCAAATTTGAAATGAAAAATCTCGATTTTGAGGTTTTATATTTCACCGACGAGCCAAAGGAACGTTGCGACGAGGTTTTGACAGCCTTCAGAGCCAACGCGAAATCCGACGTGGAATTTACAAGAGGACTTTATTACCGAGAGGTATTTTAAATTTTATCATTCAGCAAAAGAGGTACTAAAATGAGAAAGAAAAGTTTTAAAGCCGAGTCTAAGCGTTTGCTTGACTTGATGATTAACTCGATTTACACCAACAAGGACATTTTTCTTCGCGAAATTGTCTCCAACGCCAGCGATGCTGTGGACAAGCTTCACTATATTTCGCTGACCGACGAAAGTGTTCGTGAAAAATGCTCGGAGTTTGGCATTTTTATCGCCGTTGACAAGGAAAACCGTACCCTCACCGTTTCGGACAACGGTATCGGTATGAACGAAAAGGAGCTTGAGGAAAACCTCGGCACCATCGCAAAAAGCGGTTCTTTGGCCTTTAAAAAGGACCTTGCCGAGAACGATTCGTCGGCCGAGGCTGACATTATCGGTCAGTTTGGTGTCGGTTTCTATTCGGCTTTTATGGTGGCCGACAAAGTAACCGTCATCACCCGCAAATATGACAGTGAAGTTGCCCTTAAATGGACAAGTGAGGGTTGCGACGGATACACCGTTGAGGAATGCCAGAAGGATACTATCGGTACCGATATTATTATGCACATCAAGGACGATTCCGATGAGGAGCGCTACTCGCAGTATCTTGAGCAATACACCATAACCGAGCTTATAAGCCGTTATTCGGACTACATCCGCTATCCCATCAAGATGGAAACCGAAAAAACCAAAAACGTTGCCGCCGAGGGTGAAGAGGCCAAATATGAAAAGGTTCGCGAGATCAAGACCCTGAACAGTATGGTTCCCATTTGGCAAAGGGCAAAGTCCGAAGTTTCAGACGAGGAATGTGCTGCTTATTACAAGGAAAAGTTTATGGACTTTGAGGACCCTGCTTTGACCATCCGCGTCAATGCCGACGGACTTGTTTCCTACAAGGCAATGCTTTTCGTTCCCTCAAAGGTGCCTTACGGCTACTATACCAAGGACTTTGAAAAAGGCTTACAGTTGTACTCGTCGGGTGTGCTGATTATGGACAAGTGTGAGCAGCTACTCCCCGACCATTTCCGTTTTGTCAAGGGTGTTGTCGACACGGGCGATTTGTCCTTGAACATTTCCCGTGAGCTTTTGCAGAACGACCGTCAGTTGAAGGTCATTGCAGGCAACATTGAGAAGAAAATAAAATCTGAATTGCTCAAATTACAGCAGAACGACCCCGAAAAGTATGCCGCATTCTGGCGCAATTTCGGTATTCAGGTAAAATACGGTGTTGTCAGCGACTACGGTTTCCACAAGGATGCCGTAATGGACCTGCTCGTTTTCCATTCGTCCGATTCAGACAAACTGACCACCCTTAAAGATTACGTTGCCCGTATGAAGGACGGTCAGCAATATATCTACTATGTCGTGGGTGATTCGGTTGACAAGATTGCATCACTCCCCCAAACCGAGCTTTGCCGTGAAAAGGGCTTTGAGATGCTGTATCTTACCGATGATGTTGACGAGTTCGTTGTCGCAGGTATCGGAAAGTTTGACGACAAGGAGTTAAAGGCAGTTGATTCCGAGGATTCGGGACTGCTTTCTGAGGACGAGAAGAAAAGGTCTGAGGAAATCAAGACCGAAAACAAGGGGCTTTGCGAGTTTGTGAAAACTGCCGTTGGTGACGAAATCGTTTCCTGCGTTGTGTCCGACAAACTCAAAACCAAGCCTGTTTTCCTTTCAACCACGGGTCACGTTACCTTAGAAATGGAAAAATATTTTGCAATGATGCCGGGTGACGAGCACAAACCCAAGGCCGAAAAGGTACTTGAACTTAACCCATCGCATCCCGTTTTTGCAGCATTGAAGGATGCATACGAAAACGACAAGGAAAAGGCTGAAAAAATAGCAAAGGTGCTGCACGCATCGGCAAGACTTATTGCAGGTCTACCCGTTGACGATGCCGTCGGTCTTTGCGATACCGTCTGCGAATTCTTGAAATAAGGTGATTATATGTGGATTTATCTCCAATATGCCACGACTTGGGCTTTCTTTATGGCGATAATTGTTGGACTTTGTCTGATAACACCGAAAATTGCCAAGAAAATCGACCAATGGCGAGAACAAAAGAAAACCGAAATAAAGTCGGACAAAAAGGTTGACCCATCCAACGCGGAACAACCCACCGACAATCCTTTTGACGGGAGCGAAAACACTAACGGAAATAAAAACACCAACCAAAACAAATAAGATTAAAAAACTGCCCGAGTGATTACTCGGGCAGTTTTGTTTTGCAGTTTTAGAGTTTATTCGTCGGGGTTGGTACGACTTTCAACATTTCGGGTGTAGCCGTAGCTAGTGCCGTAATGCGAGTAGCTATAGCCGTAGCCATAACCGTAACGGCGCTTACCATAACGGCCGTAGTACTTATAACCACCCATCTCACCTGTGCTCTGCTCAACAAAGTTGAGTACAAAGCCCATCATACTTACATCACTGAACGAGATATCCTTCAAGCAACTGTAAATCTTGTCAGGAGATATAGTGTTGGCACGAATTACAAACAATATCTGGTCGCAGAGGTCAGCAATCGAAACCGTCTCGGAAACAATACTGCAAACCGGCATATCAACGATAATATAGTCGTAATTATCGCGAGCATAATCGAAAATTGATTTAAACGTTTCCTTGCGGAATTTTACGTTCTGCTCACCTGCAAACAGCACGTCAAAGGTATTGGAAACCGAGTTGATAACGTCGCCTATATTGGCCTTTTTGCTTACTACATCGGTAATACCGAGATTGGGAACGTCACCGCGACGGTTGAGGCTGTTCTGGATACCGCGCTTATGCAGGTCCATATCAATAAGCAATACCTTTTCATCACCGTTTGAAAGAGCCTTGGCAAAGTTGTAGCAGATTGTTGTCTTGCCTTCCTCGCCGACTGCACTTGTCACACCGACAACCTTGGCATTTTTAGAACGCATAATGCTCTTGGCACGTTGCTTCAAAACCCTCAATGATTCGGAGAAGGCTGAAAGCGAAGGACCGATTTTGAGCATAGTTTCTGATTTGTTGGTACGCTTTCTCTTGACAAGCGGTATCTCGCAAATACATTTGCCGTTGAAGTAACCTTCAATATCACGCTTGGACATAACGGTCTTTTTAAGCTTCATATCGGCAATCGCTACAGCAATACCTATCAAAATGCCGAAGACACCTAAAAATATAACATACCTATTGTAGTAGCCTTCGTTATAGGCCTCAGTGGGGACCTCGGGCTCGGAGCCGTCGATGACCGTCATATGGGTATCACCGACAACATACTCGGCAACCTTGGGATAGTTCTTTATGATAGAATTAAGTACATCATAAGAATCCTGTGCAGATGTTGAGGTTACTGTAATTTCGAAGATGTTGGTATCCTTAATCGCGGATGCCGAAACACTCGCATTAAAAGGATGCTTTATGTCGTTAGCAATAATGTCCGACATAATTCCTGAGTTGATAATATAGGGGAAGGTTGAAGCCATCTGAGAGGCCAGCGTTGAATTATAGTTGAAGCTGTAAACGCTTGCACCGTTGGCCGCATCGCTTTCGATAAGCGGAGTAACGGTAAATCTTACCTCTGAACGGTAACGGGGCTCGAAGGTAAGTTTAAAATAGGTGAACGATATTGCCACAAAAAGAATGGCACAAACTACTGAAATCCACCAACACTTTTTAAAGCTGTAGAAAAATCTGCGGACATTAACATAAAAAGGAGGCTGCTCTTCTACCGCGTGATTACTTCTGCTGTTGCTGTTTTCTGAACTCATAAGACTCCTCCTTCCTTAACCGTTCTGACGGTTATAATAATTAATATAAACCTCGGCCGATTTATCATAGGTCCGCTTAAATCCTGCAATATCATTGAAAATGCAACCTGCAACATAACACTTGCTGAGGTTCTGAATTTGGTCGTTAATATCGGTAACAGTTACATAATCCTGACGGACGGTAATAAGTGCAGCATCAACAACATTGGCTAGAATCTCAGGGTCAACAGTAATTCCGCAGGGCGGTGTATCAATAATGATAAAATCAAACTGGGTTTTCAAAGCCTTGATAACATCCGAGAAGCGTTTGCTTGCAAGCTTTTCGGCCGAGTTGGTGCAAACCTCTATGCTATCGGCAAGATAAAGGCCTGTATCAGGGTCATGTTTGATAAAGTGGGTAATATCGCCACCCATTTCGATAAACTGATGGAAATCAGAATTCTCGGGGCGGGGAATATTATCAAAGAATCGGTAAACCGACGGATTCTTAAAGTCGCAGTCTACAAGCAGTACTCTCGAGCTGTTTTGCTGCAACGTTATAGCAAGGTTTACCGCCATACTCGATTTACCTTCGTTTTCGGTAACACTGGTTATCATAAATACGTTATGACCCTTGGTACGACGCAAACTTTCAAGCTTAACGGCCATTTTACGGAAACTGTTGGCAAAATCAAAGCCGATAAGCGGATTGGTAACAACCAGACGGCGTTTATGTGCCGGTAGTTTTTTGCTCGGTTTCTTGACCCTGTAAACCGTTCCGAAAAGTTTGGTATCAAGTTCATACTCGACATCAGATACGTTCTTTATGGTGTCACGAGCATAAGAAATTAAAATAATTATTACCGAAACAAAGAAACATGCCGCAACCGCGAACAAAAATCCTGACATTTTGGTCGACATCTGACCGTGAGGTGAGGTCGGCATAGTCGGGTTGGCTATGGTCTGAATTATTATGTTGCTGAAAGCAAGATTTGTAACCTTATCATAATTATTATAAACCGAAACCAATGTGTTGTAGGCCTTTTCGGGACTTTCATCTACAACCGAGATCTGAACAAGGTTGGTATCGGGCAACTGCATTGCCGAAATAGTACCGGTTATCTCCCCACCGAGGTCTTTTTCAACAACATCCTTGACAGCGTTACTCTGGAAAACGTCATCCAACGTTTCTGCGATAAGCACCGTTCTTGCCAACGACAGTGCCGTTGCATTGGTGGTATAACCACTGAGGTTAATAGAAACGGTCATTGTGCTTACATAATTGTGCTTATGTATATACGTATAGTAGCAACTGCTTCCCACGAAGGCGGTTATTGCGACCAACACAACTATCCAAATGTTTGTAATGTAGTCTCGGAGTATGGTATAAAGATTTACTCTTTTTATATCAAACTTTCTCATTTGCTTACTCCTCCACTACTACGAACAAACGGGTCATTGTTACCAACTCTTCCTTGTTGCGGTCGGCAAAAATCTTGTAGTATGCCTCGTAAACACCGGGTTTGGTAACGTCGACCGCCGAAGTATCGAGTTCGATATCGTCGTTATCGTATTTTACATCACTGCCATTCTTTATGCCTTTTACAAACGACATATAATCAATTTCGGCATTGAGTGACTGATATGTTATATAATTCTCAAGCTGAACCTTTACAGTAAAATAATCCTTATCGGTTACTATTGCGTTGACCGTCATTTCGGTTGTATCAGCCATACTATTGGAAACCTTGATGTTGACCGAATATGTACCCTCGGTATTGGTAATCTCACTAGAAATAATTTTAATATACTGCGAAAGGTCGCCGTCGATAATATCGCTTACGGTAACGTACTTTTCAAGGGCATATCGGTATCCGCCGGGAAGAATAAGGTCGTTATTAAGCGAGAATCTCGGAGAGTGGTAGTCTGTAAATCTCAAGTGGCGTTGAACCGACGTGACATTATTGTCGCTATCGCTTACCGCAAATGTTACAACGGTAGTGTTTTTGTCGTCAACAAAGAACTTTTTACGGACAACCTTGATATCTTTTGTAATATCACCGTCCTGCTCGTCATAAGCCGTAACGAAAGACAAAAGCTCTTCATCGGTTATGTTGATAGAGCCTTCGATGGTTTTAACGTCACATTTAAGCTCGGGAGCAACCGTTTTGTCTCGCGATATGAAATGCAAAACTCCCGATCCCAAAAGAACCGCTATACAAAGAATCAGTGATAGAATTCTGAGTAATCTCATATTTTTCTCCTTAAACCTTTAAAGTTTTATATTCTTCTGCCTTTTATAACGGCAAGAGGATTATTATAGAACAAATCTTCGGCATACTCCATTGAAAAATTGGCGGATACATAAGAAAATGCATCCGATAGGTCGGGATTCCGCTGATAGGTACTGTGGCTGTCGCTTGCAATTATTGCAGCGAACTGATTTTCCAGAAACGACAGTACGATATCCTGTGCTACGGCTCCGTTGTGCCCTGCAAGACTTGAGGAATTTACCTGAAGCACCGCCCCTCTCTCAAGAAGGTCGATAATAGTTCTCGGATCTCTTTGAATAAATAAGTACCTTTCGGGGTGAGCAACTATCGGTATATAACCAGCGTTGGTCAGTTTTTCGGTGACCTCAACTGCTCTCGCTTTAAAATCGTTAAAACCAAATTCAATCAGTACGTGTTTGGTATCGTTAATGGTTATCAACTGTCCGTCGGCTATGACATCCTCAATATTGCTGACGGCGAACACCTCGGCACCAAGATAAAGTCTGAGTTCCGGATATTGCTCGGCAACCGCCTCTTTGAAGGCGTTGAAAACTCGGATTATGTCGTTTTTAGAGGTTTTTTGTGCTCGCATATCCTTGGTAAGATAATGCGGAGTAAGCACTATATCGGTGGTGCCGTTACACATTGCGATTTTTAGCATCTGCAACGATTCTTTAAAGGTTTCGGCACCATCGTCAATTCCGGGTAGTATGTGTGTATGAAGGTCTACCGTAAACAACACCATCCTTTCTTAAAATTAAACTTCACAAATCAAATGCATTTGTTCAAAGCCTGCTCGATATCAGCGATAATATCGTCAACATACTCGATACCGACCGACATTCTGATAAGGTCGGGTGTTACACCGCACTCGATAAGCTGTGCATCCGACAACTGACGGTGTGTGGTGGACGCAGGGTGCAAAATGCAGGTTCTTGCATCGGCAACGTGGATAACCGGTGCGGCAAGCTTTACGCTTTCCATAAATTTACCTGCAGCCTCACGGCCACCCTTGATACCGAACGAGATAACACCGCAGGTGCCGTTTGGCATATACTTCTTGGCAAGTGCGTTGTACTTATTGTCGGGAAGTCCGGGGAAGTTTACCCATGCAATCTTGTTGTTTTTGGCAAGATGCTCGGCAACCTTCTGTGCGTTGGCACAATGCTCTCTCATTCTGAGGTGCAAGGTTTCGATACCGACATTCAGTAAAAATGCATTCATCGGAGACATCATCATACCCATATCGCGCATCATCTGAGCACGGGCCTTAGCAATAAACGCAGCAGCACCAAACTTTTCGGGATATCTGAGTCCGTGATACGACTCGTCGGGAGCACAGAAGTTCTTGAATCGAGGCGAAGCAGTCCAATCAAACTTGCCCGAATCGACAACGCAACCGCCCAAAGCCATTGCGTGACCGTCTAGGTACTTCGAGGTGGAGTGGATAACAATATCGGCACCCCATTCAAAAGGACGGCAGTTTACGGGTGAGGGGAAGGTGTTGTCAACGTACAAGGGCATACCGTTTTTGTGTGCCATATTTGCCCAACGCTCGATATCGAGAACAGTCAAAGCAGGGTTGGCAACGCTTTCGCCGAACAAAAGCTTGGTGTTAGGCTTGATTGCTGCCTGAATTTCCTCATCCGAGGCATCGGGTGAGATAAAGGTGGTATCAATACCCATTTTGCGAAGGGTTATGTTCAAAAGGTTGAACGAACCGCCGTAGATAGAGTTGGACGAAACGATGTGGTCGCCTGCCGAGCAAACGGTGAGGATTGCAGCGGTGGTTGCACCCTGACCCGACGAGCAAAGCATTGCTCCAACACCGCCCTCCAAAGCGGCAATCTTTTTCTCAACAGCCTCACAGGTGGGGTTGGAAAGACGGGTATAGAAGTGACCCGAAGCGTTGAAATCGAACAAATCGCCCAAGGTCTTGGCGTCCTCATACTTAAAGGTTGTGCTCTGATAGATAGGCAAAACTCTGGCTTCGCCACTCTTAGGCTCGTAACCTTCCTGAATACATTTGGTGTTAATGTGACTCATAGTGAAAATCCTTTCCGAAACAGGTTTTAAAACCCGTAAAAATCAGTCAATATTTTTATCTGTCAGCAGTTTTGAACAACGATTTCCGTTCGCTTCAAAACGCACACAGAGATACATTATATATTGTAACACCTACGGACAGTTTTTTCAACAAGAAATTTTGTAGAATCGTTGTCTTTTAACGGGTTTTTCATGTAAATATTTACTATCATCCGCTATCGTGTAATATAATATGCAAATTTCGCATAAATTTTTGATATAGTGGTTAGATTTTGCGGTAGAGTATAGGTGAGTTTATGTTCGCAGTTGTGACAAAGTACGACAAATTTCCGAATTCGAGACGATATTGTGTTGAATTTTTGGACCCTGTTTGCCGTATATCGATTGGCTCTAAAGTCAGTCGAAGACGTCTCGAACGGTTGCTTGCACCCTTTAGCGGACGGGTGATTTTTGCCAATAACGTTACCCCTCACAGAATAAAACCTTTTGACACCTTGAGCCTTCGACGTTCGGTGCTGTTCAGTCAGTTTTACGACCGAGTTATGTCACAAAACGGCATATCTCTTTCAGTGGGAATTATCGACCCCGCAGGTGATTATGTCAACCGAGAAGAAATGACCGAAATTATTGCTCATTCGGCTTTGACCACCGTGTTCACCTTCAAAAATATGGACGTGCTGAGTCGGGAATGGCTTTTGGCCACCGGCACCTGCCCCGAAATTGTCGAAAAGAAGGCTCTGCTTTATGCCACGAACATTATTTTCGCACCCGAAGGTCTTTTGGGGTACGAAGGTGAACTTTTTGGGTTGGGTGGTCGAGGCATCGACCGTGACAGCCTATCCATTCCCAACAAAATTGTGCAATTTTTAGCCAATGCAATCGACGAAATAAACGTTGTTGACCTGTATTGTATGTTGAAAAACGAGGTCAACGACCCAACGTTTGAGCAGACAACAGCGTTATTTATATAAAGCGGAAGGACACAAAGGTCCTCCCCTGCAACCAACCAAACCTTTTGTAGGGGCCAACCTCTGTGTTCGCCCCTACAACGGTGGGGCACGGAGGCCCCACCCTACAAATACCGTTGATTGTTTTTTCACAAAACCTACCTCAACCGCAACGTTTTTACCGGTGCGGTTTTTCTTTTGTATAACCTGTATGCAACGGCCGACAACGTAATCTGTACGGCCAACGACACCGTCAATCTGATAATGATGTTATGTAAACCTTGTGCAATGAAATTTCCCAAAAATCCGCCCACAACACCTGCACACAACGGCATCAACACCCAACTACCCAAATTCGGTTTTGTATCGGCAGCTTTGAATAGACAAATGGCACTCAATGTCGATGTAAACGTGTTGCTTATCGTCATTATGGCAAGGTAGCCCTTGATACCGAAGTTCGGTACAATAAAAAACACCGCGAAAATGCGGAAAATCGAGTCGAACGTGTTGAATTTCAACACGTTCATCTGACAGTCCAACCCTTTGAGCAAACCCGCCGTTACGCTTTCTAGGTACATCAGCGGAACGATAGGTGACAGCACCAGAATCATCTGCCCCACGTCGCGGTCGCCATACACCGCAACTCCAATATCTGACGCGTTGAACATAAAACAGCAAGCGACAAAGGTCGACAACGTCAGCGTCAATCCGACCGATTTTGACACCGTTTCCCTCACCTTTAAAATATTGCCCTCGGCCGAGGCTGACGACACCTCGGGTACAAGCATTGTGGAGAGTGAAGTAAGAAACGATGCCGGAAAAAACAGCACAGGCAACGCCATTCCGCGGATTGCCCCGAAAAGCTCAAGTCCTCTCCCCTTTGTGCCGTGGAAAACCGTCAGCTTCAATGGTACAAGCAGACTTTCAACTGTGTGCAACACCGACCCTAGGTAGCTTGTGGCGGTTATCGGCACTGCGATGTGCATAATGCTTTTGAAAACCTTATGCAGTGAACTGCCTCTTGGCATTTTGGCGGTATCCCGACGGTACAGCACCCAATTCACAAGACAGGAAAACGTTTCGGCAACGGTATCACCCAAAAGCACCGCAGCAGCCGTATATGTCAGTCCTTTATGGGCAAAAAGCGTTACGAAAACCACAACAACTGCAATTCGGACACCCTGTTCAAGCAACTGTACCAACGACGGTTGCACTGTTTTGCGACGGGCAATAAAATATCCGCGAAAGCACGACGACAACCCCATAAAAGGGAGTGAAACGCTTAAAATTTTCAGCGACGGTATGGCTCGCGAATCCTTTAGAAGGTAGATTGCAATGGGCTTTGCCCCGAAAAACACCACCGCGACCGACAAAACCCCGACCAAAAGCGTTACAGCCGACGAAACGCACATTATCCTTCTGACTGCCGTTCTGCCCTTGTGCTCGTTGTCGGCAACAAGTCGCGTTACGGCGGTCGAAACACCTGCCGACGCAAAGGTTGAGGCCAGCATATAAACCGAGAAAATGAGCTGATAAAGACCCATACCCTCCGAGCCGATTTTATCGGCCTGCCAAACCCTGAAAAATATTCCAACGGTGCGTAAAATAAGCGACGTTGCCACAAGAACCACCGTGTTTTTCACAAAAACGTTAATCTTCATAAAACCCGTCCCTTCATAAATTTCTATGCAGGAATTTCGGATTTTATCATTGTTTTGAATTGCATATTTTACCGACATTTGGGAATGGTAACAAAAAAGGAAGTGGTTTTCAAGTGACGGGGAATTTTGATAAGGATAAGGCGGTTTTATCGGGCATTTTGGCCACCGATATAAACCTTGATGTCGTTCGACGTGACATTGTTATTGCAGAACGTAATGCAAGTCTGTTTTTTATGGATGCCTACATCAAGGATGACGTTTTTGAGTGGATACTTGAATTTTTGTACAGATTAGAGCCCAAGGATATAAAGCGAATCGGCTCGATGCAGGAATTTTCGCTTTACAAGATGCCGTATGTTGAGGTGGATTGGACGTCGGATAATGAAAAAATCGTGACAATGGTGCTTTCAGGTCAGACTGCTTTGATTATCGACGGCATACCCGGCTGCCTGCTTGTTGACACGCGCAGCTACCCAACGCGTTCTATCGACGAGCCCGACAAGGACCGTTCTTTGCGAGGCTCTCGTGACGGTTTTGTCGAAACGCTTATGTTTAACGCGGCACTTATTCGCCGACGCATCCGTGACCCAAAGCTCAAGCTGGAGCATTTTCAGGTCGGAACGTCGTCAAAGGTTGACGTGGCTATCGGATATATGGACGGAACGGCTGATGAAAAGACTGTTGAAAAGCTGCGCAAGAAGCTTAAAGAGATAAACATTTCCGGTATATCAATGACCTCGCAGGCTCTCTCGGAAATCCTTATTCCATCAGCGTTTTTCAACCCTTTTCCAAAGGTGAGATTCACCGAACGACCCGACTTTGCTTCGGCCTGCATTTTGGAGGGCAAGGTGGTTTTGCTTATGGACAATTCGCCTGCCGTTATGATATTTCCAAACTCGATTGCCGACTTTATGAAAGAAACCGACGACTACTATTTTCCACCCTTGACGGGAACGTATGTTCGCATAATTCGTGTGTTTGTGTCGTTGCTCACAGTGTTTTTGACCCCCGTTGTGCTTATTTTGATGAACAACCCGTATTTCCTGCCCGATTGGTTGGGCTTCCTGCAAATCAAGAGTGATTATTCGATTTCGATATTCTATCAATTTCTGTTGCTCGAGTTGGTTATCGACGGACTGCGGTTGGCTTCACTCAATACACCCAACACCCTGTCCTCATCGCTTGGTATCATCGGTGGTTTGATTTTGGGCGAATTTGCCGTCGAGGCCGAGTGGTTTGTGCCCGAAACCATTATATATATGGCGTTTGTGGCGATTGCCTCGTTTGCTCAGCCAAGCTTTGAAATGGGCTATGCTATGAAGTTTTGCCGCATTTTTCTGCTGATACTGTCCGAAATCTTTGCGTTCTGGGGATTTCTTGGCGGTTGCGTTGCTATTTTGTTGCTTACCGTTTTTTCCAAGACCTTCAGTGGAAAGAGTTATTTAAGCCCCATTATTCCGTTCAAACCGCGTGATTTTGCAAGAATGTTCGTCAGAACGAGCATTCGCAACCGTCAGCATTGAGTCGATTTCAGATTAGAGGAGTTATTATGGATATTTTAATTGGTTGCTTGAAAGCGTTTTTAGTGGGCGGAATTCTTAGCGCCATCGGTCAGATACTCATTGACCGTACCAAACTCACCCCTGCGAGGATTTTGGTGTCCTACGTTGTATCGGGTGTTGTTTTGACGGGTGTAGGACTTTATGATTACCTTGTTGATTTTGGTGGTGCAGGTGCAACAGTGCCGTTGACGGGGTTTGGATATTGCCTTGCCGAGGGTGTTAAAAAGGCGGTTGATGAGTTCGGTTTGCTCGGAGCACTCACGGGTGGACTAACCGCAACAGCAGGCGGTATTGCCGCCGCAGTGACCATCGGCTGGATGGTGGCGCTCGTTTCCAAGCCGCATATTAAATAACAATGTTTCACGTGAAACACAAAAAACAACCTGTATAACTGGCGGTTCACAAAGAGCCCCCACGACAAAAAATTGCATTATGATATACCGTAGGGGAGAACTGCGTTCGCCTGTTTGTTTTGTGCCTTTCCTACAAAACAACACATTGTTTCACGTGAAACATAAATTAAAATAAATTCGGTTTTCCTCTTTACAAACGTGCTGTTATTTGTTAAAATGTATAGGCAAACGAAAATATCTATCCCGTCAGGTTCCTGACGGTTTTGGAGGAAATATTTTGGGCAAGATAATAGCCATAATCAATCAAAAAGGTGGCGTTGGTAAGACCACGACCGCCGTCAACCTTGCCGCAGGTGTGGGCATTTTAGGCAAAAAGGTGTTGCTCGTTGATGCCGACCCACAGGGCAACTCCACAAGTGGCTACGGTATAAACAAGCGTGACATCAGGGTTTCGTCCTACGACCTGCTTGTCACGGGTGCTCACGCAAAAGAATCGGTCATTCAAACCGACTTCAAGAACGTTTCGGTCATTCCTGCGAACATCGACCTTGCAGGTGCCGAGGTTGAGCTTATCTCGATAAACAAGCGCGAAAGCCAGTTAAAAACGGCACTTTCGCTAATAAAGGACGATTTTGATTACATATTTATCGACTGTCCGCCGTCGTTGGGTCTTATCACCATCAACGCTTTGACCGCAGCCGATGCCTTCTTTGTACCGGTACAATGCGAATATTACGCACTCGAGGGACTTTCGCAGTTGATAACTACCGTCCGACAGATTAAAATGGGCTACAACCCCGACCTTGAGCTTGAGGGTGTGTTGCTGACAATGTTCGACGGTCGACTCAACCTCACACAGCAGGTTGTTGGCGAAATCAAAAAATACTTTGCCAAGGAGCTTTACAAAACCACAATTCCGCGTGGAGTAAGGCTTTCGGAAGCACCGTCCTACGGTCGACCCATTCAGTATTACGACAACCGTTGCAAAGGTGCCGATGCCTACAACGATTTGGCAAAGGAACTCGTAAAACGCAACAAGAAGAAATAATGCCGTTTGATTCGTGAAAAACGCTATTATAGATACTACTATATATAATGTAAAAGGAGGCATATTATGGCCGTCAAAAAAGGTGGTTTGGGACGAGGCTTTGACTCGCTTTTCACCGATAACGCGGTGGAGTCCAAGCCGAATGCCGAATTAAGACTGTCACAGCTTGTGCCCAACCGCGACCAGCCAAGAAAGGTGTTTGACGACACGGCACTGCGCGAGTTGGCCGACAGTATTGCAAAGCACGGACTCATTCAACCCATTCTGGTTCGTCCTCTTGACGATGGAAGTTACCAGATTGTTGCAGGTGAGCGTCGTTGGAGAGCATCACGTCTTGCGGGACTTGAAAAAGTACCCGTTGTGATAAAGGAAATGTCCGAGGGCGAGGCTGCCGAGTTAGCCCTCATCGAGAATCTTCAGCGTGAGGATTTGAACCCCGTTGAAGAAGCCGAGGGTTACAGAGTTCTGATGGAAACCTACTCATTAACGCAGGAGCAGGTTGCAACCCGTGTGGGTAAATCACGACCTGCGGTTGCCAACGCTTTGCGTTTGCTTGGACTCAACGCCGACGAAAAGGATGCGTTGTCCAAGGGTGAGATAACCTCGGGTCACGCAAGAGCATTGCTGAGCTTGCCCGATTCCGAATTCCGCCATCAAGCCTTTGAGCTTGCCAAAAACGGTGCTTCGGTCCGCGAGATTGAACGCATTTCAAAGCAACAGTCGGTTGGCATCACAATGAAGAAGCCTCGCATCAAAAACAAGGCTTACGTTGAGGTTGAGGCCGCAATATCCTCGCAGATTGGCCGCAAGGTCAAGATTTCCGGCAACGGAAAATCGGGTACTCTGCAGATTGAGTTCTTTAACGATGAAGACCTGTTTGACCTTGCCAAAAAACTTGCAGGAGAAAAGTAGAAAACACAATATATTGTGTTTATATAAATTAAAATATACATAATATTGTATGCCGCGTGGCAGAACGGAGAATAAAATGCTTGATATTAAATTTTTAAGAGAAAACCCCGAAATTGTTCGCGAGAACATAAAAAAGAAGTTTCAGGACAAGAAATTGCCTTTGGTAGACGAGGCTATTGACCTTGACGCTAAAAAGCGTGCTGCTCAGCAGGAGGCTGACAAGCTTCGCGCCGACCGTAACGCAATTTCCAAGCAGATTGGTATGTTTATGGCAAAGGGTCAAACGCAAGATGCCGAAACCGCCAAGAAGAAGGTTGCCGAATTTGCTGCCCGACTTGCCGAGCTTGAGGTTCTCGAGACCGAGCTTGACGAGAAACTGACCACCGTTATGATGACCATTCCCAACATCATCGACGACAGCGTTCCCATCGGTAAGGATGATTCCGAAAACGTTGAGGTTCAGCGTTACGGCGAGCCGGTTGTTCCTGAGTTTGAGATTCCCTATCACACTGAGATAATGGAGAAGTTTGAAGGCATCGACCTTGACAGTGCAAGAAAGGTTGCAGGTAACGGTTTCTACTATCTTATGGGCAACATTGCACGTTTGCATTCGGCAGTCATCTCTTATGCACGTGACTTTATGATTAACCGTGGCTTCACCTACTGCGTACCTCCCTTTATGATTCGCTCCAACGTTGTTACCGGTGTTATGAGCTTTGCCGAAATGGACGCGATGATGTACAAAATCGAGGGTGAGGACCTTTACCTTATCGGCACCTCTGAGCATTCGATGATTGGTAAGTTTATCGATACCATCACCCCCGAGGAGAAGTTGCCCTACACCCTCACCAGCTATTCTCCCTGCTTCCGTAAGGAAAAGGGTGCTCACGGCATTGAGGAACGCGGTGTTTACCGTATCCATCAGTTTGAAAAGCAGGAAATGATTGTTGTCTGCAAGCCCGAGGATTCTAGAATGTGGTTTGACAAGCTCTGGCAGAACACCGTTGATTTGTTCCGTTCTTTGGATATTCCCGTCCGTACCTTGGAGTGCTGTTCGGGTGATTTGGCAGACCTCAAGGTAAAATCGGTTGACGTTGAGGCTTGGTCGCCCCGTCAGAAGAAGTATTTCGAGGTTGGCTCTTGCTCTAACCTTACCGATGCACAGGCTCGCCGTTTGAAGATTCGCGTTAAGGGTAAGAACGGCAACTACCTTGCTCACACCCTCAACAACACCGTTGTTGCTCCTCCGAGAATGCTGATTGCTTTCCTTGAGAACAATCTGCAGGAGGACGGCAGTGTCCGTATCCCCGAGGCTCTTCGTCCTTATATGGGTGGTATGGAAAAGATCGTCAAGAAGTAATGGGCTGTATTTTAAATAAAACCGCCTACGAGTGGGAGTTTCGGGTCACAAGCTTTGACGTTGATATGTTCAACCGTTTAAAGCTGTCGTCGTTGATGAAATATCAACAGGAAATAGGCGGAATGCATCTTTTCGAGTTCGGCACGACGTCGGAAAAGATGTCAAAAGAGCAGAATCTGGCCTTTATCTTCACCAAAATGAGCATTACGATTCACAGCCTGCCAAAAGCACAGGATTTGGTCGTTATGCGAACTTGGTGCAGTGGGCTTAAAGGTGTACGTTTTACGAGAAACTACCTGCTTTTTGACCAAAACCGCAATCTGCTGACCGAGGCCAAGGTTGAGGTCACAACGCTTGACCTTTTGACGAGAAAAATCGTGCGTCCAAGCGAGATAAACGGTTTTTCAGACTTCCTTTATAACGACGAGCTACTAAACGGTGCTGACACACCGACAAAACTCACTGTGCCCAACGGTGTAAGTGAGGTTTATACCCGTCCCGTAAGGTTTTCGGACATTGATTACAACGGTCACGTCAACAACACGGTATATGCCGATATGTCGTTAGATTGCCTCTCGCCCGAGGTTTTGAAAACATCGCCCAAGGGCTTCTTGATTAACTTTGTAAGCGAGGTTTTGCCCGACGAAACGGTGACGGTATATGTCGTCGAAACGACCGACGGATACACCTTTATCGGCACGGCCAATGACCGACAGAGTTTTATAGCAAAATTAATGCTTTGATTTTAACAGCCACCTTTTAGGGAGTTGCGATTAGGGAGAAATCGGTTTTTCGGCGAAATTTAATTCGTCGCTTGTTGAAAAGCCTTGAAATACGGCAGTATTCCTGCATTTTTCAACTTCGCAACAAATTAAATTCCATCCTACAAAACTGCAAAGCACCCAAAACAGATGATTTTTGTGGTATAAAAGGAAAACGCCCACAGTTACGCTGACGCGTACTGTGGGCGTTTGACACATTAGAACGCAAAAAGGCGCTGTTTTGGGCGAATTATCCCTAACCGCAACTCCCTTTAGGGTGGTTGTTTTTTGCGGTTTTTACGGTTTTACAGATGCGAAACCCACCCCAACCGACCAAACCGTTTGGTTTTGTTGTGTTCTTTTCGGGTGCACACACAGGTACGCCCCCTACAACGTAAAGGCACAGAACCCCTGCCCTGCAAATTTCATCTATATCATTAAATTTTAACAAAATTTTAATTGATTTATCCCGTCTTAGGGTTTAATATATAATTAGAGTGTTATACTTTGGTGGCGTATGACGATTTTACGCCTTGAAAACTTGAAAATAGGCTTAACTATTCATCCAAAAGGAGAAACAAACGTGACTATTGCACCTGAAAACAGCCTGGTCAAGAAAAAAGAACTGCGGTTGATGACCTTTTTTGTAGGTCTTTTGACGGCGGCAGCGTTTTTTGTGCCGTTTATCATATCGGGCGACGGATATTTCATATTTTTCGGCGATTTCAACGTTCAGCAGATACCCTTCTATCAGCACTGTCACGAGATGGTGCGTTCGGGTGATTTTTACAGTTGGGATTGGCAGACCGACCTCGGTGCCAACTTTATCGGGTCGTACAGCTTTTATCTTCTCGGAAGCCCGTTTTTCTGGCTGACTCTCCCCTTCCCAAACTCTTGGGTACCCTACCTTATGGGTCCGTTGCTTATACTCAAATTTGCCTGCGCATCGCTTACTGCCTATATGTATATCCGCCGATTTACTGCCCGTGCCGAAAGTGCTATGGCAGGCGGACTTATGTACGCTTTCAGCGGATTTTCGGTCTACAACATTTTCTTTAACCATTTCCACGAGGCTATAATCGTCTTTCCTCTTTTGCTTTTGGCCTTGGAGAAATTTATGGCCGAAAGAAGTCGCGGTTGGCTTATCTTTGCCGTATTCTTCAGTGCCTTGACCAACTATTTCTTCTTCTTTGGAATGGTTGTGTTTGTTATCATTTATTGGTGCGTCAGAATGTTGTCGCGAAGCTTCAAGTTCAAGTTCACCGAGCTTTTGCTTATGCTTTTCGAGTGCGTTCTTGGACTTTTGCTTGCGGCAGGTATACTGCTGCCCACCGTGCTTGAGGTCATTCAGAACGACCGACTTTCGAGTGTTATGAGTGGTTGGAGCTCGGTGCTTTACGGCAAGGAGCAGATTTTCTTAAATGTTATCGAATGCTTCTTCTTCCCGCCCGACCTCCCTGCCAGACCCGTTTTCTTCCCCGGCGCAGAGGTAAAATGGTCATCTTTGGGCGGATGGTTGCCGTTGTTCGGTATGACGGGTACTATAGCCTGGCTTCAATCACCCAAAAAAGGCACGTGGATTCGCCGTATTTTGGGAATCTCTATATTTATGGCACTTGTTCCGGGTCTTAATGCCGTTTTCTCTATGCTCAATACGGCCTACTATGCCCGTTGGTTCTTTATGCCTATACTCGTTATGTGCCTTGCAACGTCTATGGCGCTCGAGGATACTGAGGTCAACTGGACCTCTGCATGGCGTTGGAGTGGCGGTATCACACTTGCCTTTGTGCTGGTTATAGGATTTTTGCCGACGGTCGACGGTGCAGGCAACATTACCAAATGGGGTCTTTACACCGATGCCAAGACCAATCCGTTCAAGTACGTCTATCAGGTGCTGTGCCGTGCCACCGACGGCGAAACGGTGGTCGAGGGCGGATATTATGACCTGCGTTTCTGGGTCACGTGTGCCATTGCTTTGTTCAGCGTTCTGACCGTCCGTGCCCTGTTGCCGTCCATTAAAGAAAAACGTTCCTCGGTCTTTAAGCCTATAATTGCACTCATCTGTGTCGTTTCGGTGCTGTATTCAGCCTTCTTCATTTCCTGCGGACAGTCCCATTCCTACGAGATGGATGCCGTTATGACCGATGCACTTATCGAGGGTGAGGTTTCTATCGCAGACGACCCCGACGGCAACTTCTCTCGAGTTGACGTTTACGACGGTGTCGACAACACGGGTCTTTACCTCAACCTTTCGTCAATAAACTACTTCCATTCAATTGTTCCTGCAAGCGTTGTTGATTTTTACAGCTACATCAACGTACCCCGTTCGGTTGCAAGTCGACCCGAGTCGAAATATCACGCAATCCGTCCTCTTTTGTCGGTTAAGTATGTCCTCGACCCCGAGATTGAAAACTCCAAGGAGTTCACCGACCACAAGGGCGAAACGGCAATGCCTAACTACACGTTCTACTCGAATGAATGCGGATACGATATCTACTACAACGAAAACTATATCCCGATGGGCTTTACCTACGA
>JAZTYO010000014.1:0-65636 GCA_045636945.1 Acutalibacteraceae bacterium | reverse complement strand
CTTTAGCTTCGGAGATACATTCAGCGCCTCTTTCAAGGTAATATGAAGCGGCATTGTGGGCACCAATTTTGCTACAACATCGGTTTCCGCATAAGAAAAGTTGAGCGCTCTGCCCACATCACGGATTGCACCACGGGCAGCCATTGTGCCAAAGGTGGCAATCTGGGCTACATGATCACTTCCGTACTTTTCCATGACGTACTCTATAACCTCACCGCGACGTTCCTGACAGAAGTCTGTATCAAAGTCGGGCATGCTAACGCGCTCGGGATTCAAAAAGCGTTCAAAAAGCAGGTCAAATGCCAAGGAATCCACGTCGGTGATACCCAAAAAATACGCAACGATGCTGCCCGCTCCCGAGCCTCTGCCGGGGCCTACGGGAATATCCTGCGATTTTGCATATCTTACAAAGTCGGAAACTATCAGGAAATAGTCAACATAGCCCATACGTTTAATAACGCCGAGCTCATAATTCAAACGTTCCTGAACCTCTTGGGTAATATCGCCGTAAATTCGTCTTGCACCGTCAAACGACAGTTCCTTAAGATACTCAAAATGGTCTTTATCGCCTATATCGTAGAAAGGCAGTTTTGTGTTACCGAATTCAAACTCGAGGTTGCACATATCGGCAATAGTTCGGGTGTTGGCAATGGCTGTTTCGGGGAAAAGCTCGGCCATCTCGTCACCTGTTTTAAGGTAAAACTCCTTGGTGGGAAACTCCAAGGTATTATCCTCATTGACGGTTTTGCCTGTGCCAATGCAGATTAGTACCTTTTGCACCTCATGGTCGGATTTTTCGATATAATGCACGTCGTTTGTAGCAACCAACGGGATTCCCGTTTCCTTGGAAATCCTTATAATCTGCGGATTTACGCGCTGTTCTTCATCCAAACCGTGGTCCTGCAGTTCAAGATAATAATTATCCTGACCGAACATTGAATTATACTTCAACGCAGTCTGTTTTGCCTTATCGTAATCATTTTTTAGCAAGGATTTGGGGATTTCACCCGAAAGACAGGCTGAAAGTGCTATAAGACCTTCGGTATGCTCGGCCAAAAGGTCCTCATCTATTCGAGGTTTTGAATAAAAACCTTCGGTAAAGCCCTTTGAAACAAGAGCAATAAGGTTACGGTAACCCGTCATATTTTTACAAAGCAGTACAAGGTGACGGTACTCGCCGTCGTACTCTTTGATTTTATCAAAACGTGTTCTCGGTGCAACATAAACCTCGCAGCCGATAATAGGCTTTATGCCCTCGGACTTGGCAGCTTTATAAAAATCAACCGCACCGTACATTACACCGTGGTCGGTTATGGAAAGTGCCGTCTGACCCTTTTCCTTTGCCGCTTTAACAAGGTCTTTTATTCGGCAGGCACCATCTAAAAGACTATATTCCGTATGCACGTGAAGATGGACAAAATCGGTCATTGCACTTTCCTCCTTTTATTAGTTTATTTTATAGTTTTCTTTTTTGCCGTTCTTCCTCGGCAATATCTATTATTTTCTTTAATCGGTGGTTCATTCCCGAACGCGAAATTGCACCCTCGCAAAGCTTACAAAGGTCATTAAGCGATGCATCAGGATTGTTTTTGCGAAGCAAGGCAACATCACGCAATTCTTCGGGCAAAAGTCCGAGTAAATTATGCTTTTCCAAAAAGGCTATTGCCTCATTTTGTGCAACTGCGGCATTGACAGTTTTTGTAATGTTTGAGGTTTCAAAATTTGTCTGACGGTTGAGCTTGTTTCTCATATCCTTAACGATTTTGGTTTCCATAAGTTCCAGTGTGACACCCATAGCACCCATTGTACCTAAAAGTTCCTCAATAACGGTACTGTCGTTATAATAAAGTGCAGTAACACTTCTTCGGGTCGAAGTGTGCGGTTTGAAACCGCAAAGCTCCAAAAATGCCGCAAAAGCAAAGCTTAACGTAGGGTCTTTGACCGCAAACTCAAGGTGATAGCTCTTCTCGGGGTCATTCATACTGCCCGACGACAGAAAAGCACCTCTTATAAAAGCATGTCTGCAACAGGTTCTCTTGACGTGCTTGGGGTTAAATATCCAATCAGATTCACCGCCCGTGTAATGGTTTATAACCTTCTCACGGTCAGCCTCACCGGGCACCGAGACAATATACCAGCTGTTGGTTTGTTCAGTAATTGTATGTACCGAAAAGCACACTTTAAGAAGCGAAGCATATATCTCAGCAGTATCGACATTTGCAGTTCTGATACTTATATCCTCTTTGCAAAAAGACCGCCCGAGAAGAAGCATACCGTACATTTCGGCTAATCTGCAACAACCGGTCGGTTTTATTTTGCAAAGTTCGGTTTTCAGTTTACTTGAAAAGGAGATCTTCGGCATAATTACTCCTTTCCTATATCACGGTGGTTTATAACCGCACGGTAGTTTTGCTTCAAAAGATGTTTATGTATCATCTCGGCAAAAACAACCGAACGGTGCTTTCCGCCCGTGCATCCGATAGCTATTACAAGCTGGCTTTTACCCTCTTTGCAATATAACGGAACCGAGTAATCTATCAACGATAAAAGTCTGTTTGCCAGCTCCTTGGTTTCAGGCAGTTCCATAACAAAATCCCTGACCTCAGGCTCTAATCCCGTATGAGCACGCAAACCTTCAACGTAAAACGGATTTTTAAGGCATCTTACGTCAAAGACAATATCAGCTTCCGAAACACAACCGTATTTAAACCCAAATGACATACACTGAACGGTAAGTCCCTTGTTGATATCTCCAAGGAAAATGCCCATAATACGCTCTTTAAAGGCACTGGTAGAGGTTATTGTAGTATCAATAATATAATCGGCCATTTCCTTTAAAGGCGCAAGCATTTCGCGTTCCTGCTTTACGGCTTCGGCAACGCTGACCTTATTATCGGTCGACATGGGATGTCTGCGTCGTGTTTCTTTGTAACGTGTAACGAGCTTTTCATCGTTTGCATCAAGAAACAACAGTTTAAACTCGATACCGCTATCGCGCATTGATTTTAACGTAGGAATAAGCTCTTGGAACATCTTGCCACCACGGATATCGGTAACGATAGCAACCTTATTAAGGTCGGAGCTTCCGCGCATGGAAAGCTGCGCCACCGGATTAATCAGTGACGGAGGCATATTATCTATGCAGTAGAAACCAATGTCCTCCAAGACATTAGCGGCTACCGATTTTCCTGCTCCGGACATTCCGGTGACAATAACAAGTTCCATAGTTTACTCCAAATATATAACCTCGGTTTCCAAATCGACACCAAAATTTGATTTAACAGTTTTTTGAATGTGCTTTATCAAACCCATAACGTCTTTGCAGGTTGAGTTACCCTTATTGATAACAAAGCCTGCGTGCTTAACGCTGACCTCTGCCCCACCTATTGAATAGCCTTTGAGGTTGCTTTGCTCAATCAAAGCACCTGCAAAATTGCCTTCGGGACGCTTAAAAGTACTGCCTGCACTTGGGAATTCCAAGGGTTGTTTATCTTTTCTTCTGCCGAGATAATCGTCCATTCTCGCCGCAATATCCTCTTTCTTATCGTGTGCAAGAGAGAATTTTGCTTCAAGTATAATTTCATTATTCTGCTTGAATACACTCGTGCGATAACCAAGCTGCATTTCATCAACGTTGTAATGCTTTATCTCACCGTCAAGCGTTATTGAAGTGCAAGATATGATACACTGCTTTATCTCGCCGCCGTAGGCACCTGCATTCATATAAACTGCACCACCGACAGCACCGGGAATTCCAAATGCAAACTCCAACCCCGTAAGCGAGGCTTCCTTTGCGGCATTGCAGACCGACGACAACTTTGCACCTGCTTTTGCGGTGATAACATTATCTTGAACCAAAACCTTATCATCGCAAATATAAAGCACAACACCGTTCAAGCCTTTATCGGAAACAAGCAGGTTTGAACCTTTTCCGATTACCCAAAAAGGTGTGTTTTCGGATTTAATAACGGTAAGCAATTCACCGATTTTATTGGTATCGTTACACTCAACAAAGATTTTGGCAGGACCTCCGATGCGAAAAGTGGTATGCGCCGACATAGGCTCGTTTTCACGAACAACTAAGCCCAATTCACAAGCCTTTTCGATAACGTTAATCAATTTCACCGACAGTCACCACCTTTATTTTTGTAGGGGCGATTCAAGAATCGCCCGTTTATATAATCATCTGTAAATCTCGCCCAAGAATGCGGCACCGATGATACCTGCATCGTTACCAAGCTCAGCAGCCTTGATTACTGTCTGCTTCTCAACATTTCTGGAGTATCTTTCTCTTTCAACATATTCGCGGATAGGAGCAACAAGTGTCTCGCCCTCCTTAGAAATACCACCGCCGATACAAATAACATCCGGCTGGAAGATGTTGATGATATTAGTCAAACCACATGCAACATAATTGCAGTACTGCTTAACAACCTTCTCGGCGGTCTCATCACCTGCACGCATACCGTCAAAAGCAGTTCTGCCGTTTACATTGTCAAGGCTTCCTGCCAACTGCCACATTTTAGAGTTCTTATCAGCCTCCATAGCAGCCTTAGTCTGGCGGATAAGTCCGGTAGCCGAAGCATAAGCCTCCCAGCAGCCTTTACGTCCGCAAGAGCAGGGTTCTCCGTCCTTAACGATAACGGTATGACCAAGCTCACCGCCTGCCGAGTTCATACCCGACAAAATGAGGTTGTTGATAATAACACCGCCACCAACACCTGTGCCAAGTGTGATTGCGATAAATTGATCTGCACCCTTGCCTGCGCCTGCCAATTTTTCACCGAAAGCGGCTGCGTTGGCATCGTTTTCAAGGAAAACCTTGCGGCCAAAACGGTCCTCAAGCATCTGACCGATAGGTGCGTTCACAAAGCCAAGGTTGTTGGAATAGCAAATTATACCGGTTTTAGTATTAACACTACCGGGACATCCAACGCCAACCTCTGCAATATCATCGAGGGTAAGACCTGCATTCTTAATAGCCATCATACCGGCTTCATAAATGCTGTCAGCAATTTCCTCGGCAGGTCTGGGGCAGTTGGTCTTAACCTTGCCCTCGCTGATAATTTTAAAGCTTTCGTCAACAACTGCTGCTGCAATGTTGGTTCCTCCGAGATCTATACCAAGATAATACATAATAATTTACTCCTTTGTTTTTAAAATTTATTTATGTTTTAGAAAAATACGTCACCGTCTTTGTTGGCATCCTCGGGAACATCCTCGGTCATACCAAGACGTTTAAGTAACTCATAAGCCGCATTATAGCCCATCTTTTTCTGACGGTTGTTCATAGCGGCAACCTCAATAATAACCGCAAGGTTTCGACCGGGTTTTACAGGGATAGTAACCGAGGGAACCTTAATGTCAAGTATGTCGGCAGTCTGCTCGTCAAGACCCATTCGGTCATAAACCTTATCGGGCTGCCATTGTTCAAGATTAATAACAAGGTCAATTTTCGAGGTCAGATTAACAGCACCGACACCGAAGATTCGGCGTGCATTTATAATACCTATTCCGCGAAGCTCGATAAAATGACGGATGTTTTCGGGTGCCGAGCCAACCAACGACCTGGAGGAAACCTTACGAACCTCAACGGCATCGTCGGCGATAAGACGGTGTCCTCGTTTGACAAGCTCGATTGCAGTCTCACTTTTACCTACACCGCTTTCACCAAGAATAAGCAAACCTTCGCCGTAAACCTCAACCAAAACGCCGTGACGGGTAACTCTTGGTGCCAACTCAACGTTAAGGAACGAGATAAGCGAAGCCATAAACCCCGAGGTTGTATCAGAAGTGCGAAGCAATGGCACCTTGTACTCCTCAGCGGCGGCCTTCATAATATCTGTAACAGGAAGATTTCGTGAAATAATGACCATTGAAGGCTTATGTTCAAAGAATTTGAAAACTCTCACCTTATACTCTTCCTCGGAAAACTCACTCAAGTAGCCTTCCTCACTTTTGCCGATGACCTGAATTCGTCCGCTGTCAAAATACTCGTAAAATCCGCAAAGCTGAAGACCCGGTCGGTTAACCTCCACGTTGGATATATAAATATCTTCAGGTTCTGCAGGTAACGACACTACCTCAAGCGGAAAGTTTTTAATGATTTTTGCTAATGAAACCGAATATGGCGAACTCATAATTCAACCTCCTTTTTGTTCAGGGCAAACCATCGCCCAAAATTCCATACACAATTTATTATATAATAAAACTTTAAATTTTAAAAGAGTAAATTTCACATTTTGTCAAAAAAATTCAAACTTTCGGAAAACAAACCTTGAAATTACGGCAAAAAGAATATATAATCTATAAGTATTAAAATTTAATTTGTTTTTGGAGTGAAAATTTCAATGAAATTAGGTATCGTAGGACTGCCGAACGTCGGCAAGTCAACCCTTTTTAATGCCATTACCAACGCAGGCGCACAAAGTGCAAACTATCCCTTCTGCACCATCGAGCCCAACGTCGGTATGGTATCGGTCCCCGACGAGCGTTTGGACAAGCTTGCCGAGATGTATCATCCCGTTAAGTTCACCCCTGCCGTTATCGAGTTTGTTGACATTGCAGGTCTTGTAAAGGGCGCATCCAAGGGTGAAGGCTTGGGCAACAAGTTTCTTTCCCACATCCGCGAGGTTGATGCCATAGTCCACGTTGTCCGCTGCTTTGAAAACGATGATATAATCCACGTTGAGGGTTCGGTTGACCCTTCCCGTGATATCGAAACCATTAACCTTGAACTTATCCTCTCCGACCTTGAAATTTTGGAGCGCCGTCTTGACAAGGCTAACAAAGCACTCAAAGGTGACAAGTCTTATCAGGCAGAGGTCGACTTCATCAAGCGCCTTATTACCGAGCTTGAGGCAGGCAAAACTGCCCGTGCCGTCGAGGTTGATGAAAACGAGACCGCAATTCTTAATACAATCGAGTTGCTTTCCTCTAAACCTGTTATTTATGCCTGCAATATGAGTGAGGGCGACTTCCAGGGCGGTATTGATACCAACGAACGATACAACGCAGTAAAAGCTATTGCCGCTGCCGAAGGTGCCGAAACCCTGCCCATCTGTGCATCGCTTGAGGCTGACATGGCTGAAATGAGTGAGGACGAGAAAAAGATGTTCCTTGAAGAACTCGGACTTGACAAATCGGGTCTTGACCGTCTTATTCAGACCTGCTATTCCCTCCTAGGCTTGATTTCCTACCTTACCGCAGGTCAGCCTGAGGTCAGAGCATGGACCATTAAAAAGGGTACCAAGGCTCCCGGTGCCGCAGGTAAAATCCACTCCGACTTTGAAAAAGGCTTCATCCGTGCCGAGGTTGTTGCTTATAAGGACCTCATTGCTTGCGGTAACGACGATAAAGCACTTATCGCCGCAAGAGAAAAAGGGCTTGTCCGTAGCGAAGGCAAGGAATATGTAATGCAGGATGGCGACGTTGTCCACTTCCTGTTTAACGTTTAATCGTTTAATTGAAAAAATCCCACAGTTCTGATTGAACTGTGGGATTTTTTTATTCGACCGTAATATAGTCTTTAAGTTTTTCAAAGGTTTTATCACCTATTCCGCTGACCTTCTTTATATCTTCAATTTCAAAGAATTTACTTTCAGTTTCGCGATATTGGATTATCGCCTTAGCCTTTGCAGGACCGATATCGGGCAAGGTATCCAATTCTTCAACCGTTGCCGTGTTGATATTAACCTTACCTGTTACAGAGGGTTTAGCACTTGAAGTGCTATCATTTTCGGCTATTTCAGATGTTGCAGATTTACTTGAGGTTATGTATTGCAACGAAACTATGCTTTGTGATGATGTATCTTCACCAACATAATTCCATTTGAACGCAAAGGCAACAACGATTCCTGCAAACACAAGGAACACCGCAAACAATATTAACTTTTCTACAACGGTATTACTTTTATTTTCCGACATCTTTTTCACCCAAACTTGAAATAAGGACAGACACCTTTAAGCATCTGTCCTTTTAAATTACTTCAAAATATAAACGTTTACTTTCTTGATTCCCCACTGACTACCACACTTGCACTTTGAACCGGTAGGCAATCTAAGGTCAACGATACGACCGCTTCCATTATAAGCAAATCCACCTGTATCAGCGGCAATAGCATAACCGTAAACGGTTTTTCCGTCGGCAGATACGATGTAAAGCTTGGTTCCGTAAGGAATCTGCTTGGGGTTAACGGCAACATAACCAGGACGGGCAGAATTCTTACCGAAATATGCAGTGCTGTTACTGTCACAGCATCCGCAGTATGCAGAAGATTTGCCCGAGATAACCTTTTTATACTCTACAGGTTGACCCTTTTTATCAAGCTCGATAGGTTTATCGGGCTTTAAGGTGGAAATAGCCCTAACATCGTCACTAGTCATAACGGCAACCGACGAATGAAGCTTTGTACCGACCGTCTCAATCTGAGGTACAGCCTCTTTAATAATGGTCTCCTTTTCGACCTCACGGGACATTTCAATGCCGTTTACTACCGTTACGCAATAAACAACTTCCTTTTCACCGTTCTGACCCTTAGAAACCTTACTTTCGCCCTTATAAAGCTCTTTGCTCTTAACGGTCTTGTAAGAGAACTTAATAGTCTCGTTAACGGTAATATGTTTAGTCGTCATAACCTGAGGCTTATGAATGTAATTTGTATCCTCCTTCATCGAAGTAACAAAGGTATAGCCCTCATTGACAGTTTCTTCAACTACGGTATCGCAGGTCTTTTCTTCGGTATCTTCAACAGTAGAGGAAATGTCGGTAGAATCGGTCTTTTCCTCAACCTGACCCAAAGCATTTGCAACCTCGTGCTTATCACCCGTTGCAGCACTGTCGGTCATAACATATCCGGCCATCAAACAAACAACTGTTGCCAAAGCAAGTGCTACACGCAACACTTTTTTGGATGATAAGGCTTTAAGATAGGTCTTAACACTTTCTAACATGCAATTCTCCATTCGCCATCTATTTAATACAACCGTTTCGACGGCAAGAAATCGGTCGAATAATACGCATAAACGTATTAATTTTCACAACTAAAAAGGTAACAAAGTTTGTAACCTTTTAAGATAGTTTACGCCCGTTTTTGGGCAGCAAAACCTATTATACGCAATTTTTCGGAAAAGTCAACCATAGGGTGTGGATAGCGTTTGTGCAATTTGACGAAATAGGAAGGTAAAATCTACCTCAAAAGTTGTTACAAGATTGTAATTTTTTCGAAATTTCAGGGGTTCAGTCCCTTACCATCGGCTTGTATTTTGTGCAAAGCAACAATTTTTTGTGATAATAATTCACATTTTGACCAAAATCGGTTTAAATAACACCAAAAACGCCTCAAAACAACTTGAATTTTGGGGTCATTCCCATAAATCCAACCGTTTTGAGGCAATTTTTTCTAAATTTTATATAATTTTTTGAGTTTTTAAAGCGAATTTTCAAATATTTGATCGGCCAAAACTATAATTCTTTTGAAAAAAAGGTCCAAAAACTTATCGTTAACGAATTTTGGCGGATGTCCGAGAGCAAGGTTCAGAGAAACAATGCTGTTTTGCCAGTCTTTGACCTCAATTTCTTTAAGCGTTCCAACCGACATTGGCTTTGCTGCCTTCAGTTTGGGTAAAGCCTCATCCAAAAACCATTCTCTTGTCACCTGCTGTTGCTCGTAACCATAAATCTCGTTCCATCGCTCGGATTTAAGCTCTTCTTTGGGTACACCGGAACATCCAAGTAACATAAACAAAGGTCTATCGAATTCTTTATCCCAAACAATATCGGTAATAATATGTAGAACATATCCTCTTAAAAACGCCTCATCAAGCTTACCTTTATTATTAATGTAAAAGCTTTTGGCATTTTCCAACCACACCTCAAGGTCTGCATCCCTTAAATGTGCAGGCCAACGTATGCTTTTTGGAGCATGTCCGTTGATATTTACACTGTCAGGACTTACACCTCCAAGATATATTGCTTCATCAAAAGCATTGGAATGTGACTTATTATAACAATGTATTGCTTTTAAATGGGTTATTGGACCTGGCATAGCTTCACCGCCTCGAACATATTTCTTTTAAATAGTACCATAATATATACGTACTTTCAATTCTAAAAAATAAACCAAAGCAAAAACTTCGGCTTAAAACGGTTATTTACTGTTATCGGCTATGTAAAAAGCGATACTCTGAACCGATGCTTTTACTTTGGAAGAAAACTCATCAGGCTCTGTACAGTCTTTAGACATAAGCCATGCTTGCAAAACGCTTTTCATTGCTTGCGACAGCAGTTTAGAATTCAACTCGACCAATGCCTTGTCCTCGGATACTGCCTTAAATTCATTATCAAACAGATTTTGGGCAAAATTAAAAAAGTGTTCACCGAAAGAGTTTTGTCCTTGAACCTCAAAAACATTACGGTAAAAAGCTATATTATTATAAAGATATACACAAAGCTCTTGGAAAACCTCCCAAACGGAGTTATGCTTTTTAGAACGCACGTTGACAACAAATTCGTGGTCAAAAATCCAATTAACCAAATCATATTTATCACGGAAATGGTAATAAAAGCTCTTGCGGTTCATCTCACATTTTTCGCAGATATCCCCAATGCTTATCTTGGCAAAAGGATATTGGCTCATCAATGCTTTCAAAGACGATGCCAAAGCGCGTTTTGTAATATTGGAATCAGCCATTATTTTCTCCCCTTTCAGGTCGCTAAAAAAGAAAAAGACGCGACCTATCATAATTTGATAAGTCTCGTCATTTAAGATACTACCAGGAAAAATTCCTTGCTGTTGACAGTATCGCACAAGTGCTGACTACTCCCCTATTGTGTTAAGTTTATCAAAATTATAATATTTTGTCAATAAGTTGCACAATATTTTTGGGCAGTTTTTAATATTTGTCTAATTTTTAAATTATTTTTATAAATTGACTATTTATTAGTATGAAATTTATGGTATACTCTTTTACAATATAGTAGGTTACGGAGGTAATTACTGTGACGTATCACGATAAATTAAAGGATGAAGTTTTAAAATCTCTCGAAACAACCGAGGATAAAGGACTGTCTTCCGAAAGAGTTGAAAAGCTAAAAGCCCAATTCGGTCCCAACCGACTGAAAGAAAAGAAAAAGAAAACCAACCTGCAAAGATTCTTCGACCAATTTAAGGATGTAATGATAATAATTCTTATTGTGGCCGCCATCGTTTCGTTTGCCGTTGTTATCTACGAGAAAAATTGGGGCGAACTTTTCGAGCCTGCTTTAATTCTGCTTATTGTTATTCTGAACGCCATTATGGGTGTTTATCAGGAGGGCAAGGCCGAAAGAGCTCTTGATGCATTGAAAAATATGTCAGCACCTCATGCACGTGTTATCCGCGACGGTATTGAGAAAATCGTTGATGCCTCCGAGCTTGTTCCAGGTGACATTATCCACCTTGAGGCAGGAGACTTTATTCCTGCCGATGCGAGGTTATTGTCCTCTATCAGTCTTAAGTCAGAGGAATCGGCACTGACGGGTGAATCAGTCCCCTCCGAAAAGGATGCCAATAACGAAGTGGCCGAAAATGCACCCTTGGGCGACCGTAATAATATGGTATTTTCAGGTTGCAGCATCACCTACGGTACTGCCACTGCCGTTGTTACCGCTACTGGTATGGATACCGAAATGGGTAAAATCGCAGGTCTTCTTGACGGTGAAAACAACACACAGACACCTTTACAACAGAAGCTTGCACAGCTTGGTAAATATCTCGGTTTTATGGCACTTGCCGCTTGTGCTGTTATCTTTGTAGTAGGACTTATAAACGACCTTGACCCCTTACATCTGTTTATGACCGCCGTATCTTTGGCTGTTTCAGCTATCCCCGAGGGTCTTCCAGCTATCGTTACGATAGTATTATCTATTGGTGTTCAGCGTATGGTCAAGAAAAATGCTCTTATCCGACGTTTGCCTGCCGTTGAAACCTTAGGCAGTGCTTCTATCATTTGTTCCGACAAAACGGGTACACTTACCCAAAACCGTATGACTTTGGTAAAGGCTTACATTGACGGTGGCGAGGTTGTTGAAGTTCCTTGCGAAGACGATACAATTAATAAACTCCTCAGCTTTGGTACTCTTTGCTGTGACGGCTCGGTAGTTTTTGACGGTGACAAGGTTCAACACCTTGGCGACCCCACCGAAACCGCTATTGTTTATGCCGCACATAAGGCAGGATTTGAAAAGAATAAGCTTAACGAGAAGCATCCAAGAATTACTGGTATTCCCTTTGATTCCGACCGAAAGCTAATGACCTCTGTAAACGAGATAAACGGAAAATACGTTGTTATAGTCAAGGGTGCTTGCGATATGATGCTTGAGCGTTGTGTAAAAGGAAATATTGACAGAGCAAAGCAAATCACCGAAGCTTTAAGCGAACAAGCACTCAGAGTTCTTGCTATCGGCTATAAAATCATCGACGAGGTCCCTGCTGAACCCATCTCCGAGAAACTCGAAAAAGGTCTTACCTTTATGGGTCTTGTCGGTATGATTGACCCTCCGAGACCCGAGGCAAAGGTTGCCGTTGCCACCTGCCGTAAAGCAGGCATTAAGCCCGTAATGATTACGGGCGACCACGTTGTAACCGCTAAGGCTATCGCCAAAGAAATAGGCATTTTCGAAGATGGCGATATGGCCATCACCGGCGCCGAGCTTGACGCTATGACCGAGGAGGAGCTTGACAACAACGTACAGAACATTTCGGTCTATGCCCGTGTAAGCCCAGAAAACAAAATCCGCATCGTCAAGGCCTGGCAGCGTAAGGGTCAGGTTGTTTCTATGACGGGTGACGGCGTAAACGATGCTCCTGCCTTAAAGGCTGCCGACATCGGTTGTGCTATGGGTATTACGGGTACCGACGTTGCCAAGGGTGCATCTGATATGACGCTCACCGACGACAACTTTGCAACCATTGTTGATGCTGTCAAAGAAGGTCGCGGTATCTATGCCAATATTAAAAAGGTTGTTGGCTTCCTGCTTGGAACCAACATCGGTGAGGTTATCACCGTATTTGTCGCAATGCTTTTGTGGCACGAATCCCCCTTCCTCTCAATGCAGTTGCTCTGGATTAACCTCGTAACCGACAGTCTGCCTGCTATCGCTCTCGGTATGGAACCGGTTGAAAGTGATATTATGGACCACTGTCCCAAGCCTAAGAATGAAGGCATTTTTGCCAACGGTTTAGGTATCAGAGTTGTTATTCAAGGTATTGTGTTTGCAGTTTTGGCTCTTGCCGGTTTCTGGTTCGGTAAGTATTGGGTTAGCGGACCTCAGACCACCGTCGCAGGTCAGACACTTGCATTTATGGTACTCGCAATGTCACAGGTACTGCAGGCATTTAATATGCGTTCCAATCGTTCTTTGTTCAAGACGGGTCCGTTTGGCAATAAGACGTTAAACCTTGCTGCACTGGTTTCGGCAGTTTTGGTTGCGTTAGTAATGTTCACACCCGGTGTCCGCGATGCCTTCGGCTTGATAATTCTTCCTTCAAAGCTTTATCTTATCGGTATTGGTCTTATGTTTGTTCCAACCATATTTATGGAAATTTCAAAGCTATTCATTCGCAAAAAATAAAAATCAAAGCATCAAAAAACCGCTGTGGTATTAACCACAGCGGTTTTGCTTTACAAAACATTATGTAATCAAATCACTTCTCTTCGGAAGCCTGTCCGTTTGCCTGAGGAATCTGCTGACGGAGAGCAGCTCTTGTTCTTCTGATTTCGTTGAGGTTTGCGGTCAGCATCTCATCGGAACGAAGCATAAGGTCGTCAACAAAGTCCTGAGCAGCCTTTCTCATATCACGGCTCTTCTTCTGTGCTGCGGCAAGAACCTCGCCTGCCTTAGCCTGTGCAAGCTTTGTAATTTCTTCCTGAGCAACCAAAGCCTTGGCTCTTTCCTCTGCAACACGAACAATGCTGTCAGCCTCGCGTTTTGCATTGTTGATGATATCGGCACGGTCGGCAACGATACCCTTTGCCTGCTTTACTTCGGTCGGCATAGTCATACGCATATCATCAATGATAGCTCTGACCTTTTCCACGTCTACGATAACGCGCTTACCGGGCATTTTAAAACCACTGTCAAGCACCTCGTCCAACTGTTCCATCAAATCGTCCATATTCATAGCATTTTACTTCCTTTCGGTTTGTATTCTTTTAATGATAGTATCGTGGATGCCCTCGGGAACAAAATCGCTGATGTCCCCACCCATACTGGCAATCTCTTTTACCATACTCGAGCTTAAATACATATTCTCAGCCTGAGTGGTCAAAAAGACCGTTTCCACATCGGGGTTAAGCTTTTTATTAGTCAGTGCCATCTGAAACTCATACTCAAAGTCAGACATAGCACGAAGACCCTTTACAATAGCACGTGCCCCAACCTCTTTTGCGTAATCTGCAAGCAATCCCCCGTACTGTGCGACGGTGACATTGGGAATATCGGCAGTGGCTGTTTTTATCATTTCCATTCGCTCTTCAGCAGTAAAACTTGGGCGTTTGGATGAATTGGTTGCGACCACAACGATAACGTGTGCAAACATTTTGGCGGCACGCCTTATAATATCAAGGTGGCCGACCGTGACCGGATCAAAGCTACCCGGACAAACCGCAGTTATCTGATCCATTTCATCAACCTTCCATATTCTTTTTATAAATTGTAACGCTTACGAGCTTACCGTATTTATATGTGCGGTAAACAGTAAAACCGTTTGCTTCCTCCGGCAATTCGACGTCGGCGGGATGCTCGACAACGATGATACCGTAATCACTCATAACCTTAGCCGTTTTTTCAACGGCATCGGTATAAAGACCTTCGTTATAAGGTGGGTCGATAAACACAATATCAAAGGCTTCCTTTGTTCCTCTCAAAAACGAGGCATAATCGGTGCGGCAAACGACCGACTCTTTAAGGAATCCCGTTTTCTGAACGTTGCGTTTTATGACCTCGATTGCATTTTGCGACTGATCGGTGAAAACGCACCTTTCGGCACCTCGGCTTAAAGCCTCAATACCGAGCTGACCCGAGCCTGCAAACAGATCAAGAATCCTGCGACCCTCTATTTCAAAATTTATGGCACTGAATATGGCCTCTTTAACCTTTTCGGAGGTTGGACGAACGTCAGTCCCTTCCAAGGTTTCAAGACGCATACCACGGGCCGAACCTGTAATAACTCTCATTAAACATCCCTTTTACATTAATTCATAGAATTACACATATATATTATCCCACTAAACAGGGGGTTTTGTCAATATAAATTTATCAAACAACACAAAATATTAGAAAAATTTTAAACCGAAGCACAATTTTTTAGTGTTATGTAAACTCTAAACAATGTTTGTAGGCAAAAAATCAACGCAGAGAACATCAAGTTCTCTGCGTTTTAAACCAACTAAATATCCAATTCCTCTTCCAAAATGACTGTGACACCCAAGGTTTTGGCCTTGGCTAATTTACTGCCTGCGTTTTCGCCGCAAAGCACAAAATCGGTCTTTTTGGAAACCGAGCCGGTAACCTTTGCACCCATCGACTGCAGTTTTTCGGTCAGCTCGTCACGTGTGTACTTTGAAAATATCCCCGTGATAACCACCGTTTTTTGGAAGAACATATTGCCCTCATCTGCAGCAACTGCTCCCTCCTCCTCAAACTCCAAAAGCAATGCAACCTGCTCGAACTCGGTTATATTATCGGAATTACTGAACCAACGCGCGATTTCATCGTTCATAATACTGCCAAAGCCGTCAAGACCCGAGAAATCATAGCCATTTTTGACCGCCGAAAGGAAATCCTCAACATTTCCTGAAAACAACTCCGACATATCCTTGGCGGCACTCTTACCCACAAGCGGAATATTCATCGCAACAAGGAAATTTGAAAGCTTGGTATGTCTTGCCGACTCGATAGCATCAATCAGATTTTTATAAGACTTCTCTCCGAAGCCCTCAAGTGTTGTTATCTCATTTTCAAAGCGATTCAGCCTGAAAATATCGGCAATTTCGGTTATCCACCCGTTCCCTATAAACTTCTCCAAGGTAGCCTCTGAAAGTCCGTCAATATTCATTGCCTGCTTGGAAACAAAGTGGGTGAATTTCTTAATCTGTCGGCCTGCGCAAGAGGGATTGCCACATAAAAGCACCTTGATTTCCCTGCCGTCCGAATCAGTTGTCTTAATCTCGGTATCACAGCCGCAAACGGGACATTTTTTTGGATAAGCCAAGACGTAATCAGGTCTTTCAGACTCCTCCGAGCTCAGATTCCTCTCAACGTGTGGGATAATCATATTACGTTTGGAAACAAGGATTCTATCCCCTGCCGTAAGTTTCAAGTTCTCGATAAAGGTCATATTATGCAATGACGCTCTGTTGACGTTCGTATTATCAATCTCAACCGTGTCAAACTCGGCGATCGGTGTCAACTGACCTGTTCTTGAAATATTCCAATTTATATCTCTCAATACCGTTTCAAAGTGAGGGTCGCCGAATTTATAAGCAATACCGTCCTTAAAATGGTGTGAGGTTTTGCCCTGTGCTTTAGCAAACTCAACGTTGTCATAAGAAAAGACGATTCCGTCAATTGGCAGACCGTTTTTATCGGCAAGATTTTTGAGTATCATTATCTTTTCGGTAACGGTTTCGGCGGTGTCACACGAATCAAGTGCCTCGTGCATATTGGTACCAAAGTTAAACTCAACCAACTTTTTGAGTCGCAGAGATTTTAAAGGAACATCATCCAAGCCCTCAAGCACGTTGAACGGATAGAACTTGACTCCCCTATCCTTACAGATTCTTGAATCAAGCTGACGCACCGAGCCTGAAGCAAGGTTACGTGGTGTGGAATATTTATCCTCATCATTATCGATATTGTCGTTGATTGCTTCAAACGTAGGAATATCAATCAAAGCCTCACCCGTTACCACAAGACGGTCGGTGTAAGGAATATTCAACGGAATGTTGGCAAAAACACGGGCATTGTGGGTTATAACCTCGCCCACGTTACCGTCGCCACGGGTCGAAGCCTCAGAAAGTACACCGTTTTCATAAATCAATTTAACGGTAAGACCGTCCAATTTAAGGCTCAAAAATCCGTCTGCCTGTGATAGCATATCCATAACGTCATTGACGTCTTTTGTCTTGGCAAGACTCAATAGTGGAATTGGATGAACAACCTTCTGCAGTTCACTGACCGCCTCATATCCTGCTCTTTGTGTTGGAGAATTAGGCAAACGCAAGCCCGTTTCATTTTCCAATGCCGTCAGTTCGTCAAACAACTCGTCATACTGCGCATCAGACAACGACGGAGTATTAAGGTTGTAATACTCGTCGGCACATTTATTAAGATATTCAACAAGATAAAGAATTCTCTCGCGTTTTGTGTCCTGCATAATTCAACCGCCTTAAATTTGAATAGTAGTAACAGTTATTGATATTATTATACTCTAATAGTATCACAAAGTAAAGCAAACAATTAAATAATCGCAATATTTTTACCAACATATCAACGCAATAAAAACAAAGGTGCAAAAAACCACACCGCACTACCGAAATCAATCGGAAATGCGGTGCTTTTATAAGGCTTATATTGAAACTAAGGTTCAGTAAACTTATTTCATATTGCTCTCGTAAGACTCGATCATCTTCTTGACCATCTGGCCGCCGATAGAGCCTGCCTGCTTTGCGGTAAGGTCACCGTTGTAACCCTGCTTGAGGTTAACACCAACCTCAGAAGCTGCCTCCATCTTAAAACGGTTGAGTGCTTCCTTTGCCTCAGGAACTACTGCCTTCATTATTTTCACTCCTTTTCCTCAGATTTTCGCTTGCAATACTATTTTGAGTCGCACTTAAAAATATATTAAAGGTAATTTTCAGTTTTATTTCTATTTTTTAACAAAAAATAATTCACTTTATTTAAGGCGTTAATCACACGTCACTTACATTATAATATATATAAGATTTTGTTTTAATATCGCTTGTATTTTTTGTTAATATTCACCCTCCCTCTTCATTTGATTTTTCTTGACAATTTTCCCTATTTGTTTTAGAATAAAATGTATATTTATGTGCTTATTTGAAACAAACGCATCAAATTCATAATAGATATTTGTAGAAAGGATTTTGAGATTATGGGTTCTTATCTTCTCGGAATACACGTGCCTCACAGGAAAGGCACAAAGGACAGTCCCTTGGTCAAAATGGACTGCCCAAAAACAGTAACCATACCTATGTCTATGCATATTGGCAAACCTGCTATCCCTACCGTTAAGGTTGGCGATTTGGTTAAAGTCGGTACAAAAATCGGTGAAGCAGATGGTTACATTTCCTCTGACATTTATTCAAGTGTATCGGGTAAAGTCGTTAAATTAAAAGACTACCTTATGTACAACGGCTCTACAACCACCTCGGTTGTAATCGAGTCTGACGGCGAAATGGCTATCGACGAATCGATAGCACCTCCCTCTGTAAACAGCAAAGAGGATTTGGTTGCAGCCGTGAAATCAGCAGGCATTGTCGGTCTTGGCGGTGCTGGCTTCCCTACCTTTGTAAAGCTTGATGTAGACCCTGAGTGTATCGACTATCTTATCATCAACGGTGCCGAATGTGAGCCTTACGTAACCAGTGACACGGCAACAATGCTGACCCGTGCCGATGATATGGTTTTGGCACTCAAGGCACTTAACCGTTATCTCGGTGTTAAAAACGTGATTATCGGTGTTGAACGTTCTAATAAAAAAGCAACTGCTGCTATGCAACAGATGGCCGCATCTATTGAAGACTTCTCCGTAAAGGTTAAGATTCTTCCCGACGTTTACCCTCAGGGTGGCGAAAAGGTTTTGGTTTATCACACCACGGGTCGCAAAATCTTGGCCGATAAGTTACCTATTGATGCAGGCTGTGTTGTACTCAACTGCACCACACTTGCAACCATCGGTACATATCTGAGTACAGGTATGCCTTTGGTAGAAAAATGCGTAACCGTTGAGGGTGGTGCTGTTAAGCAACCTCAAAACGTTATTGCTCCCATAGGCACCTCTTTCAACGATTTGTTTGATTTCTGCGGTGGTTTAACCACAGAACCTGCCAAGCTTATCTACGGCGGTCCTATGATGGGTATTACCGTACCTAATGCCGATGCACCTATCCTTAAAAACACCAACGCCATTCTTGCTTTGACCGACAAGGAGGCTAAGCTTCCTAAGACAACGGCATGTATCCGTTGCGGTGCTTGTATCAACACCTGTCCGTTTGGTCTGGCACCTGCGAGCATTGCCGAAGCTTACGAAAAGAAGGATTTGGAGATGCTCAATTCCCTTTCGGTCAAATCTTGTATGGAATGCGGATGCTGCAGCTTTGTTTGTCCTGCCAACCGTCCGTTGGTTCAGTTAAACAAATTGTCAAAGCAATTTATAAACGAAGAGGCAAAAAAGGAGGGTAAAAAGGCATGAGTTCTTTAACACAAATAATGATTTCCCCGCATATTCACAGTGGTAAATCAACTACGGGAATTATGCGCGACGTTTTGATAGCCTTGTTGCCCGCAACCGTTGCAGGTACGGTTATCTTCGGTTTACGTGCTTTATTGGTAGTAGCCGTATGTGTGATTTGTTCAGTTGGCTTTGAAGCTCTTTTCAATTTGATTGTTAAGAAAGAGCAAACCGTTGGCGATTTGTCTGCTACTGTAACAGGTTTGCTGTTAGCTCTTAACCTGCCTGCAAACATTCCTTTGTGGCAGTGTGCAGTAGGTTCGTTGTTTGCAATAATCGTTGTAAAATGTTTGTTTGGCGGTATTGGTCAGAATTTGGTCAACCCTGCTATCACAGCCCGTGTATTTATGCTTATTGCATTCGGCTCGATGACTGTATCGGCATTCCCTACCGCCGACACTGTATCGAGTGCAACACCCCTTTCGACCGAAGTTATGCCCTCGTTGCTCAATTTATTCCTTGGCAACCACGGTGGCTCAATCGGTGAAACCTGTACTTTGGCGTTGCTCGCTGGCGGTATTTACTTAATTATTCGCCGAGTAATAAGCTTACATATCCCCGTTGTATTTATCGGCACAGTATTTGTTTTCTCATTCTTTATGGAAGGCTTTAATGCTGTTGAGGCATTGTCGATGATAATGTCGGGCGGTGTGTTCATCGGTGCAATCTTTATGGCAACCGATTACACTACCTCTCCTTCTACACCTTGGGGCAAGGTTATTTTCGGCTTAGGCGCCGGTTTATTCACCTGCCTTATCAGATATTTCGGTACATACCCCGAAGGTGTTTCCTTTGCTATCCTGTTTATGAACATTATCACTCCTTATATTGCTCGTTGGACAAGACGCAAAGTATTTACAGCAGGAGGTAACGGCAATGAAAAGTAATATTAAGAACCTTGCTGTATTTATTTCTATCTGTACTGTAATAACATTTTTACTTGCGTTTACCAACTTCATAACCGCACCTATCATTGAGCAGAATGCTAATGCCAGCGCCAATGAAGCTCTTTTAGAGGTTATGCCCAACGGTAAAGGCTTTGAATCAATAGACGTTTCAACTCTGACTCTCCCCTCTACCGTTAAAGAGGTTTTTAAAGAAACCTCTGACCAGGGTTACGTTGTTAAACTCTCAACCTCCGGTTACGGAACCGATATGGTGATTATGTGCGGTGTCAGCACCGACGGAGTTGTTACAGGTGTTGTTTGCTTAACATCAAACGAAACACTCGGTAAAGAAAAGACATACGGTGTAAACTTTACTGATAAGGATGCCGCTGGTGTTGAGGCTGTTGAAATTATTTCGGGTGCAACCAAAACAACCGAGGCTTACAAAAACGCAGTTAAGGATGCTCTTAACACTGTTATTATTCTCGGCGGTGGCTCGGTCGACGTTCGTACCGAGGAAGAAATTTTGGCAGACAATCTTAATGCTGCACTCCCCGAGGGTGAAAAGAAATTCGAGAAGCTTTTCCTCGTTGAAACACTTGAAGGATTTGATGCAATTTATACCGCTACCAACAAAAACGGTTACGTCTTTGTTATTGGCGAGCAGTTTATCGGTGTAAAGGCTGACGGTACCGTTGTTACCGCAGAAATAACCGATACTGCAAAGTTTACCGATGCTGTCGCTAAGATTCAGTCCACAACCTTTGAGGATATTAACGTTTCGGGCTATGAGGATTTGGCTAAGTTCGTTGTTTCAGCCAAAAAGACCGCAAGTGGTAACTACGTCGTTGAAACCAAGGGTGCAGGTTACGGTATCAAGGGTGGTAACGAGTATCATCCCGCTTCCAATGAATATATTATCGTTCGCGTATCTATGACCCCCGACTACAAGATTATCGATTGTCTTACGGTTTCCGAGGCCGAAACCGACGGTCTTGGCGATGCCTGTGCCGACGAAAAGTTCTACGGACAGTTTGTTGGCAAAACCGAGGATAACTACACTGAGATTGATGCTATCAGCGGTGCAACACTTACCACCGACGGATACAAGCAGGCAATCGAACGTGCATTTACCGCAGTAAAAACATTGAATGGAGGTGCCAAATAATGAGCAAGGAATCATCTCTTTACGTTTTGATTAACGGAATTATAAAGGAAAACCCCGTATTGGTGCTTATTCTCGGCACCTGTCCTACTCTTGCAACCACTACCACCGTCGACGGTGCCGTCGGTATGGGTCTTGCCGCTTTGGCAGTTTTGGTTTGCTCGAATATTTTCATTTCACTTCTCCGCAAAATAATACCCGAATCAATGCGTATTCCCTGCTATATCGTTATTATCGCAGGTTTCGTTACCGTTGTTAAAATGATTGTTCAGGCATATCTGCCTTCCCTTTTTGAAACCTTGGGTGTTTATCTTGAACTGATAACCGTCAACTGTATTATTTTGGGAAGAGCCGAAATGTTCGCCAACAAAAATCCCGTTATTGCATCTGCTCTCGACGGTGTTGGTATGGGTCTTGGCTTCACCTTGGCTTTGGCCGCAATGTCCACAATCCGTGAGGTTTTCGGTGCTGCTTCATTCGCAGGTATAGCAATACCGTTTATGGAGAATTATAAGATTGAGTTCTTAACCAAGGCTCCCGGTGGCTTGTTGGTATTCGGTCTGCTTATCGCATTGATTTACGTTATCACAAAGGGTAAGGCTCCCAAAAAGACCTCCTTCTCTTGCGAAGGCTGTCCTCATGCAGGCAGTTGCGGTGCCGGTACCTGTAATAAGGAAGGAGTTAAGAACTAATGGAAGGTTTTAAACTTTTAATTATCATTCTTCTTTCGTCTGTTTTTGTAGACAACTACGTTCTCAGCCGTTTCCTTGGTATCTGCCCCTTCCTGGGTGTTTCCAAAAAGCTTGACCAGGCAACCGGTATGGGTGTAGCGGTTACAATCGTTATGCTTATTGCTACTACAGTTACCTGGCCTATCCAATACTACGTGCTGAACCCTCTAGAACTTGGTTATTTGCAGAATATCGCATTCATTCTGACCATTGCCACCTTGGTACAGATTTTAGAGGTTGTACTCAAAAAGTTCTCCCCTTCACTGTATAAGGGCTTGGGCGTTTATCTGCCGCTTATCACCACCAACTGTGCAGTTTTGGGTGTAACAATCAACAACATCATCGACGGTTATTCCTTTATCGAATCAATCGTAAGTTCGCTTGGTTGCGGACTTGGATTCCTTTTGGCTATGGTTTTGTTCTCGGGTCTGCGTTCTCGCATCAACGAAACCAAAATCCCTGCTCCCTTCCGTGGATTGGCTGCAACCCTCATTGCCGCATCCTTCATCTCATTGGCATTTATGGGATTTGGCGGTATTGTTGAAAACATCTTTGCTTGATAGGAGGGCACTGACTTATGGATATTTTATTTGCAGTTATCGTTATGTTTGCCCTCGCTGTTGTAGCAGGCGTTATGCTCCTTGTTTTTTCCCACTTCTTTGCAGTACCCGAAAATCCTAAAAAGGCTATAATCCGCGAATGCTTGCCCGGTATCAACTGTGGTGCTTGCGGTTATAAAGGTTGCGACGACTATGCCGAGGCCTTGACCGAAAATGAAGGTATAAAGCCCAATCTTTGTATTCCAGGTGCACAAGGTGTTGCCAACAAAATCGGTGAGGTTTTGGGTGTTAAAGCCGAGAGCTTCAACGACGTGGTTGCTTTCGTCGGCTGTAACGGTTTGTGCGACGCCACTTTTAAAACCGCAGAATATAAAGGTGTAAACACCTGTAAAGCTGCTTCTATGATTTACAGTGGTCCTAACTCCTGTTCCTTCGGTTGTTTAGGATACGGTGATTGTGCTGTCGCTTGTCCTTCAAATGCAATCTGCCTTGCTGATGGAATTGCACGTGTTGATACCTCTCGTTGTGTTGGTTGCGGACTGTGTGCAAACACCTGTCCCAAACACATCATTTCAATGATTTCACAATACACCGAAACGGTTGTAATGTGCAGTAGCACCCAAAAAGGTGCTGATGCGCGAAAGACTTGTAAAAATGCTTGTATCGGTTGTAAGAAGTGCGAAAAGGCTTGTCCCAACGAAGCTATTAAGGTTATCAACAATTTAGCTTGTATTGATTACAACAAATGTACCAACTGTGGCACCTGCGTAGAAAACTGTGCCACCGGTTGTCTTAAAACCGTTTTCTTCCCCAACATCCCTGAAAACGTTAATGTTTTGGAGTAATATGAAAGATAAAGACACAAAAGCCAAACGCACGATAAAAAACGATATAATTCTGATTGTATGCTTATTGTTGGTTGCCGCCGTCGGAATGTTATATTTATTCGTATTTCGTTCAGAAGGAAATATGGTTAAAATTACGATTGATGGAAAGACCTACGGTGTATATCCTTTATCCAAGGATATGACCGAAGATATTTACACCGGCAATAACAATGAGCATCACAACCGTTTGGTTATAAAAGACGATAAAGCCTATATGGAAGCTTCCACCTGTCCTGACGGAATATGTGTTGACCACAGTGCCATCTTTCGTAACGGTGAAAGTATCGTCTGTCTTCCCCACCGTGTTGTTGTTACGGTGATAACATCTGACAACACCGATGACCCCGATATAGTAATGTAGGAGGTTGCTTGTGGCAAAGAAAGCTAAAACCATCGCATTTGTTGGCCTGTTTACCACTTTGGCTATGATATTGGCTTATGTAGAAGCAATACTTCCGCCTCTGTTTTCGGCTATTCCGGGAATTAAAATGGGCTTGCCTAATATAATTATCGTATTTTTGCTATACCGACGCGGACCTATTTTTGCATCCTCGGTTTCTCTTTTGAGAATTGTGCTGGTAAGCGTACTTTTCGGCAATACAATGTCGCTTATATACAGTTTGGTCGGCGGTGTGTTAAGTATGTTGGTGATGATAATACTTCAGCGTATGAAGTTTTTATCAACAGTAGGCGTAAGTGTTGCAGGCGGTGTTTCGCACAATGTTGGTCAGATTCTTGCGGCAATGGTACTGCTCGAAACATCCGAGCTTGGATATTACCTTGTCGTATTAACAGTCACGGGAACAATCGCAGGTATTTTGATTGGATTATGCGGTTCGTTGCTCGTTAAAAGGATTCCAAAAAATATTTAAATAGTTGTTGACAAAACAACGTGTATTGTGTATTATATGTTAGCAAGTTAATTAAAATAATTTCAGGAGGATTTTTAATCATGAAAAGAAGTTTTTTATTGGTATTGTGTCTCATTTTAGCAATTTCTTCTATTTTTGTTGGCTGTGGAAAAGATCCCGTAGCTGACAACACAAGCAGTGACGCTGCTGCAACCGTTGAAACCCTCAAGTTCGGTTTTGGCCTTGATATCAGCGCTACCTCTACCACCGATGCAACCGCAGATAAAGACGGTTCCGGCAAGATAGACGTCACCTTCGCTGCTGTTACCGTTGATAAGGACGGTAAGATCGTTTCCTGTGCACTCGACACTGCAAGCAACACCGTAGGCTTTACCGCTGACGGCAAGGCAGTTGCCAATGCTGAGTTCAAGACCAAGTACGAGCTTGGCAAGGACTACAACATGGTTACTTACGGCGGTGCTAAGAAAGAGTGGTATGAGCAGGCTGATGCTTTCGAAACATTTGTAGCAGGCAAGACCATTGCTGAAGTAAAGGCTTCGGTTGGCGAGGACAAGAAGGGTTCTGCTGACGTTGTTAACGCAGGCTGCACCATTATGATCAACGAGTTTATCAACGCTATTGAGAAGGCTTACAACAGCGCAGCTACCTCTAACGTTGTAGCAGGTAACACCATTAAGGTTACCGCTGCTACCGAGCAGACCTGCACCGATGCTACCGAAGAGAAAGACGGAAGCAACAAGGTTTCTACCTATGTATTTGCTGCTGCTACCGATGCTGACGGCAAGGTTGTAGCTGCTATCAGCGATTGCGTTGAGATTTCTTTCACCTTCACCAACAAGGGTGTTTCTACTCTCGACACCACTAAGGCTGTTGTTTCCAAAAAGGATCAGGGCACCAACTACGGTATGGTTGCTTACGGCAACGCTGCAAAAGAGTGGTTTGAGCAGGCAGCTGCTTTCGATGCAGCTTGCATCGGCAAGACCGCTACCGAAATCGCAGGCTTAGTTGCTGAAGATGGCAAGGGCGTTGCAGACCTTAAGGCTGCAGGTTGCACCATATACGTTACCGGTTTTGTTAAGGCTGCTTCTAAAATCTGATCAGATAACACAACTACATAGTACAACTAACGGGGAGAGCAACATCTCCCCTTTTATTGTCTAAATAATAATTATGAAAAAACGAATTATTTGCCTTTTGGTTGCAGTTTGCTTGTGCTTTAGTATCCTATGCTCTTGTTCGCAACCGACGGCTACCGCAAAAAATAAATACACTGCCTATTCGATGGATTATTTCGATACGGTTATCACCATCACCGGATACGAAAACAGTCAGGAAGAATTTGATGCAATCGCTAACGAAATGCTCAAGCAGTTTGGTGAATACCATCGGTTATATTCCATATACCATCGTTTTAACGGGCTTGAAAATATGTGTACGGTCAATGAGCTTGTTGACGGAGTTCATCCCACCGTTACGGTTGACCGCCGTATCATTGACCTCCTGCTGTATGCCAAGGAAATGCACACTAAGACCAACGGCATTATGAACATTGCTATGGGAAGCGTTTTGTCCTTGTGGCACGATTACCGCACCATCGGTATAGATAACCCTGCAGAAGCATCCCTTCCCCCTATGGATAAATTGCAATCTGCCGCAGAACATACTGATATAAACAACCTTATTATTGATGAGGCTAACAGCACAGTATTTATATCCGACCCTCTTATGAAGTTGGATGTAGGTGCCCTTGCCAAAGGATATGCAGTCGATCGGATTGCACAATACTTTGAACAAAAAGGTATTACCAACTACGTGCTGAATGCAGGTGGTAACGTCCGTGCTTTGGGCGGTAAGGCTGACGGCTCAGATTGGAAGGTCGGAATCGAAAACCCAAACGGTGGAGATTATCTTTCTTATATCAATATAAACGGTTACTCGGTGGTAACCAGTGGTTCGTATCAACGTTTTTATTACGTTGACGGAAAGCCGTATCATCATATTATCCATCCTGACACTTTGATGCCTGCCAAAGGTTACTTGTCGGTATCTATTATTTGCAAAAATTCGGGGTTAGGTGACGCACTGTCAACCGCTTTGTTCTGTTTACCTTTGCAAGAAGGAATGGCATTGATTGATTCGATAGACGATACCGAGGCAATGTGGGTAACTGAGGACGGTAAAATAGCCCTCTCATCCGGTTGGAATAGTTTTGTAGAATGAGGTGTATGAATATGTTAGAACAGTTTGTAACACAGTTTAAAGATTTTTTGTATCCCCTTGCAGAGATTTCTGCTCACGTATTGGAATTAATCGGCATCGTAATCATTATAATCGGCTCCTGCCGTGCATTAATACACCTTGTTCAAAGCCTTTTGAAGAAGACTCCGTATCACATCGTTGTTGAACTCGGTAAGGCTCTTTCTTTGGCTTTAGAATTCAAGATGGGTGCTGAGATTATCAAAACGGTAATAATTCATAATCTTGAAGAATTGGCAATCCTCGGTGTTGTTGTCATACTCCGTGCATTGTTGGCCTTCATAATCCATTGGGAAATGCGATTTGAAGAGAAAACCAATCCTACTCCCACACCTGACAACTCAGAAAAAGAACAGTAACAAATATTAAAGCACGAGCCCTCACCTGAACCGGTTCGTGCTTTTTTATATTTGATGTTGCATTAATATTCGAAAAATACTATAATATAAGTGTGTAAATACTATACAATTAATTTTAGAGGTTTTTATGACTAAACGTTTTATAATGCTCGCACTGACGATTGTTTTACTGATTGGATTATTCTCGGGTTGCCAAGCCAAAAAGCCAAATAATACAATAGATGACGGCTCACTTAAGGTGTATTTCTTCGACGTCGGTCAGGCTGACTGTTCACTTCTGCTCTTTCCTGACAGCACAGTAATGCTTATCGATGCAGGCAACAAGGCTGACGGCAAGAAAATCAGCGAATTTTTGAGTGATTTGGATATTGACGTCATTGATTATTTCGTTTTGACACATCCGCACGAGGACCATATCGGCGGTGCTTTGGATATATTTGAGGATTTTGCGATATCGACGGTGTGTATGCCCGATATCGATGAGGACTATCTGCCCGAATCGGCAACCTACAAAAACACTGTCGATGCTGTAAAGGAAGAAAAATGCCGCGAACTGTATCTTACCGCAGGTACTGTTATTTCAGAAAAAGAAAACATCAATATCACAGCCGTTGCTCCTCGCAAGGACTCGATTTACAGTGATATGAACGACTATTCGCTTGGTCTTTTGGTCGATTGCTTCACCAACACAATTCTTTTCACGGGTGACGCCGAAAAACCGTCAGAACTCGATATGCTCGACTGTGACCTTAATCTTGATGCCGATATACTGAAGGTTGGACACCACGGCAGCAGGGATTCCTGTACCGACAGCTTTTTAAAGGCTGTTACTCCTCAGGTTTCGGTAATATCGTCGGGTGAGGGCAACACCTACGGCCATCCGCATGATGAGGCTATCGAGCGACTTGGCGAAAATGGTTCAAAAGTTTTGCGTACCGATACCGTAGGCACGGTTATAGCAAAATGCTATGACGGTGGTTTTAATATTGAAACCGATGACAGTATTATGCTTGACGGAAATCGCTGAGGTATTGTATGAACAGTAATAATCTTAAAATCATCGATAAAAATGGACTCCGACTCGTGCAGTTCCCTTCTCTTTTGTGTGACGGTGTTACCCACTGCTTCACCACCCGTCACGGCGGTGTTTCAAAGGGTATTTTCAGCACTATGAATATGTCGTTTACCCGTGGAGACGACCCTGAGGCTGTACTTGAAAACTACAAACGCATCTGCAATGCGTTGGGGACTGATTATAAAAAATGTGTTTTATCGCATCAGACCCACACAACCAACATCCGAATAGTTACAGAGGAAGATGCAGGCAAAGGCATAGTCTGTGACCGCGATTACGATGACGTTGACGGACTTATTACCAACGTAAAAGGTCTTACCCTTGTTACGCAGTATGCCGACTGTGTCGGACTGCTGTTTTACGACCCCGTAAAGCAGGTTATTGCCACCTCGCACGCAGGTTGGAGAGGCACTGTCGGTATGATAGGCAAAAAGACGGTGGAAATGATGCAGGAGCATTTTGGCTGTAATCCAAAGTATATAAGGGTTGGTATTGCACCGTCGATTGGACCCTGCTGTTTTGAGGTTGATAAGCCCGTTTATGATGAGTTTATGAAAATGCAGGGTGTTGACCTTGACCGCATTATTACCTATGACGGCAACGGGAAATACCACATTGACCTTTGGGAAACCAACCGTCAGACCCTCATTCTCGCAGGCATTACACCCGATAATATTTCTGTGACCGACCTCTGCACCGAGTGTCTACATAATGATTTTTTCTCACACCGCTACACCAAAGGTGAAAGAGGAAACTTAGCGGCACTTATAGCGTTAATATAAAATACAAAGGATTGACAACTATGAAAAGAGCAAGTGGTGTTTTACTGCATATATCCTCACTACCGGGAGATTATTCTATCGGAACATTTGGCAAGTATGCTAAAGGCTTTATCGACTTTTTGGCCGACTGCGGTTTTTCATACTGGCAGGTACTCCCTTTCGGTATGATTGACGAATGCAACTCACCCTATAAATCATATTCGGCATTTGGCGGAAACCCGTTTTTTATCGACCCCGAAATTCTTTTTGAACAAAAGCTTATAACTGCTGACGAGCTTTTTGAAGCACGTCAGAAAACACCTTATTCCTGCGAATTTGACCGTTTGCGTCTTGAGAGAATGGACCTTCTTTTTAAGGCTTCAAAAAGAGTAACCGACCGTCGTGATGTACTTGAATTTATTAATGAACATTCCTATATTGAGCAGTGCTGTAAGTTTATGGCGTTAAAGACCGCCAATAACGATGCAGAATGGCTCGATTGGACCGAGGATACCCCCGACCGTGACGTACTCTTTATGTGGTACTTTGTGCAGTACGAGTTTTTCCGTCAATGGAAGGATATACTGGAATATGCCCACTCAAAAAACATAAAGGTCATCGGCGACATCCCGATATACGTATCACTCGATTCGAGCGACGTTTGGGGCAACCGCGATATGTTCCTTTTGGATTCGGAATATCATCCCACCGACGTTGCAGGCGTACCTCCCGATTATTTTGCCGAGGACGGTCAGCTTTGGGGCAATCCGCTTTATGATTGGGAAAAGATGAAGAAGAACGGATTTTCATGGTGGAAAGCACGACTTCTTAATATGTTTGAACTGTTCGACGGAGTGAGAATCGACCATTTCAGAGGTTTGGAAAGCTATTGGAGTGTTCCTGCCACAGCCAAAACCGCCAAGGAAGGCCGTTGGGTCAAGGGTCCAGGCAAGGATTTCATTAATATGGTAAACTCTATCCGCGGTGAGAATTTTGTTATTGCCGAGGATTTGGGCGACATCACTCAAGAGGTTATAGACCTTGTTAAATACAGCGGTTTCCCCGGCATGAGGGTTTTCCAATTTGGATTTATCAATGATTGCGACAGTGCACATCAACCCCATAACTACCCCAACAACTGCATAGCCTACACAGGAACTCACGACAACAACACCCTGCTTGGTTATGTGTGGGAATTGGACGATAAAACCCGTAAGGGTATGCTCGAATATTGCGGATATTTCGACAAAAATTGGGATGCCTGCTATGACCGTATTATTGCAACCATGATGGGCAGCCATGCAGGAACCGTCATCTTCCCCATTCAGGACCTTTTGAAATACGGTTCAGATACCCGTCTTAATATTCCCGGTAAGTCCGAAGGGAACTGGTCCTACCGAATCACCTTGGAACAGTTAAAATTACTCGACTGCAAGAAATACAAAAGACTTAACTACGTTTACAGACGGTAAACAATGCAAACCAAAGACTCCTTATTTTAACGATAAGGAGTCTTGTTTTTTATTATTTCTCCACGATTTGTGGACATTTATATATATATATTTCCTGTTTTTGAGGATTTTCAAGTAGAGTTTTGTCTTGTATAATAATTATAACAATAAAGAATGCGGAAAGAATGAACAACAAACAACTTTTTGCCAACAACTTAAAAATTGCACGAAAGAAAGCAGGTTTCAGCCAAGTCAAGCTTTCCGAAATGCTTTCCTATTCAGGAAAAGCCATAAGCAAGTGGGAATCAGGCGTGGCTTATCCCCCATCCGAGATTTTGCCCGAGCTTGCCCGTGTGCTTGACACCGACCTGAACACTCTTTTCGATTTTCGCGAGGAGGCAACCTACTTTTTAGGTGTTGACGGTGGCGGTACAAAGACTAAATTTATGCTGACCAACAAGGATGGGATTATTTTAAAAACCTTGACCTTGGGTGCCTGCAAACCGACAAGCGTTGGTATTGACACTGCTGTTTCGGTATTTCAAGACGGTATTAAGCAGATTTGTACCGATATACCTTTAGGTAAGGTTTCGGTCTTTATAGGTAGTGCAGGTTGCGGAATTGAGGACAACCAAAAGACTGTTCTGGAACGTCTTAAAAAGCTCAATTTATCAAGTCTTACTGTTGGTAGTGATGCTGAAAATAACATTTCGGCAGGTTTACGAGGTAAAGACGGTGTTATTGCCATACTCGGCACAGGCTCGATTATATATTCTTCATATCACGGTAAGCGCCACAGAATCGGCGGTTACGGTCATTTCATCGGCGATACCTTCTCTGGTTCTGAGCTTGGACGTGCCTGCCTTGAAGCGGTATTTTGTGATATTGATAAAAGCGGACCTAAAACGACGCTCACCGAAAGGAAGTGAGGACAAGCGTAAAATATATGGTAATCTATCGTCACAAAGATAAATATTCGGTTAGTGAAATGTGTAGGTTCTTCAAAGTATCACGAAGTGGGTATTACGGATTCGTATCTCGTATGGATATACCTGCATGGGATCTGCCCTTGGCTGAAAAGATACGAGAATGTCAAGACGTGGCAATCCGTATGACAATGCTTTAGCAGAAAATTTCTTCTCAATTCTCAAAACAGAGTGTATTTACCGAGTAAAACTTCAGACCTATGAGGAGGCTCGCCTCATCATAGGTGAGTACATCCATTTCTACAATCATCAACGTATACAACTTAAAACAAAACTGACTCCGCTTGAAAAACGAAGTCAGTATGTTGCTTAAAATTTAATATTTGTTACCATAAGAGGCTTTTTTGTACTGTCCGCACAAATTGGGGCAGTTCAGACGAGAGGGCGTTGAATTTTTATAATTATTTCTCGCAGGAATCGTCGTACTTAAGGTTCGGGAAGTACTTGCAGAACTCCTTGAACTCTTTTCTGTAATCGCCTTCGATTTCTACAAAGTGGTGAATGTAAGGACCGTCGAGAAGTCTGTCCTCAATCTTGTCGAGGTTTTCAAACTCACCCCAGAGGTAGGTGCCGTGGGTTTCGGGGCCTTCACAGGTGTTGCAAACCAAGGGTAATACCATATAGTTGCCGCTTTCCTGATCGATACGTGCTACAGTGTAGGTGCCGTCCTTTGCACGGAACCACTCACGCTGATTTACGAGCAACGCAGGGCTATCGGCAGCCTTGACAGACAACGGGAAGGGTCCACAGTGCCAGAGAAGCTCTGCATTCTTGTTCTCGGGATGACGAACGGTGAACTCACCAAGGAAAGGTCTCTTCTTGCCAAGAGTTGCAGAGGTAAGCAAACTTGCGGTTATTGCACAGTGCATATCGCTTTCACAAGCAACATAGTAACCCATGTCATTCAAAACACCGAATACTGCACAAGGGCAGAAGCCATCAAACATCTGAATGAAGCCGGTCCAACACTCACTAGACATAATATCAACATTGTAATCCTTGAACAGCTTCTTGTATGTAACAACCATAGTAGCCATTGTGTCGAGATATTTCGGGGTAAGGTCGTCCATCTCGTAGTTGTCGTTAAAATACTGCAGAACCTCTTTAATCTCGTCCTGCATGGTTTCCTTAACCTCGTTATAGGTCTGCTGAACGAATGCGAAGTTAATAGGAATGATTCTGATGCCGAACTTCTCCATCAGCTCGCCTTCGTTCCAGATAACCGAGAAGAAGGGCTTGGGACGGGCACCAAGCTGACCGATACGCATACCGCGGAAGTTCTTAACCATACAAGCAACTCTAACAAAGCTGTCAAAGCCCTCTGCAAAGGTGTCGGAATCAACACGGCAGCAGTTGATGTGGCTAAAAGGTATGTGGTATCTCTGCATCTGACGGGAAAGACCGAAAGAACCGCACTGCGAATCGGTAGGACGCATACCGTGCTCATAGTACTCATCATCGAGAGGAGCCCAGATGCAAACTGGCTTATCCATAGCCATTGCAAGGTCGGAGGCAGCCTCTTCGTTACCAAAGTTTGCGTTGATGATAAGAACAGCATCAACACCTGCTTCCTTGAAGCGTGCTACGGTGTCGTTAACCGATTCCTCATTGTAAATAAGATCGTTACAGCCAAGACCCTTGGTATCAACAAACTCAACGTTCTCGTTGGTAAAGTTCTTCTCAATGTACTCAACGAATCTGTGACCTCTCTCCTCTGCCGAAACCCAAGTCAAAAAGGTTTTTGCAGGACGGTTGGTAGTGTCACGACGCAAAGGCACAAGACCGATTTTTACTTTGTAATCGAACATATTTTTCACCTCATAATATCAGGGCACGTTTGACCCATAATTTACATTTACATTATCCAACTTTTCGACAAAAAAATCAATAGATTATTTGCTAAATTCTTAAATTAATTTACATTAATCGTCAGAACCGAAGTCGCCGAGCGCGTTCTGAGAGGCAGCTTTAAGATAAGCGTTGATAAATCCGCCTAAATCACCGTCCATAACTGCACCAACATTACCCGATTCAAAGCCAGTTCTATGGTCCTTTACAAGGGTATACGGCATAAAGACGTAGGAACGAATCTGCGAGCCCCAGGTGATTTCCTTTTGAACGCCCTTGATATCCTCAATCTTCTCAAGATGTTCTCTTTCCTTAATTTCAACCAACTTAGAACGAAGCATAGTCATAGCCGTTTCACGGTTCTGAATCTGGCTTCTTTCGGTCTGGCAGGCAACGACAACACCCGTAGGAATATGGGTAATACGAACTGCCGACTCGGTCTTGTTGATATGCTGACCACCTGCACCGCTTGAACGGTAGGTATCAACCTTCAAATCCTCGTCGCGGATATCAATATTTACGTCGTTGGTAATCTCGGGCATAACCTCAAGCGATGCAAACGAGGTGTGTCTTCTGCCCGAAGAGTCAAACGGAGAGCAACGAACAAGACGATGAACACCGTTTTCACCCTTCAGATAGCCGTATGCATTCTCACCGTTGAAGGTAAGAACAGCACTTTTAAGACCTGCTTCTTCACCGTCCAAAAAGTCAACCATACTGACCTTGAAACCGTTACGCTCACCCCAATGGGTATACATTCTGACCAACATCTGAGTCCAGTCCTGAGCCTCAGTACCACCCGAGCCTGCGTGGAAGGTCAGAATAGCGTTGTTGGCGTCATATTCACCCGTAAGAAGGGTTGATAGTCGTTGTTCCTCAAGGCTTGCAATGGCAGTATCGACCGATTCAACAATCTCATCCAACTGCGAAAGGTCACCTTCCTCGTCAGCCATTTCGATAAGCACCAAGGTGTCCTCAAAAAGTGATTGGAGGCTTTCGTATTTTTCTACCTTGCCCTTTAAACGGCTTGTTTTCTGCTGAATTTCCTGAGCCTTCTGCAAATCATCCCAAAATCCGGGTGCTGCGGCCTGAATTTCGCAGGATTCAATCTCTTTTTTGAGATATTCCAATCCCAAAGCATCACCGAGTTCTTTTATATCGTCCTCGATGGCGGTCAATCTTAATCTCTGTTCTTCAAACTGAAGCATAAATATCTCCTTAAATTATATCTTTTTAACGGCAAACGCACGCCAATTTTCCATTGTTTCCTCGTCGATAATCTCAAAGCCGAACTTTTCAAATGCCGCCTTGACATCATTCACGCGTATATCGATGATACCCGAGCAGATAAACACACTGTTTTCCTTCATAAAGTTGTCAACATTTTCCAAAAGCGAAATAATAACGTCGGCAACAATGTTTGCACAAACAACATCGTATTTATCGGAAATTTTATCGCAAAGGTCACCCTTTATAAAGGAAACCCTGTCGGACATATTATTAATTTCAGCGTTTTCGGCGGCAACCTTGACGGCCACAGGGTCAATATCAACACCGTCGGCATGCTTTGAACCAAGCAAAACACCTGCAATACTTAAAATACCACTGCCCGAACCTATATCAAGCATTGTGCAATCGGGGTAAATGTAACGTTCAAGAAGTCCTAAACACATTCTTGTGGTAGCGTGGGTACCTGTACCGAATGCTGCACCTGGGTCGATGCTCAAAACCACTCTGCCCTGCTTGTTATCATATTCCTCCCAGCTCGGTCTGATGACAAGCTTTTCACCGATTTCGGTAGTCTTAAAGAACTTTTTCCAATTATCGGCCCATTCAGCCTCGCTAATGGAATCGGTATCAATTTCGCAAGCAATGCCAACCGCCGCATATTGTTCTTTTAAGTATGCAACCGCCTCAAGCGGGTTTTCCTCATCACTGATATAGATATGAATGATAGACACGGTACGGTCTTTTTTGAGCAGATCCTCGTCAATCATATCAATGTGAGCAATGTCCAAAGCATCCTGCTCTAAATTCGAGTAATCCTCAACGTAAATACCATATGGCACAGCCATATTGGCAATAGCTTCGGCAGTTTCGGTGGTTTCTACGGGAACCTTTATTTTAATTTCAGTCCAATCCATTATGTCACCCTCAAAAGTGTAAAATCAGTTTAATCAATTTATTGTATCACAACTCACAGATAAAATAAACAGTTATTTTCAATATTTCTTAAAATTTGGAAAATAATTGATTTTTACGCGAATATGTAGTATACTGATTTATATGTGAATGAATTTGGGTTGAATCTTCCGAAAGGAGTTTTCATATTTATGATATGGCATAACGCTACCCCCGATGAGGTAATTGCCGAATTACATACCGACAAGGAAAACGGTCTTTCCGAAACTACTGCCTCCGACCGACTTAAAGAACACGGCAAAAACCTCTTTATCGTTGACGAGGAGTTAAGTATTTGGAAATCGCTTGCTGCACAACTTAAAAAACCATCGGTCATCGTGCTTTTAAGCCTGCTCGTTATTTTCATTTTAAGAGAATTGGTACTTAGTACCAACCGTTTCTGGATTCCTGCGGTAATTCTTTTGGTGCTTGCCGTAAAGGAAACAGCATTTGTTTACACCGAATACCGTTGTGTAAATATGCTGTACAGATTGAAAAACCGTATCAACACCTCGGCCAAGGTCATCCGAGGCGGTGTTGAAAAGACAATCAACGCATCCGAGGTTGTTCCGGGTGATATAATCAAGCTGTCTGAGGGCGATTTTGTTCCTGCCGATGCACGTTTGATTGATTCCCTTGCCTTACGTTGTGACGAGGCTGTTCTGCACAATGAAAAAGAGGTAATTCAGGTACAAAAGAACCATGATTGCCTTTTAGAGGACCATCGTCCTGTATACGAACGCAGCAATATGGTCTACTGTGGGTGTCACGTTATGACAGGTAATGCCTTGGCTGTTGTTACCGAAACGGGTGAAAATGCCGAGATTCGCCGCTATTTCAAGCGTGACCGTGTATTTTCACACAAGGGTGTTCAAGATCGTATTTCCGACCGCTTTAGCGGTTTCTTAAAGGTTTTCAACATTGCCGCCACTGTTGCCTGTGCTTTGTTGACCGTTTTCGGTACGTTTCTTGTTTCGGGTGAAGTCGGTTGGGGCAAATTCCTTGAAGCACTTATTATCGCGGTATGCTTCTACATTGCCGTTGTTCCCGAAAACTTTGCGGCAAGAATTGCCTGTATGTTGGCCTTGGGTGTCAAAAGGCTCGGGCAGGACAAGGCCGTTATCTTTAACCCCTCTACCGTCGAAAAGTTGGCCGGTGTTACTACTATTTGCTCGGACAAGACCGGTACTCTTACACAGAATAGAATGGTTCTTCGAGAGGTCTTTGACGGTGAAAAGACCATCGACCTGTCGGGTGATACCATATCCAAGCGTTGTGAGGTTGCAATGCGTTTTGGTTCTTTGAGCTGTGATATGTACGAAAACGAGGTTGCCGACCACACCGAAGCGGCTTTGGTTTCGGCCTCTGCCAGATATCTCAACATAGATAAATCTGATTTTGATGCTGAATTTCCGAGAATAACCTCTATTCCTCTGACTCCCGAGCGCAAAATTAAAACCTCGGTAAATATGATTGAGGGTAAGGTTTTCTCTATTGTAAGAGGTGCTCCCGATATTATTTTAGAGCGTTGTGTCAGCGTTGATTCTGAACGCATCACCAAGGCCTATGAGGAAATGTGTTCGCGTGGTATGCGTGTTCTTGCCATTTCCTATAAAATACTCGATGACGTTCCGACCAATGCATCTTCACTTGAGCTTGAGTACGGACTTGAGTTTTTAGGACTTTTGGGGCTTGTCGACCGCGAGCGAAGAGGCATCGCATCCGAGATTGCTCTCTGCCGTGCCGCAGGTATCGATACCGTTATGTTTACGGGCGACCACATCAACACCGCAAGCTCGACTGCTGAAAGTATGGGAATCTTAACGGCTGACGACCTTGCTGTCACGGGTGAACAGCTTGACGAGCTTTCAGACGAGGACCTCTCGGCCGTTGTTGAAAAAATCAAGGTTTGTGCAAGACTTTCTCCCGAACAGAGAGTCAGACTTGTCAATGCCTTACACACACACGACGAAACGGTACTTATCACCGCCGACAGTGCCGCAAACCACGCACCTATGGCCATCGCCGATATCGGTTGTGCTATGGGTAAAACGGGCACCGACGTTGCCAAAGGTAATGCCGACGTTGTTATCGACGACGACAGCTTTACGTCTATTGTAAAGGCAATTAAGAACTCTCGCGGTATTTTTGCCAACTTCACAAAATATGCCGAGTACTACGTTTCGATGTGTTCAGGTCTTTTCGTTTCATTAGCTTTGTGTATGATTTTCTTTGAAACAGCATTTATGTCGGCTCAGGTACTGTTGCTCGGTGCTATTTTTACTCTTATCTTCCCCATCGCTTCGTTGGGCTTTGAAACCGCCGACCACAGCACTATGAAAGCACCGCCTTGGAATATAGGCAGTCAGATGTTCGACGTCAAACGTCTTTTGATATCCGCTGGCTACGGTGCCATAACCGCTATTCCGTCGGTTTTGGTTTGTCTTTTAAACCGCAACACCGATTACGCTCCGTCGGCCACGTTCTGCGCCTTGGTTTTGTCGTTGGTACTGTATATGTTCTCGTTCCGTTCCAACGAGCTTTTCCATAAACGAATTATACACAACCGATTTATGCTCGGTATCAGCGCGTTTTGTGTTATAACCGCACTTCTTGTTGCCGCAACGCCAATCGGCTACATCTTTGGTTTTAATATGATGGGTCTGCAGGGTTGGTTGACCGCCGTACTTCTCCCTATTGGAGTTTTATTGGTTTTCGAATCTATAAAGATTGTAAAATCGACAATTAAATAAATAAAAAGCCCGTCCAAAAGGACGGGCTTTGTTTTGCAATTATTAGTCTGCTACGTAAGGAAGCAATGCAACGTAACGTGCACGCTTGATAGCAGTGGTGAGCTCACGCTGGTGAGCAGCACAGGTGCCGGTTACACGGCGAGGAAGAATCTTTGCACGCTCGGAGATGAACTTTCTGAGCTTTGCAACATCCTTGTAATCGATGAACTCTGCACGGTCAACACAGAAGTGGCAAACCTTCTTTCTGGGCTTGCGGTGCATGGGTCTTTCATTCTTTTCCATTTTAAGGCGACCTCCTTTAATAATTTTAGACAACCTTTAACAAAAGGTTTTGATTTTTAAATCAGAACGGCAGATCGTCGTCAGTGGAGATTTCGGCAAAATCGCCGGAATCACTGTTGGAGAAAGACTGAGGAGCAGCTGCGGGTGCTGCAGAGGTATATCCGCCTGCATTACCGCTGTCACGCTTAGACTCTACAAAATGAGCATTGTTGACAACTACCTCATAGGTGGTACGGTTGTTACCGTCCTTATCGGTGAAGCGGTTCATACGAAGTGAACCCTCGATGCCGATGCGCTGACCCTTGGTGAAGTAACGGCAAATGAACTCTGCCGACTGTCTCCAAGCAACGATGTTGATGAAATCAGCTTGTCTTTCCTCTCCGGATTTAAACTGACGGTCTACTGCGATAGAAAACCTGGTAACAGAAATATCACTGTTGGTTTTTCTGAGTTCGGGATTGTCGGTCAATCTGCCGACGAGTACTACAACATTCATTCTGTCGTACCCTCCTTACTTAGTAGTGACCATAACTCTAAGAGCACCGTCGGTGATCTTAACAATACGGTCGAGCTCTGCGGGGAAAGACGGAGCACCGGTGAAAGTAACTACGATGTAGTAACCCTCGACTTCGTCGTTGATGGGATATGCAAGTCTGCGCTTACCCCAATCGTCAACGTTTTCAACGGTACCGTTTTCTGCGATCAAAGCCTTGAACTTCTCGACAAGAGTGGTGGTAGCTTCTTCACCGTTAACAACCGAGAAAACGAGCATTGCCTCATACTTGTTGGTAGCCATTCGTTACACCTCCTTTTGGACATTTGGCTCTCAAATTTCATTGAGGGCAAGGAGCTATTTACATAAGAATGCTCAATAGCACACAATATTATAGCAACAGTGTTGCAATTTGTCAACAATTATTTTTCCAATTCTGCCTTTATCTTCAAAAAATCCTCAAAGGCCTCGGGCTTTTGGGAAGGATTGCGTAGTAATGCCGACGGATGGAATGTGCCCATAAATTTAATTTTCCCCTTTTGCACCCAAATGCCATGCTGTTTGGTTACTTTGAATTCGGGGTCGATAAGTCGGCAGGCTGAGATACGACCTAAGCACACAATAAACTCAGGGTCGATGATTTTCACCTGCTCGCGAAGGTATTTTATACAGGTTTCGGTCTCTTCAGCTTCGGGGTCACGGTTTTTTGGCGGACGGCATTTGACCATATTAGCGATGTACACATCTTCCCTTGTAAGACCTATGGCAAGTATCATTTTTTCAAGCAGTTGCCCTGCCTTACCGACAAACGGACGGCCTGTTTGGTCCTCGGTTTCACCGGGGCCTTCACCGATAAACATCAATCTTGCGTTGGGATTACCCTCACCAAACACAACGTTTTGACGCGTTTCACACAGCTTGCAATCCCGACAGTTAAGACATTTTTCCTTTAATCCATTCAATTCCATTGATAACTCCCCTTTTCACTTTCATTATACCACACTCCTTTGCAACATTCAATAATCACCCCGATTTGGTTGTAATAAATCGGCAATTTTATTGACTTTTTAAGTGGTGTCAAGTAAAATATGAACTGAGGAGAGTTGATATGTTTGCCTTTATCATCCCGGCGGCTGTTGTTGCCGTTGTTGCAATAGTTGTTTTTATCTTTATACGGCATTGAATACTATATTTGCGAGGTGTTGTTTATGTGTCCCGAAAACGAATTCGGTCAGTATGAATATAAGGTTCAGGAAAAGGTTACCACCAAAAAGATAGAGTACGACCTTCAAAAGGTGCACAAGCGTAATATAATCATGCATTTAGCACTGTTCCCGTTTTTGGCATTTATTGACGGTGTGTATATATGGCTGATACTTACATTTTTAGAAGATGGAAAAAACCTGCCGATCTTCATGATTATCGCCGCTGCGGTTGGATTTCTTTCCACCGCCGCTTTGATATTTGATTTCGTTCACAGCATTTATATGCTGTTTTCGGGCTATAAAAAATTTTACATTGCCATTGACCGTTTCCGTGGCATCAAAACCGTCAGAAGGCGTCGCAGAAGAAGAACTTTTACCTATTATTATCTGATGTTTAACAAGCACGGTCGGATACAATTCTACCCCAAAGTTGAATATTACACTTGGTCGGAAAACTACCGTATGTGGGGCGAAGGTATCGGACAGTCTGTGCACATGGGCGACCGTTTTTTCCTTATTATGAGAGGCAAAAGAATCGTGTATTTTTACAACGACCGTATGTTTGACTTGAGTGAGACCCTGAAAAAGGTGCGTGTTGTCGGGGAAACGCCCCAACCCACCTTGAACGGTGAGTCTGCCGACAACGGTAACGACCAGAACGGAGACAGCAGTGAGGAAAGGATTTTTCATTAAGTTTTTTGTGCCAAAAGGCAAAATAAATACGCTCTACTACTTGAAAATATTCAAAAATATGTTAAAATAAACTGTAAATATTTTTTAAAGGAGTAATCCATTATGGCAAAAGAATTTTTAGTTGAAATTTCCGCACGTCACGTTCACGTGACCAAAGAGCATCTTGAGACCCTTTTCGGTGCAGGCTACGAGCTCACCCCCAAGAAGGACCTTTCTCAGCCCGGTCAGTTTGCTTGCGAAGAGCGTGTAACTGTTGTAGGCCCCAAGAAGGAGCTTGCAGGTGTTTCCATCCTTGGTCCCTGCCGTCCCGATACTCAGGTTGAGCTTTCGGCTACCGATGCTCGTTCCATCGGCGTTAAGGCTCCCATCCGTGAGTCCGGTGACGTTGCTGGTTCGGGTGCTTGTAAACTCGTTGGTCCCTGCGGTGAGGTTGAGCTTTCTCAGGGTGTTATCGTTGCAAAGCGTCACATCCATATGACCCCTGAAGATGCAGCAGAGCTTGGCGTTAAGGATTGCCAGATCGTAAACGTTAAGATTGCAACCGAGGGCAGAAGCCTTGTTTTCGGTGATACCGTTGTCCGTGTAAGCCCCAAGTATGCACTTGCTATGCACGTTGACACCGACGAGGCTAACGCAGCAGCTATCCCTGGAAGCTGCATGGCAACCATCGTTGAATAATCGATTAGGACTTTACCTGCACGTTCCGTTCTGTGACTCTAAATGCGCATATTGCGACTTTTATTCTTACAGGGCGGACGTCTTGGTTTATGAGAAATATTGCGACACTTTATGTGAGCATATACGACTTGCAGGTCAACGTTTGAAACGTCCTTGTGATACGATTTATTTCGGCGGTGGCACCCCATCCCTTCTCGGTGGTGAACGAATTGCAAAATTGGTAAGCACCGTCAAAGAAAGTTTTGGGAATAACATTTCCGAAATAACGGTTGAATGCAATCCTGCCGACGACCTTAAAGCTGATTTTGAACTTATGGCAAAGATGGGTGTAAACCGTGTTTCACTTGGTGTTCAATCGGGCATTGATACCGAACTTAAAGCCTTGTCGCGACGTCATACCGTTGAGGATGTCAGGCGAACTGTTGAGAATGTGCGTCAAGCAGGAATACATAACATTTCACTTGATTTAATGCTTGGCATTCCGCATCAGACAACGGAAAGTCTTAAAAAATCTTTAGACTTTCTTTTGTCACTCGAGCCTACTCATATTTCAGCCTATATGCTGAAAATCGAGCCCGATACCCCATTTGGCAAAACCGATATCGCATCTCTTGACCTGCCGGATGAAGACACCGTTTCGGATATGTATTTATTCGTATCGGATTATCTTCACAACCACGGTTTTGAGCATTATGAGATATCAAACTTTGCAAAGCAAGGCTATCGTTCAAAGCACAATACAATGTATTGGCTGTGCGAGGAGTATTTAGGATTAGGTCCTGCCGCATATTCTTATCTGAATGGCAAGCGTTTTAGTTTCAATCGTAACTGTGAACAGTATCTTCTCTCTCCCGTAGTTCAATCTGACGGTGAAGGCGGAGATTTTAAGGAATTTTGTATGTTGAGGTTAAGATTGTCTGACGGAATTGATTTTTCAGAATTATCAACCCGTTTCGGACAAGCTAAAACCGATGCACTTAAGCAAAAAGCCTTGAAATTCAAAAATTCGGGACTGATAACTTTATCCGACCGAAACATTTCTCTTACCGTCAAAGGGTTTCTTGTTTCAAATGCAGTCATAAGTGAACTGCTGTTTTAAAATTTTAATATGAGGTGGAAAAAATGAAAAAGTTTTTCTCAGATTTTAAAGAGTTTATCACTCAGGGTAACGTAATCGACATGGCTGTCGGCGTTGTAATCGGTACTGCTTTCAAGGCTATCGTTTCTTCACTCGTTGCCGACATCATTAATCCTCTTATAGCACTTATCACCGGCGACGTTGCATTGTCCGATCTTAAGTATGTTCTTAAGCCTGAAATTGTTGAGCAGGTTGATGAGGCAACCGGTGCAGTATTGGTTGAGGGTCAGGCTGAGGTTGCTATCACCTACGGTGTATTAATTCAGACCATTATCGATTTCTTGCTCATTGCACTTTCTATCTTCGTTGTACTCAGAATTATGATGGGTGCCAAGAGAAAGCTTGAGGCTCTCAGAAAGAAGAAAGAGGAAGAAGCCGCAGCTGTTGAAGCAGCAGCACCTACTACCAAGGTTTGCCCCTTCTGTAAGTCAGAAATTGCTATTGATGCTACCCGTTGTGCACATTGCACCTCTGAACTCGATAAATAAAATCTTATTTAAACGTTTAACCGCAGGAATTTGATATGCACCCCAAAAGTGTCTAACTTTTGGGGTGCATATCAGTTTGATGTAACGGGTTTTATTTAGCAAAATTCAATTCCTTTTTCACTATCCATAGAGGCAATGCGTGCCAAGGACTCAACACGGTAGCCTTTATCACGAAGCATTTTTCCGCCGTTTTGATAGGCTTTTTCGATTACAATTCCGCAACCTGCAACCGATGCTCCCGACTGCTCGACGATGTCGATAAGTCCGACCAAAGCGTTACCTGTTGCCAGAAAATCGTCGATAATCAACACCTTGTCATAAGGCTTAAGATACTGCTTGGAAACTATAACGTCAAAGGTTTTATTATGAGTATACGACTCAACCTTAGAGCTAAAGACGTTAGACGAAATATTGGTGGTTTTACTCTTCTTAGCAAAAACCACGGGAACTCCGAAATACTGTGCAGTAAGACAGGCAACTCCTATTCCCGATGCCTCAATGGTTAATATTTTGGTGATACCGCTTTCGGCAAACAGACGTTTAAACTCCTTGCCAACCTCACACAAAAACATAACGTCTATTTGATGATTCAAAAAGTTATCAACCTTTAAAATATTGCCCTCAAGCACACGTCCGTCACGAACAATTTTCTCCTCAAGCAGTTTCATTTTACACCCTCCGCTAAAGATATATATTATATACAGAATATACCTTTTTTCGTCCTTTGTCAACATTTTTTGCACAAATATTTCCTGCTGTTCTACACACTTTTTCTATTGCAAAATTTTATCACGCGTGGTATAATATATTGGTTAATTCACATAGCTTGTGTAATCTAACCTAACACTCTTAGGAGAGATGAAATATGAAAACTGATGTTGTTATCGTAGGTGCAGGTCCCGCAGGTATTTTCACCGCTATCGAGATGCTGAAGCTCGGAAGCAAAAAGAAAATTATTATCGTTGAAAAGGGTCAGTCGATTGAAAACCGCCATTGTCCCAAAGCAAAAACCAAGCAATGTGTAAACTGTAAGCCGTTTTGCCATATCACAACGGGCTTTTCGGGTGCAGGTGCATTTTCCGACGGTAAGCTGTCTTTGAGTTATGAGGTCGGCGGTGACCTCCCCTCTTTGATTGGTGAGGATTTTGCACAGGAGCTTATAAACTATACCGATAAGATATACCTTGAATTCGGTGCCGATGAACACGTTGAGGGTCTTGGCAACACCGAAGAGGTCAAGGAAATCAGAAAGCGTGCCATTCAGGCAGGATTGCAGCTTGTTGACTGCCCTATCCGCCATATGGGTACCGAAAGAGCACACGATATTTACCTTTCGATTGAGAAATATCTTTTGAACAACGGTGTTGAGATACTTTTCGGAACCGAGTGTCTTAACCTCGTTTTCGAGGGCGAAAAATGCATTGGTGTAAAGGCTACCGACCGTAAGCAGGAGTTCGAGATTCTTGCCGACAGCACTATCGTTGCCACTGGTCGCAGAGGTGCAGATTGGCTTGAAAAGCAGTGTGCCGAGCATAATATTGCACATCAGCCCGGTACTGTTGACATTGGTGTCCGTGTTGAGGTCAGAAACGAGATTATGGAAACCGTCAACAAGGTGCTTTATGAATCCAAGCTCATCGGCTATCCCAAGCCGTTCAAAAACAAGGTTCGTACCTTCTGTCAGAACCCCGGCGGTTTTGTTAGTCAGGAGAACTATGACAATAACCTTGCCGTTGTAAACGGTCATTCATATAAGGATTTCAAATCGCAGAATACTAATCTTGCAATTCTTTGCTCACACAACTTCAGCGTTCCGTTTAATCAGCCGATAGAATATGCTCAGAAGGTTGGTGAGCTCACCAATATGCTTGGTGCAGGTCATATCCTTGTTCAGCGCTACGGCGATATTTTGGACGGTAAACGCACCTGGCAGAAGGAATTGGCTCACGCTAATCTGAAGCCTACCCTGCCCGATGCCGTTGCAGGTGATATCACCGCCGCAATGCCCTACCGTGCAATGACCAACATCATCAACTTTATCCAAGCTGTTGACCACGTTGTTCCCGGTTTTGCATCGACCGAAACTCTGCTTTATTCCCCCGAATTGAAGTTCTATTCCAACCGCGTCAAGATGGACGAATCGCTCACCACAAGCGTTGAGGGACTTTACTGCTTGGGTGACTCCAGCGGATGGACAAGAGGACTTATGATGGCATCCGTTATGGGTGTTCTGATGGGTAGAAAATTGGCTGAATAACATTTCAAATAACACCCTAAGAAAGGATTATATTATATGGCAATTCTTATTACAGGCGGTGCCGGATATATCGGCAGCCACACAGTTGTTGAGCTTTCAAAAGCAGGCTATGACGTTGTTGTCGTTGATAATCTTCGCAACTCCAAGGAGGAATCCTTGAAGCGTGTTGAGAAGATCATCGGCAAACCCGTCAAATTCTATAAAGCAGACGTAAGAGACCGTGAGGCTCTTCGTACAATTTTCAAGGAAAACAAGATTGAGGCAGCTATCCACTTTGCAGGTCTTAAAGCTGTTGGCGAATCGGCCAAGATTCCTATGGAATATTACAAAAATAACATCGACTCAACCTTCGTCCTTTGTGACGTTATGGAGGAGTTCGATTGCAAGAAAATTGTTTTCTCGTCATCTGCCACCGTTTACGGTGTAGCAACCGAGATGCCGTTGGTAGAAACTATGCCTTTGGGTGCTATCAATCCTTACGGCAGAACCAAGCTGTTCATTGAGGAAATGCTTCGCGACCTTTACGCTTCGGACAACGGTTGGAGCATTGCCCTGCTTCGTTATTTCAATCCCATCGGTGCACACGAAAGCGGCACTATCGGTGAGGACCCCAAGGGCATCCCCAACAACCTTATGCCGTATATTTCGCAGGTTGCGGTTGGCAAATTAGAAAAACTGCACGTTTTCGGCAACGATTATAATACCGTTGACGGCACGGGAGTTCGTGATTATATCCACGTTGTTGACCTTGCAAACGGTCACGTAAAGGCTGTTGATTGGGCTCTCAAAAACACCGGTTGTGAGGCTATCAACCTCGGCACAGGCAACGGCGTCAGCGTTCTTCAGTTAAAAGATGCATTCCAAAAGGCAAGCGGAATTGAGATTCCTTATGTTATCGACCCCCGTCGTCCCGGCGACCCCGATGAGGTTTATGCCAATGCCGACAAAGCCAAGAATTTGCTTGGTTGGGAAGCTAAAAAGACCATCGAGGATATGTGCGAAGACACATGGAGATGGCAGAAAAACAACCCCAACGGATATGGGGAATAATAAAATCACAACTAAATATCTCAAAGAACAGGGGAGCAGGTGTTGGCCTGCTCCCCTGTTCTTTGTAACAGATAATCACATAATTAATATGGGATACCGCCCAAACATTCGTCTAATTCAAGCCCACTGAATTTTTCAACAACTCCTTTAGGATAATATATTTTAGTCAATCTTCCCGCGAACACCTCCCCCATTAACTTTTGGCATAAACTACCATCAACAGAAGATACTTTTTTTCCACAGAATTCATCAGGAATAGTGTACACACTACCTTGTACTTGCGCAGCACCGTAAAATGTTAATGTAACAGTTCCATCATCGTTAAGCTTATATGGATATGAACAATATACTATTTCTATGGTAGTGCCTTCTTTATGTAAAGTATCACTTGATAAGCTTTGGTTTATAACAATATCATGTTGATCTCTACTGATTAATTCGTGACTTTGAACAACGAAACCCGCTTCTTCCAACGCTTTTGTTGCATCACTTAGTGTCATACCAAAGACATTTGGAACTTTAATTTTAGTTTCTTCAGCGTCGTTTGATGAACTACTATTTGATGCTACAGAATCTTTATTTGATGATTCACTTAACGATGCAGTCTCAGACGACAAAGTTGAGTTTGAGCCACTTTCACAAGCACAAACAGTAAACATAAGCACAGTTATTAATAATGCAGTTAAAAGCTTTTTCATATATAAGCTATCCTTTCAATAGATTACTTGATTTTCTTGTATGTAGTGGAAATTCCTTTCGGTGAATCAATAACAACGATATTTGGTATTGATTTGTTGACAACTTCTGCTTTGAATCTTCTACCCAAATGAAGTTTTTGACCACGGTCTAATTCGTTCCACTCGACACCTGAAAATAAGTCTTTCAGTGTGAATGTTGTGCCTTTTCCCAAAGCACCTATTTTCATAACCGCTTTGTTTAACCACACAATATAATCCATTTTCTTCTCACCCCCTAAAACAAAAAAAGTGTGCGCAACTAAAAGTCACACACACCGAAAAATGCGACTCTTGATTGCTACCACACAACATTTTCCAACAATACCCAAAGTATGCGAAAATAGAGCCTGCATTTTTACCGAAAGATAAAAATACACACCTTGAGTATTATAAATATTAAAATGTTGTGTGGTAAATTTAGTATATCACCAATAAAGCAAAAAATCAATAGAATTTATAAATCCGATAAAACGTCAATGTTAAAGAACCTCCCTCTGACGAGGGAGGTGGATTGCTGAAAGCAAGACGTAGGGAGAGAAAAATATAACTACCCCTCCGTCTGTGGCTTTGCCACAGCCACCTCCCCTGACAAGGGGAGGTTCTTAATAGTTCCTATTTTAATTATCAACAAGTTGAGTCGGTTGTTTGTTTTCACACCTAAAGACACAAAAAAACCACCCGAAACCGAAGTTTCGGGTGGTTTGGTGGAGATAAGCGGGATCGAACCGCTGACCTCTTGAATGCCATTCAAGCGCTCTCCCAGCTGAGCTATACCCCCAAGGACAAGGTGTATGATACCACACTTTTATCCAAAATGCAAGTGTTTTTTTCAAGATTTCAAAATTTTTTATCTGCATCACATAAAGATAACTGTTTTTATTTTTTTACAGTATATTTAAATACAAAGCCCCCCTTGAAAATCGTAAGGGTGGGCTTTGTATACTGTATCACGAATTTACTGTTTTGCTTCCTTTTTGGCTTTGATCTTTTCGATGAGAACAAAGATAAGGTGGAGAGCAAGGCCGACGGCAATAGCCACAACAAGGTCTTTAACAACGGTCAAAAGGAAGGTTACCACAAGTATCATAATGTTGTACCATTTTTCGGTCTTGCAAAGCTTTACAAAATGGCGCCATTCACTCATATTATAAGCGACCATAAAGAGGATTGCGGCAATGGCAGGCATGGGAATAAGCTTAGCCAAAGGCATCAAGAATAGTATTACCAACAACAGCACTACTGCATGCACCATACCTGCAATCGGAGTTTTACCACCGTTTTTTGCATTGGCGGCGGTACGTGCAATAGCACCGGTTGCAGGGATTCCGCCAAACATTACCGACAGCATATTACCTGCACCCTGTGCTACCAGCTCTGCATTTGGATTGTGCTTGGAGTCAACCATAGTATCGGCAACAACGCAGGACAAAAGCGATTCAATTGCCGCCAAAATTGCGATTGTAAACGCATCGGGAATTACGGCAAGGATTTTATCAGCGCTGAAATCAAGCCCTGCTAAGGTAAATTTCGGGAAGCCCGAGGGAATGTTGCTGTAAAGCTCACCAATAGTAAACACACCCTTATCAAGCGCAGGGATAAACTTTACCATCAAAGCACCGACAATAACGGCAATAAGCGAAGCAGGAATCTTCTTTTCAAACTTAGGATAGATAATCAGAATCGCAAGACAAACGGCACCGACCAACAAAGCCTGCCAACTGAAACTTCCAATATTATGAATATTTGCTTCCATCTTTTCAAAGGTTTCTACGGGACGGACACCGCTTTCGTATGTAAGTCCAAGGAAATCCTTTATCTGACCAACAAGAATGGTGACGGCAATACCCGAGGTGAAACCGACGGTAATTGTTGTAGGGACGTATTTTATAAGTCCGCCCAACTTGCACACACCCATAATTACAAGCATAATACCTGCCATAAGGGTCGCAAGGATAAGACCCGACATACCTTGTGTTGCGATAATGCCTGCAACAATGGTGGCAAATGCGGCAGTAGGTCCTGCAATCTGAATTCGGCTACCACCCAGCAAAGATACCGTAAAGCCTGCGAAAATTGCGGTGTAAATACCCTGCTGAGGCTCGGCACCCGAAGCTAAAGCCAACGCAATCGACAACGGCAACGCAATTATGGCAACAATAAGACCTGCAATAAGGTCTTTAACAAACTGCTGACCCGAATAACTCTTCAAACAAGAAACGATTTTAGGTTGAAGATAAACGCTCTTCATATTCAATTCCCCTTCCCTTTAAACAACCGCCTAACAATATATCACAAACATCCTGTTTATGCAATCGGCAAATATACAAATATCAGATTTTGTTGGAAAAATTTTCATATAAAATCACAAAAACCACATTGCCCTTCGGTTTTATCAAAAAAATAAAAAGCACCCTTTAATAAGGGTGCCATTACTTCCTTTGGTATTAAATTAGAATCCCAACCAATCATCGGGGGCAACGATGGAAACTTCATTACCGCCAGTGAGAGGATCAATCTCAGCAAGATAAGCTCCTTCATCTGCAGCGATATTATTCTTGGACTCCAAATACTCTACGCTAATCATAGGCTTTTCATAAATATTCATAAGGGAACCTCCTTCAAAACCAAAAATTCATTTTTCTATTTGATTATACAATGTAAAGTGCAAAATGTCAACTGTTATTTTTAAAAAAAATTATTTTTTTGGTTTTAGTAGTACAAGACATTTTACATTTAGTTGCTCTGTTGCTCGATCAACTAAAGTTGTTGTCATGCATCAATTATAACACTATGTCAACACCATTCAAATAAAAATGCAACCGTCTTGAAAACTTTCAAAACGGTTGCCGTTTTATTTAATTATTAACAGTAAATAACCTTATTACTCCTCGGCAAACTTAGTCTTTTTACCAAGAATGAGTGTAGTGCCAAGAACTGCAACACCTGCAAGAAGGAACGCAAACCAAAGCAAAGGATTGGTTGTATCTCCGGTCACAGGGATATCTGGGTCGCCTTCATAAACATTGGTAAATTCAACAGCAATACTGCTAACAGGGGTAGAATTATCATTATAAACAATCTCTATCACACCATCGTCGTTTACTGTCACCTCAAGCTTAATTTCGTAAACCTCTTCGGAGTAAATCATGGGTCACGGTTATTGCCGCTGACTCTTATCTCGTAGCGATCAAGCGGCATAAATAGTGTTGTACCTTGTGCATATGTAGATGCGCCTGCCGAAGAGTTCCCCGAATAAAGCACAACACCTATACGGTTGTGGTAGTTCAACGCCAACAAGTCTCTTATAGCATTATTGGCAGCAGTAACCATCTGGCTTGCTTTTGTCGGATTGTTTTCGTTATCGTTCATCGAGCCCGAAACGTCCAGAACAAGGACGGTATCGGTCGGGATGGTTGAATAGCCAACTATCTCCTTATTGGAAGCAATAGCCGACAAAGCGACAAGGAAATTGTCATTTGTATCGATAAGGCTACCGCCTGCATCGGTATATTCTTTGGGAAGATTATCGGGCGTAAAAACCGATTTATCGGTCCATACGGCACCCGAGTTTTCGGTGGTTGGATGGTCCGCACCGAAAAGCAGCCTCCACTCGTCCCACGTGTTTACGTCAACGCTTCGGCTGTCAATACTCTGAGCGTCGATAGCAATCACATAGGTCGGCAGAAACGTCATAACCAATGCTAAAATCAGCAATACGCATATAATTCTTCTTCCTTTGGCTTTCATTCTTTTCATAAACTTACCTCCTATGGAGCTGGGGATACAGCAACCTTTTAATTGCTGCTTTGAAAAGCATATTGCTCTGCTTTTATATCAATGCAGAGATGCAAGTGAACACAAATATTTACACTTACAGCCACTACACCTAATTATAGTATAAGTAAACTATATAATTGTCTATTTGTCTATATTTTAACAATAATTTTTTGTTAAAAAAATAACAATTTGTAACATTATATCTTTATAAACCACATAGAATCAATGAAACCTTCGATTATTCAGAAATTTCCTAACAATCGAAAGTTTCAATTTTAAACATTTATTGATTGGAATTAAGTTTATAAAATCTAGACCGCACTTTTAACAACCTGCCAGAGAGACGATCAAAGCACGTTGGCCGAAATCAATTTGGCATAGTTGTTAAGTCTGTATTCTTTAGAGGGATATTCCAGCAATTTTTCCTCAAGCTCGTCGATACGGTCGATTTCGCCCTTGAGATAGCTTTCGAGACGTTCACGGCAGCTTTCAAGACGCTTGATAACACCACCGAGACGGGCATCCTGAATATCAAAGCCGTGGGGCTTCTTCTCCTTGAACCAGCACTCCTCGTGGGCACGGTGGAAGGCGTTTACCTTAGCCTCGGCCACAAGGTACTCTTTAATGATTTCCTTCATCTCGACCTTAGAATAACGTCCGCGAAGGTAACCAAACCAAGGCTGATTGTCAACCTCATAGGTATCCTCGGTGTAGAGCATAAGCATATTGTAGCCCATTTTTCTCAAAGCATCGATAAACTTTTTGACAGTATCGACCGTCATAACAGCGTTTCTCGAACAGTCAACCATAACACCTAAACGTTTGTTATCCATTGTAAAAAACCCTTTACAGCAAAATGAGCACAAACCGAATATCGGTCTATGCTCATTTCACTAAACTATCTCCCAAAAGTAAAGGCAAATTGAATAATTTACAGGACAAAAATGTACCTTTTATTTGTTGACACTGTCAATAAATCTCATAAAGCCTGTTCTACCCTGCTCATCAAGTTTGTAAACGCCTGCATGCTCTAAAACTTTACAGAAAACCTTACCAATCTCGGCACGGATTATCTCGTCAACGTTGTCGGCAGTAATGGTGTAATTATTCTTGAATTCATTTGCCCAATCGGCATGCAATGCTGTGGACTCGTCGGCATAAAGGTCAGCACCTGCAACTAGCTTTTCACCCAAAACACGCATTTCTTCTTTAAGACGTGCAGGCAAAACAGCAAGCCCCATAACTTCGATAAGACCGATGTTTTCCTTTTTGATGTGGTGCAGCTCGGCGTGAGGATGATAAACACCCAAAGGATGCTTGTCGGTGGTGATATTATTGCGAAGCACCAAATCAAGTTCAAACTTGCCGTTGGCTTTACGTGCAATGGGGGTTATTGTGTTGTGAGGAGTACCGTTGGTTTCTGCAAAAACGAATGCCTGCTCGTCGGTGTAGCCACTCCATTTTATAAGAATCTTATCGGCCAATTCAATCAAACGCTCGGTATCATCTGCACGCAGACGAATAACCGACATAGGCCATTTAAGGATTCCTGCCTCAACGTCGTCAAAACCGTCAAACTTAACAACGGTATCGATAGGCGCTTTAGCCATCGCAAAGGTGTAGTGACCGCCCTGAAAATGGTCGTGAGTGAGAATGGAGCCACCAACTATCGGCAAATCGGCATTTGAACCGACAAAGTAATGCGGAAAGAGTTTGACAAAATCGAGCAACTTTTTGAATGTTGCACGGTTGATAGCCATGGGAGTATGCTCGGAATTGAAAACAATACAATGCTCATTATAGTAAACGTAAGGGCTGTACTGCATCATCCAAGAGGTGTTGTTTATCATCATGGGAATGATACGGTGGTTGCCGCGTGCAGGATGATTCATTCGACCTACATAGCCCTCGTTTTCCTTACACAAAAGGCACTTGGGGTATCCACTTTGCTTGGCATTTTTAGCGGCAGCAATAGCCTTGGGGTCCTTTTCGGGCTTGGAAAGGTTGATGGTAATATCAAGGTCGCCATACTCGGTGGCAGTAACCCATTTAACATCCTTTTTGATACGATAACGGCGGATATAATCACTGTCACAGCTTAATTTATAATAGTAATCGGTGGCAGTCTCGGGTGAGGTTTCATAGTTTGCCCAAAAGGTCTTGATAACCTCCGAAGGACGTGGCACCAAAGCCGACATAATCTTGGTATCAAACAAATCCTTTTCGGTGATATTATCGTCGATTATATTTTGCTCAATGGCAAATTTCAAAATATCCGAAAGGATGCTCTCGAGGTAATTGGTTGTGACAGTTTCGGGTTCTAAATATTCGTCAAGACTTAATATTTCCAAAATACGGTTGGTTGCATACACCTTATCCTCGGTCGTGATAAGGTTGCATTTCACACCGTATTCCACTAAATTTTTAATTGCCTGATTTATCATAACAACTCTCCTAAATGCTGAAAAATACATTGTAGTATATTATCTCACAACTTAAAATCAATATCAAGCGATTATCAAAAGCTTGCTAAAAGTCACGCAAAGCAACACAATATGAACAAAGCGAATGGCCGAAGCCATTCGCTTTGTTGAATCAAATTTCCAATATTTTCATTGCAATGAAGAAATAGACAATGAGTGACAGTACGTCAACGATTGTAGTAATGAACGGGCTTGCCATAACGGCAGGGTCAAGTTTTACGGCCTTGGCCAGAATGGGCAGACTGCAACCGACCAGCTTTGCCGCAAAAACGGTCACAACCAAGGTAAGGCTTACGACCGCCATTTCCATATACGACACGTTCATTCCAAGCAGCATATTGTCGATAAGAATTATTTTGGCATAGCCTACAACTGCCAATGTCATACCGCAAAGGAGCGCTATTCTCAGCTCTTTCCAAAGCACCCTCAGGATGTCTTTAAGTTCAATTTCGCCAACCGCCATACCGCGGATAACGGTAGCCGATGACTGACCGCCTGCATTACCACCCGTACCCATAAGCATCGGGATAAACGAGATAAGCACAGGGAAAACGCTCAACGCATCCTCAAAAGAGTTGATAATAATACCTGTAAAGGTCGCCGAAAGCATAAGCAAAAGCAGCCACGGGATTCTTGTCAGCCAAATGCTCATAACACCCGTTTTAAGGTAAGGCTTGTCGTTTGAGGTAATAGCAGCCATACGCTCAATATCCTCGGTAGCCTCTTCTTCCATAACGTCAATAGCATCGTCAACCGTTACGATACCGACAATTCTTCCGTCCTTATCCACAATGGGAATGGCAAGCATTCCGTATTTTGAGAAGGTTTGAGCAACTACTTCCTTATCCTCATAGGCATCAACGCTGATAACATTGGTCTCCATAATATCGGAAACCACTGCATCCATATCGGCCATAAAAAGGTCCTTGACCGAAACCGTGCCGACCAACTTACGTTTTTCAGTGACGTAGCAGGTATAAACCGTTTCCTTGTCGATACTTTCTCTGCGTATCTTGTTAAAGCACTGTTCGACAGTAAGCTCTCTGTTTAACGAAACATACTCAACCGTCATAATGCTTCCTGCCGAATCCTCGGGATATTTAAGCAGTTCGTTTATCTGACGGCGGACGTTAGGGGAGGTGTTTTTTAAAATACGGGTTACAACATTGGCGGGCATTTCCTCGATAATATCAACCGTATCGTCTAGCCAAAGCTCATTAAAGATTTCTCGGAGCTCGAAATCGTTAAAGCTGTTAAGCAACAATTCCTGCTTATCGTTCTCCATATATGAGAACGCCTCTCCTGCCAAATCCTTAGGCAGGATTCTGAAAACAAGAGGTATTTCCTTATCGCCGAGTTCACTGATAATCTCGGCAACGTCGGCAGGGTTTTCTTCAACAAGCAGATTTCGCAAACGCACAAAAGCACGTGCTTCAGCAAGCTCGATGACCTCTTGCATCAATTCTTCTCTTTCCATTTAAGTTCTCCTTTCTTGTTACGGTCAAACCGCATATTGACAGCAAGAAAGGTACAAAACAAAGAGATACCATTTTAAATGAGAGAAAAACGGAAACCGACCGTTTTTCTCATAGTACCTCGGGGCTTCATACCGCTACTGTTACTGCCGGCATCCATTTAATTCTCACCTCACAAGTTAAAAATAATACGTTTTTTACGTAAAAAGATTATATAACCTTAATTTACGTTTGTCAATACAAATTTCCTATAGCAAGTTTTCCCTGCTCCGATATAGCCCAATCATACAAAAACTTGGTATTGCTGTTAGCCTTTTCGGAATTGCGGATTGCAATATTCACGGCAATTGCCAAAGGATATTGACCCGATGCAACCGTTTCCTTTGACGGTGCTACACCATCTATGCTCAAAGGTTTAATACTGCCACCTGCGAAATTACCCGAAAGGCTTAACAGTGTGTAACCGATAGCACCGTTGCGGTTGTCGTAACTAACCTCGGCTGTAAACGTTCCGTTGACAGTAATTATAGGTCTTGTGACGGGCACCAACTCAACGTCGGACAGAATATATTTCTGAAATGCGTTACGCATTGCCGTACGATTTTTTGCGCCAAACAGCGTAACCGCCATTGCATTACCCTCAAGTGCTTTCCAATCGGTTATTTCACTGTTGTAAAGCGACTTTAACTGCTCAATCGACACCGACTCAACACCTTGTGTACCGTTAGTCGTAAATACCAACGCATCACGGTCAAGCTCGGTCATTGTCAATTTTAGTTCTGTGGAATCAAGCAGTTTTACGATATCCTGACCGTAGTCGTGAGCTATAATTATATCGCAATGGCTTTTCATCAGTTCTTCGTAGCAATCGTCGGTGGTATTGCATACCGTAACAAGTGTTTTTGCGGTTGCGGTATCACATCCGAGAATTGCCGAAACCATATTAACTGCCATAGCTGCGGTATATGGCGTTGCACAGATTTTCGGCAGATTTTCAGAGGTAATTTCAACGCTTCCGTCAACGAAACGCGATTCATCGATAGCAGGCTCACCGCAAGCCACGGTAAATAAAGTAAGCAAGCACAACAGAAGAACAAGTGATTTTTTCATTTTCAGTCCTCCTGTCAATGCAAAACCGTAGCAGCCGAGCTCATTACAAGCTGGAGCTTATCGTTATAAACCGATGCGACCGAATCAGATACAATCGACACCAACGTGCTATCATTCACCTTGAAGACCTCGATATATTCACAGTTTTCGTATGCAAAAGCATTGGTCATAAGGTCGTAAAGACCGTAAAGGCCGTTATCAGGATTTTGCATAACGATGTAACGGTCAGCTACACTCTGACCTAAATAACGGTAGCGCATCCATTCGGTACGCTTTTTAGCGCTAACCGTTACAAAACAGGTCTTTTTACCGTTGGTATTGGAAACGATCGCAGTATTGCCCAATCGTCCGCAAAGCTCACCGTAATCGCCGATGCTGACAATGTTTTCACCCTCAACATTAAAGATGGTTCCGGTTCCTGAATATACGCAGGTGTACAAGCCCTCGACCGTGGAGTCTCCGTCAGGGAACTGTCCTGTTTCAACGCAGGTAAACGGCTCGTCGTTATCGGCATAGAAATACTCTGTACGTCCCGTATCAAGGTTAGTATTTTTATAGATGAGTCGGTCGGAATTCAAGACCTCAACGTTTCCTCTGTCGGTAAATATTTTCTTGACCTGATTCTTTTCTTTGTCAAGTATCAGGAAAAATCCAACATCGGCACAGGCAAAAAGTTCTTTTGTACTATTATAGTTAATAATACGGTATTTCGCCTCCAAAAACCATTCACCTTTTGGAGTGATAACTCCGTAATGTCCTTCTTTGTTAACGGCTACGGCATAGCCCTTTCTGAACTCCTCGCAAGCAATCAGCTTTTCAATTATCTTTTTACCGTCTTTATCAATATAATACGCTGTTGTAGTTTCGAAAACCTCATCATCCTTCTTTCCCTTGACCGTAACATTTACAGGTGCAAGTCCATCCGAAAATTTACCGATTGTATAGGTCGCATCGATATTTTCGGCCAAAGCAGTATCAAAGGTAAACTTTTTCTTGCCCTTATAATCATAGAAATCGTGATAGGTATAAACCACCTTTTTAACCTTTTTGGTACGCTCAAAGATTATACGTTCACCGCCTGCACGGTAAAATACAGAATTTTTTGGGATATTGATTATCCACGAACCGTCGGATGCGGCAATCTGACGTGTACCCTTTAACGGGTCGCTACCGTCCGAACCCTTGATAAGCTCGTAAACGTACCCTCCCTCGTCCTTAGGATGCTGTTTCACAACGTCGTAAACAGCGTCGACAACGACCTCACCTTTGATGGTGCAAAGTCCGTACAACGGCACCGAAACTGATTTTTCCTTTTCCTTCACAACACCGTTATAGGTGATATATCCTCCTACAAACGGAATAAGCTCCCCGTATTCAGTGGAGACTTTAAGCGTATCGGTATACTCTTTATTAAACCTTTGTTGGGTCGTTCCCTGAACAATAGGCTCGGGTGCTGCAACGTTTTCCTTGAGCCCGAATTTTGTTGCCTCTAACGGCTCGTTTGCAGGGGTTTCGGTGCATCCGATAAAGCTTGCCAACATTACAAGACACAGAATAAAGCTTATATATTTTGAAAGCCTCATATATACAGCTCCCTTACAAAAACTTACTTTTGTTAATATTTTACCACTTTATAAGCAATTTGGCAATGCAAAAAAATAACCTTATAAAAAAGTTTACAAATTTTATTGACTAAAGTAAGGTTTTTCAATATAATATAGTCATAACATAAATTTCAACCGTGAAAGGAGATACATATTATGGAAAGATTTATGGTTATGCATGATATTGACATTGCAGATTTTATTCAGACTCTCGACAAATGCCGTGGCGACGTATTTTTGGAGACCGAAGAGGGCGACGTACTCAACCTCAAATCCAAGCTTTGCCAGATGATAGGTGTTGCCAATATTTTGAAGGATGCTATTATTAAAGAGGTTACTATCCGTTGTGCTAATCCTGAGGATGAATCGCTTTTGTTCAGATTCAATCTTTACAAAGAGGTTCCCAAGGACGACGAGGACGAAGAAGACGAATAATACGAAATCTTAAAGAGTCGGGCAACCGACTCTTTATTTTTTATATTTTGTCAAAAAAAGTCGTGCATTTTCTTTTTGAGTGTGTTATAATAAATTATCTGTATGTGCAAATCGTTTTAGAGGGCGATTTTGCAACAAAATAGAAAAGGAATACGGTATGAGCAAAAAGAAATATGCGGTCTTTACTATGGACGTCGAAGCGTTTACCGATACCGACTGTGTGCGTAACAGTGGTTTTGAATCCGACGTTGATATGATGGACGGTCTTGATGAGTATATCAGAATTCTCGATAAATACGGTATTAAAAGTACATTGTTTACGGTTGGACAGTTAGCTTCAAAAATATCTGACCGACTCAAGGGCTATATAAAAAGCGGACACCGTCTTGCCCTGCACGGTTATGAGCACATTCCCCCGATGAGCCTTACTGTCGAGCAGTTTAGAGAGCACATTGCCCGTGCAAAGCGCGAGTTATCCGAGCTTTTCGGTATTGAAGTCTGCGGTTTCAGAGCACCTTGTTTCAGTATGGACAACGACCGACTGAATGTTTTGAGGGAACTGAACTTTAAGTACGACTCGAGTCACCTTGGCTTTTCTATGGCAAGACACACCGTTGAATTGAGTATGAACGCTTTTAAGGAGCTTCGCAACGGTATATTCTGTAACAACGGTTTTTTCGAGTTTGGTCTTGCAAAGCAGAAGTTTTTCGGAATGGACTTCCCTATCTCGGGTGGCGGATATATCCGTCTTAATAACTGGTTGGTGGCTAAAAACCTTATTAAGAGTTACCTCAAACAGAACGACTATTACGTTTTTTATCTGCATCCGTTCGAGCTTACAAAACAGCGTATCCCGTTTATCAGTAATCTGAAATCCTACGACAAGTATTACCTTAACACAGGTATAAAATCATACGGTAAGCATATTGAGGAATTGATACAAACCCTTATCGCCTACGACTATGAGTTTGTCACCTTCGAGGAATTAGCCGACGTAATGTCGCCGTCCATCTAAATCAACAAATAGCAAAAAAGATGTGTGGAGCACTCCGCACATCTTTTTTACTTTAAAAATTCTTATTTATCTGCAAAAGTTCTCAACGTAGTTGTCAAGGGCCTTTGAAATAACCTCTAATGCAGCATCACGTCCGTTGACCTCTTTTGCAACAGCCTCTTTATCCTCAAGTGACTTATACACGTTGAAGAAATGAACCATCTCGTCAAAAATATGCTTAGGCAGTTCAGAAATATCATTACATTTGTTGTATGTGGGGTCACCAAATGGAATAGCGATTATCTTTTCATCGTTTCTTCCGCCGTCAAGCATCGAAATATATCCGATAGGATAGCAACGGACGAGGCTCAAAGGCTCAAGTGCCTGCGAGCATATAACCAAGACGTCAAGCGGGTCACCGTCGTCACCGAACGAACGCGGAATGAATCCATAGTTTGCGGGATAATGGGTCGAAGTGTACAAAACACGGTCAAGTATTATAAGACCAGTTTCCTTGTCGAGTTCATATTTCTTTTTACTGCCCTTAGAAATCTCAACAACCGCAACAAAATCATTTGGAGTTACTCTTTTGGGGTCAATGTCATGCCAAATATTCATATTTTCTCCTTCTGCCGTATAGCTTCGGCTTATAAAATCAGTTTACAGCAATGCTTTAAGAATGCAATCGGCAGTTGCCACGTTGTTGGCAATAGGGATATCGTAAACCTGTGCAATTCGCAGCAACGCCTTGACGTCGGGGTCGTGAGGCATTGCAGTCAACGGGTCGGAAAAGAAAATTATAATGTCAATCTCCCCTACTGCAACACGTGCGCCAATTTGCTGGTCACCACCCAAAGGACCGCTTAAATATGCCTTAACAGGGAGTCCCGTAGCTTCGGTGATTTTAGACGAGGTTGTTCCCGTTCCGCAAAGGAAATGATGCGACAAGGCCTCGTAATTATCCTTGCACCATTCAATCATTTTTGGCTTCATATTATCGTGTGCAATCAATGCTATTCTTTTTGCCATTTCTATTCTCCTTAAAAAATCTTTAAAAAACAACTCTTATCGAGGTGCCGACACCAAGTTCACTTTCGACCGAAACCGAAGCACCAAGATATTTTGCACCGTGTTTAACAATGGATAGACCAAGACCCGTACCACCGATTTCCTTTGAATGGCTTTTATCAACACGGTAGAATCTTTCAAAAATACGGTCAACATCCTCCTTGGGGATACCAATACCCGTATCGGAAACCTTTAACTGTATACCGTCCATACACTGCTTTATATTAACAGTAACCTTACCGTTTTCTCGGTTATACTTAACGGCATTGTCACAAAGGTTAAAAACAATCTCCTCAACTATTTTACGCGAAGCAACAAGTTCAAGATTTTCACCTTGCAATTCTATTGTAAGCTTGCGTTCGGCAGCTGCCATTTCAAGCTGTGACAAAACGTCCTTGCACACCTCATAAAGGTCAAAACGTTCGATTTCAACAGGCACTTCCTGACTATCTAATCGCGACAGCTTGATAATATCACCGACAAGTGTTATCAATCGTTGTGATTCATCATATATCTTGCCAGCAAACCTTACAGTATCCTCTTCCTTGGCAATACCGTTTTTGATAATCTCGGCATAGCCCGAAATAGAGGTCAACGGAGTTTTAAGTTCGTGTGAAACGTTAGCAGTAAAATCTCTTCGCATTGCATCCTGATTTTCGTGTTCACACCGTAAATCGGTTATCTGTTGGGCGATTTGTGTGTTTTGTGCCTCAATTTTTTCAACCAACGGCGAAAGTTCTTTATAGTACACCGTGCTTTTAGGGTCGGACGGATTAAGTCGGTTTATTGGCTTGATTATCGTCTTGGAGGCCTTGAAAGCAACAAGTGTTGAAACGGCAATTTCGATAAGCAGTAAAACAGCCATCGGCAAAAGCAGTTCAAACACCGACGTATCGTGGTCAGCATAAACATAATACACAACAGCAAACAAGACACCGAAAACAATAACCGACATAACAACCGAAACAATAACGATATATCGTGCGATTATCCCTTTAAGACTTTTCATCAGTTATCACCTGCTATCTTATAGCCCAAACCTCTGACGGTTTCTATAACGTCACCTGCAGAGCCAAGCTTTTGACGAAGTGTTCTTATATGTACGTCGATGGTACGACTCTCACCGTCAAAAGAATATCCCCATATATTATTGAGAATCTGGTCACGGTTGAGCACCACGTTGCGGTTTTTAAGCAAAAGGCAGAGCATTTCAAACTCTTTTAACGTAAGTTGAACGTTCTCACCGTCAACCTTTACAATGTGCTTTTCCAAGCAAACGTAAAGATTATTTACAGTATATTCCGAATATTTACAATCGATTTTCGAACTTCGTAGTCTTGCCTTGACACGTGCAACAAGCTCCATCATTCCAAAAGGCTTTGCGATATAATCGTCTGCTCCAAGCTCCAGGCCTTTGACCTTGTCAAGTTCGGTGCCTTTGGCAGTCAGCATTATAACGGGGATATCCTGCATACTATTGTCTGCTTTCAAGTTGGACAAAATACTGAGTCCATCTTCTTCGGGAAGCATTATATCAAGCAAAATAAGTGACGGTTTTGCAGATTCAAGAGCCTTATAAAACTCAGAAGGTTTTTCAAACCCGTGTGCCTCAAGATCCATACTATTCAACGTGTAAACAACAAGCTCGCGGATGTTGGCATCATCCTCAACAAGATATATCAAATTCTTCCCTCTTTTCATCCATACATAGCACTACCATTATATTATACATAAACTGAAGCCGTTTGAAAAGTCTTTTTTTATTAAAACAATGTTAAATCTGTGAAAAATCAAAGGCAGGGATGCAAAAAGCATACCTGCCAATAGAAATCAGATGTTAAAATATTTTTTGGCGTTGTTGTAGGCAATACCTTGAACAATCTCGCAAAGTGCCTTTTCATCGTTGGGATATTCGCCGTTTTCAACCCATTCACCGATAAGATTACACATAATTCTCCTGAAATACTCGTGACGGGTGTAAGAGAGGAAGCTTCGTGAATCGGTCAACATACCAATAAAGTTACCCAAGATTGAAAGGTTTGCCAAAGAGGTCAACTGAGCCTCCATACCGGTCTTGGTATCGTTAAACCACCAAGCCGAGCCGTGCTGAATCTTGCCTGCAACCTCTGTACCCTGGAAAGCACCGATAATGGTATCAAGCAGTTCGTTATCGGCAGGATTAAGCGAATATAGAATAACCTTGGGACAAGCGTTGTTCTCAACAAATGCATTAAGCAATCCTGCGATAGCATCACAGCAACAACGGTTGGAAATAACATCAAAGCCCATATCGGGTCCCATTTTGCGGAAAATAGGTCCGTTTATATTACGCATTGTGCCGTAATGAATCTGCATTGCCCAGCCGCGTTCGGTATATTCCTCGGCAAAGAAAACAAGCAGGCTTGTTTTGTAGATTTCCATTTCAGCCAAAGTGACCTTTTCGCCACTCATTGCCTTTTTAAATGCGGCCTCAACCTCCGAATCGGTTGCAGGTGCATATACAACGTAATCAAGACCGTGGTCGGCTGCTTTACAGCCCATTTCCTCAAACAAATCAAGACGGTCGTGCATAATAGACTTCAAGGTTTTAACCGAGTCAATCTCCTTGCCGACAACCGCCGACAGCTTTTCGATATACTCCCTGAATCCGTCCTTTTCGATGTTAACAGCCTTATCAGGGCGGAACGACGGTGCTACCACAGGTTTAAAGCTCTTATCCTCTTTGATAAGACGGTGCCATTCCAAAGAATCTGCAGGGTCGTCTGTCGTGCCGATAAACTCAACGTTGGAACGCTCAATCAAACGTCTTACGGTGAAATCGTCAGACTTCAGCTTCTCGTTACAGAGATTCCATACCTCCTCGGCAGTATCACCGTTTAAAATTCCGTCATATCCGAAGTATCTCTTGAGTTCAAGATGAGTCCAATGATACATCGGGTTGCCGATAGCTTTGGGAAGTGCCTCGGCAAAACGCTGGAACTTTGTGCGGTTATCTGCACTGCCGGTAATCTCCTCCTCGGGGATACCGTTGGAACGGATGAGTCGCCATTTATAATGGTCGCCGCCAAGCCAAACCTCAGTAATATCGTTAAACTTACGGTTTTCGTAAATCTCCTGAGGGTTAATATGGCAGTGATAGTCGATAATAGGCATATCACAACACATAGCGTACAATTTTTTTGCAGTTTCGGTTTTCAGGATAAAATCCTTATTCATAAAGGGCTTCATAACGCCACCTCCATTGTCTACATTTTATACCATAAATCCCATTTTTACAAGTATTATTTTCAAATTAATAAAAACTTTGTTAATTTAATCCGAGAGATGTATTGACAAGGTGTTAATTTCGTGATACGATTGATTGAATTCCAAATATTTACATGTGGTTTTTGAATTGTGATGAATGTGAGGTAACAAAAATGCTTGCAGTTGAGAGAAAAAATCTTATATATTCACGGCTTTGTGAAGAAGGCCGCGTGATGGTAAACGACCTTGCAGCTGAATTCGGCGTATCGGGCGAAACCATCCGCCGAGACCTTGACAAATTGGCTCAGGAAGGACTTGCCGAAAAATTTTACGGTGGTGCTATCAAGGCTGAAAACACCTTCCTCGACCTTCCCTTCCACGTAAGACAAAGTTCCAACACCTCTGAAAAGAAAAAAATTGCTGAACTTGTGTTACCTATGATACACGATGGCGACTATATCGCACTTGACTCGAGTACAACCGCACTTGAGGTTATCAAGTCAGCCAAAAACATCAAAAATCTGACCGTTATCACCCCCTCGGTCGAGGTTATGATTGAGTTTTCGCAGAAAGCCGATTGGAATATCGTTTCCACCGGCGGAACACTCAAAACCGGCAGTTTGTCTTTGGTTGGCGGGATTGCCGAAAAAACACTCGGCGATTTCAACGTTGACCTGTGCATTTGCTCCTGCAAGGGTCTTGATATTGCTAAAGGCTTTACCGAATCGAGCGAAGCCGAGGCTTCCATCAAGGTTGCACTTATGCGTTCAGCCAAGCGCAAGATAATTGCGGTTGACAGCACCAAATTCGGCAAGGTTTCATTTGCCAAGGTTTGCGATATTGCCGATTTTGACACTGTTGTAACCGATAAAAAGCCCTCCGCCGAATGGCTCGAAGCACTTGATTCCGCCGATTGCGAGTTGCTTTACTGATTCAAAGGTGATGCTGTATTCACGGACGTGTTCAGACAATCAACCCAAATGTAATAATGCAAATCACTCTATGTTGCTGATATACTGCAACATAGAGTGATTTTTATTAATAATAAGCCGTAATATTGTACAACCAATGATTGAGTTTTTAACAACTGATTGATAATTGTTATTTGTGAATCGGCAAGTTATAATATAGACACACCGGTGAAAATAATCTGGAGGTACAATAAGTATGTTTTATGTGATTTGCGAAGACGGAAATTTCGGACCGTATCACAGTAAACTTATACAGCTTTATTTGTACCTTTCAAGGCTTCAATGGGAACGCGGATACAAGAATGATGCTTTTGAATCGTTAGACAGTGCATTGAAACATGCGAGAAAACTTGATGAAGCCTGTGACGGTAAAAATCACAGCTACACTTCGCTTCTTCTTAAGCATGTTGAATACAGCATTACCGCCAATACAAATACTGTTAAATCCTTACCGGCGGATTGGCCGGCATGGTGCGTACCAAATTATAACAACGTGGCAATGGAAATCAAATCAGACCCGCGTTGGAATACTTGGGTTGAGAAAACAAAGCAGTAAAGCATATATTAATAAATCAAAGGCAGAGTGTACACTCTGCCTTTTCCTGACACTAGATAATATAATCCGTTATACAATCATTGCAAGCGACTAAAACTGACACTGAGCAACAAATTATTGAAAAGACTGTATCGGCGATTCTTGGAAAAATCATCCTTAGTTCGTGTCATTCCAAGGTGCTGATACACAACTTCTGAGAAAGTATTTCCAAAAATATCCTTGACATAGTTGAGCAAATCTGCTATCTCATATGCGTAGGCTTTGCTATATGTGCGGGCAACACCATTTTTTGTGGTGACCCAAGCATTAGGCGAGCCTATTTTTTTGCATTAACCGAGGTTAATTTCCCGCGAAATCGCTAATGCAACCTGAATATTTTAAAACCGGTTTCACACATATAGTCGAAAATACAGTTAAAAGGTTCAAAAAACAAAAAACTCCGACCAAATCGGTCGGAGTAAAAAACATGTTTTGAACACACCCTGAAAACTGAACAAGAAAAGCATTACAAAGAGGTCAAAGGTCAAGCCCTCGGTCTATTAGTACTGCCTAGCTGAACGCGTCACCGCGCTTACACATGCAGCCTATCAACCCGGTAGTCTTCCGGGGA
>JAZTYO010000013.1:0-26052 GCA_045636945.1 Acutalibacteraceae bacterium | reverse complement strand
AAAAAAGCGTAGGGGGAAAAGAAATGAAGGCATTGGTTTTGGCGGGGGGATTTCCGCAGATAGCCTTAATAGAAGAACTAAAAAGAAGAAATATATATACAATTCTTGCGGATTATTACGAAAATCCTGTAGCAAGAAAATATGCAGATAAGTTTTACCAAGTTTCGACACTTGACCTTGAGGGAATAACCGATGTTGCAAGAAACGAAAAGGTTGATTTTCTCATAACCGTCTGCACAGACCAAGCCATCAATACCGTTGCAAAAGTCTCTGAAACACTTGGGCTTCCTTGCTATATTGACCACAAAACTGCACTCAACGTTACCAACAAGCAGTATATGAAAAAAGTGTTCAATGAGTTTGGTGTACCCACGGCAAAGCACGTCATAATGGGAGAACTCGATGAAAAACAACTCACTTCGATGACCTATCCGCTTATAGTAAAACCCGTTGACTGCAACAGTTCAAGGGGTGTTAAAAAGGTAGAGAACATCCAAGAACTTAAACTCGCTTTTGAAAAGGCAGTCGAATATAGCCGAACAAATACCGCAATTGTTGAGGAATTTATAGAAGGCGAAGAGCTCAGCGTTGACGTCTATGTAGAAGAGGGTGTTGCACACGTTCTTTCGGTATCTTCGCTCGACAAAATTGCAAACAACGACAAGTTCGTAATCTTTAGAGGTCGCTATTCTGCCGACGTAGTGGAAAAGGTGTACGATTTGGTGCAGGGTATCGCTCAACAGATAGCCGACGCTTTCGGACTCAAAAACTCCCCAATGCTTATACAGATGATAACCGACGGAAAGAGAGCATTCGTTCTTGAGTTCAGTGCAAGAACAGGTGGCGGAGTTAAGTTCAGACTTATTAAAAAAGCATCAGGCTTTGATGTCGTTTCTGCGGTGGTGGATTTGACTTTGGGCAACAAACCACACGTTGAAAAGGTTATCCCAGAAAACCGATACATAATAAACGAGTTTATCTACTGTAACCCGGGTGTTTTCGACCGTCTTGACGGCTTCGACGAGCTGGTTGCCGACGACACGATTTCCGAATACAGCCTCTACAAATGGCAGGGAGCAGAATTCGATACCATCGAAAACAGTGGCGACCGAGTAGCAGGATTTACAATCCAAGCCGATACAATGGACGAGATTCGTGCAAAGCATAAAAAGGCAGTAGCCACAATGCAGGTGCTTGACATAAACGGCAAGGATATAATGAGAAAAGATTTGCTTACTGATATATAGGGGGATTTTTATGACTAACTACGACAAACTTCTTGAGTTGATGCAAGAAAATGGAATGGACTACAAATGGTCCAGAATGTTTGTTAAAAAACTTTCCGACGATGAAAAAGCGTTCCCTACAGACGAAGAGACAAAGAAGTGGGCTTTGTCAAAAGGGTTTTACCCGGGAAGAGTTGAGCTTTATGGGTTAACAGAGGAAAACTATGAAAGCTATCTTCCTGATTATCAATACTTTATGATCCACCCCATAAATCATCATTTCAAGATATGGGTAAATGACAAATTGACGCTCAAGTATGTCCTTAACAGCAACGGCTGTGCAGATACAATGCCTGAGTATTATCTTTATGTTGAGAATAGCGGTAATTATACTTATCTTATGGACGCTCCGAGCGACATCAACAGAGATAAGGATTTTATTCTCAATCTTCTTAAACGAAAGGGAACACTTGCGGTAAAGCCCAATTCCGGCACATCCGGCGGAAGAGGATTTGTAAAGCTGGAGTATAAAAACGGTGAGATCATAGCTAATAATAAACCGATAGGTGCGGATGAGTATAACCATATAGTTGCTCATTTGGAAAACCATATTGTTACGGAATATTGCTATCAACACGAAGATCTGTCGAGAATTTGGCCTTCGAGCGAATGTACCTTAAGGGTTATTATGGTCAAGTTGCCGCAGGAAGAGCCGTATGCTCCCGCGAAATGGCGATGTACCGTTTCGTATGCAAGGTTTGGCACCTCTGTTTCGGGCGGTGCGAGCAATCTTTCTTCAGGAGGCATCGGTATAGGCTTTAATTTTGAAACAGGTGAATATAATAATTCCGGTATAAGATACCGTCGCTTCTGTCCCGATGGCGAATGGAAGTGCAAAGAGCATCCTGACACTCATGTGATCTGGGAAAATGAAAGATTGCCTAATTGGGAATATGTTAAGGAAACCTTGAAAAAGGTATGTGACCATGTATCTTCACTTGATTATCTTGGATTTGATATAATAATAACTCCGGACGGATTCAAATTTTGCGAGATCAACACTCATCCTGCCGCAGATTATGAGCAGGTTATGTGCGGACCGATCCTTAATGTAGAAGGTGCAAGATACTTTTTTGAAAGCAAGGGGTTTGGAAAGGTTGACCCCGGAAAGTTCTACGAACTTTATCTTGAATCACAAGAATAATTGCGAGGTAACTTTATGCCTATCAACGTAACACGTTCCTCGATGCCCGATTTCGAGGAATATTGCAACGAAATAAAAGAACTGTGGGAGTCGAGATGGCTCACCAATATGGGTGTCAAGCATAAACAGCTTGAGGCGGACTTGAAGGAGTACCTCAACACTCCCAACATCACCCTATATACAAACGGGCATCTCGCACTTGAAGGTATCCTTTCGGTGATGAACTTCCCGAAGGACAGTGAGGTTATCACGACCCCGTTTACCTTTGTTTCCACAACAAACTCCATCGCAAGAAGTGGACTTGTCCCTGTTTTCTGCGATATAAACGAGGTAGATTACACCATCGACGTGACCAAAATAGAGGCGCTTATCACCGACAAAACCGTCGCAATAATGCCCGTTCACGTCTATGGAAACATCTGTGATATCGAGGCGATTGACGCGATTGCGAAGAAACACAATCTCAAAGTTATCTACGATGCCGCACATGCTTTCGGTGTTACATACAATGGGGAAAACTGTGCAAACTTCGGTGACGCTTCGATGTTTTCCTTCCACGCTACCAAGGTTTTCAATACTGTTGAAGGCGGTGCAGTGTGTTACGCAGACGACAGTTTGGTACAACCTCTAAACGATATGAAGAACTTTGGATTATTCGGTGAAGAGGGAAGATATATCGGTACAAACGCCAAGATGAGCGAGTTTCATGCTGCAATGGGCATTTGCAATCTCCGCCATATAGAAGGTGAAATCGCAAAGAGAAAAACCGCCGTCGAGCGTTACAGACAACGCCTTGGGGGAGTTGAGGGAATCAAACTTGCACCCGAGCAGGAAGGCGTTAAATCCAACTATGCATATTTCCCCGTCGTTTTCGACGGTTATAAATATGACCGCGATGAGGTTTTCGAGTTTCTCAAAAAAGACGACATCATCGCAAGAAAGTACTTCTATCCGCTGACCAACAGTTTTGAGTGTTATAAGGACTACGACAAAGGGGAAACACCAGTGGCAGAGTACATAGCTGATAGAGTACTTACACTGCCTCTATTTGCCGATTTGACGGTCGAGGATGTCGACAGAATTTGTGATATAATCCTAAAATAAATTTTTCGGGGGTTTTTATGAAAGGTATAATCTTAGCAGGTGGAAAAGGTACAAGACTGTACCCGATGACCAAGGTTGTTTCAAAACAACTTCTGCCCATCTACGACAAACCGCTAATCTACTATCCGTTATCTATTTTATTGCTCGCGGGAATAAGAGACATTTTAATAATCTCAACACCCGAAGACACGCCGATGTATGAGAAACTCTTGGGTGACGGAAGTTATATAGGCATTTCGCTTCAGTATAGGGTGCAGGATACCCCTCGCGGACTTGCTGATGCCTTTATTTTGGGTGAAGAATTCATCGGTGACGACAGTGTCTGTCTGATTTTGGGCGACAACGTGTTCTACGGTCAGGATATGACCAGAACGTTAAGAAGTGCTATGGAAAATAAAACGGGTGCAACAATCTTTGGTTATCCCGTGAAAGACCCTCGTTCCTTTGGAGTTGTTGAGTTCGACAAAAACCATAAGGTTATATCCATTGAGGAAAAACCCGAGCATCCGAAATCCAACTATGCTGTTCCCGGACTTTACTTCTATGATAACCGTGTTGTTGAAATTGCAAAGAATGTAAAACCCTCGGCAAGAGGTGAGATAGAGATAACGGCAGTCAACAACGCATACCTCGAAAAAGGTGAACTTAACGTAACCCTTCTCGGACGCGGTATGGCTTGGCTTGATACCGGTACACCTGACGGAATGTTAAAGGCATCTATGTTTGTCGAGGCTGTGCAGGATAGACAAGGATTCTACGTTTCCTGCATTGAAGAAATCGCTTACAGACGCGGATTTATTACAGCAGAAAGACTAAAAGAAATAGGCGAAAGCCTCAAAATGACCGATTATGGTCAATATCTCATTTCCGTAGCAGAGGAGGGCACAAAATGACTATAATCGTAACAGGCGGAGCGGGATTTATCGGCTCAAACTTTGTCTTCCATATGCTTAAAAAATATCCCGACTACCGCATAGTTTGCCTTGATAAACTGACCTACGCAGGCAATCTCTCGACACTGAAATCGGTGATGGATAACGAGAACTTCCGTTTTGTCAAAGCCGACATCTGCGACAGAGAAGCAGTGTATAAGCTTTTTGAAGAAGAAAAACCCGATATGGTTGTCAATTTTGCGGCAGAAAGCCACGTTGACCGTTCCATCGAAGACCCGGGCATCTTCTTGCAGACAAATATAATGGGTACTGCGGTAATGATGGATGCTTGCAGAAAATACGGTATAAAGCGTTATCATCAGGTTTCCACCGACGAGGTTTATGGCGATTTGCCACTCGACAGACCCGACCTTTTCTTCACCGAAGAAACCCCAATACATACAAGCAGTCCTTATTCTTCATCAAAAGCGGCGGCAGACCTTTTGGTGCTTGCATATCATCGCACCTATGGGCTTCCTGTGTCGATAAGCCGTTGTTCCAATAACTACGGACCCTATCATTTCCCCGAGAAACTCATTCCGCTTATGATAGCAAACTGCTTAAACGACAAACCCCTTCCTGTGTATGGTGAGGGTCTCAATGTCCGCGATTGGCTGTACGTTGAAGACCACTGCAAAGCCATTGATTTGGTTATCCATAACGGTAGAGTCGGAGAGGTTTACAACATCGGCGGACACAACGAAATGAAGAACATCGATATTGTCAAATTGATTTGCAAGGAACTCGGCAAACCCGAGAGCCTTATAACCTACGTTGCCGACCGTAAGGGACACGATATGCGCTATGCAATCGACCCGACTAAGATTCATAGTGAACTTGGATGGTTGCCCGAAACAAAGTTTGCCGATGGCATAAAACTCACAATTAAATGGTATCTTGATAACCGCGATTGGTGGGGGGATATTATTAACGGTGAATATCAGAATTACTACGAAAAAATGTATGGAAACAGAGGAAAATAAAAATGAGTTCGTTTAAAGGTAAAACACTTCTTATCACCGGAGGTACCGGTAGTTTCGGAAATGCAGTTCTGAACAGATTTTTGGCCACCGATATCGGTGAGATTCGTATTTTTTCGCGAGATGAGAAAAAGCAGGATGATATGCGTCACGAGTTTCAGGCAAAAATGCCCGAGGTTGCTGAAAAGATAAGTTTTTATATCGGCGACGTCCGTGATTTGGCTTCGGTCAAGAACGCTATGCACGGTGTTGACTATATTTTCCACGCTGCAGCTTTGAAGCAGGTTCCTTCCTGCGAATTTTTCCCGATTGAGGCTGTAAAAACCAATGTTTTGGGCACCGAAAACGTGCTCACTGCCGCTATTGAAGCAGGTGTTAAAAACGTTGTCTGTCTTTCTACCGATAAGGCGGCATATCCCGTTAATGCAATGGGCACCTCCAAGGCAATGATGGAAAAGGTTATTGTTGCAAAGTCGCGTACCGTTGATGCCGATAAAACGAAAATCTGCTGTACCCGTTACGGCAACGTAATGTGCTCGAGAGGTTCGGTAATTCCGCTTTGGATTGAGCAGATTAAGCAGGGTAAGCCCATCACCATCACCGAGCCTTCAATGACACGTTTTATTATGTCGTTGGATGAGGCGGTTGACCTTGTTTTGTTTGCTTTTGAAAACGGCGAGACCGGTGATATCCTTGTTCAGAAGGCTCCTGCCTGCACTATTGAGGTATTGGCAAAGGCTGTCTGTGAACTGTTCAAGCCCGATACCGAAATTAAGGTTATCGGCATCCGCCACGGTGAAAAAATGTATGAGACCCTGCTTACCAACGAGGAATGCGCAAACGCCTTTGATATGGGCGATTTCTACCGTGTGCCTTGTGACAAGCGCGGACTTAACTATGATAAATATTTCAAGGATGGCGACAAGGAACGCAATCCTTTGACCGAGTTCAACTCTCACAACACCGAGCTTTTGGATGTTGATGGCGTTAAAGAGAAGCTTTTGTCTTTGCAGTATATCCGTGATGAACTTAAAAAATTCAAAGAGGATAAGTGATGAATAAGGAATTTGCGAAAAGCATTATTTCTATAATCAAAAGTGCATTGGACGGGAAACCTTGCTCTCTGCCTGCTGATTTCGATTTTGAAAAGGCTTATCGGTTAGCGATACACCATAACGTAGTGGTTATGATGTATTACGGAATTGTCAATTCGGGGGTTTTTCTGAGGACCGAACTTGGCGATAACTTTCTTGTTACCGCAGGCAATGCGGTTTCTCGGACTGAACAGCAAAAGAATGAAATTGCCGCACTTCTCAATGCATTTGAAAAGCACGGAATAGACTATTTGCCGCTTAAGGGCACTGTTATAAGAGCTTTGTATCCCAAAGAGGAAATGCGTGCAATGGGCGACAGCGATATTCTTATCCGTGAACATCAGTATGAGCGTATAAGTGAAATTATGGCCGAGTTGGGGTATACATTCTTTGAAAAGTGGGACCACGTCCGTTCGTGGAACAAGCATGCTATGCTTATTGAACTGCACAACAGCCCTATGCCTGTTAAAGAAGAGGATTATTACTCCTACTATAAGGACGGATGGCATCTTGCCAAACCTTGTGAAAGTGGAAAGCATCGCTTTGAGTTGAGTGATGAGGATTGTTGGATATTCCTGCTTGTTCATTTTGCAAAGCACTACCGTATTGCCGGAATCGGTATCCGCCACGTTGCCGATATGTATCTTTATTGGAATTCTCATCCCGATATGGATAAGGGGTATATAAAAAAGGAACTTGAAAAGATCCAACTGTACACCTTTTCACAAAACGTGCTGAAGCTTGTAAACGTGTGGTTTTCTGACGCCGAGACCGATGATATTACCAATATGATGACCGAAAAGATTCTTGGCGGAGGTGCATTCGGTACTGCTGACGACCACAGAAAGACCGATGCGATTATTGAAAACAAAAAAGGCAAGGGTACTTCTCATTTTGGAAAATTTATGAAAGCACTGTTTATGCCTTATAAGGATATGTGTATACTGTTTCCGTTTTTGAAAAGGCTTCCGTTTTTGTTGCCGTTTATGTGGATATGGAGGATTATTCATACCGCAATTTTTAAAAGAGGAAGAATATCCCAAAGACTTAATGAGGTCAAATCGCTTTCGCGTGAGGGTATAAGCGCACGTGAAAAAGAGCTCGAAGCCGTGGGCTTGAAATTTAATTTTAAGGGTGAATGATTTGAATATACTTGTTACGGGCGCTAAGGGTTTTGTTGGCAAAAATTTGGTTGCCGCTTTGAACAATATTAAGGACGGCAAGGATAAAACCCATCCTGGTTTGATCATAGAGAACATCTATGAATTTGATATCGATACCTCCAAGGACGTTTTGGACGAGGCTTGCAGTAAGGCGGATTTTGTTTTCAACCTTGCAGGTGTAAACCGCCCGAAGGAAACCGAAGAGTTTATGCAGGGCAATTTTGGTTTTGCATCGGAGTTGCTTGACACCTTGAAAAAATATAAAAACACCTGTCCCGTTATGCTTTCGTCGTCTACCCAGGCTTCCTTGGTCGGACGTTTTGCAGGCAGTGTTTACGGCGAGTCTAAAAAAGCAGGAGAAGAACTGTTTTTTGATTACTCGGCCGAAACGGGTGCAAATGTACTTGTTTACCGTTTCCCCAACGTTTTCGGAAAATGGTGTCGACCCAACTACAACAGTGCCGTTGCAACCTTCTGCAACAACATCGCTAACGACCTTCCTATTACCGTTAACGATCCTTCGGTGCAGTTGGAGCTGGTTTATATTGACGATATTGTTGACGAAATGATGTTGGCTTTGGAGTCGAAAGAGCATCATTGCGAATTTGACGGCGCGGACTTTGTTTTGAACTCCAACGGCAGATATTGTGCCGTACCCGTAACCCACAAGGTTTTGCTTGGCGAGGTTGTTGAACTTCTTTATAAGTTCCGTGACCAACCCAAAACCCTTTTAATGCCCGAAATTCCTTTTGGCAGCTTTGCGAAGAAACTTTATTCGACTTATCTTTCGTATTTGCCTAAAGAAAAGGCTGCGTTTCCTTTGAAAATGAACGTTGATCCAAGAGGAAGCTTTACCGAACTTCTCCGCACCGAAAAATGCGGTCAGTTCAGCGTCAATATTTCCAAGCCCGGAATTACCAAGGGTCAGCATTGGCACAATACAAAGTGGGAGTTCTTTATTGTTGTTTCGGGTAACGGACTTATCCAGCAACGCAAAATCGGAACCGATGAGGTTTTGAATTTCCATGTTTCGGGTGAAAAAATCGAGGCGGTACATATGCTTCCCGGATACACTCATAACATTATAAACTTAAGTGAAACAGAGGACCTTGTTACGGTTATGTGGGCCAACGAATGCTTTGACCCCAACAAGCCGGATACATTTTTTGAGGTGGTAGAATAATGGATATTAAATTGGATTACAGTGACGTAAAATTTCAGGACAACGGTAAGCTCAAACTTTTGATTATCGTCGGCACAAGACCTGAAATTATACGTCTTGCGGCGGTTATCAATAAGTGCCGCGAGTATTTTGATTGTGTGTTGGCTCACACGGGTCAGAACTACGATTATAATTTGAACGGCGTATTTTTCAAAGATTTGAAGCTTCGCGATCCCGAGGTTTATATGGATGCGGTGGGTGATGATTTGGGCGAAACCATCGGTAATATCATCAACTGCTCGTACAAGTTGATGAACGAGATTAAGCCCGATGCTTTGCTTATTTTGGGCGATACCAACTCCTGCCTTTCGGCTATTGCCGCAAAGCGCTTGCATATCCCCATTTTCCATATGGAGGCAGGTAACCGTTGCAAGGATGAGTGTCTGCCCGAGGAAACCAACCGCCGAATTGTTGATATTATTTCGGACGTCAATCTGGCTTATTCCGAGCATGCAAGAAGATATCTGCACGAGTGCGGTCTGCCCAAGGAGAGAACCTATGTCACAGGCTCACCCATGGCAGAGGTTTTGCACAATAATCTTGATGATATTAAGGCTTCGGACGTTCATTCAAGATTGGGTCTTGAAAAGGGCAAGTATATTTTGCTTTCGGCTCACCGTGAGGAAAATATTGATACCGAAAAGAACTTCTTGTCGTTGTTTAACGCTATCAACAAGATGGCTGAAAAGTACGATATGCCGATACTTTATTCCTGCCATCCCCGTTCAAAGAAGCGTCTTGAACAGAGTGGCTTTAAGCTTGACAAACGTGTTATTCAGCACGAGCCATTGGGCTTTCACGATTACAACTGTCTGCAGATGAAGGCTTTTGCCGTTGTTTCGGATAGTGGTACGTTGCCCGAGGAGTCCAGCTTCTTTACAAGTGTTGGAAATCCGTTCCCTGCAGTCTGTATTCGCACCTCGACCGAACGTCCCGAGGCTTTGGACAAGGCTTGCTTTATCTTGGCAGGCATTGATGAAAACAGCCTTTTGCAGGCCGTTGATACCGCAGTCGAAATGAACAAAAACGGTGACATCGGTATTCCCGTGCCTACTTATGTTGAGGAAAATGTTTCGACCAAGGTTGTAAAGATAATCCAGTCTTATACAGGCGTTGTCAATAAAATGGTATGGAGAAAGTTTTAAGCGTGGATAAGGATTCTTCTATTTCAAAGTTCAGCCCTCAAAATATACAATTGATGTTTGCTTTGATTAATATTGTTATTTCGGATTTTAATATTTCAGAACAGCAAAAATCAGAGTTTTGCCCCGAGGCGATACGTGGCGTAGTCTCTTTGGCTGAAATGCATAAGGTGTTACCTATTGTTACCGAGGGTTTCTTTTACAACAAATTGCTTGAGCCTTCGGATAAACTTGCTGTGACACTTTGCAGGAAGCAATACAAAGAGGTTTGTAGAAACGAACTCAGAGAGTACGAGTTTAATAATATCTGTAACGCTTTGGAATCAGCAGGTATTGAATTCGTACCGTTAAAAGGTTCGGTTGTAAGAAAATTTTATCCTGAGCCTTGGATGCGTACAAGCTGTGATATTGATATCCTTGTGCGAAAGGATGATATTGATAAAGCTAGTAAGGTTTTGGCTGACACCTGCGGTTGCGTAGTCGGACAGGGTAGTTTTCATGATGTTAAGATAAAAACACCGTCGAATATAAATCTTGAACTGCATTTTGACCTTATAGAAGAAAGGGTCAAGGAGAACGTTTCGACTATACTGAGCGATGCGTGGAGGTACACGAGGTCGGTTGACGGTTGTCAGTTTCGCAAGGAATTTACCAATGAGTTTTTTATGCTGTATCATATAATCCATATGGCAAAGCATATGATGAGCGGCGGTTGCGGAATAAGACCTTTTATTGACCTGTGGTATATTCGCCGAAACTATGAATTTGACCAAAACGTGCTTGACGATATGCTGCAAAAATCCAATGTGGTAAAATTTTATGAAACCGCAATCCGACTCTGTGATGCTTGGTTTAACGGTGCTTCCCATAATGAATTAACTTGTGAGATGCAGGAGTTTATTGTTAAAGGTGGCATTTTTGGAACAACAAAAAGTGCTGCCATAGTAAACCAGACTAAAGGCAAGGATAAGAAAGATCAGTTTTTCAGGCTGGCATTTTTGCCACTAGAAAATATGAAGCTTATTTATCCTAACCTCAATAAACACCCGTGGCTGTTGCCGTTCTACCACGTAAAACGGTGGTGTAGAGTTTTCAATCCTTCAAAGAGGAAAAAGGTGAACTCATTAGTCGGAGCAAACGATACCGTTTCACAAAAAAGTGTTGACCGTGTTTCAAAGTTAATGAATGATTTGGAGTTATATTAAAAAAAGTGCATTCTCGGTATCCCAGAGAATGCACTTATGCTATTTTTGCAGATTAGGGTTATTGGTGCGATCGAGCAGGTAGTCGATGCTCACATCGTAATAATCTGCAAGTTTTACAAGAACTTCTGCGGTCAGTGAAATAACACCAGTTTCGTATTGTGAATAGGTGTTTTGTGAAACATTCAAAACCTTAGCGATATCCTTTTGTTTAATATCATTATCCTCTCTAATGCTCTTTAAATTTTTGAAAAGCATAATAATTATCACCCCATAATTATTATGCGATATCTGTAATAAAGATATTGACATTTATCTGTAATACAGATATAATTAAATGGTTGAAAGTAATGTTATATGTACACTGATCACGAAAGAAAAGGGCTACACCTTTATGGTGTAGCCCTTTTCTCTTTTATTTGGATTTAAATATCTTTATATTCACATTCGACTTTATAATTGTTCACCGAAAAACCTGCAAGCTCTTTCAGATATTTATTGGGGTCTACAAGATAGCAAAGTCCGTGGCCTGCATCGGGGATTGTGATAATCATTTTTTCACTTTGGCAGGCCTCATAGTTTTTAATGCTCATATCACACGGAACAAAGTCATCACTTTCGCCGTGAAAGAAGATTACGGGGAGTTTTGTTACCTTCATCGCTTCAATAGGGGAGGTTTCCTCTAATTTGAAACCACCGTATACACGGGCACCGAGTTTGACAAACGGATAGAGAATAACGGCAGGGAGTTTTATCTGACGGATAACCTTGTTGATTATCTCGTTAGCAGAGGTATATCCGCAATCTGCTAAAACCCCAACAACATTTTCGGGCAACTCCTTGCCCGAAGCGGTCAGCACGGTAGCAGCACCCATCGAAATTCCGCAAAGGATGATTTTTGCATCCTTGTCAATATTTTCAATTATAAAGTTTACCCAATCGATGCAATCGCGGTGTTCTTTTATGCCGAAGGTTATAATGTGACCTTCGCTTTTTCCACAACCGCGTTGGTCAATAATAAGGCAGTTTCGACCCAAAGAAAAGCATCTTTGAACGCCTCCGCAAAGGTCACGCTCGGAGGTGCCGCGATAACCGTGCATCATCAGCTCTATCGGTGCACCTTTTTTATATTCGTAGTATTTTCCGTACAGTTTAAGACCGTCGAAAGAGGTTATCGTGACTTCTTTGTGAGGCATTTCTCTTGCTTCCTTCATCCAAGAAATCATTTGGTCACGGTATGGCTCGTAGATGTCACCCGGTGGTATTTCAAACTCGGGAGCATTCTTTTTCTTGCGCCTTGATGAGAAAAAGGTTATATGAAAGCAGATATAGGCAGTCAGAAAAACCAAAGCCAAAATACCGACAGCACCAAGTATTATCCAGAACAGCATTTATCCAACCTCTTTTTTAACTTTTTAATGATTGTAGTATTACCACAATTATAAACTTATTACATTTTTATTATACAATCTTTTCCTAGAAATATCAATATATGGAAACTGCTTTATGTGATATATAAACGAGATTTCAGGGAATGATATTTTAAGAAAGGACGGTTTTTATGATAGAACAGGATACAATTAAATTACTGCGCGAATGTGATGCAGGTGTAACTATGGGAATTGACTCGATAGACCAGGTACGTGACCACGTAAAATCCAAAAAATTGAAGGACTATTTGGTTGAGTGCCGACGTGAACACGACAAGCTCAATTCCGAAATCCAATCACTTTTGGACAAATACGGTGACGAAGGCAAAAGCCCTAATCCTATGGCAAAAGGAATGTCTTGGATTAAAACAAACGTGAAATTAGGCCTTGACGACTCTGACAAGACCGTTGCCGACCTTATGACCGACGGCTGCAATATGGGAGTAAAATCACTCAATCGATATCTCAATGAATATAAAGCAGCAGACGAGGTTTCAAAGGATATCACTAAGCGTCTTATCAACCTTGAGGAACAACTTACAGTTGAAATCAAAAGCTATTTGTAAGAAAACACCTAATTGAATCATAGTGGTTGTGCCTGAAAAAAGGTGCAACCACTATATTTTGTGTATGATGCACTGTTCAACCGCAAAATTTTGTGCAAAAATTTGCGTTTTAGCTGTTGACAAAATACGACTTAGTGTGTATAATATGGATACATTAAAATAACATTTACATAACTGACGGATAAGAGTGGTAACACTCGGGGAATGTAAATGCTTTCAATGTCGACCGTCTGGGCAGATCAGTTTGCATTTACAAGCTGACCTGCTTTTTTGCTTTTTAAGTTTTCTTTCCTAAGGAGGAGATTCTATGGAACATAAGAATTGGAATGGATTTAAGAAGGGTGTTTGGCAGAATGAAATCAACGTTCGTGATTTCATTCAGGCTAACTACACCGAATATAAGGGTGATTCGGCATTTTTGTCGGGTGCAACCAAGCGTACGTCTGATTTGATGAAAAAGGTTGAGGATTTGTTCCGCCTTGAGCGTCAGTACGGCGGTGTTTTGGATATTGATACCGCAACTGTTTCGTCCTTAGCGGCTTTTTCGCCCGGATATATTGACAAGCCCAATGAGTTGATAGTTGGTCTTCAGACCAACCGTCCTCTGAAGCGTTCGGTCAACCCGTTTGGCGGTATGCGTATGGTTCGTCAGGCCTGTGAGGCTTACGGCTACAAGCTTTCCAAAAAGGTTGAGGAGGAATTCCGCTTCAGAACCACCCATAACGACGGTGTTTTCAGAGCCTATACCGACGAAATGCGTCAGGCAAGAAAGTGCCACGTCATTACAGGCTTGCCCGATGCTTATGGTCGCGGACGTATTATCGGTGACTATCGCCGTGTAGCACTTTACGGTGTGGACAAGCTTATTGAGGAAAAGAAGAAGGACAAGGCAAGTCTGTCGGACTATGCTTTCAGCACTGCTACCATACGTCTGGATGAGGAGCTTTATCAGCAGATTGCTTTCTTGGGTTATCTCAAGGATATGGCTCAGTCCTACGGTTTTGATATAAGCCAGCCTGCCGAAAATGCAAAAGAGGCCATTCAGTGGACCTATTTCGCATACCTTGGCGCTATAAAGGAGCAGAACGGTGCTGCTATGTCCTTGGGTCGTGTAAGCTCGTTCTTTGATATTTATATTGAGCGTGATATTAAGAACGGTGTTTTGACCGAGGAAACTGCACAGGAATTGATGGACGATTTTGTTATCAAGCTCCGTATGGCTCGTCATCTGAGAACACCTGAGTATAACGAGCTGTTCGGCGGAGACCCCATGTGGATTACAGAGGCTGTCGGCGGTATGGGTGAGGATGGACGTGCCCTTGTTACCAAGTCCAGTTTCCGTATGCTCAATACTCTTTACACTCTTGGACCGTCTCCCGAGCCTAACCTCACTGTTCTTTGGTCAAATGCATTGCCCGAAGGCTTCAAGAAGTTCTGTGCAAAGGTATCTGCCGACACCGATTCTATCCAGTATGAGAATGACGACGTAATGCGTCCTATCTACGGTGACGATTATGCAATCGCTTGCTGTGTTTCGGCAATGAAGGTCGGTAAACAGATGCAGTTCTTCGGTGCACGTTGCAACCTTGCAAAGCTTTTGCTTATCGCTATAAACGGTGGTTACGATGCCACAAGCGGAATCCACATCGGTCCTCAGATGGACGTTCTGTCGGGCGACAAACTAGATTACGATACCGTCAGAGAGCGTTTCGATATATACATTGCGTGGTTGTCCAAGTTGTATGTCAATACAATGAACATCATCCACTATATGCACGATAAGTATGCCTACGAGAAGATTCAGATGGCTTTGCACGATACCGACGTTGAGCGCTTTATGGCCTTCGGTATTGCAGGTCTTTCGGTTGTTGCCGACTCTTTGAGTGCTATCAAGTTTGCCGAGGTTAAGCCTATATTTGACGACAACGGATATATCGTTGAGTTTGATACTGTGGGCAATTTTCCCAAATACGGCAACGACGATGACCGTGTTGACCTGATTGCAAAGGAAATGACCCATAAGGTTATTACCGAGCTTCGCAAGACCCCGACCTACCGTAAGGCTATCCATACCTTGTCGGTTTTGACTATTACTTCCAACGTTATGTACGGACGTAACACCGGTGCAACCCCCGACGGCAGAAAGGCTGCTGCCCCCTTTGCTCCCGGCGCAAACCCCATGCACAACCGTGAAGAAAACGGTGCGTTGGCATCACTTAACTCGGTTGCAAAGCTGAGCTACGACGATTGCCGTGACGGTATTTCCAATACCTTCTCCATCACTCCCGAGGCTTTGGGCAAGACCGATACCGAGCGTGTTGACAACCTTGTTTCCATTCTCGACGGCTACTTTGCTAAGAAGGCTCACCACATTAACGTCAATGTTCTTAACAGGGAGACGCTTTTGAAGGCTTATGAGGACCCCGAGGCTTACCCCAACCTTACCATCCGTGTTTCGGGTTATGCTGTTAACTTTCACAAACTGTCACGTGAACAGCAGAGAGAGGTTATCAGCCGTACCTTCCACGTGGCATTATGATAGGAAAGGTTCATTCCATACAAAGCCTTGGCACCGTTGACGGACCGGGTGTACGCTTTGTGGTGTTTATGCAAGGTTGTCCTCTCCGTTGCGGATGCTGTCACAACCCCGATACCTGGGATTTATCGGGTGGTACGGAGTATACACCCGAAGAAATAGTTGAAAAAGTCATTCGCTTCAAGGAGTATTTCGGAGAAAAGGGTGGTATAACCGTTTCGGGCGGAGAACCGCTTTTGCAGGCCGAGTTTGTCAAAGAGGTTTTCGACCTTTGCCACAAAAAAGGGATAAACACCTGCCTTGATACTTCGGGCTGTGTGATGAATGATGAGGTTAAGGCACTGCTTTCGGTTTGCGACCGTGTGTTGCTTGATATAAAGTACACCAATGCCGAGGATTACTATGAGTATGTCGGTTGTGAGATGTCGGTAGTGGTTGAATTCCTTGATTACCTGAATGGGCAGGGAATACCCACAACTCTCCGTCAGGTTATTATCCCAACCTTGACCGACGATGAGGAAAATGCCGAAAAAATCAAAAGTATTGCCGATGCACACACCTGTGTCGATAAGATTGAACTGTTGCCTTTCCGTAAAATTTGTCAGACAAAATACATCGAAATGGGTATTCCGTTCAGATTCGGCAATCTTCCTGAGCCTGACTTTGTAAAAATGACTTTTTTAAATAACAAAATATATTAACAATAAAACTGCAGTTAACTATATGTTGATTGCGGTTTTTTCGTCCTTTAAATATTTAATGTTTTTATAAAAAATCCTTGTTATTTTATACTTAATATGATATAATTCATCTGTCGGAGTGTTTGCTTCGAGGTTTTGTTGTATAATAAATACGATTTTTACCGTGTGAGAGGCCCGAATTTTAAATCTCAGAAGACAAAAACCGAGGATATTTTACCTTTCAAATTTAAAAAGCACCTTGCGGTGATGAAAGAGGAATTTTATGAAGAAGACGTTGAGTATTATAAAAACGGTTTTAGTGTGGCTGGTCATAATCATTGCGGTATTTATGATGATCTTTACTATTGTTTCGGTCAGAACTTTTGACCGTAACGACCGTGACATTTTCGGTTACAAAATGTTTATTGTACAGACCGATTCAATGAGTGCGACCCATTTTTCTGCAGGTGACCTTGTATTTGTTAAAGAGGTTGACCCCGCAACTCTCAAGGCCGGTGACATTATTACATATACCTCGCAGAACAGTCATAATTACGGTGAGACCGTAACCCATATGATTCGCAAAAAGACGGTTGATGCCGAGGGTGACTACGGCTTTATCACCTACGGTACTACAACAGGTGTCGATGACGAAACGGTTGTCACCTTCCCTTATATCGAGGGTAAGTACGTTGGAAAATTTGCTAAGGCGGGTCATTTCTTCAACTTCCTCAAGACTCCTCAGGGATATATACTTTGCATATTTGTTCCGTTTATGCTCCTCATTATATATCAGGGTGTAAACTGCATTAAGCTGTTCCTCCGCTATAAGAAGGAACAGACTGCCGAAATTGAGGCTGAACGTGCCAAGATTGAGGCTGAACGCGCCGAAAGTCAGAAGATGATGGAAGAACTGCTTGCTTTGAAGGCACAGATGGCCGCCAACGGTGTTACACCTGTTGCCGAGACAAAGGTTGAGGAAAAAGCAGAGGAAATAACGGTTGAAGAAGTAAATGAAGAAGCTTCGGCTGAGTCTTTAACCGAGAATACAGATAAAAAGTCGGAATGATTAGGTAATACCCCATACATTTTACTTAAGAGGTATAAAAGGATGTCCGAAAATAAATCGACAATATCAAAGATATGGAGCGTTGTATCCACCGTTCTCGTTATTTTGGTGGTGCTTGTTGCGGTGTTCCTTATGGGCTCACGTATTATGGGCTACCGCGTTTTTACCGTTATATCGGGAAGTATGGAGCCAACATACAGTGTGGGTGACCTTATCTACGTTAAAGACGTAGAGCCTAAGGATATACAGGTTGGCGACGCTATAACCTACGTGATGAATGAAAACCTTGTTGTTTCCACCCACCGTGTCATTGATATAGAACAAAAAGACGGTGAGCTTATGTTCTACACCAAGGGTGATGCCAATAAGGATGCCGATCAAAGCCCGGTTCATAACAAAAACGTAGTCGGTGTGGTTAAGTTCAGTATACCGTATCTCGGATACGTTTCCGATTGGATTCAGTCATCTCCCGGAATGTACGTAGCTATTGCTCTGGGTGTGGCACTTATCATTGCGGTGTTCCTACCCGATATGATAAGAAGCAGCCGTGAGAAGGACAGAAAGAAGCACACCGCCGAGGCAGTACCTGTTGCTGAGATTCCTTTTGAAGAAACTGCCTTTAAGGAAAATGATTCAGTATCCCAACCGTCCGAGCCCGACGTTGAAATATCAGAGGAAACCACAGAAGAGGAGTGATTTCTATGAAAAAGAAAATTGTTCTTATCAGCATCGCAGTAGCAATCATTGCAATGCTTGCAGTCGGCGGATCGTTGGCATACTTTATGGATAACGACGAGGTTACTAACGTGTTTACCATTGGTAGTGTTGACATTGAGCAGAACGAGGACTTTGTTCAGGAGTCCCAGTTGTTGCCCGTAGTAGGTATAGACCCTGCAGATGCAGACGACAACTACATCAAGAAAACAGTTACCGTTGAGAACATTGGCAAAAACGGTGCTTACGTTCAGACCTATGTTGCAGTTCCTGCTCGCCTTGATAATGCAGGCGTTCTGAAGCTTTGGGACGACAATGCCGCAACCAACGGATGGGTAAAGCTTGACGGTGATGCCGCTATGGCAGGTGTTCAGCCTATGGCTACCGCAACCTTTGACAATATGCTTTACAACGTATATCTTTACAGATACAGCAGCATTTTGGCCAAGGATACAGAAACTGCTGCCTGCCTTGAATATGTTTACATAACTCCCGAGACCGATCTTAACGTCTATACCGACGCAAACGGCGATAAGACTGCTTACTTTGAGATTGACGGTACCGAAATTACCGAATTTGATGCAACCGGTAAGCTTAACGTTTACGTTGCAACTCAGGCAGTTCAGGACCGTGGCTTTGCCGATGCAGACGAGGCTCTCGATACTGCATTTACGGTTATTCCCTGGTAAATATATTGATTTTAGGATTGTAAATAAACGAGGGTCACGACTCGGGTAATTACGATTTTTAAATACCATCATTGAAGAAAGGGGGAAACAAAAATGAAACTTACTAAGAAAAAAGTTCTTGTTGTTGCGCTTGCAGTTTGCTTAGTTGCTATCCTTTCCATGGGATCGTTGGCATGGTTCAGCACATCTGATGATATTACCAACAACTTCTACGTTGGCACTACCGAGGATGACGATTCCGGCAAGGATGTATTCGGCATTGATGTTTGGGAAACCGATCCCACAACCAGTGACAAAGATCAGGATGGTCTCGAGTATACCGAGGTTCTTCCCGGTGATGTTTACCATAAGGATCCTACCTTTACCAATACCGGTGTACATCCTCAGTTTGTTCGCGCAACCGTAACCGTTTCGGATGCTGACGTTCTTATCGAAGCTATCGGCGGTGATTTTGCTGATCCTTCCACACTCTTTAAGGGTCTTAGCACTGATTGGACCTTTGATGGCGTATACTATGCAGATGATGAACTTATCTATGTATTCTACTACAATGATGTTCTTGCTGCAAAGGCTGACACATCTGCCATCTTTACAGAGGTTGAGATTCCTCTCGAGCTTACTCTCGAGCAGGCTCAGGCTATGAGCGGAGATGCATTCTCTATCAATATTTTTGGTGAGGCTATTCAGTCTGAAAACCTTGGCGTTAACAGCGCAAAGGATGCTTTCGACAAGTATCAGCCTGAGGATCTTACCAATATCTATAACGGTACGGATGTTAATTGGATCGTTAATAAGAACATCAACGGTGATGAGATTGCAACGTTTGATTTGCCTACCGGTTTTTATCTCGTAAACGCAAATGTTAATACTGATTCCGGTATTAAGCTTGGTGCTGATACAGATAACACCACCCTTATTATCGATGGCGGCAACTTCAATGTTGCTGACGGAAAGGTTGTTTCTGCAGATGCTGAGGCAGCTGCAGTTGTTATCTATGCTTATTTCCCCATGACCATTAATGGTCAGGTTGTAAACAACGAGACAGAAGCAGCACCTTATTTTGATAACGTTATGATTATCGATATGGGCGCAGCAGGCAGCCTTTTGAACTGATAGTTACTCATATCGCCCCTACCTCGCTTCTGGGAGGTAGGCGGTGATCGAAGAGTACAACCTTGCACTTTTATGTAAATTTTCAAAAAAGTGACGTTTAAAGTTGCAATTTTCGATGACCGATGATATAATTATAATATATATAGGTTATACAATATTAGTTAAAAGGAGGAACAACAAGTGAAAAGTAATTTTGCTGCAAAATTAAAATTAAGACTTTTGCTTATTGCCGTTGCGGCTATTGTGGTAACAATTTTTTCGCAAAGCACGTTGGCATACTATACAACGGTAGGCAAAGCTACCAACGTTGTAACCTCCGGTAATATTAAATTTATTATCCACGAAAAAACCGAAGCAGGTACCGATTTCCCCGAAGAAGGTGTTTACATTATTCCCGGTGACATCGTCAGTAAAAAGGTTACTATTGAAAGCGTTTGCGAGCATCCTTTTTACCTGAGGGTCAAGATGGTTTACGGTATCAACAGTGATACCCAGCTTTCAACCGAGGATTGCTTCGGACTTAACATCAACCGTAACGACTGGATTGAAAAAGACGGTTGGTTCTATTACAAAGAAATTGTTCAACCAGGTTCTATAACATCGGCTGTTTTCTCACAGGTTGAGATTATCGGCGATAAGGTTGACAACAGCTATATCGGAAAGACATTAAAATTGACTGTTTCGGCTCAGGCAGTTCAGAGTGAAAACAATCCTGCTGATACTCCTATGGATGCCGTCGGTTGGCCTGAAGGTTGAGGTGTAGCCGATGAAGCGAGTATTAGCAATTATCGTAAGCCTTTGCCTTATGGCTTTTGCTGTCACTTCGGCTTCGGCTGAAGACGGCAATGTTACCTACGACGGAAAAGCTCAGGAATTTATTTTTGAACCGGGCAGTGAGTACTCACCGACCGACCTTTTTCCGAATTTTAAAGGCGTAATGCCGGGTGATAGTATAACCCAGAAGATTTCGGTCAAAAATGACGTTGACAAGAATGTAAAGGTTAAGATTTATATGCGTTCATTGGGTGCACACGAGAACTCGGTTGAGTTCCTTTCGCAACTGAAGATGACCGTAACGCTTCTGACCGACACCAATCTTTTTGATGCTATGGTCGATGAAACCGCACAGCTTACCGAGTGGACCTATCTCGGTACACTTTATTCGGGCGGTGAGGCTGACCTTGAGGTCAGACTTGACGTTCCCGTGACGGTTGGAAACGAGTATCAGGAGCAGATAGGCTATCTCGATTGGGAGTTCAGAATTGAGGAGCTTCCCGTAAGCCCTGATGACCCCGCACCTCCGACCGGAGACCGTTCGTACATTACTGTCTGGATCGTTGTTGGAATCGGCGTTTCGGCAGTTGTTATATTAATTGTTTTGATTGTCATCGTCCGTCGCAAGAAGGATGACGATGACCAAGACAAGCACAATGGACAGAGAGAAAATGAATAGAAAAAAGTTTACCAAGATAGCGTTGGCATTAAGTGTTTGCCTGCTGATCTTATGGGGAACACTTGGAACGGGAACAACTCTCGCTTGGTTTACCGATACCACCGAGACTCAAAAAAATACCTTTATTATAGGTGAGCTTGATCTTGTGGTATCTCATAAGGTTGATGAAACAAACTATGCGGTTGTTACTGAAACAACCAAGGTGTTTGATGACAGAGCACTTTACGAGCCGGGTTACGTTCAGGTGGTCTATTTGAAAGTTGAAAATGAAGGCACGGTTGATTTCGACTACATTATGTCGGTCAATGTTACTAAATCTATTCCTGCTATTAATGTATTCAATGATGAAATACATCTTGAAAAGCATCTTAAATTCGGTGCTGTAATCGGCACCGAGCAGGAGGTAATGGATATTACTGCCAACCGAGAGATTGCCAAGACTGTTGCAACAGAAAGCCTTGGTGCTTATGAATCAACGGTGCATAATCTTGTGATTGGCGCTGAAGATTATGTTGCGCTTATCATCTATATGCCGGAAGAGGTCAATAACATTGCCAACTACCGCGACGATGCTCCGCCGATGGTCGAGCTTGGCATAACGGTAAAGGCTTCACAGGTGGGAACTCTTTCTTAAATTAAATGTAAATTAGAGCAAAGGAGGGGACAACGTGAAAAGTTTTTTAACGAACTATATAAGGATTCCGAAATACGGAACTGTTCGCGAAAAGGTGTTTATGACTCGCATTTCGTTAGGCCTGACATTTATAATCTTTTGTGTGGCAGTTCTGACATATTCTGCTTATGCATACTTTTCTCACGGTGTTACCTCTGATGCCAATACAATAACCCCTGCAAGTTATTCGCTTGAGTATACTGTTTATGTAGGTGACAACCGTCCTGATGTAGAGGCTGTTACTGCCGAGGAGGTTCAGACCATCCGTCCGAGCGACCTCGACGGAACCTATAAATTGGACCCCGGTGTGTACACTATCGAAATGGTCAAGCCCGAGTCTGCAACCGCTTCGACGGGATTTTGTCGAATTGAAATCTGTGACGTTAACGTAAACAAAGTGACACGTTATACTGAACAGATAGGCAAGGTTTCAGCCACCGAATCGGTTACAACGCGATATATCCTTGTTGAAATTAAGGATAACGCAGCTTTTATAAAGCTTACGGCTTCTTGGGGTACCTGTGCAAGGGTAGAGCAGATAATCACCAACAGTCAGCTTGAGTTTACTGCCACGGGTAATGAAATACCAACCAATCCCGAGCAGAACACCACCAAGCAAGGAAATGAACAAACGCCTGAACAGGGTAGTGAGCAGGAAGAAAACCAGGACGACAATCAACCCTCGGAGGATGACGAAAACGAGGTTTATGACCAACCGATAGACAACGAACCTACCGAAAACGTTGAATAATAAGTAAAAGCCTTGCACGGTAACACCGTACGAGGCTTATTTTTTTGATGCGTTACTAAAAATCGTTGACTTAAAGTTGCCGAAAAGGTATAATAATCTAGATAAATTCGAAATGAGGGTGTTTATGGAGTTTTTGGATAAAATAGTCGGTTACATAAACGACGCACTTTATAGCTACATACTTATTATAATCTTAGTGCTTGGCGGTTTGTATTTTACTATCCGTACCAAGGCTGTTCAATTCAGAAAAATCGGCGAACAGATAAAATCGGTCAGTGAAAAGTCTGACGGAAAGGGCGTTTCATCATTTCAAGCTTTGATGGTTTCTACCGCATCTCGCGTCGGTACAGGTAATATTATCGGTGTTTCGACTGCACTTTGTATGGGTGGCTTCGGCTCGGTTTTTTGGATGTGGGTTATTGCACTTATCGGTGCAGGCTCGGCCTTTGTTGAAAGCACCTTGGCTCAGATTTTCAAAAGGAAAGGCCCCGAGGGCAGTTTTGGCGGTCCTGCATATTATATAGAAGCAGCATTCAAAAAGCGTTGGCTTGGCGTCATATTTGCGGTGCTTCTGATGTTGACCTACGGTGTTGGCTTTAATATGCTCGCTTCCTATAACTTGCAGTCAACATTTTCGGGATTTGAATTTTATCAGAATCACGAAAAAACTTTCCCTTGGATAATTGGCGCAATTATTGCCGCTTTGGTTGCCTACTGTCTTATCGGCGGAGGAAAGCGTATTGCTTCGGTTACAAGCTGGATGGTGCCGATTATGGGTGTTGCCTACGTTGTCGTGGCAATCGCGATTATTGTTATCAATTACAAGTCTTTGCCCGGAGTATTTAAGACTATTTTTACCGAGGCTTTTGATTTTGAGTCTATCTTTGGCGGTTTTGCAGGCTCGTGTGTTATGTACGGTATAAAACGAGGCTTGTTCTCTAACGAGGCAGGTGTTGGCTCGGCTCCCAATGCTTCGGCTGCTGCTGAGGTTAAGCATCCTGCAAAGCAAGGTCTTGTGCAGGTTTTGTCGGTATTTATTGATACTGTCGTTATTTGTTCTGCTACCGCATTTATGTGTATGTGTTCCGGTGTTGAGGCCACGGAGGCCCTTTCGGGTGCACCGTACGTTCAGGAATCCTTGAAGGCTACATTGGGCAACCTTGGTCCGATTTTTATTGCGACTGCAATGGTTCTGTTTGCGTTTACCACCTTGCTTGGCAACCTTTTCTACGTTGATAAGTGCTGGAACTATCTTTTCGGACACGAGCCGAGCAAGAAGTTTATGCTCATATACCGATTGGTTGCATCGGCATTAATTCTGGTCGGTGCAGGACTCTCGGCAGGTCTGCTTTGGAACGTTGCCGACGTGCTTATGGGTCTTATGGCCGTTATCAACGTACCTGTTATCGTGATTTTAGGCAAGTATGCCTTCCGTGCTTTGAGGGACTACGAAAAGCAACGCAAAGAGGGTAGAGACCCCGAGTTCAAGGCAAAAGATATTGATTTGCCTTACGATACCGATTATTGGAATTAAATTTTTAATATATAATTTGCTTATTGGAGAAATTTATGATTTGCAACAACATACTTGACGCTATGGGTAACACTCCCATAATCCGTCTTTCACGAATGGTTGAACCCGATATGGCTGAAATTCTCGTTAAGTTCGAGGGTCTTAACGTTGGCGGCTCAATTAAAACCCGAACTGCTTACAATATGATTCTCGATGCCGAGCAAAAGGGCATTATCAATAAGGACACTATTATCGTTGAACCTACAAGCGGAAACCAGGGCATCGGTCTTGCATTGGTCGGTGCTGTAAGAGGCTATAAAACCAAGATAATTATGCCCGATTCGGTCAGTGAGGAACGCAGAAAGCTCGTCAATCACTACGGTGCTGAGGTTATTCTTGTGCACGATGCAGGAAATATCGGTGAGTGTATCGAGGAATGTGTAAAGACTGCTTTGAGAATGCAGGCTGAGGATAAAAACATATTTGTTCCTCAGCAGTTTGAAAACCCTGCGAATCCGCAGATTCAACGTGAACAGACTGCAATAGAAATTATAAACGCCGTAGGTAAGCCGATTCACGGTTTTTGCTCAGGAATAGGTACGGGTGGTACAATCACAGGTATCGGCGAGGTGCTTAAAAAGTATAATCCCGATATGGAAATCTGGGCGGTTGAGCCCGAAAATGCCGCAATGCTTTCGGGTGGCTCAATCGGTACTCATATCCAGATGGGTATCGGTGACGGCGTTATCCCTGCAATTTTAAATCAAAACATCTATAACGATATTTGCATCATCAAGGATGACGAGGCTATTACCGCCGCTAAGGAGCTTGCTTCAAAAGAGGGTATTATGTGCGGAATTTCGAGTGGTACCAACGTTGCCGCTGCAATGAAGCTTGCTAAAAAACTCGGCAAGAGCAAAACGGTTGTAACCGTTCTGCCCGACACCGCCGAGAGATACTTCTCCACACCGTTGTTTGAGGAATGATTGATAAAAAGCTGTGCAACCTTAAAGGAATGTACGGCTTTTTGTGGTATTTATATATTTCCTGTAAGATTTAACTTTTGATTAAAAAGTACTGTTTTCGGACATTTAATTCGAATTTTGTCCGATTAAACGGTTGCATTTTTTGCGCATTGGGTTTTAATATAATATATAGTGAATAACTATACAATGCGAAAGGAAGGTTCGTAATATGAACGATTTGTTTCAAAAGGCTCTAAATCATTGATTAAAAAGGCGGTTACACTTGTATTGGTTACTGCGATGATTGCTGCTCTTGTCGTGCCGACGCTTATGACTTGCTCGGCCGAAGAAATTGCAGACCCCATCAACACTCAAGCTCAATCGGTTTCTGGTTCAAGGTACGATTTTGAGAACATTGAGTATAACCATACCCCCGAGTTTCCTTGCGAGGCTGATAGCACGGTTGTTGTCTATCCCGACCCTGTTAAGCCCTCTAACAAGACCTTGCTTGTTGATTCGGCAGGAACTGCTGCAAGTGCAAATTTCTACTTCACCGATATTTCGGAGAAATTTGAGGTTTCGGTTGACGTTTATGCACCCAAGCTTTGCAACTGGCAGGTTGGCATTTTCC
>JAZTYO010000012.1:0-25880 GCA_045636945.1 Acutalibacteraceae bacterium | reverse complement strand
TTTAATTTTCAAGGTCCGCTCTTGCGCTCTCTTCGTTCGACCGGCTACAAAACCGTTCTCTGTCAGGCTCTTTTAACCTGCCCTCCCGTGAGGCGCTCGATTATATTACCACACACTCTCCTATTTGTCAACACTTTTTTTTAGAAAATTTGAACTTTTTTCAAAAAAATGTCGACCAATCGGCTTTAGTAGTAAAAACGCTTGGTATAATACCGAAAATACTGCTAAAAATGTGTATAAAGACCAATATATTTCGGGTGATTTTATGAGTAGACTATCAAAATGTATTTCTTTGTTTATTTCTATAGTTATTATATGTATGACATTTCCGGTAACTGTGAGCGGATATTCGACTATGGGTTCTCGTGGTACCGAGGTCCGTAACATTCAACGACGCTTAAAAGATTGGGGCTATTACAACGGTTCTGTTGACGGAATATACGGCACTAAGACCAAGAATGCAGTAATCAAATTCCAGAAGAAACACAAGGTTACTGCCGACGGAATATGCGGACCTAAAACACTTGAGCTTATAGGTCTGCCCACGGGTAAAGACACCTCTACAAATAATAACAGCGGATATTCCTCTTCGGATTATCAGTTATTAGCTCGTCTTATTTCGGCAGAAGCCCGAGGCGAGCCATATACAGGTCAGGTTGCAGTCGGTGCGGTTGTATTAAACCGCGTTGAGCACCCATCCTTCCCCAACTCCATTTCGGGTGTTATTTATCAGAAAAATGCTTTTACCTGTATTAGTGACGGTCAGTTTGACAAACCCGTTGCTGACAGTGCATATTCTGCCGCAAGAGACGCTCTGAATGGTATGGACCCTAGCGGCGGTGCTATTTATTACTTCAACCCGTCTACCGCAACAAGCAAATGGATATGGAGTCGACCACTTATCAAAACCATCGGCAAGCACCGTTTTTGCTCATAACCTATATAAGCAAAAACAAAACTCAATACAAGTTTCACAATCATTCTTCTCTAATATTATTAATGTAAGAGCTGTATTGCTTTCTTTTGTTGTTTTTTGATTTGTTGTTATATTATCATTCCGGCATTAACGTATGGGCGATTCACAAATCGCCCTTTTTTATTTTTGGTGGGGCACTTAATTCCCTTCCACTACGACGAAATCGCAGGGTTATTGTAGGAAATGGATTTATCCATTCCTCAACAGTGAGTCTGTCGGAAAGTATAATACATCTTAACGTTTCTATTTAATAATCTTAAGTTTTCCATTCCATTCATCGTTACAAGTCGGCTTATTTTGTTAATTTTATTAAGAATCAAGCATTATTTTGACCTTGTGAACATAATAAAATAATGCCAAAGCCGATTTATGTTAACAAAAGACAGGCAAAGGGTGAATTTTATAATGTTTTGAGGGTTTTCGGTTGACTTTTCTCGCTTTCGTGGTATAATTGCAAGGTAACTTACGAGCGACGCCTTGGCGTCGTTATTTTAGTATTTAAGCAAACTCTATTGGAGGATTTTTATGAAAATCGCAGAAATTTTCGGCAGCGAGGTTTTCAATGAAGCAGTTATGAAAGAAAAACTGCCTAAGGAAACCTATAAAGCTCTGAAAAAGACCATTCACGACGGCAAATCGTTGGACATCACCATTGCCAACACCGTTGCAAATGCAATGAAGGATTGGGCCATTGAAAAGGGTGCAACTCACTACACCCATTGGTTCCAGCCTATGACCAACATCACCGCCGAAAAGCACGACAGCTTTATCGTCCCCACCGAGGACGGCCACGTTATTATGGAGTTTTCGGGTAAGGAGCTTATCAAGGGTGAATCGGATGCATCTTCGTTCCCCTCGGGTGGTCTTCGTGATACCTGCGAGGCTCGCGGATACACTGCTTGGGATCCTACCTCCTGCGCATTTGTAAAGGACGGTACTCTTTGCATTCCCACCGCTTTCTGTTCCTACAACGGCGAGGCTTTGGACAAAAAGACTCCCCTGCTCCGTTCTATGGAAGCACTGAGCAAGCAGGCTGTGAGAATTCTCCGTCTTTTCGGTAATGACACCGTAAAGCGTGTTACCACCACCGCAGGTCCTGAGCAGGAATATTTCCTTGTTGATAAAAAATACTATGAGGAGCGTCCCGACCTGCTTTATTGCGGTCGTACTCTTTTCGGTGCGCCTGCCCCCAAGGGTCAGGAAATGGAAGACCACTATTTCGGTGCATTAAAGCCCCGTGTGTGTGCATATATGAAGGAGCTTGACGAGGAGCTCTGGAAGATGGGTGTTCACGCCAAGACCAAGCACAACGAGGCTGCTCCCGCACAGCACGAGCTTGCACCTATCTTCAACACCACCAACGTTGCGGTTGACCACAACCAGTTGACAATGGAGTTGATGAAAAAGGTTGCTCTCCGTCACGACCTTGTTTGTCTGTTGCACGAGAAGCCCTTTGCAGGCGTAAACGGCAGCGGTAAGCATAACAACTGGTCAATGTCCACCGATACCGGTGTTAATCTGCTTGACCCCGGTAAGACCCCTGCCGAGAATGCACAGTTCCTTTTGTTCCTTGCCGCAGTTATTAAGGCGGTTGACAAATATCAGGGTATGATGCGTGTTTCGGTTGCTTCTGCCGCAAACGACCACCGTCTTGGTGCCGCCGAAGCTCCCCCTGCCATCGTTTCCATTTTCTTAGGTGATGAGTTGCAGGGTATTTTGGAGTCTATCATCAACGGTACTGCTTACCACGGTGCAGATGCCGGTAAAATGAAGCTTGGCGTTCACGTTTTGCCCGACTTCCCCAAGGATAACACCGACCGCAACCGTACATCTCCTTTCGCTTTCACCGGTAATAAGTTTGAGTTCAGAATGCTGGGTTCGACCGCTTCGGTTGCCGACCCCAATATTGTACTTAACACCATCGTTGCTGAGGCTCTTTGTTCGTATGCTGACCGTTTGGAGGGCGTTGAAAACCTGACCGATGCCGTAAACGAACTTGTTAGAAAGACCATGAACGACCATATGCGCGTTGTTTTCAACGGCAACGGCTATTCCAACGAGTGGAAGGTGGAGGCCGAACGCAGAGGTCTGCTTAACTTAACCTCAACCGTTGATGCATTGCCACAGATGATTGAGCAGATGAACATTGACGTATTTGTCAAACACGGCGTTTATTCCGAGTCGGAGATTCGTTCACGCTATGAGATATTGCTTGAGAACTACTCCAAGGCTGTTAATATCGAGGCTTTGACCGCCATTGATATGGTCAGAAAGAAATATCTGCCTGCTATCAGCGCCTACGTCAGTGATTTAAGTGATACCGTACTTGCGAAAAAAGGCGTTTCGGAGGCAATTCCCTGCACTGCTGAGATCACGCTTATCGCCAAGCTTTCCAAGTACACAGATTTGATGTTCAAGCATGCCGATGAGCTTGAGATTGCCGACAAAGAGGCAGCCTCGCTTACAGGTCTCGCACAGGCAAAGCATTTCCGCGAAAAGGTATTGCCCTTAATGGAAACCTTGAGAGCCGATGTTGATGCCGCCGAGGTCCTCACCGCTGAGGATTATTGGCCCGTCTCTACCTACGGCGAATTGTTGTTTAAGGTTTGATGACGGCAAGCATAAAGCACATCATATAACAAATCTCCCCTCCGTTTCAGACGAAACAGAGGGGTTTCTTTTGTTGTGACAACGAGCGATCTGCAATCACCAATGTAGGGACAGACGTCTCGGCTGTTTGCGGGCGAACAGGAAAGCCCCTACGGTATATAACATCAAAAAATTTTTCAAAAATATTGACTGTAACCAACTGTTTTGGTATAATACATTATCATATTTTCTGTTTTTAGTATATGGTATAACCTACTGTCAAAGGAGACGGTTTTAATGAGTATAAAGATAGGTATTATGGGTTACGGCAACCTTGGTCGTGGAATTGAGTGTGCAATAAAGCAAAACAACGACCTTGAGTTGGTTGCCGTTTTCTCCCGTCGTGACCCAAAAACGGTCAAGATTTTGACCGAAGGTGTCGGCGTTTATCACGTTGATGACGTTCTCAATTTCAAGGAAAGAATAGACGTGCTTGTGCTTTGTGGCGGCAGTGCGACCGACCTACCCAAGCAAACCCCCGAATACGCAAAATATTTCAATGTGGTTGACAGCTTTGACACCCACGCAAAGATCCCCGAGCATTTTGAAAACGTCAACAAGACCGCCAAGGAAAACGGCAACATTGCCGTCATTTCCTCGGGTTGGGACCCCGGTATGTTCTCTTTAAACCGCCTTTATGCTTCGGCTGTTTTGCCCGACGGTAAGGACTACACCTTCTGGGGCAAAGGCGTAAGCCAGGGTCATTCCGATGCCATCCGCCGAATCGACGGTGTTTTGGATGCAAGACAATATACAATCCCCGTTCCTGCCGCTTTGGAGTCCGTTCGTTCAGGAATTCAACCCGAATTGACCACCCGTGAAAAGCACGAAAGAGAGTGCTTTGTTGTAGTAGCAGACAGTGCAGACAAGGCAAAAATCGAGCAGGAAATCAAAACCATGCCCAACTATTTTGCCGATTACAACACCACGGTGCATTTCATTACTCGGGAAGAGCTTGACCGCGACCACAAGGGTATCCCCCACGGCGGATTTGTTATCCGCACGGGAAAAACCGGTTGGAACTGCGAGAATTCGCACATTATTGAGTATAGCTTAAAGCTCGACTCCAACCCCGAATTCACCTCAAGTGTTATCGTGGCCGTTGCTCGTGCCGCATATAAGATGCGCAAGGACGGCATGACAGGTTGCAAAACCATGTTCGATATTGCACCTTCGTATTTAAGCCCTCTCTCCCCCGAGGAACTGAGAGCCAAGATGCTGTAAATTATGTATTAAGAAGCCGCAACCGATTCGGTTGCGGCTTTAATGTTATTTGCCTTGCGACATAAATTTCTGCTTTGCTTTGTCTATCTTCTGCTGTTCTGCGGGCTCTGTCGGATACCAGCCCTTGGAAGCCATAAGGTCAAAGATCTCGGCCTGCAATTTATGCTGGTCATTAAGAAGATTCATAACGTCGGTGCGTACACTTTGAGTAGCACACTCGGTTGCGAAGGTGGAATAGTTCCAAGCTAACAATTTTTCGACCGTTAAAAGGTCGGTCATAATATCCTTTTCCTGCATTTTAGTCACCTCAATTCAAATGTCCCATAAGCTTCTGAAAATGCTGCCCGTGTCGGTCGGCGGCAATCTTCATTTTGTTGAGCAACATCTCGTCCGACGTGCTGTTTTCAGCCGCCTTATACTTTTCAATCATCAACTGTTCGAGCCCCATCATATCCTCAATGAAGCTCAGTTCCTTACAAGTCAAAGCCATATTGATACCTCCAAAATATTTGTTGAAATTATTATTTGCGCAAAATTTTTATTTATTCTAAATAAAAACAAAAAAGGCTTCCCTTGTATCATCAAAGGAAACCTTTAAACATATCAACGGTTATATCACACCATCAGATTTATGAAGAAACCGCCGAGAACAGAACGGTTCTGGAATCCGCGCTGATGAGCATTATCGGTGAAATACCAGTCGGTAATTGGCACACGGTGAGGAGTTTCCTCGATCATTCTACGAATAGAGGCATAAACTGCATCACGGTACTCTCTGTCATCGGTCAAAACGGTGGTCCAGGCCATCCAGTCAAGCTTGGTATAGGTTGAACGGCTGTCAAGCGGAACACCGTATTTATTCATCTGTGCGGTGTATTCCTTGATTTCGTTCTCGTAAATTTCCTTGGAGAAAAGTCCAAGACCGAAGATTCTGTCCCAAACCATATTGTACTTCATACTCCAACCGTCTTCTCTATCGAAAACAAGACGGGTTGAGGTTTCGCTCTTGGCATCAACCATCCAACGGTCGGCCATTTCCTTGGCCTTTTCGCCATAAGACTTATCGCCCGAAAGTCTTGAATAAGCACCCAAAGCAACAATAGCTTTAACGCTCAAATTACAGTTGTGAGCAAGGTGACCTGCAAAGTCATCGGTACAAAGCTGATTTTCGGGGTCATAGCCGTATTCGGTGAGATAATCAGCCCACTTCTTCATAAGGTCGGCCATATCGTTGGCGAAATCAAGGCTGTTTTCGGCAACACAAACAGCAGCAACGCAAAGAATAAAGTTTGCACATTCCTCAACAGGCATCTGCATTTCAAGTGTCTGCTTGCCGTCTTTAAGACCATAGACCTGACCGTTACAGAGCGGATACTGTCCAACATCATGCGGTGCAAAATCATACTCCCACTCATTACTTCTTGCAAATCTTGCAAGCGGTCTCAGCATACCTTTAACCAACTCAGGATTGAACAAGAGGAATAACGGAATTGATGGATAAGTGACATCCAAGGTTCCGATACAGCCATTGGAAAAGTTCTCCTTTGAAAGGAAGGCTATTCCATCGGGAGTATCAACAAGCTTATGTGCGGCAATTGCCTGACGGTATGCAAGGCAACCGACTGCGGCATAATCCTTACCGATTGTGAGCATTCTCTCGGTCAAAGCAAGATCGAAGATCTCGCACTTTTCCTTTACCTCTTCGTAATCGGCAATAGCGGCGGCCAACATTTCGTCGAAGCTCTGATACTTTGTCATATAATACGGGTCGAGATTTTCACCGAAATACTGAATCGACTTGATATCGTCATAAGCCAAGGTTAAAACACCATTCAACTCCTGTTTGATAACAGCGAGCGTTCTGTGAGCACACTGAGTATATTCTCTGGTAAAATCCTCCAGCTTAGTAATTTCACGATCATAAATATAGTTATGTCTTTGTCGTTTGTCCGAAACAAAGGCATCCTTATCTGCCAAGTGGAAATATCCCCAACTAATTCGACAATCATCGCCGCTAGAGTTCAAGGGCTTTTGGTCTACCTTGCCCACATAGAGAGAGTTCTCCGTTCTGCCGAACCTTATTTTATCGGCCTCCCAATCTCCACAAATCTGTGTATCGACATCAAAATAAAGTGAAAAATCATACTCGCCTTTAAGCTCAGCATTATACTCTATGTAAGAAACAGGTCTTGACATCAAGCACAGGTCATTCATCAGAAGTGGAGTGCGGAACGTAACTGTCAGCTTCAATAACTCGTTTTCAAAAGTATAGATACTAGCTGTAGGGGTTATGTCCAATTCGGTCTGAGGAAGAACCTCAGGGTCGTGTTTATAAACACTGTTGGTTTGAGGCTTAACACTTCCTAAAAAACGGAAAACCTTTCCATCAACCCTTACCATACCGACCATGGAATGGATACGACCTGTCCAATGGCAGGTGTATGTGTCGGTCAACTTGTCGGCAGGCGACCAAACGCTGAAAAACGGGTCAACTGTAATAAGGGGAACCGATACTGCTTTAATTTTCATAATGATTTCCTTTCTGTCAGATAGACATAAAATGAAATAATATCTTACAATGTGTATAATACCATAGTAAAACATAAAAATAAAACACATTTTAACCGCTTTTTGTGAGCATAACAATTGTTTTGCTGATTTTTTGCTCACAAATCTGATTTTTAATGTTCTAATAGTATAATAACAAGCATTTTTAAAAAACCGCCAACACCAAAAGTGTCAGCGGTTAAAAAGTCGATTATATACTAACCCTCGTAATTGTAGCCAATCTCAATTGCCTTGAGGTTGATTTCGAGCATATCGGCACGTTTTGCAGAAATAACGTGGCCGAGTGCCTCCTTCATACCGTCCATCGAAACAAAGCCTGCTTCCTTAATCATCTTGCCCATCATAATCATATTGGCAAGTGTGGGAAAGCCTGCATCGTTGGCAAGCTTGGTTGCAGGGATGTAGTATGCGTCAACGTCGGTACGCTTAACCTTACGGTCGATAAGAGTGGAATCAACGAAAATCTTACCACCCTTTGCGGTTGCATCCTCGTACTTATCCAAAGAAGGAAGGTTCATAACGGTCAACACATCGGGTGTTGAAACGATAGGTGAACCAACGGGAGTATCGCTGATAATAACGCTGCAGTTAGCAGTACCGCCACGCATTTCGGGACCGTAAGAAGGCAACCAGCTGAGCTGCTTACCCTCGGTAAGACCCTTGTAAGCGATACATTTACCGGTGAACAGAACACCCTGACCGCCAAATCCTGCGATAAGAATCTGAACTGTACTCATTACTTTTCCTCCTTTACGGCACTTCTGTCCTTATAAACACCCAAGGGATAATAAGGAATCATTTTTTCCTCAACCCACTCAAGTGCCTTTTTAGGAGTGAGACCCCAGTTGGTAGGACAGGTGGAAACAACCTCAATAAGGCTGAAGCCCTTGCCCTCAATCTGGTTCTGGAAAGCCTTTTTGATAGCCTTCTTAGCGGCGTTTACGTTCTTAACGTTGTTAACTGCAACACGCTGAATGAACTCGGGACCGTCCAAAGTTGCCAGCATCTCGGAAACACGGATGGGGAAACCAACGGTGTTGGTATCGCGGCCGTAAGGAGAGGTCTGAGTAACCTGACCGGGCAAAGAGGTAGGAGCCATCTGACCGCCGGTCATACCGTAGATTGCGTTGTTAACAAAGATAACGGTGATGTTTTCGTTACGGGTTGCGGCGTGAACGGTTTCAGCCATACCGATAGAAGCCAAGTCACCGTCGCCCTGATAGGTGAAGATAACGTTCTCAGGCAATGCACGCTTTAATCCCGTTGCAACGGCAGGAGCACGGCCGTGAGCAGCCTCAACCATATCACAAGCAAAATAATCATAAGCCATAACGGAGCATCCAACAGGAGCAACACCGATAGTCTTGCCCTCAACACCGAGCTCATCAATAGCCTCGGCTACCAAACGGTGAATAATACCGTGGGTGCAACCGGGACAGTAATGAAGCGGTGCGTCGGTCAATGCTTTAGGTTTTTCGAATACGATAGCCATTACTTGTTACCTCCTGCTGCTCTTTTGATAGCCTCAAGAACTTCCTCGGGGCTGGGAATCATACCGCCTGCGCGGTTGCAAAGGGTCACGGGAGCCTTGCACTCGGTTGCGAGCTGAACGTCCTCAATCATCTGACCCATAGAAAGTTCAACCGAGATAAATGCGCGGACCTTATCTGCGGCGGCCTTGAAAGGCTTCTTGGGGAAAGGCCAAAGGGTAATGGGACGAATCATACCGACCTTGATACCCTCGGCACGTGCTGCCATAATAGCATTCTTAGAAACACGGGCGGCAATACCGAATGCGGCAACGCAGATCTCGGCATCCTCCATCATAAACTCTTCCCAAAGAGGCTCGTTTTCCTCAATAGCCTTATATCTCTCATAGCGCTCGAAGTTGGTCTTTTCCAGCTCTTCGGGCTTTAAGTACAAAGAGTTGATAATATTATGCTTGCGCTCACCCTTGGTACCGGTTACTGCCCAAGGCTTGTTGGGCTTATACTCGGTAGGCTCAGGCAGTACTACAGGCTCCATCATCTGACCCAAAGTACCGTCAGCAAGGATCATTGCGGGAACTCTGTACTTATCGGACAAATCGAAGCACTTTGCGGTCATATCGGCCATTTCCTGAACCGATGCAGGTGCCATAACGATAAGATGGAAGTCACCGTGACCAAGACCACGTGTTGCCTGGAAATAGTCAGACTGCGAGGGCTGGATACCTCCAAGACCGGGGCCACCACGCTGAACGTTGACGATAAGTGCAGGAAGGTCTGCACCTGCGAGGTAAGAGATACCCTCTCCCTTCAAAGAAATACCAGGGCTGGAGGAAGAGGTCATTACACGGAAACCTGTTCCTGCAACACCGTAAACCATATTGATTGCAGCAATTTCACTCTCCGCCTGAAGAAAAACGCCACCGATTTTGGGCATACGCTTAGCCATATAAGCGGCAATTTCGGTCTGAGGAGTAATGGGATAACCGAAGTAATGCATACAGCCTGCACGAATTGCGGCTTCGGCAATAGCTTCGTTACCTTTCATAAGTACCTTTTCAGCCATTAAAATTCACCTTACCTTTCAACAGTGATAACACAGTCGGGACACATGGTTGCACAGAAAGCACAGCCGATGCATTTCTCCTGGTCGGTCATTTCTGCGGGAGAATGTCCCTTTTTGTTGATTTTGTCTTTTGCGATTACGAGAATGCCTTTGGGGCAAGCGTCAACACAAAGTCCACAGCCCTTACACAAATCGGAATCGAATGTTACTTTTGCCATAATTCTTACTCCTTTATGTCAAAATAATTTGTTTTGCAATTCAAGGAAAAACAGATTGGGAACCTTCTTATAAAGATCTCCGCCTATCCTGTGTTCAGCCGTTGTCATAATTATCGGCAGACCCGAAATCTTGGACAACTCCTTTGCCCTTTCCACCGTTGCTAAAACGTCTTCTGCGGTGGTTTCAGCACCGATATTGGAGTTGTTGACAATAGCGGTAAACGGAATTCCTGCAGCCTTTTCTATCTCTCGCATAACCTCCAAAGCCTCTTGCGGCGTGGTGGTCAACGGTCGGTAGAAGTTGGCAACGAACACCATTTCATAATCGTTTTCCTCTAAAATATACGGTGTGTAACGACCCAGCGCATAAGCTCCTCGGTCGTCACCGCCGATGTCAAGAACAGCGTGTTTAGTTCTGTCCTGAACGGTTTTATAAAGCTCCTGCGGTAATGCAGGAAGGTCTACGTTGGAATTGGCAAATTTGGGAGAAATAAGCTCAATCCCTGCCTTTTCCAGCTCGTCGGTACTATCCTTGGTGCGGAAATACGGATTAACAATATCCATATCGGCGATAATAACATCTACACCCTGCTCTTTTAAATACAAAGCATAGTTTACCGCGATATTGGTCTTTCCGCTACCGTAATGACCTGCAAAAAGTGTTACTCTTTTCATAATTACAGTTTATTACGCTGAATCTTACCGCTGACGGTCTTGGGCAACTCGTCACGGAAGACAACGATTCTGGGGTATTTATAGGGAGCTGTTCTGTTCTTAACATAAGTTTGAATTTCCTTCTTAAGTTCTTCGGTGCCCTCGGTGCCCTTGGTAAGCACGATGCTTGCCTTGACAACCTGACCTCTTACCTCATCGGGTGCAGCAGAAACGCCACACTCAAGAACGTAGGGAAGCTCCATAATAACATTTTCAATTTCAAAAGGTCCGATGCGGTAGCCCGAAGATTTGATAACATCGTCAACACGGCCGACGTACCAGAAATATCCGTCCTCATCGCGCCAGGCAGTATCACCTGTGTGATAGAAACCATCGTGCCAGCATTCATCGGTCTTTTCTTTATCGTTGAAGTATCCGCAGAACAATCCGCAGGGTACCTTTTCGGATACGTTGATACAAATTTCACCAACGTCACCGACTGCGACCTCTTTGCCGTCGGCATCAAGAAGCTTGATATCGTAAAGCGGTACAGGTTTACCCATCGAGCCAACCTTGGTACGTGTACCAACAAGGTTTGCCAATGCACAGGTGGTTTCGGTCTGACCGAAGCCCTCCATAATCTGCAAACCCGTAGCCTTTTCAAACTGACGGAATACCTCGGGATTCAAAGCCTCACCTGCGGTAGTCATATGCTCGATAGACGACAAATCATACTTTGAAATGTCCTCCTTAATAAGCATACGGAGCATTGTGGGTGGTGCGCAGAAGGTTGTGATGTTGTATTTTGCAAACATCGGCAACAAATCGCTTGCATCAAAACGGTCAAAGTCATAAACAAACAATGCAGTTTCACACAGCCACTGACCGTATATCTTACCCCAAGCAGCCTTTGCCCAACCTGTATCGGAAATGGTGAAGTGGATTCCCTCGGGGTTTACACAGTGCCAATATTTAGCGGTGATAAAGTGACCCAAAGGATATTTGAAGTTATGTACAGCGATTTTGGGGTTACCTGTGGTACCCGAAGTAAAGTACATAAGCATTGTATCGTTACCTTTGGGTGAATCTTCGGTACGCTGGAATTTGCCGCTGAAGAGTGTGTACTCGTCGTCAAAGCTTCTCCAGTCGTCACGGCATCCGCCAATCATAATCTTGTGCTGAAGGCACTCGCAGTTTTCGGCGGCCAAATCGACCTCGCGTGATACGTCACCGTCGGCGGTACAAAGGATAGCCTTAACGCCAGCGGCATTGATTCTGTATGTAATATCGTGTTCTTTAAGCTGATTGGTGGCAGGAATTGCGATTGCACCAAGCTTGTGCAAAGCCATCATACTGAACCAGAACTGATAATGGCGCTTCAAAATAAGCATAACCTTATCGCCCTTGCCAATACCCAACGACTTAAAGTAGTTAGCAGTCTGTGAGGATGCACGTTTCATATCAGCAAAGCTGATGCGACGTTCGTTACGCTCGCGGTCAAGGTGAATCATAGCCAACTTTTCGGGCTTTTCGGTACCAAGACGGTCAATAACGTCAAATGCAAAGTTGAAGTTGTCCTCGTTTTTGAAATCGATTTTGGTAATAGTGCCGTTTTCGTTCTCGGTGGGGATAACGAAATCCTCCCAAACGCGGTCCTCCTCGGCCATTTCAACCGCCACTGCAGGACGCTTGGAGGCCTTGGTGAACTCCTTGACACCGCCGTGAACCATATGGTCGATAGGCTCACCCTTAGGATTCAAAACAATAGCATAGAAGGTACACTCGTCACCCTCAACGGCAATCATACCGTGAGGAACCGATGAATCGTAATAAATACTGTCACCTGCGTGGAGAACCTCGACGTGGTCGCCAACCTGAACCTTCAAAGCACCCTTGATAATAATGTCGCACTCCTGACCGTCGTGAGAAGTAAGCTCAATATCGGCGTTCTGTGCTTCCTCGTTATACTCGGTAACAACATACAAAGGCTCTGCAATACGGTTTTTGAACGAAGCGGCAAGGTTGTAATAACGAAGACCGTGTGCCTCCTCAATTCGCTGACCCTCTCCCCTTCTTGTTACGGTATAGCCTGCAAGACGGGGGCTACTACCCTCAATTATATCGGTAACGTCAACCTTCAAGGCCAACGCACAACGATAAAGGAATGCAAAGTTAAGGTCGCGCTGACCCGCTTCACAAGCAAGATATTCTTCTTCACTAATGCCGGTTTTCTGAGCCATTTCGGTCGAAGTAAGGCCAATAATTTCGCGAAGCTCAGCGATACGCTTAGCCATCTCCATAATCTTGAATTCAAGACCGGTTGTTTTCATAAAGTACCTCCAAAAATTTTCGGTTTTCCGAGGCGAAATCAATAAAAGCCCGCCTCAAAGTAAAGTCCTTTGAGACGAGCTATAAAAAATTTTATATCCCGCGGTACCACTCAAATTGCACAAAGGTTCACTTTGTACCCCTCAGACTCTAAAAAGCCCTATGCATTTACGCAGCAGTTACGGAAAGGTTCTACTGAACGGCACAAACCGTCTTTCTTCCTTTCAGCTCGGAAGTTACAAATACCTGAACAATGCTGTCAACTCGCACCAAACGTTGACTCTCTGAAAGCATTTAACGTCAAGCATCCTCTTCGTCAAAGCCTTTATTATTGGGATTATATCAAACTATTCGCGATTTGTCAAGCAACTTTTTGAAATTTAAAAAAGTTATCAGATTTTGTCAAAATTACAGTTTGTTACGCTGAATCTTACCACTAATGGTCTTGGGTAATTCGTCACGGAAAACAACCACTCTCGGATACTTATAAGGTGCCGTATGCTCTTTGACGTACTGCTGAATTTCCTTTTTAAGTTCCTCAGTAGGCTCGGTGCCCTTAGTAAGCACAATGCTTGCCTTGACAACCTGACCTCTTACCTCGTCGGGTGCGGCAGATACGCCACACTCAAGAACATAAGGAAGCTCCATAATAACGCTTTCGATCTCAAAGGGTCCGATGCGGTAGCCCGAAGACTTGATAACGTCATCAATACGGCTAACATACCAGAAATATCCGTCCTCATCTCGCCAGGCGGTATCACCGGTGTGATAAAGTCCGTCATATACTGCCTCGGCAGTCTTTTCGGCATCACGGTAATACTCCTTGAACAGTCCGCAAGGCTCAACCTTATCAAGACGGACAACGATTTCACCTGTTTCGCCGGTGGGAACCGAGTTGCCGTCAGGGTCAACAATATCGATATCATACTGCGGAGAAGCCTTGCCCATTGAGCCAAGCTTGGACTTGGTGCCGACAAGGTTTGCAATGGTCAAGGTTGTTTCGGTTTGACCGAAGCCCTCCATAATAGTAAGACCCGTTGCCTTTTCAAACTGACGTGAAACCTCAGGATTCAAAGCCTCACCTGCGGTGGTCATATGATGAATAGAAGACAAATCGTACTTGGAAAGGTCTTCCTTGATAAGCATACGGAGCATTGTGGGAGGTGCGCAGAAGGTTGTGATGTTATACTTTGCGAACATCGGTAGAATGTCTGCGGCATTGAAACGGTCAAAGTCGTAAACAAATACAGCACCCTCGCAAAGCCACTGACCGTAAAGCTTGCCCCAAAGCGATTTACCCCAGCCCGTGTCGGAGATGGTCAAATGCAAGCCCTCACGCTCACAGCAGTGCCAATACTTTGCGGTGACAAAGTGACCCAAAGCATAGGTGTGCTTGTGGCAGGCCATTTTGGGATTGCCGGTCGTACCCGAGGTGAAGAACATCAAAGCAGGCTCTTCACCGCAAGAAGCATCCTCGGTTCTCGGGAACTTGCCTGAGAAACGTGTGTACTCGGCATCGAAATTGTGCCAACCCTCGGCCACGCCGCCAACCAAAATCTTGGTGGTAAGTGTGGGGCTCTTTTTCTGAGCCTCGTCAACAATTTTAGAAACACCGTCGTCCGAGGTGCAGACAATAGCCGAAACACCTGCGGCATTGAAGCGGTACTCAAAATCGTGGTCCTTAAGCTGATGGGTTGCAGGAATTGCGATTGCACCAAGCTTGTGAAGTGCAACCATACTGAACCAGAACTGATAGTGACGCTTCAAAACGAGCATTACACGGTCGCCCTTTTTGATGCCAAGTGATGCAAAATAGTTTGCAACCTGTGAGGATGCACGCTTGATATCCTGGAAAGTAAAACGGCGTTCGTTCATATGCTTGTCAACGTGTATCATTGCCAGCTTGTCGGGATACTTTTCGGCAATACCGTCAACAATATCAAAGCCAAAGTTGAATTCCTCACGGTTAGGGAATTCGATGTTCAAAAGACAACCGTTTTCATCCTCGGTAGTCTTGACAAATTTTTCGCAGACAAGTCTCTGAGTAGAACGTGCGTTGGCAATGCTCTTGGTGACAACCTCTTCCTTGGTTTCCTCGCCGGGAAGAACAACAGCACAGAACACACAATCCTTTCCGCCGACAGCGATCATTCCGTGAGGTGTTGAGGAGTTGTAATAAATACTGTCACCCTCGTTCAAAACCTCGGTATGCTCACCGACCTGAACCTTTAAAGAGCCTTCCAGAACAAGGTCAAATTCCTGACCCGAGTGGGTTGCAAGGTGGATAGGCCTGTTCTGCAGATCGGCAGAATATTCGTAACGGACCATATAAGGCTCGGAAATCTTATCCTTAAACTTTGGGGCAAGGTTGCGGATGGTGATACCGTCCTCATCAACGGTGGTCTGACCCTCACCCTTACGTGTTACGGTGTAGGAAGACAGTCTTGCGGTTTTACCCTCAAGAAGCTGTGTCATCTGAATGTCGAAAACCTGAGCACACTTGTAGATAAACGAGAACGGCATATCATCTGCGCCCGATTCATAAGATTTGTAAATCTCAACCGACACCTCGGTCTTTTCGGCCATTTCTTCAACTGACCAGCCCATAATTTCGCGCATCTCCTTAATTCGGGACGCAACCTCGCTCAGCTGTACCATTGTGTTTTTTTCTGTACTCATTTCGGTTTCTCCTTTCAAAAGAAATCATAAAAAAAGTAAAACCCGTCTCAAAGAATTACTTTGAGACGAGTCTGAAAACAAATTCAATACCCGCGGTACCACTCAAATTGCGTGAAACTCACGCCACTTCGAACTCATATAAGCTCTATGCACTAACGTAGCAGACACGGAAGAGCCTACTCATTGAAAACTTTCGGTCTTCGGCTCGGAAGTGATAGGATGAATTCCTTTTCTTATCGGGATCACACCGTCCCCGACTCTCTTTGAAGCTTCAAGAAAACTCCGTCTTCGTCACAGCCTTTTATTCAGTTTATGACATTATACGCCCAATATTTTGGTTTGTCAATAGTTTTTTGAATTTTTCCGAGAAAAATTTCATCGGTTTAAAGCGATAGAATCACAAAGACAAATCAAACAGTTCCGAGGCCGTTTTATAGAGTATCTGTTCTCTTTCCTCTGCGGTTAAATCCAATTTGTCAAAGCGTTCAAGCTCGTCCTTAGGATTCCACATGGGATAGTCGGTTGCAAACATAACCCTCTCGGCACCATAGGCACGAATGACCTCGGTTGCCTTTTCGGGACTTATTGCATAAAGTGAGGATGAGCAATCAACATAGAAATTCTTGTAACCGCCAAGAGTATCCACCGCCTTGTCCCACATCGACCAACCACCCAAGTGAGCACCGATAACCGTCAAATCGGTATAGGTGTCCAAAATAGGCTTTACACGGTTGGGATTGGAAAAATCATAGCGGGTATCACCCGTGTGAAGCAAAACGGGAATACCGTGTTTTTCACATAATTCGTAGATCTTAAGGCAACGGTAGTCATCAATCTTAAAGCCCTGAATATCGGGGTGCAGTTTAACTCCTTTAAGGCCTAATGACAAAAGATGCTCAACATCGGCCGCCATATCGGGACTGTCGGGGTGTAAAGTACCTAAACCCGTCATAAATCCGTTGGATTTCTCAACCTCGGACGCAATAAAATTATTGATAGACTCAACCTGAGCCACCTTAGTTGCAACCGAGAACACAATGCAATGGGTCACCCCTGCCTCGCGTTCCGATTTCACCATATCGGCCACCGTGCCGCCATTAGACATTGGAATATCATAAAACTTACCGATGCTTTCCACGGCACGTTCGGCTATTTTTTCAGGGTATATGTGACAGTGACTGTCAACAATAGTACTCATTTTCAAATCTCCTTATTTATCGAGACCTAACATCTCGACCGACTGCTCACGCATTTTATACTTAAGTATTTTACCCGCGGCATTCATCGGAAATTCCTTTGTGAATATAAAATATCTGGGGACCTTGTGACGGGCCATAAAGCTGTTACCGTACTCACGCATTTCCTCCTCGGAGGATTCGGTATCCTTATTGAGGATAATCCAAGCACAAGCCTCTTCACCGTAACGCTTATCAGGGACACCGACAACCTGAACGTCCTTAACCTTATCGTAACCGAGGTAAAACTCCTCGATCTCTCTGGGGTAAAGATTTTCACCGCCACGGATAATCATATCCTTGAGTCGGCCTGTAATCTTATAATATCCGTCGGGTGTTCTGCAGGCAATATCGCCCGAATGAAGCCATCCGTCCTTATCAATCGCCAAGGCAGTAGCACGGGGCATTTTGTAATAGCCTTTCATTATATTGTATCCACGGGCAACAAACTCACCATTTTCACCGTCGGGCAGTTCCTCACCCGTTTCGGGATCGATAATCTTGCATTCAACACCGGGGAAAGCACTACCTACCGTTTCAACACGGTGGTCGATATCCTCATTGACCTCACCCATTGTACAACCGGGAGAAGCCTCGGTCTGACCGTAAACGCTGATGATCTCCTTCATATTCATCTCATCGGCAGCACGGCGCATCAAATCGGCAGGACAGTTTGCGCCTGCCATAATACCTGTTCTGATGTGTGAGAAATCGGTCTTGGCAAAATCGGCATGGGCAAACATTGCAATAAACATTGTGGGGACACCGTTAAAGCAGGTGATCTTCTCATCATTTACGCAAGCCAACGACGACTTGGGCGAAAAATAAGGCATCGGGCAGAGTGTTCCGCCGTGAGTCATCATAGACGTCATCGAAAGCACCATTCCGAAGCAATGGAACATAGGCACCTGAATCATCATACGGTCGGCGGTGGACAAATCCATTCTGTCACCGATAATCTTACCGTTATTGACGATATTGCGATGTGTCAGCATAACACCCTTTGGGAATCCGGTTGTACCTGAGGTGTACTGCATATTGCAAACGTCGTCGGGTTTTACCTCTGCGGCACGGCGGTTGACCTCTTCCAAAGGAACAAGTGTGTTGCGGGCAACAAAATCGTCCCATTCAAGGCATCCATCCATATTAAAGCCAACGGTAATAACGTTTTTGAGGAACGGCAGTTTTTTTGCGTGCAAGGGCTCGCCGGGAGTCAGAGTTTTCAACTCAGGACACAGCTCCTCAACGATTTCCTTATAGTTTGAATCCTTACAGGAATCAATCATAACAAGGGTATGCGTATCCGACTGACGAAGCAGATATTCAGCCTCATGCAGTTTGTATGCAGTATTGACGGTAACCAACACAGCACCGATTTTTACGGTTGCCCAGAAGGTCAAAAACCACTGAGGTACATTGGTTGCCCAGATTGCAACGTGATAACCGGGCTTAACACCCAAGGAAATCAATGCGGCGGCAACACGGTCAACATCCATACGGAACTCCTGATAGGTTCTTGTATAATCAAGCGTTGTATACTTGAATGCATATTGGTCGGGGAAATTTTCCACCATAGTGTCCAAAACGTCCGAGAAGGTTTTTTCCACCGTGATAAACTTTTCCCAAGGATGAACACCCGTTTTCGCACGGTTGTAGTAAAGCTTTTTGCCGTTGCCATTTTCGTTAGCGGCAGCCTTTACGTAATTTACAAAATGGGTGAACACAATATCGGTATCGGTTATCTCGTCGTTTGTGAGAACACAGGTATAACCCTCGTAGTTCAACGAGCGAAGTGCAAACAAAAACTCCTCAACGGGCAGTTCACCCTCACCGAGAAGCACCGATTTACCATCCTTCATGTCGCCAATCTTTACATTATTTATATAAGCACCCAAAACCTGAATGGTCTTTTCGGCATCCTCGTTAGCCTTAAAATAGGTTTCGCGAATGTTCCACGAAGCACCTACCGAGCCCAAAGTAAACATATTGATAACGTCAATAACATTCTGGGTTTTGGCGTATTTGCCAACCGTTTCAAACAAAAGGGTAACACCGAAATCCTCGGTAGCCTTCATAATGGAGTCAAGCACGGTCTTTATCTCGTCGGCCGAAGCATCATCGTCCAAGGTTACGATAACGTTGGGGATTGATGCATAAGAGGCCTCTTTGATGTAATGTGCAATTTTTTCGGTATCGGCGGTGTCCTTGCCAACTGCCTTGGGGTATACCAAAGCAGGCACCGACAAATGACGGTTGATAAGCTTTCTCTTGGCACCTGCAGCACCGACCGAGTTAAATAATCCGTCATTTTCGCAGGCAACATTTGACTCGATATCAAAAATTTCAAAACCGTTAAAGCCGTAGTCCAAAGCCTCGTTGCAGACATCGGCAAACTTTACGGCATTTGTATCTTTTGTTGAAAATGAAAGTTTCATAAAATCACCTTTTCACAAGAATTACGTTCACAAATTATTTTGCGTTGTAAACAATCTTGTTAAGTGCATTGATATAGGCACGGATGGAAGCGCCGATAATATCGGTCGAAACACCGCTGCCCGAATAAAGCTTATCTCCGTCGCGAAGCTTTACAAGTGCAGAACCCATAGCCTCGTGACCCTCGGTAACCGACTGAATCTGGAAGTCGTCAAGCTCATAGTGATGGCCGATAATCTGCTCGATAGCAAGGAATGCTGCATTTATAGGACCGTCACCCACACTGATTCCGCAAAGCTTTTCACCGTCACGGGTCAGAATAATATTTGCAGTTGCATTGATAACGTTACCACTGTTGATAACGTAGCTTTCAACGTGATAGGTCGAAGGCACCTGCATTGCGGCAGAGGCAACAATGGCATCAATTTCCTTAATTCCGATGGTGGTCTTTTTGGCGGCAACACGCTTGAACTCCTCAAAAACCTTACCGCTATCCTCGTGCGAAAGCTCGTAGCCCAAAGTGCGTACAGCCTCGCAAACATCGGTCAAGGTGCTATCGGCAGTAAGATTTACCTTATAAGATGTAGCGTCTGCAGTAACGGTAACTGAGCCGTTTTTACCGTTGATAACGGTTCTTACACCGTCAAACTCACGGTGGATTGCGGCGACATTAAGCGAACATTCAACGCCTAAATCGGCGAACTTGATTCGCATAATATCCGACAAAACATCGGCCGAAAGCCAATCGCCCACAACCGAAGTCTCAACACCGTCGGCACCGTTTTTGATTGCCGATACAGCCGATGCGGCGGCCATTTTTACAGAATCCGAGGGGCAAACGTAAACTTTTATACCGCAGACCGATTTAACGTCGGCAACCATCTCACCCATCTCGTCAGGCATCATAATGCCTGCATCGTCCGAAAGGGTTACGGACATTGCACCACTGTTTTCAGCCACCTTGCAAACGTTCTTCAAGAACTCACGATCGGCACGGGTTGCATCAAAGCAAACCAGTTCAACCTTCTCGCACTTCTCCTTGGCGGCCTTGATAAGAGTTTCTATTTTCTCCAGCATAACAGGAGCCTTAACGTGATACATATACTCCATCTGAACGGTGGAAACGGGCACCTCAACACGAAGGCAGATATCCTCGGCAGTTGCAATACTGTTGTATGCCTCGTCAATGCTTTCAACGGTATCACCCGTTGCAATCTTAACGGTACAATTCTTTACCACACCTGCAATGGTACGGTTGACAACTGTATCCTCCTTGACGCTCTTCAAGGGTGCGAGTTCAATAGCATCAACGCCGATTGAATCAAGCATTTTTGCAATATTGGTCTTATCGCGGAAGGAAAGCAGACGGTTACTGTCAGCCGAAGTGTTTTTCAGTGAAAAATCGGTAACGTAAATTCTTTTCATAAAAGTTACTCCTTCATTTCTGCGGTGCTTATATAACACAAAAAAACCGCAGAGAAATTTTATCTCTGCGGGATGATTAACGAAACATTAACCACGGTACCACCCGTATTGCCGTAAAAATACGACCACTCAATAGACTCTAACAAGTCCAAGGCCAATAACGGTGCCAACCGTGACATCTTACTGAAATTTCAGACATCAAGCTCAGATATGAGACCGTCAAAACGTTTCTTTACTGTCTCGCACCGACCGACAGTTCTCTGAAAAGAAGCCCATTTAGACTTAATATCTTCAACGCTTTTGTGTGATTATACCATTCGTTTTTTATTTTGTCAAGTTTTTTAATATCAAAATCAAAACTTTTTTCGACAACACCATAGACTTAGAGGTCTAAGTATGGTATAATACTCAAGAAATTTGGTTAAATAACAAAAAATTAAAACCAAAACAAAAACTCGTTCCCCTTAATGTCCGTAAGGGCAAAAATGTAAAACAGAAAGGAAAATCTTTATGAAAAAAATTATTGCTCTTATCATTGCGCTTGTGCTCGCATTCGGATTGGTTGCTTGCGGCAACAATAACACCGACAACACCGACTCCGACACCACATCCAATAATTCCTCCGTTGTTTCAGAAAACGGTAATACCGAAGGCAATGAAAATGATGGTAATAACTCAACTGAAACCCCATCGGGGTCTAATCCCAGTTCTGAAAGCATATCGACTCCTAACTCAGGCTCGGGCAATCAGACCGAAGCTTCGTCTAACAACGAGAGTACCTCCTCTAAAACCTCTACCCCTTCTACCGGCAACGAGGTTGAGATTGAGGTTGGCGATTGGTGGTAAGTCACAAATAAATATTAAAAGAGGGATAATATGGAACGGGAACAATTAGTCAAGCTTGTCACCGCCGCACAAAACGGTGACTCAAGTGCATTGAACGAGCTTTTCAATGCATTCTACAACGACGTGTACTACTTTGCTTTGAAAACCGTCAAGGACGGTGATTTGGCATGTGACATCACTCAGGAGGCTTTTGTCGAGATAATCAACACACTGCCAAACCTCAAAGAGCCTGCCGCTTTTGTTACATGGATGAAGCAGATTACATATCATCAGTGCACACGTTACTTCAAAAAGAAAAAGGACGTTCTTGTTGACGAAAACGAAGACGGTGAAACCATATTCGATACCGTCAAGGAGGAAAACTCCGACTTCATTCCCGACGAGGCACTCGATAAGGACGATTTCAAGAACACCATTTTAAAAATTCTTGACGAACTTTCCGAGGAACAGCGTTCAGCCACAATGATGTATTATTTCGACGAGCTTTCGGTCAAGCAGATTGCCGAAATCCAAGGTGTATCAGAGGGTACCATAAAAAGCCGACTCAACTATGCAAGAAAAGCCATCAAGGCATCGGTTGAGGCTTACGAAAAGAAAAACGGCATCAAGCTTCATGCATTCCCCTTCTTCCCCTTTATTCATTGGATTTTCAAAGGTGGTATCGAAGCACTTCCCTTTGCATCGGCCGAAACCGTTGCAGGTGGTGTTTCTGCTGCTACGGGTGCCGCCATTTCGGCCACGGCAGGTTCTACGGCCGCCGCGGCAACCGCAACGGCTACTGCAACAACTACTGCCGCCGCAACTACTACGGCAACCGCGACTGCAACAACTACTGCCACAACAACGGTTGCAACCACTGCTGCAACGGCCACGGGTATCGGTGCCAAGATTGTTGCCCTGCCTTTGGTAACCAAGATAATCGCAGGCGTTACCGCCGCAGTTATCGCAGTCGGTGGAGGCACAACCGCCGTCCTCGTAGCCAACGATAACGATGGTGATAACGATAATCAGCCGTCAAGCAGTTACGTTGACGGCTACGGCGGTCCCTCAGCCGAAACGCTTACCGTTTTGGAAGGTATCATACCTGATATGTGTACCTACACAATGTATGACGGAACTGTGCTTACGGCAGGTCAACCCTTCCCCGAAACCTGCACAAGAGGTGACAAGGTCGAATACGGTGATTACTACTACGGTTATGAATGTATATTCATCCGCGACATCCAAGGCGGTGACGAATATTCCGAGGAATGGATAACCCTTGACGATTCGTTCGATACGGGTGACAGCGGTGTTACCACTGAAGATATTTTAGGCTGTTGGACACCTTGTGTTATCGACAGAACTCAGGAGTATTACGGTACTATTGTTAGTTCTATTAACGGAAAGACTATCAACAATCTTTTCTGCACCTTCCAGAACTGCAAAAATATGAAAACAGCACCTGCTATACCCGAAACCGTAACCTCTATATCTGTTGCATTTTATCGTTGCGCCAGCCTTCGGACGGCACCCGTTATTCCCAAAAGCGTCAAGCGTATGTCGGGTGCATTCTGGGATACCTCAGTCAGTGGTGAAGTCGTTATAAACGGCAAACTCGATACATCAACCGATTGGTATTACGGTGACGTATTCCGCGACACCTATACTGAGATAAACCTCACGGGTGAAATGTCCGAGGAGGAGTTGTTTATGATTGCCGAGAATTCCAACAATCCTCAGATAACGGTCAACGGCAAACCGGTTGTTTTCTATTATGACACCGATCGTTTAAGCGACGGTATGACCGACCCGCAGGTGCTTTTGAACAACGTTATAACCTTCTATAATGAAGAACCCGCAGCAGGATATGGCGGCGATTACGAGTCAGGTGAAGTTTGCAGTGCAATTTATTCCGCACATGCACTCGCCGACCATTTTTCACTCTTTGACGTTTTTGGCTACAACATAAACGTTGAGGAATTTATGATTCTCAATATAGCCAACGGAGATGCCTACTACACCTTCACCAAAGATCAAAAACTGACCTCTGATTTTCAGGTACAGTACAGTCTGTTCCCAAATTTCAGAACAGACGATGAGGTCAAAACCCAAATCAAGCGAGACGTAGACATCTTCAAAAAATTCCTCGGTTCAAACTTTGCTCTTTACGTATCATACGACGGTATTAATTCAACCTACGTTGCCGAAGTTACCGACGATATATTGGAAAAGGTGGTAAGTGGTGACAACAGCACAAGCCTCCGAGTATATCCGAACGCTTCTAACAACGGTATGAATCTTTACTTGGCTTTAAGTTGCACCAAACAAGACGGTCACTACGTATACAATCTTCATTTAAACATATCAGTTGATCCAAAAGTTATTATGAAACTCACAAAATAATTAAAAAATAATAAAACCAAACGGTATTTCAAATCCCCTTTATTACTGTAAGACAAAAACAGTGATAAAGGGGTTTCCTTTTATCACAAAAGGAGAAGCACTATGACACTACGACTACACGACAAAGACCACCACAATCTATACTACATCTTCGAGTATGACAAAAAACTCCACCCGATGCCGTTTAAAAAGGTACGGTTTGTGCGGTTGACAATAAATAAAAAATATTCTGAAAAATACAGAAAAACATAAAACCGATTTAAAACCCAATTCCCCTTAATTTACAGAACAACAAAAAGGAGTTAAAATTTATGTTACATTCATTCTTTCTCATCACTTTTTTCATCATCTTCGGTATCGCAGTATTTACTATTCTTTTCAAGACGATAAGCAGTTTCATTTTATCGTCGAGAGTCGACAAAAAGCCTAAAAATCACAGCCGTAACAAACGCAGAACCTACAACCATAGCTTTGCAAGTAACTCGAACGACGACTTTATGCGTCAAGCTGAAAGAATGCACGATATGGCTCGCCAGGACCACGAAAGAATGCATAATGGTTTTATGAGCAACACCATATGTATGAACAAAGATTTTATGAACAATATGAATATGCATAATATGATGTAAAGATAAATCAATATATAAATTTAAAATCATTTATAAGTACAACCCTTAAAACATAATTCAACCCCCAAGAGATAAAAATCTCTCGGGGGTTGGGTTATAATATTTCCTGTTCAAGTTCATTGAACTCTTTGGTATCAAAAAATTCAGCTAGAGTTATGCCCAATCCATCACATATCATTTTTATAGTTAATAATTTTGGATTTTGACTTCTACCATAAAGGATGGCCTTCACCGAAGATGGCGGCAAAGCAGAAAGCGATGCCAATTTATTAATTGTTATATTTCTTTGACCACATAATTCCAATATGCGATTTTTAACAGCGTAGACAGTTTTCATAATAACACCTCTCCACTTATCTTTAATAAAAGAATATAAAAAAATTGTGGAAAAGGTAGGCAATGTGTGATACTATATAGGCAACGCATTGCCTATTGGAGTGATTTTATGAAAACTTGCACATTTTTTGGGCATAAAGATTGTCCTGATAATATAAAACACAACCTAATTGAAATAATTCAGCAACAAATAGTCGTAAATTCTGTGCAACGATTTTACGTTGGTTATAATGGCAACTTTGATAAGCTCGTCATAAATTGCCTGCAAAGTTTAAAGGCTAAATATCCGAGTATTGAGTGTTTTATTATATTAGATAGAATCCCCACCTCAACAAATTATATCCTTCATTTCGAAACAATCTATCCATCAATTTTAGATAATGTTCCTCCGAGATTCCGAATAGATCGACGAAATCAATGGATGATAAACCAATCCGAAGTTGTAATAACCTACATTCGTTTTAGTTTCGGTGGTGCATCGAAATTTGCTCAACTTGCAAAAAAGCAAAATAAAATTGTATTAAATCTGTATAAACCTTTATAATCATACACCTATCGTCACCGACTACAATATATCGGTGGCGGTTTTTGTATACATTTAGTATAAACACAAGATATTGTGTTTTAGGGGTTGACAAATTCCAATATCTATGTTAAACTCTAAAATGCACCGTTCCCCTTTGTTTCGGTGTGTTTCTGTCTAAACTATATATAGAAAGGACTTTACGATGAACGTTCAAGG
>JAZTYO010000011.1:0-20013 GCA_045636945.1 Acutalibacteraceae bacterium | reverse complement strand
GGTTCAGTTCCACCTTTTTTCTTTGGCCAAAAATTAAAATAAAATGAAAAGGAGTGATATTTTTATGAAGAAATATCCAGAAGAAAGTTATGAAAGCCGTGCTAGGCGACTTGTAGGTACAATAATGCGACGTGCTGAATGCGAGGAAACAATAGAGATATTGTCAAAAGCATTGTACTACAATTATGAGTGCTTACGAAAAGATATGCAAGCCTTGGAACATATTACAATCAAAGAAAGGTAGTTTTAATTATGGTTGATACACAATACAAAAGCACCGATGAGGTGATGACTGAATCCCAATGGTTAAAAAAGGGGCATATCGTGAAAGACACGGCAACAGGCATTAAAGGGTGGAACAACAGGCATTGTACATATAGAGTAACTCGTTATACCAAGGACGAAGTATATGAGGACATTGAAACGGCAAAGGCACGAATAAAGAAAATACGACACAAGGAATATGAAGATGCAAAAGCAAGAAAAGCAAGTTGTGCCGAGTTTGAATCGTTTAGGGCAGATATGAACACCAAAACACAATGGATATGTTTTTTTAATCGTATGTCAAAGGAAAATGCAAAATGGCACTTGGGAAGAAGATTGAACAAACAATATGATACTTATAGTTTCGGTGACGAATATTGGTATTGTCATTATGACGATACCGAAGAAATTGTAGAAGAAAATCAGAAACCCATTGATAATTAAAAGGTTTTGTGTTATACTGTATGTGCTACACATCTGAATAGGGACATTGTTGGGGGAATACTATTTGGTAAAAATGTATTCTCTCTCCCTGACTTTGTGCAGATGTGTAGCAACATTGAGGGAAGCATTTTTCGGTGCGTCTCTTAATGGGACGCACTTTTTTATTGGGGGTATTGTTATGGAAAAAGAAAAAATGCTCATTGATGTTAATGCACATATAACAAATGTGAGTTGTCAGGTATTAACCGAAGATGGAAAAGCAAAAGCGAATATAACTTTTGATAATCTCGGTTATGGGAAAATTACTGCGGTAAAATTTAATGCAAAAGGTTATAATTCCTTCGGTGATGTTGTTGTCATATCTGGAAACGAAACTTTTTTGATGATAATTCAAGATATAAGTATTGATAAAAATTCAACTGCAACCAACATCATGGTATCTTTACCAAGTGATGAAATCAAAAAGGTTGAATTAGAGGAAAATCAAATCTGTTTTTCTGATGGAACCGTAACAACATACGAGGGTAAAAAAGAGTTAGAGTTTGATGTTGAAAAATTTTCGTTTGAAGAACAAGAACGTTTAGAATTGAATGCTTTGAGGGATGTATTTGATTCTAATGTTACATACAACTTGTTAGAAACCGAAAGTGGTTGGATTTGTTCTTGCGGTAGATACAATAGTTTGAATACCGAAAAATGTAGTTTGTGCGGACATTCGCTTGAAGATGTAAAAACCAATTTAAGCGAAGAAGGTAGAAAAAGTGCTGTTGAGAAAAAAACCATATTGGATGAACAGCGAAAAATAGAAGCAGAAAAACAAGCTGAAGAAAAGAAAAAGGCAGACAAAAAGAGAAATATAAAAATTGCTATTGCTTCGGTTGTTGCCTTAATTTTCATTATTCTCATCGGCAATGCAATAACAATGGCAAACAGAAAAACTTACTCATCAGCAGAAGCGATGAAAGAAGCATTACAAGGAACATATACATATTACAATGATTCGGGCACCGCAACTCAACAGATTGTTATTTCTGGCGATAAAGCTACATACAAGTGGAAATATAGCAATGATATGGAAACCGAAGTTCGTGAATGGGATTATAAAAACGGAAAAATTCACACTTTTGAAGATTTGATAGTTACCGATAAAGGTTATTTGAAGGATGGCGACAAAATCTATAAAAAAGGTGGATATATGTCTTCGGGTTCTTCGTATAGTGGAACTTCAGGTTCTTCGTATGAATCGGCGTATTCTGCTTTAAAAATTTCGGGGGTTAGCGTTACTTCCAATTCGTCTTATACTGTTTGTACGGGAACAATTACAAACAATGGTAAAAAGACTTATAAATTCGTAAAAGTGAAAGGTGCCTTTAAGAATTCTTCGGGTTCTACCATTGATACAGATTGGACATATGCCGTAGGTTCAGAAGGACTTGCGCCAGGCGAATCTAAAACATTTAGAATGTCTGTAAGTAAAAATTACGATATAACGAAATGTAGTGTTTCAATCTACGATTATGATTGATGTGTTATTCTACATAGGTCTTTAAAGCCATTTATTATTACTTGATTTTTAAATTTTAATTGAATACTATATAATTAATCTTGCATTAAATATATGTAGGCGAAATTATGAAAACGGCGGAATTTTATTTTAACGGCGGGCCCCGATTGATTCGGGGCTCGCTTATTTTAAAGCATCATAACTACCGGCCGTGCCGGTAGTATGCACTGCCCCCTTAGGGCATAAGACCGGCCGAGCCTATAGGCTCGTCGAAAGGTTTGCCAACCGCAACTCTTTCACCGGCTGCCCCTAAAGGGGCTTTTTATTTGCCTTCTTTTACCTGCTTACCCGTAAACGGGTCTACGTACTCCACCAATGACATTTGGTCGTAAGATATATCCTCTTGCAATTGATTTCGTATGTATTCTGCTATAGCTTTTTTATTTCTTCCTACTGTATCTACATAGTATCCTCTGCACCAAAAATGTCTATTTCCGTATTTGTACTTCATATTGGCATATTTCTCAAAAATCATTAAACTACTTTTTCCTTTGAGATATCCCATTATTTGTGATACACTATACTTGGGCGGTATGGATACCAGCATGTGTATGTGGTCTTTGCAGGCTTCTGCTTCTATTATTTCTACCTGCTTGTATTCACATAATTTTCTAAGCATTATACCTATATCCGCCTTTATCTTTCCATAGATAACTTGGCGGCGATATTTTGGTGCAAAAACTATGTGATATTTGCAATTCCATTTAGTGTGTGCTAAACTATCTGTGTCAAGTTTCATACTTGATTCCTCCTTCGTCTTTTTGTTGTGGTTGGCAAACCCACTTCTATTTTAGACGAAGGAGGATTCTTTTTCTACTCATAGCTAAAGCTTTTTGGAACTACCAGCACTGCTGGTAGTATTCGTTACTATCCTATATTCCATAGTAACAAAACGCCTTAAAAAATGCAATACTTTTTAGGGTGAAAAATGCAAATGACGTCCTATATATATTGTTTAACTCGACTATTTTTGTATATGTGTTCCCGTAGTCGTGACCTTTGCGATTTTTGTACCTTGGTCGTCGGCTATATCGATCTCAAAAAAACAGGTTGAACGACCGTCCTTTATAAGGTTTGACTCGGCATAAAGCACCTTACCCTTGGACGGGTTAAGGTAGCATATCTGACTGACCGTGGTCACTGTAACACAGTCGGGCTTAGCATTGGTCGACACCGCGAAGGTGAAATCGGCCAAGGTGTAAATAGCACCACCCATTGGATAGCCTGCAGCATTGAGATGCTTTTTGTCTAAAACAAGACTGCATTTGGCATAGTTTTTACCAACAGCCTCAATTTTGATTCCTGTCACCTCGGTGGCAAATATATCATCTTTGAAAAACTCTCGTTTCATTTCAAGCTCGGTCATTTTATCTTCTCCTTTTGAAGCGCTTTAGTTATTTTAACACATATTTTAGAATTTACAATTCAAAATCCTAAATTCTGCAGTTGCTCGGTCAGTGTTTTGAATATCGGTGCACAGTCGGTTGAGCCCGATTTTACATCCTCTTTCAGAATAACAATAACGTAATCCGCTTGTCCCTCGTAGAATCCGCAAAACCATCCGTTGAGAATCTTGCGTCCATCCTCAACCCAACCCGTTTGTGCTGTTCCTGTCTTTCCGCCTGCCGAAACACCTTCGGAAAACGCCGAGTTTCCCGTACCGTTTATAAGTACCTCTTTAAGGTATTCCTTTAAGGCGTCGGCGGTAGTTTTTGAAAATACAACGGTCGGCAACGATGGTTCAAACATAGTTTTGACCCCATTTTGCTCGGTTGCAAGGACAAGATACGGCAATCGGTACTCACCACCGTTTACAATGGCACAATACAAGACGGAAAGTGCTATAGGACTTAACAGAAGTTCACCTTGACCTATTGACAAATTGACAAGCTCGGCGGGTAAGGTTTCTAACGTTTCGAGTTGTGGCAAACTACCGCTTGATGAAATAAGTCCGCCACCGCAATCAAGTTCTCGGCCAAAACGCAGTGCACTTGACATTCTGTGTATATTCTCGGCCCCCAAGCGTTGTCCAAGCGTATAAAAATAGGTGTTGCAAGAGTAGGCCAAGGCCTCTTTCAGCCCCAATTCTCCGTGACCCAACGAACGGTTACATCTGAACGTCTTGTCACCCACAATGATACCGCCTGTGCAGGTGTAACGGTAGTCTTTGAGGCCGTTTTCCAAGGCTACGGCAGCAAGCAACGGTTTAAAAACCGAGCCGACGTTATACGAGTAGGTTGCTCTGTTTATAAGCGGTGAATCGTCCGATTTAAGCACCGACGCTATATCGTTGCAGTCGTAATCGGGACGGCTTACAACCGACTTTATTCTGCCCGTTTTCGCCTCTATGACCACCGCAGCACCGCATTCAACATCAGCCATTGCGTGTTCGCAAAGTGACTGTATACGGCTATCGACCGTCAAGGTCACACTTCCTCCCTGCTCACCCTTATTCACCGTATAATCTACACCCTCAAGCATTCTACCAAGTGAATTGGCGGTATAGCTTATGCTTTGGTATGAATCGGTATATAGCAATGAATCAAATGCCTTTTCAACACCCGAAACTCCGTGACCCGCTGAGTCAAGATACCCCAAAGTGTGTGTAAGCGTCGACCCATACCGCCTTGGTACGAAAAATGTTTCCCAACCGCCCGAGGTCAATGGCCTTTTGCCCAGAACGGTCACCGACTGACCTTTACGAATCTTTTTAAGTGCGGTATCGTAATCATTGCCACTCAGCATTTCGGACAACGGCACCGAGGCCTTAGAGGTTGGCAACACTACCGTAACCTCGTCAAAATATCGGTCAGTCAACGGTATACCGTTGCAGTCATATATCTTGCCTCGATTTTGTGCAACCTGTATCGTTCTTGTTGACTGCTTTGCCGCTGCAGTTGATAGCTTCGGGTCGCTGGCCACCGTCATAACACGCATTGCCGAAACAAGGATAACGCACAGAATCAAAACAAAGCACCACAACGAGCGCTTGTAATATTTAGACACAAAAAATCACCCTCTTTATTGTGCAACAAAAAGGGTGATTTAATCAACTATTCTGTTTTCATCCTCAAAAGTGAGCCGATTTTGACAGGTCGGTCGCAAGGGATTTTTACTATCATTGTTGGATGTGGTGCGGAATCTATCTCGTTTCCGTCACCGTCGTACATTGTATCAGCCTTTATTATAAACGGCTCACATTTAGGTTGCAGGCAATCCAACTCCTGCCCCTTTAAGAACTTGTTTTTGAGCTCTAACGACACCAAACCGTTCTCATAGCCCTTTACAACACCTGCCACCGAATAGCTTCTGACATAGCCTGCCGTAGGATAGGTCTGTTCCTTTTTGGGTACTCCAAAGTAAAATCCCGTTGAATAAGGACGGTGGCTTATCTTTTCAAGTTCGTCCATTACCCATTGAGGGGTAGGTCTTTCAGGGTGGTTGATATAGTTATCAACAGCACCACGGTAAGCATTAGCCGTAATGGCGGTATAGTAATGCGATTTTGCTCTGCCCTCAATCTTAAAGCTGTGGACACCTGCCTCTGCCATAGCCTTGATATGCTCGGCCATACAAAGGTCGTTTGCATTCAGTATATAAGTGCCCTTATCGGTTTCGGTAATGTCGAAATACTGACCGGGTCTTGTCTGTTCCATCAAAGAATAACTCCAACGGCAAGGCTGTGCACAGTCACCACGGTTGGCATCTCTGCCCGTCATATAGGAAGAAAGCAGACATCTTGCCGAAAACGAAACACACATAGCACCATGTGCAAAGGCCTCGATATCAAGTTCTTTTGAGGTTTTGGCACGAATCTCGGCAATCTCGTCGAGTGATAGCTCACGTGCAACAACGATACGTTTTGCACCCATATCGTGAAAAGCCCGTGCTGTTTCGTAATTGACAATACCCGACTGCACCGAAACGTGAAGCTCCTGCTTCGGACAATATTTTTTCACAAGTCCGATTGTACCAATGTCTGATGCGATAATACCGTCAACACCGATATCGGCCAACTGTTCCAGAAAGCTCGGCAATCTCGGGATTTCGTCGTTATGAGGCAATGTGTTACAGGTGACAAACACCCTAACACCACACCTGTGGGCATAGGCCACACCCGTTCTCATATCGTCCTCACCGAAGTTGGTTGCAGCGGTACGCATACCGAACTCCTCACCTGCGAGGTACACGGCATCGGCACCGAAATCGACGGCAGCCTTAAGCCTTTCAAGGTCACCCGAAGGACACAAGACCTCGGGTGCTTTTATAACATTCTCACTCATTATGATACCCACAGTCCTTGATTCTTCAACTCACGGATAGTCTGGTTGTGCTCCTCGTTAGTCTTGTTGAAATAGAACTTCATATTCTTATCGGTAACAAAGAAGAAGTCCTTGCTCTCCTCGTCGGGGTACAATGCGGCATTTATAGCATCGATACTCGGTGAGCAGTATGCACCGGGGGCAAGACCTGCTCTCTTATAGGTGTCATATCGCTCGGGATTGTACTTGTATTTGGTGGTCGGGTCGGACTGCAGATATGCACCGTCACCCCATTCGTTGATACGGTTCCAGAAAACTGCCGAAACCTTCTGTTTTACGGTATAGGATGCAACACTCGACTCCATCTCGATAATAGAAGCCATAGTGATAATATCTTGCAACGGGATACCGAGCTTTTCGGCGCGGATACGCATAGACGGTGTTATCTTCTTGTCAAAGTTACCCAACATCTTCTTGATAGCCTGTTCAGCGCCTGCTTTGTTGTTGGTCTGATAGAAATAGTAGGTATCGGGGAACAGATAACCCTCAAGGCGGTAGTGAACACCCTGCGACTCATCCTTGATTCCCTTCATAAAATCGTAAGGGTACTTCTCATAAGTGGCCTCGTTGACAGCCTTTTTGAATTGGTCGGCGGTACATACCTTGTTTTCCTCAAGACGTGCGGCAATCTTATCAATGGTCCAACCCTCGGGGATAGTAACTTTAATCGACTCAGCCTGTGTTCCCTGCTTGGTCAGTTTATCAACTATATCCTCATAACTATCCTGCTTGGAGAAATAGTAAACACCGTCACGGAATTTTGAGGCATAATCTCCCCTGCTTGCATAGAATCTGAAGAACAAGGGACTATCGATAACGCCTTTTTCTTCAAGCATTTCGGCAATCTCTTTAGCCGAAGTGCCTTCTTCAACAACTATCTCGATATTGTCCTCGGCCGAGTCGGTATCAAAACTTATACCTATGTAGTCCATACCGAAGTACAAAACACCTGCGGCGAGGCAGATAGAAACCACAAGAATAGTGGCCATCCAGATTACCGACATAAGACAACCCTTGCCTGCCGAAGCCTTTTTCTTTTTCTTCTTTTTCTTCTTGTAGGTTTTGGGTTCTTCAACTGTAATGTCGTCTGCGACGGTACTGTCGATAAAGAAATCCTGACCTAAAACGAAATCGTCCGAAAGACGGCTGTCATCAAGGTCACTCGAATTGTCTATTTTAATTTCAGAAGACTTACCTATTTTGAAATCGCCTTCGTCATAGGGTTCGACCGCCGATTCAACCTCATTGTTTTCGGTTTCGGGGGTATTATCGTCTTCAATTTTGAAAATGTCTTTACTCATTTTGTTCCTCCGTTAAGGTGACAAAAGTTAAATCTGTCTTGAGAACTTTCTGCGGTCGTCACGTCGGCGTGAAGACACGTCCTTAATCCATTTTTCAGTGACTATAACGTCAACAGGACGGTCAAACCTGCCGTGATACATATGACGTCGGATACAGTCGGAGTAGCAAATACCTGCGCAAGCGCCTGTAAACCGTGACATATATCGGTCGTAATAGCCCTTGCCATAGCCCAGACGATAGCCAAGATAGTCGATAGAAAGGGCAGGAAGCAGCATAAGGCATCCCGTAAAATCCTCGACGATGGGTAGGCTTTCATCGGGCTCAAGCACACCGAAAGCACCGGGTGACAGGTCATCCAAAGACTCGATATAATGGAACTCCATCAATCGGGTATCGGGGATGCACCTCGGCACGGCAACCTTTTTACCGTCTTTTAAAGCGCCCTTGATAATCTCAATGGTATCAACCTCAATAGCCGTCGAAACGTAGACCAGAACGGTCTTGCACGAACGGTACTGATAAAGGCGGAAAACGTTGCGTGTAACCCCCGAATCAAGCTTCTGCTTCTCCTCGGGAGCCATATTTCTGCGTTCATCCTTAATAGAATTTCGCAGCCCGGTCTTATACTGTCTTATATCTATCGGTCGCATAACATCGCTGCCTTAAAGTGATTAGCCGAAACCTCGCTCTGGATATACTTCACAATCTCAAAGCCAAACTTCATAGCGGCACCTGCACCACAACCGGTAATAATATTGCCGTCGGTCACAACTGCGTCACCCTGAATGTCTGCATTGCCCAACTGCTCCTCAAATCCTGGGAAGCAAACCGCCTTTTTGCCCGAAAGCAAGCCCTTGTGTCCAAGAATAGACGGAGCAGCGCATATTGCAGCAATAAGAAGCTTATTATCAACACAATAATCTATAAACCTTTGCACAGTGGCAGATTTCTCAAGATTTAGAGTTCCCGGCATACCGCCCGGCAAAATAATACCCTCACAATCCTTGTCGGGGGCTATTTCGCAGTCGATAACGTCAGCAACAACGGGTACATTATGCGACGAGGTTATAACCTTGGCACCGACACCGACGGTATAAACCTCAATTTCAGCACGGCGCATAATATCAACGGGAGCCAAAGCCTCTACCTGCTCAAAACCGTTGGCTAAAAACACATAATACATAAATACACTTCCAACTTTTGAAAAATTACATCATCACTTAATTGCCTCAAGTACAACCGACAGAATTTCGTCCGAAATCGACTCGATAGTGCGGGGCTTATCACCATCGGCACAGTTGATAACCGTCCAACCGCACTTCTCGGCGGCGTATTTTGCAGCCTTTCGGCAGGCGGAAAGATATTCCATATCCTTTTCGTGAATATCCTTTTTGGACTCATCACCGTTATAACGTGAAGCTACCATAGCCGACGAAACCTCAACCGGCATATCAAGGAAAATTACTGCATCAGGCTTGGGGATGGCAGTCTTTTCATACTCGGTTTCGTAAAGCCAGGGCAGATATGTATCCCATTCACTTTCAGGGAGCTTTGCCATCTGATGATAGGCGTTGGACTCAACATAACGTCCTGAAACGACAACACCGCCGTTATTATAATATTCACTCCAATGACGCTTGTAGCTTGCATATCGGTCAACCGCATAGAAAAGCGATGCGGCATAGGCATTGACGTCTTCGGGCTTTGAACCAAATTCACCGCCGAGATACATTCTGACCAACGTGCTTGAGGGGTCCTCATAATCGGGGAACGAAATCATCTTCGATTGGTAGCCCTTTTCCTTGAGGCGTTCGGGCAGTAAGGACACCTGCGTGGTCTTTCCGCAACCATCAAGACCCTCAATAACAATAAGTTTTCCCATAAAAACAATTCCTTTAAGCTTTATACTTCTCACGCATTTCTTTTATCTTACCACAGGTCATCTTACCCTCGGGGCAAGGACCGGTAAGGCAGGCAGGACCTGCATTTTTAAAGAGGTTGGGAGCAACCTCACGGCAAAGCTTTACCATTTCACAAGCCAATTCTCTTATCTCCCACTGTGCACGGTTACAGCAACGGTGCCTGAAGAAATTGTGCAGACTGCGTGCATTCATGGTGAGAATCATTTTGGTATCGCAAGCATTGGGTAATACAAAACGAGCATCCTCAATAGCCTTTTTCTCGGCAACACGGTCGGCGGTTTTCTCGTCCATTCCGCCTGCAATCATATCAGACTTATGACGCTTTTTGAGAACCTCGGTCAAGCGGTCGTAATACTCCTGATCCTTTTCCATTGCCTCAATGAAAAGCTTCTTGGCCTCGGGATCGTTTTCGATCTCGGGCGGAGTGACGTACTCAAACTGAGCCTCGGCAACATAACGTTGACTCTGTACCGAGAAGCTGGCCATTCTGTGACGGGTGATCTGTGCCAGAAGTGCTCTCGACACACCCTCGATACCAAAGGTGAACGATGCGTGCTCGATAGGGCTTTCGTGACCTATCTCGGCCAGCATATCAACAAACTGAGCCGTCTTTTCGGGGGTGAGCTTTTCTCTGACCTCGTCAATAGTGGACGGTGAATAGCAAAGTCTTGCAGCCGATGCCACGGTAAGCTCGGGATCGGGTGTATGTGCCAATAATGTAACCTTCATAATCTCCTCCAAAAGCCTTTTTAAAAATTCAAAAGACACAAAACTCCATAAAGAGCCTATATTCTCATATATTATACCAAACATTCAACCGTTGTGCAATATTAAAGTTTTAAATTTGATGTAAATTTATGTTCGGTTTATAAAAAATCAACCGTAAGTTAATATATCAACCGCTTGCAAAACCGATACGAAAGTGTTATATTATTTAAACAATCGGTTTTACAAAAGTTGACCTAACCTGTAGCCTTCTCCAGCGGAGAAGGGGGACCATCGAAGATGGTGGATGAGGAGAACAAGGTCTGTAATGACTAATGTTAAAACATAAGGCTTCACAATTCGGGCACAACATTCTACGCAAAATGTGCAGGTGACGTATTCTCCTCATCCGTCAGCCTACGGCTGCCACCTTCCCCGCTGGGGAAGGCAAAAAAAAGCTCTAGCAAATTGAGACAACCAAACAAATCGGTAATTAAGGCTTTACTAAGTTGAACTGTACCGGTTTAAGTTAAATCCAAAATATAACTATCAAAATTGTAGGTGAATTATGATATACAAATACAACAAGAGTTTGGTTGCGAATGCCCGAACCTTGCGAAAGAATATGACCAAGGAAGAAAAGCATCTTTGGTATGATTTTTTGAAGAAACTTCCAATTACTGTGAATCGGCAAAAGAATATCGGCGATTTTATTGTAGATTTCTTCATTGCCGAGAAAAGGTTGGTTATTGAAATTGACGGTTGTCAACACTATGAGCCTGCAAACAAAGAAGCCGACAAACACCGTGATGCTGAGCTTTTAAAATTAGGAATTACTGTTTTGAGATATTCAAATTATGATATCAACCGAAGTTTTGAAAGCGTTTGCAATGATATATTGCATCGTCTGAATATAAAAGCAAATGAATTGATTTATAATGATTAATGGTGATTTTATGTATAAATACGAGATGCATCTGCATACGTCGGGGTGCAGTAAATGTGGAATATCAACAGTTAGTGAAATGGTGCTTGATGCCAAGGAAAAGGGCTATAAGGGTATCGTTATAACCGACCATTTTTACCATGGGAACACCGGTATTGACCGCAATTTGCCTTGGGAAAGCTTTGTTGAGGTCTATGAGCAAAATTGGCTTGAAGGCAAGGCATTGGGCGATAGAATCGGTATCGACGTCATTTTCGGTATTGAGGAACTTTATAACAAGGATTGCAAAGAGGTACTTATTTACGGTATCACACCCGAAGAACTCAAGGCCGAAATCGATTTCAGACACTATAATCTTGAGCAGATTTTTGAATTTGTCAACCGTCACGGTGGTTTTCTTTCGCATGCACACCCTTTCCGCAACCGCGAATATATAAAAAATATCAACCTTGCCCCCAATCCCAATGCCTTGCACGGTGTTGAGGTGTTTAATTTCTCCGACCCCGAAGACCGAAACCAAATGGCTCTTGAATTTGCCAAAAAATACGGTTTAAGACGTTTGAGTGGCGGTGACGTTCACAAGGCCGATGCACGTATGGGTACCTCGGGCATTGCGGTCGATGAGCCCATACGCGACACCAAGCAGTTGGCACGTGTCCTTCACTCGGGCAACTACAAGCTTATAATCAATGGCGAAATCCAATAATTTTCACAATATCCAGGCCTTCCCAATGCGGAAGGCTTAATCTTTTGTAAAGGTTTGGCCGTCCCAATGGAAATATGCAATAATTTTACAAAAAAATGCATTTTTTAAAAATTACCCCTTTTATATTTAGAAGTTTTGTGTTATTATACTTTTTGTAAAACGACAGTCGGCGAAACCTTTAAGCGGCTTTGCCGATATTCTGATTTTTAAGGTACAGTGGAGGAACGAGAAATGGACAACGTAGCAACCTACAAGCATCTGCCCTACGGTGATATGGCTATCATCGCAATGAAAGGCTGTGAGGAGTTTGCCGATAAGGTAGACTATTACCTCAAACTATGGCGAAATGCCAATGAGAATGACACCTTTGTTATTCATCCCCAGTGCCCCCGTTTTGGCACCGGTGAAGCAAAAGGTCTTATCGAGCATACCACCCGCGGACTTGATGCTTTCATTATATGCGACTGCTTTAACTATGGCGTAACCTATAAGATGTACGGTCAGACCGTACCGATGAGTCCCGACGATCATTTCCAAGATCTTAAGCGTGTTATCGCAGCATTGGGCGGTAAGGCAAGACGTATCAACGTTATTATGCCTATGCTTTATGAAGGAAGACAGCATCGCCGTACCGCACGTGAATCTTTGGATTGTGCAATGGCCTTGCAGGAATTACAGTCCTTGGGAGTTAAGAACATTCTTACCTTTGATGCTCACGACCCCAGAATCTGTAATGCTATCCCCTTTGGCGGATTTGACAATGTTCAGCCTACATATCAGATGATCAAGGCTTTGCTCCGCAACGTTCCCGACGTTAAGATCGACCGCGACCATTTGATGATTGTCGCTCCCGACGAGGGCGCTATTTCCCGTTGTATGTATTACTCCTCTGTTTTGGGTATAAACCTCGGTATGTTCTACAAGCGTAGAAACTATTCTATTGTTGTCAACGGACGTAACCCCATCGAGGCTCACGAGTTCCTTGGTAACGACGTTACCGGTAAGGACCTTATCATTGTTGACGATATGATTTCCTCGGGTGATTCGTTGCTTGACATTGCCGCACAGCTCAAGGCCAAGAACTGCAACCGTGTATTTGCTTTCACAACCTTCGGTTTGTTCGTTGAAGGCTATGACAAGTTTGACGAGTACCATAAGAATGGTCTCATCGATAAGATCTTTACCACAAACCTGGTTTACAACAAACCTGACCTTTTTGACCGCGAGTGGTACGCACGTGTTGATATGTCCAAGTATGTTGCTTATCTTGTCAACACCATCAACTACGACAACTCCATCAGTTCCCTCCTCAATCCTATCGACCGCATCAAGAACTGCATCGATAAATACAACAATAAGTAATTAATACAAAGAAAACTCCGAAACTGAAGCTTCGGAGTTTTTTGTTTTAGGCTTTTCATTTTCTTCCGTTCATTTCGAGCTGAGCCATTACAAGGCCATAGTAAATGCCCCTTTTTTTCAAAAGCTCGTTATGACTGCCAAGCTCTTCAATTTTGTGGTTGTTTATGACCGCAATTCGGTCGGCACAACGAAGGGTTGACAAACGGTGAGCAATAGCAAAGGTAGTTCTGCCCTTTCTCAAGCGTTCCAAAGCCTGCTGAACCTGATACTCACTTTCGGTATCAAGGGCAGAGGTCGCTTCGTCGAGAATAAGTATCTTGGGGTCGCCCAAAATAGCACGGGCAATGGCAATTCTCTGCTTTTCACCGCCCGAAAGCATATGTCCTTTTTCACCGATATAGGTATTATATCCATCGGGCAGTTTGCAGATAAATTCGTGTGCATTGGCACTCTTTGCTGCCCTTATAACCTCACTCAGAGGTGCTTCAGGATTGGCAAAACGGATGTTATCAAGCACCGTTCCCGCAAAAAGGAAGGTTTCCTGCAGAACAACACCTATCTGTCGGTGATAGTCGGCAGGGTCGTACTGTCTTATATCAATTCCGTCAACCGAAATGCTGCCCTCGTTGATATCGTAAAGTCGCATTATAAGGTTGATAAGCGTGGATTTCCCCGTTCCCGAGGCTCCCACAAGACCTATCATTTCACCCTTTTGGACCTCAAGGTCAATACCGTCAAGCACTATCTCGTGCGAGTTGTAGCCAAAGGTCATAGATTTTATCGAAATATCACCGTCGATATCGCGTTTTACGGCATCCTCTGCCACTGTTATTTCGGGTTTTTCGTCCAAAATATCGTAAATACGGTCAAGACTTGTGGTCATATGCACAATCTGTCTTGGCAAGAACGACATCCAACTGAGGGGACCCAACAGCATTCCTGCATAGGATACAAACTGCATCAATCCACCGGGGGTGAGTTCACCCTGAAGAACATCAAGACCACCCAAGTACACGATAAGGTAAGTACTGAACGACAAAAGCAACGACAGTACAGGGAAAACGGTTGCAAAGAACTTTTCGTTTTTGCGCTGAACTGCGGCAAATTCGTCATTGAGAGCATCAAACTGCTTTATCTCAAACTCCTCGCGTCCGTAGGATTTTACGATTCTGATACCCGACAGAACATCCTGCAACTTGTTCTGTGTACGGTCTCCCTTTCGGCGCTGACGATGGAAAATCTTGCGGATATACGGCCAGAAGGTTCTTGCAAAAATCAGTATAAGCGGTGCAAAAATGAAGCCTGCTATTGCCAGCTTCCAATTAAGTATCAGCATCAGAATCGCTAATGCGATGAGCGTAACCAACTGGGTGAACATATTGCAAAAGCTATTGGTGAAGAAGTTTCTGACGCTCATTGTGTCGTTGAAAACACGTTCAAGCAGTTCACCCGTATTGCGCTTGTGAATGTATGACATCGAAAGGCTTTGAATGTGGGTACTCAGCTTTGAACGAAGCTGATAGCTTATCTTCATACCAAGCTTACTACCCAAAAACGACCTGAATAGATGACCGAACATGGTTATCAGCGTAATGGAAAGATACAGTGAAATGAACAGAGCAATATCCCTTACCGTACCTTCGCCGACCATCAAATATCCGTCGACAAACCAACGAATCAAAAACTGCTGACCGAGACTTACGGCAGTAAGCAAAAGCATAATGGAGAATATAATACCCAGCATCGGCCAATGACCGCGACAGATATCAAGTACTCGGTTTATGTTTCGGCTACTCTTGTTACACTTAGGGCAGTGACCTGCACCGTTTAAAACCCTGCCACATTTAGAACAGGCCTTTTCACGGTCGCGGTTTTCAATAATGCAGTCGGTCTTGCCCTCAATAAACAACTTGACACCTCGGGCAAGGCAGGCCATCTGGGTGGAATGTTTACGTGTGAATCGCGCAACAATATACTCCTCACCGTTTTTGGTAACGGTGAAAAGTCCGCTGTCTACCTGATTGTGTATCTCTGCCTTTTCACAATCAGCGATACTTATTAAGTTTTGTTGTTCGCCACAAAACGTGAACAAAAGCGATTCGGTGGCACCGATGTAAAACTCATCCGTAAAGCATCCGTCAAGGTCAATATCGGGATGGACGCAGTATTTTGGGCTCTCATCAGTCACCAATTTCAAGCGGTAGCTTAAAGGCTTGGGAAGCGGTATGTTGAGATTCATAAAATTCCTTTACAAATACAAGTCTAATTTCTTAAGTTCTTTAGGTGTGAGCTTATCAAGGTCCTCAATAAGGTAACGGTTTTCGTTGGAATCCTTAACGATTACACCGTTGTTATGTCGGATAACTGCACCTGCCGAACCCGACGAACTGGCAAATTTGGCCTTGCCCTTGTCGGTTTCAACCGTCCAATAGGTGTAGCCGTACTCCTCTTTTACATCGAGTATTTTAGTAATCGTCGGCATAAAATAGCGGAGTTTGAGTTGTTTGGATATAATCTTTACAACGTCTTCGGGGAAATCGGACAGCTTTTCAATAATGCCTATTTCCTCCTGTTTGCCGTCGGGCAAACGTACCGAAAGATATTCATCGGCATCACTTAAAGGGAAGGTGCGGATAATATTGACGTGACCCCTGTCCTCACCGTTTACAGTGACGGCCACAAAACCGCCAATCGTTTCACAAAACTCGGCATTATCAGGTGTCAGAATGTTCATTGCGAGAAGCTGTTCGACCTTTTGCTCCTCGTCCTTTAAAATATTTTCACTCAAAACCGTCACTCCTTTCAATCACCTATTCCACGGAACTTCAAAGCCTCACTCTGAATCTGTACCAGCTTGAAATAGGTTCCTTTTTTGCGTATAAGTTCATCGTGTGTGCCCTGCTCTACTATCTTTCCGTCCTCAACAACAATCAGCATATCGGCATCTCGCAAGGTGGAAATTCGGTGAGCAATAGACAACGTAGTTCTGCCCTTTGACAGTTTTTCCAAGGCCGATTGAATATTACGTTCGGTCTCGGTATCAACAGCAGCAGTAGCCTCATCAAGAATAAGTATCTTGGGGTCGGCAAGAATGGCTCGGGCTATTGAAATTCTCTGCCTTTCACCGCCCGAAAGACTTCTTCCTCCCGTGCCGACAAAGGTGTCGTAACCATCGGGCAATTTGCAAATAAAGTCGTGTGCAAAGGCTGCCGCGGCGGCATTAAGCACCGCTTTTTTATCGGCTTTGGGATTAGCGTAGGCAATATTTTCGAAAATAGTTCCGCGGAATATGTAGGTTTCCTGACTTACCAATGCTACCGACCGTCTGATATCGGCAAACGACATATCACGGACGTCAATCCCGTCAATATAAATGTGACCCGAATTAGGGTCGTAAAGTCTTGTGATAAGATTTGCAAGCGTGGATTTTCCTGCACCCGATTTTCCAACGATTCCAAGCATCTGACCGGGTGATACCGTCAGCGAAACATCCTTTATAACCTCACGGTTTTCCTCATATCCGAAGGTGACGCTTTCTAGCTTCAATTCGCCCTTTACGTCCTCAACCTTTATAGGTTCGGTAGATTCTATAACGTCGGGCTTGGCGTCGATTATCTCGAAGATACGCTGAGCCGAGTTCATAGAGGTCGACCACCAACGGAAAATATGAGCAAAGAAGTTGGCAGGGTCGCTTAAAAGTGAAACGTAGCCCGTAAAGGTGACAAGTTGACCGTAGGTCATCTGAGGCTTAAATACGGCAAGTACAAAGCAAACACCAACACCCCAGACAAGCAACGCCGTCAGGGATTTTGCAATCTCGTACAACGCGCTGAACTTAATGTCAAACTTCATTGCGCTGTACTGTGCATCAAAGGTTCGGTCATTCTCGCGTTCAAGCGACGTTTCCTCGTGCGATTCCATACCAAATGCCCTTACAACACGGGCGCCGACAAGGTTGTCATTAAACCTCGCACGGTAGTCCCTTGAGGTCTGGTGCATTTTACTGTTATAATGCCACATCTTGGGTTGCAACTTGACACTTATTACTGCCGCGATAGGCATTGACACAACCGCAGTCAAGGCCAACACCCAGTTGGTGCTGAACATAACCACAAACGAGAAAACAAGTGTGAAAAGATTGGGTAATACGTGTGGTATACCGTCGATGAATATATCCGAAACCTGATTTGCGTCGGAAGTGATACGGGTCATAAGACCACCCGTACGCTTATTGGTAAAGAACGACACCGAAAGTCTTTGTATTGAACTGAAAACCTTTTTCTTAATAGTGCTTACAACGTTAGGTACAACCTTGGCAACGGTACGTCCCTGAATAATACCAAACAACTGCTGTAACAGTTTACAGCCTGCCATCGTCACGGCAAGCAAACCTAAAAGAACAGCAAAATCGCCTATCGGTATCTTATCTAAAAACAGCACATTACGGTCTTTTTTGAGGATTCCGTCGTACAAGATGCTTCCGTTGAGATACGGCCATACGGTAGACATAAGTGCCGTCAGTACACTCATAACGCAAAGCACTACGACCTGCGGAATATAAGGTTTAAAGAACGACCCCAGGCGGAAGAAAATCTTACGCTTGTCCATACATTTTGGGCAAACCTTACGGTCACGGTTGGGATAACGGTATCCGCATTTGGGACACTTCTCGATACGTTCTTCACGGTATAGCTTGTCCTCGGGGATTTCTTCACCCTCGGTGAGCAGTTTCAAAACCTCACAAAGTCGACCGACACACCCCTTATATGCGTTGGTATAGGCACAAATAGGATACTCCTCACCGTCTATATCAATCCTCAGAACTCCTCCGACCACAAGCGAATCGGTTGTAGGACTTTTCAATCGGTCGATTGTGTACACCCTAAAGGCATAGCTTTCCCACTTGCGTTCACGTTTGGGTGAAGGAGCATTTCTTACAAGCTCGGTTGTCACCTCGGGAGCTATACCCACGGTCAACGCTTTATCGGTCAGAATAAGGACGTGATGCAAGAACTCACAACCGAGTGACATATCAGCCTCGGCATATATCAAAGCCTTGCCCTCGATGAGGCCTTTTTCCGTCAGTATTTTATTTAATTTTTCGGGCATTTGGGATAGAGGCTTACGTTCGTTCATTGCATTCACCTCACTTTTTGTTTTGCTTTATTTTAGAATAACACAAACATGTTTTATTGTCAACGAAAGACCTCGTTTTGACACTTATTTACATACAAAAACCGCCTTATGGGCATCCACAAAGCGGTTCTGTTTCCAATTATTAATGGTCAATCCCAATAACCGTCGCCGAAGTCGTTGGGGATACTGATCTCAGGCTCATCATATAGCTCATCAATTATGGTAGGAATAACACTTGCAATAGTTTCCTCGGCAACAAGCGATTCAATATTAAGTTCAGGACTTTGGTAAATTTTCACTTTACTTCCCTTCCAAAATCAAAAGTTAACATGTTTACTAATACATAGTACATTATAAATGAATGAATGTCAACAAAAAATTGTGTTTATTTTATATTTTCATTCAATGTAACAATCAAACGGCATTCACCGTTTCTGAACAAGTCCAGTAAAAACGGACAATAGTAAAAAAGCACCTCCTATGGTAGAATTAAAGAACTACCATAGGAGGTTTTGTTATGGCTGGAAAAAAAGGGATGAAAAAATATCCTGAAAGCATAAGAAATGAGATACGACAAAAGCAAGAAAATGGGCGATCGGTAAAATCGTTAAGTAAAGAATATGGAATAAGCCGATGGGCAATTCAAACTTGGTGTGGGCTAAGTCAAGATCATGAACGAATCCCAAAGGCAAGAGGAAGAAAACCTGCAAAGACCTTGCAGGAATACAAGTATGAAAATAAGCGATTGAAAATGGAGAATGAAATGTTGCGGGATTTTCTCTTGCTCACAGAAAGGAAGTGAGAACAAGCGTAAAATATATGGTAATTTACCGACATAAAGATAAGTATTCAATCAGTGAAATGTGTCGGTTCTTCAAGGTGTCCCGAAGTGGATATTACGGTTATGTATCGCGAATGGATCTTCCGGCAAAGGATCTACCGCTGGCAGAAAAAATACAAGAATGTCAAGAACGGTGTGGCAGAACTTACGGTTACCGAAGAGTACATATATGGCTTGAAAGAAATGGAATTTATCGCAACCCCAAAACGGTCTTGCGAATAATGCAGAAATACAATCTGCTGTCAGTGGTTAGGAGAAAGAGGTATAGAAATTACGGAGAATGTTTTCATCGGTACAAAAATCTTCTCAAAAGAAATTTCAAGGCAGAAAAACCAAATCAAAAATGGGTTACGGACATTTCGTACATAAAGACATCGCAAGGAACATTGTACTTATCTATTATCAGAGATTTATTCGACAATAGCATAGTAGCTTACAAAACTGGAACAGAGCAAAATATCAACCTTGTGTTAAGCACAATTAAAGAAGCAAAGAAAAA
>JAZTYO010000010.1:0-50303 GCA_045636945.1 Acutalibacteraceae bacterium | reverse complement strand
TTTAATTTTCAAGGTCCGCTCTTGCGCTCTCTTCGTTCGACCGGCTACAAAACCGTTCTCTGTCAGGCTCTTTTAACCTGCCCTCCCGTGAGGCGCTCGATTATATTACCACACACTCTCCTATTTGTCAACACTTTTTTTAGAAAATTTGAAAAATTTTTCAAACTTCTTTTATATTAAATCACTTTTGTGCTTTTGGGGTATTTACACTACAAAATATAGTGTTACAATACGGCGTGCGGTGAATACAATATTGCCATTGTCGTGTTAATTTATTCATCCAATTTGAAAAATTTGTTTATAGTTGGAATCTTATTAAAAGCAGGACAAACAAAACAAATTCATAGACACGTGTAGGGGTCGGCTATGCCGACATCTCCCCTTCACCGAAGGGGGAGTCTTCCCTCGACGACCCGTTGACTCCTTCCATCACGGCTATCGTCGTGCTAGCCCCATTTTAGGAATCCCTCCACCGCCGTTCGGCGGTCCCCCTCCCTTTAGACAAGGGAGGCTAATTGGGGGCAAATCGGGAGGCTAATTGGGAGCTATTGTCCGATTGCCTTCCCCATGAGGGGGAGACTTTGTGCAGTTAGTGTGAAATTTGGTGTTGAAATTCTTATATATATACATTATAATATAGGGAATAGAAGAATTGTGGTTTTGGAACCGCAAAATTTCGGTCGTTGCAACCTTAAAAATTGACCTTTCTTACATTATATATAGGAGATGTTTTTATGGAATACAAATTTTCGGATCCCGTAGCCGATCTGAAACCCTCGGCTATCCGTGAGATTTTGAAGTTCACATCAATGCCCGGTTACATACCCTTTGCAGCAGGCAACCCTGCTCCCGAGGCTCTGCCCTGCGACACCGTTGCCAAAATCACCGCCGATATTATGCAAAACAGACCTATTGAGGCCTTGCAATATTCGGTTACTGAGGGCTATAATCCCTTGCGTAACCACCTCAAAGAGTATATGAAATCCAAGCACAACATCGGCCGTGAGTTTGACGAGCTTATCATCACCACTGGTGCACAGCAGGTTATGAACCTTGCAACCATGGTGCTTTGCAACCGCGGTGACACAATCATCTGCGAAAACCCAAGCTTTATCGGCTCGCTCAACGCTTTCCGTTCGTTTGGCGTAAACCTTGTAGGTGTTGAGGTTGAGAGTGACGGTATGAATATCGAAAAGCTCGAGGCTGCACTCAAAGCCAACCCCGATGCTCGTTTTATCTACACCATCCCGACTTTCCAGAATCCTTCGGGACTTTGTATGAGCGTCCCAAAACGCAAGGCAGTATACGAGCTTGCCAAGAAATACGGCGTTCTGATTTTGGAGGATAACCCTTACAGCGACACCCGTTTTGCAGGTGAGGAATTGCCCACCATCAAGAGTATGGACGAGGACGGCATTGTTATTTATGCAGGCACCTTCTCCAAGGTTATTTCGCCGGGTCTTCGCGTTGGTTTCACCGTAGCCCCTGCTCCCATTGTCGGTAAAATGGTTGTTTGCAAGCAAACAAGCGACGTTCACACAAATATCCTCGGTCAGCTTATCTGCCACGATTTTATGACCAAGTATGACTACGAGGCTCACCTCGACCGCAACCGTGAGGTTTACCGCAAGAAGTGTGAGCTTATGTGTGGACTGATTGACGAAAAATTAGGGAACTATGTTGAATATGTAAAGCCTGAGGGCGGTTTGTTCGTTTGGCTCAAGCTCCCCGAAAGTGTTGATATGGTTGGATTCTGCACCGAAGCGGTCAACAACAAAGTCGCCACTGTGCCGGGCACCGCCTTTGTCACCAACCCGACCGACATCAGCCACTGCTTCAGAATGAACTATTCCACCCCCACCGACGAACAGATTGTAATGGGTATGGACATTTTGGGCAAGGTTGCAAAGGATTATTTGAAATAAGTTAAATTGTAGGGACCTGCGTCCCCGATGGTCCGTTTTGGGCAACTCGTGAATTGCCCCTACACCCCACAACCTGCACAATCCCTCCGTCACGCATTCACGTGACACCTCCATTTACGCAATGGAGGCAAAATTTCAATTTCAGGAGAAGAAAATGGAAAACAATAATACACCCCAGAAGAAAAGGGCTTTAAGCTTTATTCAGTCAAGCGGTATGTTTACGCTTGGAAATTATCTTGGCGCGGTCAAGAACTGGAACAAAATGCAGGAGGATTTTGACTGCATTTTCGGTATTGCCGACCTGCATGCCATCACCGTCCGTCAGGAGCCTGCTGAATTGCGCAAGCAGATTTACTCGGCCGCCGCAATGCTCTTGAGTACAGGGTTGGACCCCGAAAAAACCTTGATTTTTATGCAGTCGCACGTTGCGGCTCATTCGCAGTTGGCTTGGTTGCTTAACTGCTATACACAGTTTGGCGAGCTGTCGAGAATGACTCAGTTCAAGGACAAGTCGCAAAAGCATGCCGACAATGTTAACGCAGGACTTTTCACCTATCCCGTTCTTATGGCTGCCGACATTCTTTTGTATAAGCCTGACCTTGTTCCCGTTGGTGCCGACCAGAAACAGCATCTTGAAATTGCTCGTGATATTGCCAAGCGTTTCAACGGAATTTACGGTGACGTTTTCACCGTTCCTGAGCCTTATATCGCACCCATGGGTGCCAAGGTTATGTCGTTGCAGGACCCTGAGAAAAAAATGTCGAAATCCGACGAAAACGAGAATGCAAAGGTGCTGCTGACCGACGCTCCCGATGCCATTATGCGCAAATTCAAGCGAGCCGTAACCGATTCGGAGGCAAGAGTTTACGTCGGCGAAAACAAGCCCGGTATCAACAACCTTATCGAGATTTACTCCTGCATCACGGGTAAGACCCCTGATGAAATCACCGCCGAATTTGAGGGCAAGGGCTACGGCGACTTTAAGATGGCGGTTGGTGAGGCCGTTGTTGAGGAATTGCGTCCCGTTCAGGAAAAGTATAATATGTACATTTCGGACAAGGCACAGCTTGAAAAGATTTACAAAGAGGGGGCCGAAAAGGCTGAATGGCTTGCACGCCGTACCCTCAGTAAGGTTATGAAGAAAATAGGCTACGTGCTGTAATTAAAGAGCAAAACGAAAGACATCTCGCTTGTGTGAGATGTCTTTTTTGTTTTAGCTTAATTGTCGGTTGTTTCTTTTTTAGCCTTTATATCCTCGATGCTTATGGCCACGTCGTGTTTTATAGGATTCCACTTAACGCGCATAAACAACGATGCAACGCAAAGATAGGCATAAAGCATATCGTACAATGGCCACGTGAGAAGTATCAGTATAAACTTATGCTTGGCACAGTTGATATGCTTCCATTCTCTTATCACAACAAGCAAGCCCTTTACGATATTGCCCACATAGGCGAACACCGAACCAAACAGCATACCCAAGCCTAAAAGCACCCATTCTGACACGTCACCGACCACTATCTGCCCAAGGCTAAAGCCCAAAATCAAGCTTGCAAGGTAGTACGCTATATTATATATTAATGTAAGCATTGACTTTGGCAACAGATAGAATATCATATCGTAGCAGGAGAAGTTTTTTGCAATAGGTCTTAACAACTTAGCCAAAAAATTTCCGACTGCCGTGCCGACGTTCAAAACCTTGTCCCAAAAGTTTTTGGCTTCGGCTCTGGGCTCGGGTACTTTATCGGTTTTTGGGTTCTTAAATCTTTTAAAAACTCCGAAAACCAAGCGATGGCCGAAGCTGAAAAAGCAGGCCATTCTACCCTTTGCCCAACGGATACGCTGACGCACCATAACCTTAATCTGATAGGGTTGCTCGTCGTAAAACTCGGCCGCCTCACAATACTCGATTCGTTTGCCCTGTACGGTAAAATCCATCGTAGCCTGAGTGTCCTCGGTGAGATAGGCATAATGCCAACCACCTTTAAGCAATTCGGACGAAAGCAGATAGCCCGTACCTGCAATGTGGGTACAAAGTCCGAGCCGACCCCTCGGGCGGTGCAGGGTCATTGAGCTTCGCATAAAGTGGATACCGTAATGAGCCGAAATGCAGTTGTGGTCGAAGTTTTTGGTGTTGCGGTAGCCGATAACGGCATCACAGCCCGTGTGGAAAGCCTTGTTCATCTGCTCAAGGTAATCGTTGGCCACAACGTTGTCGGCATCAAAGAAAAGATAACCGTCAAAGCTTTTTATACCGTAATCCTTTTCGATATTCTCGAACAAAAACTCCAATGCCCAGCCCTTTCTCGCCTTTTCGGGACAATGGCGTTCATAAACAATAGCACCGTGGCTTTTGGCTATCTCGGCAGTCTTGTCCGAACAGTTGTCGGCGACCACGAAAACCTTATAGTTCTCGGCAGGATAGGTCTGCTTCGTAAGGCTGTCGACCAAAAGACCGATAACCTTTTCCTCGTCACGTGCAGCTATGATTATACCGTATTTACGGGTTTTAGGTGCGTCAGGAAAGGTTTTTGCCTTTGAGAAAAAACCAAGCACCGTATAAACACCGTTATAAAACATCAGTATGCCTAAAACAACAAACACGATGCCTTTTATGTATTCAACAGTTTCCATAAGTAACCTCCACGGTTAATTCGCATTTAATTGTAATACACCGAGTTGAGTTTGTCAAGCAACGGCAAATTTGCTGTCAAATAATAAAGGGGTTTAATTTTCTTGTAAAAAGCGGTAAAATAAACAAGGAAATATTTTTGGATGGTAGAAAAATGAAAGAACAGCTTATTGAACGGTTGGAAAACTGTCCCGTTATTGCGGCAATCCGTGAGGATGGCTTTGAGGATGCTTTAAAAAGTCCTTCGGAGGTTATCTTCCTGCTCGGTTGCAGTATTCTGACGGTGGCCGACCTTGTTAAAAAAGCACACGAAAAAAACAAGCTCGTTTTGGTACACATCGACCTTGCCGACGGAATTGGAAAAGATAAGGCAGGAATTGAGTACTTGACAAAATGCGATGTTGATGGTATAATCAGCACGCGAACCCACCTGATACGTGCCGCAAAGGAATCCGGAATTGTCACGGTGCAACGCTTTTTCGCCCTTGATTCTCAAGGTGTGAACAGTGTTGAAGAGGTTTTGCACGCATCTTCACCCACTTTGGTTGAGATAATGCCGGGTATTGCAGGTAAGGTCATAAACCGCTTTGCCAAGGCAATGGTTCCCGTTATCGCAGGTGGACTTATCGAAACCAAGGGAGAGGTTATGGAGGCTTTATCGAAAGGTGCTTTGGCTGTATCAACCGGCAAAAAAGACCTTTGGTATATTTAATGTATAAGGCTTTCTGATTAAAATTCAATATTCCGCAAGAGATTTGGAGAAACGGAGATTCTAAGACGGTTTTACTGGCCGTCTTGGATTTGCTGTTTCTCTTTTTTTGTGCTCATTTTCAAATTCGGGCAAAAATTCTCAAAGGAGAGGTAAATATGATTTATGACGTAGCGATTGTCGGTGCAGGTGTCATCGGCGGTATGGTGGCAAGAGAACTGACTAGGTATAAACTGTCGGTTGTCCTGCTTGAAAAAGAAGGCGACGTTGCCATGGGTGCCTCCAAGGCCAACAGCGGTATCGTCCACGGCGGTTACGACCCCGAGCCTAACACCCTTAAAGCCAAGCTCAACGCCGAGGGAATCGAAAAGCTTTATGCGGTTGCACGCGAGTTGCACGTTCCCTGCAAAAACAACGGCTCTTTCGTCTGTGCCTTTTCTAAGGAAGAGGACAAAACCGTTAAAGAGCTTTATAACCGTGGAATTCAAAACGGAATCGGCGGACTATCCATCCTTTCGTGGGATGAGGCAAGAGCCATTGAGCCCAACCTTTCTTCATCGGTCACCTCGGTGCTCAACGTACCCAACGCAGGCATTATCTGTCCCTACGAGCTGACCATTGCTTCGGTTGGCAACGCTATGAAAAACGGAGCCAGGCTTTTAACCGATTTCACCGTAACGTCTGTTGTCAATGCCAACGGCGTTTTCTCCGTTTCTTCAGTCGACGGACGTGAGGTTTCGGCAAAATACGTTATCAACTGCGCCGGCTGTTACTCCGACAAGGTTGCAAAAATGGTGGGTGACGAATCGTTCGAGATTATCCCTAGAGCAGGTCAGTATATCCTGCTCGATAAAAAAGAGGGGACCCGAGTCAGCCACACTATTTTCCAGGTGCCTTCAAAGCAAGGCAAGGGCGTCCTCGTAACCCCCACCGTTGACGGCAACTTGCTTACAGGTCCCACCGCCGAAGCGGTTGACTGTCCTTTGTGCGTCAACACCACGGCTGACGGTCTTTCCACAGTTCAGAAATTGGCCGCCAAGAGCGTTCCCTCGGTGCAGTTCAGAGAGGTTATCACCTCGTTTTGCGGTGTGCGTTCGTCCGAGAAAAACGGTGATTTTATCATTGAGGAAAGCAAGGTTCAGAAGAGCTTTGTGAACGTTGCCGCTATCGACTCTCCCGGTCTTACTTCATCGGTTGCCATTGCCGAATATACCGTTGAGGTTTTGCGCAATATGGGTGTTGAGCTTGTTGAAAACGAAGCCTTTGACGGCACGCGTGACGACCCTCATTTCTTCCGCCACATGACCGACGACGAGAAAAATGAGTATATCAAGTCACATCCCGCCTACGGCAAGATAATCTGCCGTTGCGAAACCGTTACCGAGGGTGAGATACTTGATGCCATCCGCCGTGACCCCAAGCCCTATGATATCGACGGTGTAAAGCGCCGTACAAGGTCGGGCATGGGCCGTTGTCAGGGTGGCTTCTGCAAGCCGTTTGTTATGAAACTGATTGCAGAGGAACAGCACAGAGGTATGACCGATATAACCAAGAACGGCAAAGACTCCAATATGGTTATAGGAAAGCTTTAAGGAGGAACTACAATGCTTGAACACGATATAGTTATTATCGGCGGAGGCCCTGCAGGTATGGCTGCCGCAGTTGCCGCTTATGACAAGGGCGTTACCGATATTGTAATCTTGGACCGTGACAGTGATTTGGGCGGTATTTTGCAGCAGTGTATCCACAACGGATTCGGTCTGCACAAGCTCGGTCGCGAGCTGACGGGTCCCGAATATGCCGCACATTATAAGAAAATGGTTGAAGAACGCGGCATAAAGGTGTATTATGAAACTATGGTCACCGACCTTACCTCCGACAGGGTGGTGACTGCCTATAACCGCGAGGGTGTTTTGAAGATACAGGCCAAGACCGTTATTTTGGCAATGGGCTGCCGTGAGCGTAGCCGTGGTGCTCTCAACATCAGCGGTAAACGTCCTGCAGGTGTTTACAGTGCAGGTACTGCTCAGAAGCTGATGAACTGCGAGGGCTATATGGTCGGTAAACGTGCCGTTATCCTGGGCTCGGGCGATATCGGTCTTATTATGGCAAGAAGAATGTCGCTTGAGAGTGCTAAGGTTGAGGCCGTCTGCGAATTGATGCCTTATTCGGGCGGTTTGACCCGAAACATTGTGCAGTGCCTTGAGGATTTCGGTATTCCGCTTTATCTTTCAACCACCGTTTGCGAGATTCACGGTGAGCACCGCCTTGAGGGTGTAACCATTGCCGAGGTTGACGAAAACCGCCAACCCATTGAAAGCACCAAGCGTTACATTCCCTGCGATACTCTGCTTTTGTCGGTTGGTCTTATCCCCGAAAACGAGTTAACCCACAGTGCAGGCATCCCCATTGACCCTATCACCAACGGTGCATACGTAAACGAGCACCGCGAAACCGCAGTAAAGGGCATTTTCGCTTGCGGAAACGTTTTGCAGGTACACGATCTGGTTGACTTCGTTTCGGATGAGGCAGAAATTGCAGGTGCTTCTGCCGCCGAGTTGGTCAAAAACGGCGAGAAAAATAGTGCCGATATTAAGACCGAGGTCGGCAACGGCGTACGCTACGTTTTGCCCCAGCGTATTTCGGGCACCGACCGTGACGTTTCACTCTTTATGCGTGTTACAAAGCCTTTCGGCAAGGTTCGATTTACCGTAAAAAGCGGTGACGAGGTTCTTGCAACGGCGGTAAGACTCAAAGCTGCACCCGGTGAAATGGAGAAAATTGTCATTAAGCAGGGCAAATTAGTCAATGCACACGACACCGTCACCGTATCGTTGGAGGAAATATAATGGAAAAAAATTTAACTTGTATAATCTGCCCGAGAGGTTGCCAGCTTACCGTTAAAATTGACGGCAACAAAACATCTGTATCTGGTCACAGCTGTCCCAAGGGCTTACAGTACGGAATCGACGAGGTTCTGAACCCCGTGCGTACCGTAACCTCTATCGTCCGCGTTTCCAACCGTGAGGACACTATGGTCAGCGTTAAGACTGCCGACCCCATTTCTAAGGCTAAGATTTTCGAAATTATGAAAATCATCCGCAAAACCGAGGTTTCGGCACCCGTGAAAATCGGGGATATTATAATCGAAAACGTCTTTGGCACCAACGTTATCGCAACCAAGGATGTAAAATAATACTGAAAAGGTGTTTTTATGAACGACAACATAATGAAACTGAAAAATACCGACCTGTTTCTGTTTGATATGGACGGAACTTTGTACCTCGGCAACCGATTGTATGATTTTACCATCGAGTTGCTCGAAACCATAAAGTCGCAGGGCAAAAAATATATGTTTATGACCAACAACTCATCAAAAAGCGTTGTTGATTATATCAAAAAGCTTGACCGACTTGGCATTCCTGCCACCGAGGAGGAGTTTATTTCGTCGTCACAGGCAACGTCGTACTATCTTAAAAATACCTACCCCAATGCCCGACTTTACGTTTGCGGAACAAAATCGCTCAAAGAGGAATTGGCAAGCGAGGGCTTTGTTGTCACCGAGGATGCACCGACTGCCGACGTTATCGTTATGGGTAACGACCAGGAGTTGACCTTCAAAAAGCTTGAGGACGTTTGCCGTGAGCTGTTGACCCGTGAGGTGCCCTACGTTGCCACCAATCTCGACTATGTTTGCCCGACCGAGTTTGGCTCTGTTCCCGATTGCGGAAGCTTTTGCGATATGATCTACAACTGCACCAAGAAAAGACCGTTTTTGGTCGGTAAGCCCGAGACCTTGATGCCAGAGCTTGCAATGAAGCGTACGGGCATTTCCAAGGAGCATACCGCCGTTATCGGCGACCGTATTTACACCGACGTTAAAAGCGGACTCAATGCAGGTTGCCTTGCCATTCTCGTTATGAGCGGTGAAACCGACGAGCAGATTCTTCGTGAATCGGTCGACAAGCCCGATATGGTGCTTTCTAATTGCGGTGAGATTACAAAGGCATTGAAAGCGTAAAATTTAGTCTTAACGCGGTCGATTCGTGAATCGACCCTACATAAAAATATTAAACATCTTATTTTCGGGGTGGCAATGCCATCCCCTGCAACAAAAGGCTATGAGATTTTTCATAGCCCTTTGTTGTTTTTATGTTTTTTTATTTTCGGACGAGTGTTGCAACGAGAGCAAGCCCTCGCCCTACAAAAATTTCCAATAAACCCATTTCGTAGGGCGTGGCCTTGGTCACGCCGTTGTAGGGGTCGGCGCCTCGACGACCCGTCTTTTTGTAGGGAGAGGTCTCTGTGCCTTTCCGTTGTAGGGGCGCATCTGTGTGTGCGCCCGAAAAGGCCACAACCTCTTTGCAAAATTGCAATGAGTGATATTTTTTAGTGAGATTTCCTTTAAATTATACTTGTAATTGAGATTTGAATGTGATAAAATAGAAAAGCGGAAGGGCAAATTGATTTCCCTTTCGCTTTTTGTTTTTAAAATACCGTGCAAATCACAAAAAAGCAGGGAGAAATTTTAAAATGTATCGTATCGGTTTTGACAATGACAAATATCTGCAGATGCAGTCTGAGCATATTGCGGAGCGTATCAAAAAATTCGGCGGTAAGCTGTACCTTGAATTCGGCGGTAAGCTTTTCGACGATTTCCACGCATCCCGTGTGTTGCCCGGCTTTGCACCCGACTCTAAAATCCGTATGTTGGCCCGTCTTAAGGATGAGGCCGAGGTTGTTATTGCCATAAATGCCGCCGATATTGAGAAAAACAAGGTCAGAGGCGACCTTGGTATCACATATGATTTGGACGTTCTCCGCCTTATAGATGCTTTCCGTGGCTTTGGCCTTTACGTTGGAAGCGTTGTGCTGACACGTTATACGGGACAAGCCTCGGCCGATGCATTTGCCAAAAAGTTGCAGTCCCTTGGCGTTCCTGTTTATAAGCATTACCCCATTCCCGGATACCCTTCTAACCTCAAGCTGATTGTATCCGACGAGGGCTACGGCAAGAATGAATATATCGAAACCTCCCGCAAGCTTGTTGTTGTTACAGGCCCCGGACCGGGTAGCGGTAAGATGGCCACCTGTATGAGCCAGCTTTACCACGAGCATAAACGCGGTATCGAGGCGGGTTATGCCAAGTTTGAAACCTTCCCTATCTGGAATCTTGCTTTGAAGGACTCGGTCAATATGGCTTACGAGGCCGCAACCGCCGATTTGAACGACGTTAATATGATTGACCCGTTCCATCTTGAGGCTTACGGCGAAATGGCAGTGAACTACAACCGTGACGTTGAGATTTTCCCCGTTGTCAGGGCTTGTATGGAGAGGATGCTGGGTAGTTGTCCTTACAAATCTCCTACCGATATGGGTGTTAATATGGCAGGCAACTGCATTTTTGACCCTGAGGCAGTTAAAACGGCCGCCGATAACGAGATTATCCGTCGTTATTACGATGCTCTTTGCAAACGCAGTCGCGGCGAAACTGACGAAACTGAAACCGTAAAGATTGAGCTTTTGATGGAGCAGGCAGGCATAAATCTTGCCGACCGTGTCGTTATTGCCGCCGCGAATGACCGTGCACTCGAAACGGGTGCTCCTGCCGCAGCAGTTGAGTTGCCCGACGGTACCATTGTTACAGGCAAGACCACCTCGTTGCTCGGTGCAAGCTCGGCAATGCTTCTCAATGCTTTGAAGGCCTTGGCAGGTATCCCTAAAGAGGTTCGCTTGATTCCGCAAAACGTTATCGAGCCTGTGCAGGAGTTGAAGGTCGGTTTCCTTGGAAACCACAATCCGAGATTGCACACCGATGAAATTCTGATTGCTCTTTGCGTTTCGGCTGTTACCGACGAAAACGCCAAAAAGGCTATGGATTGCCTCAAAATGCTGAAAAACTGCGAGGCTCACTCCTCGGTAATGCTCAGTTCGGTTGACATCAACGTATTCAAAAAGTTGGGCATTAACCTCACCTGCGAGCCGAAATATCAGAGTAAAAAACTTTATCACGGATAATAAGTTTTTCCGCCCACACATAAGTGTGGGTGTTTTTATTTTGCTAATCCGATGCAATACACACCATTTTGTGATAATTTTCAAAAAAGTTTGTTAAAAAATTATTTATTCTTGTAATCACTGATGTAATGTGTTAAACTGATAGTACACTTATTCAACTTTTTAACAAAGGTTTGGTGAATTATGAACATTATCGTTTGTGTCAAACAGGTTCCCGGCAGTTCAAACGTTAAGGTCGACCCCGTAACAGGTGTTCTTATCCGTGACGGTGCGGATAGTAAGATGAATCCTTACGACCTTTATGCGCTTGAAACAGCCCTTGCTTTAAAAGAGACCTACGGCGGTACCGTTACGGCCGTTACTATGGGTCCCCCTGCCGCAAAGCAGGTTCTCTTGGAGGCCGTTTATATGGGTGCCGACGGCGGTGTACTTATCAGTGACCGACGTTTTGCAGGTGCCGATGTTTTGGCAACCTCCTATACTCTTTCGTCCTGCCTTGTGTCGATGGGCAATTATGACCTCATCATCTGCGGTAAGCAGACCACCGATGGTGACACTGCACAGGTTGGTGCCGAGATGGCCGAGTTTTTGGGCATTCCTCATTACTCTAACGTTCAGTCGTGCGAGATTGTTGACGGCAAGCTGAAATTCAAGTGTACCCTCGGCAACCTCAATATGACCGCCGAAATGGATACACCCTGCGTAATCTGTGCCGACGGCGAGATTAACACTCCCCGACTCCCCTCTTACAAGCGTAAGAAGGCAGCCGAAGGCAATGTCGACCTTATCAAGGTTTTGTCGTTGGACGATTTTATGGACAGCGACCCCAAGCATTACGGACTTTCGGGCTCGCCCACACAGGTTGAGAAGATTTTCCCTCCCGAGAAGAACTCGGAGCACGTTGTTTTTGAGGGAACGGCTGAAGAAAATGCTTCGCAGATTTTCAAGCTTCTCCACGATAAAAAGTTTATTTGAAAGGCGGTGGAATAAATGGCAGAATTGAGAATTAATAAATCACTTATAACCCCCGAAACGGCCGAACAGCTTATGAAAATTTGCCCGTTTTCGGCTATTTCCTATGATGGCGAGCTGCACATAAATTCCGCCTGCAAAATGTGTAAACTTTGCGTAAAAAAAGGCCCTAAGGGTGCCGTTGAATATGTAGAGGATGAGGCCAAGGTTACCGTTGATAAATCGCAGTGGCGCGGTATTGCCGTTTTTGCCGACTGTGCCGACGGCGGTATACATCCCGTTTCGTTCGAGCTTATCGGAAAAGCGAAAGAGCTTGCCGCCAAGGTGTGTTATCCCGTTTATGCCGTTCTGATGTGCAACGGTGACAACGGTTACTCCGAAAAACTGCTCAAAAGCGGTGTTGACAAGGTTTTTGTTTACGATTCGCCGATTTTTGAGAACTTTACCGTTACTACATACGCCAACGCCTTCGAACATTTTATAGACTCTGTCAAGCCCTCAAGTGTGCTTGTCGGCGCAACCAACATCGGTCGAAGCCTTGCCCCCCGTGTTGCCTGCCGTTTCAGAACGGGACTCACCGCCGACTGTACGCGTCTTGAAATTAAGGAAAACACCGATCTTGTGCAGATTCGTCCTGCATTTGGCGGTAACATTATGGCACGTATCATCACTCCCAACACACGTCCGCAGTTCTGCACCGTGCGTTACAAGGTTTTCTCGGCTCCCACAATGGACGAGAACGCCACGGGTGAGATCGTAAAATGCGAGGTCAACCCCGATTGGGAGGAGCCCTCGGTAAGAGTTTTGAACGTTGAACATAAGCCGCCCGAGAACGATATTTCGGATGCCGAGGTAATTGTTGCCGTCGGCCGAGGACTCAAATCCAAGGATGACCTCGAGATCGTTCAAAAGTTTGCCGATTCTATCGGTGCTCAGCTTGCCTGCACAAGACCTTTGGTTGAATGCGGTTGGTTAGAGCCTAGCCGTCAGATCGGTCTTAGCGGTAAGACGGTTGCTCCCAAGCTTATAATCACACTCGGTATTTCGGGTGCTGTTCAGTTTACCGCAGGTATGAAGGGCTCTGAATGTATCATAGCCGTAAACTCCGACCGTTCGGCATCGATTTTTGACGTTGCACACTATTGCGTTATAGGCGACCTTTACACCTGCCTTGACGAGCTTGAAAAAATGATAAAGGAGGCAGGAAAATAATGTATAGCAAGATTAATTCAACCGACATTGAGTATTTTAAGTCGTTCATTCCTGCCGACCGTATTTTCGTCGAGAATGAAATAAATCACGATTATCATCACGACGAGCTCGGTGGCACCGAAAGTGCTCCCGACGTGCTGATTTTCGTAACCTCAACAGAAGAGGTTGCCAAGATTATGACCTATGCCTACAAGTACAACATCCCCGTCACTGCACGTGGCTCGGGTACAGGTCTTGTAGGTGCAGCCGTTGCGGTAAAGGGCGGAATTTTGCTCTGTACCGCAAAAATGAACCGCATTTTAGAGCTTGACTCCGACAACCTTACCGTCACGGTCGAGCCCGGTGTTCTGCTTATGGAATTGGCCTCCTACGTTGAGGAAAACGGACTTTTCTATCCGCCCGACCCGGGTGAAAAATCGGCCACCATCGGCGGTAACATCTCGACCAATGCCGGCGGTATGCGTGCCGTTCGTTACGGTGTCACCCGTGACTACGTTCGTGAACTGACGGTTGTTCTGCCCAACGGCGAGGTGCAGGTATTCGGCGGTAAGATAGTTAAAAACAGCTCGGGCTACAGCCTTTTGAACCTTATGGTCGGCTCGGAGGGTACTCTCGGTATCATCACCAAGGCTGTTTTAAGACTTTTGCCCAAGCCTACAAAATCTGTCAGCCTGCTTGTTCCGTTTGATTCGATGGACGATGCACTCGACTGTGTACCGTTGATCGTTAAGACCGACACCAACCCCACAGCCATCGAATATATGTCGCGCGATACCATTCTGTTTGCCGAGGACTATCTTTCCAAGAGGTTCCCCGACACGGCGCATCCTGCCTATCTGCTTTTGACCTTTGACGGCTCCTCGGACGACGAGATCGAGAAGAACTACTCCAAGATCGCCGACCTTTGCATCGTCAACGGCGCAACCGATGCCTTCTTTATCGACACCGACGAGCGTAAGAAGTCGGTTTGGTCGGCACGTGGTGCTTTCCTTGAGGCTATCAAGGCTTCGACCGACGAAATGGACGAATGTGACGTTGTTGTCCCCCGTGACCGCATTGCCGAGTTTATCAAGTATACCCACCTTATTGCCAAGGAGTTGGGTGTGAGAATCCCAAGCTTTGGCCACGCAGGTGACGGTAACCTGCACATTTACATCTGCCGTGACGGTGCAACCGATAAGGTTTGGTCCGATAAGCTCAAAAAGGCATTTGATATGATGTATAGTAAGGCCAACGAGATTGGCGGTCAGGTATCGGGTGAGCACGGTATCGGCTTTGCCAAGAAGGGCTATCTGAAAGAAAGCCTTGGCGATACCCAGATTGCATTGATGCGCGGAATCAAATCGGCCTTCGACCCCAAGAATATCTTAAACCCCGATAAATTGTTTTAATATTTAATTTATCTTTTCCGTTAACAAACAGTCCCTGCAGAAGCTTGCCTTTCCGCAGGGACTATGTTATTATATTTAAGGTGATGATGTCGGAACAACTGCTCAAGAGAAAAAACATCCGTTTAAAAGACTACGATTACAGCACCCCTGGAGCGTATTTTATCACAATATGTACCAAGAACAAAAAGCCTATACGTTGGACCTGCGACAGATTTTATATGCCTGAATAAACCCCGAAAACCTTGAATGTTTTCGGGGTCATTTTTATACCTTTCAAGTGTTTCGCCGTCAATGTCTATCTCCCAACCGATGCAACAGTTGTGTTGACATCGGTCGGCAATGCACTTGAATTTTTTATAATACGTCGGTGCAAACAGTTGCATTGTATCACTTCACTTTGGGCTCGGATTTTCGGTGAACTATGGAATTGACGATACTGAAAATTACAACCGCAAGACAGATTCCTGCGGCAATGCCAAGGGCAAATTCGGCCGTTCTGAGGCCAAATTCCTTAGCTCCTATCCAATCCCTTTTGACAATACTGCTCATTGTATAGAACAGACTTCCTCCCGGCACCGACGGAACGATTGCAGGCACTAAAAACAGTGTTACGGGTGCCTTGAACACACGTGCCGATAGCTCGCAATACACAACAGCCACTGCCGCCGCAACAAAGCAGGGTGTGAATTCCCCGTCAAAATACGGTTCAAACAACAAATATGCTCCCCAGTTGATAAGTCCGCCAACGGCCGCCGCTATGAGCAGTTTTTTGCGCAACTGAAACATTAAGGCAAATCCAAACGCACCCAAAAATGCGGTTATAAGCTGAATGATTATGTCCTTCATACCGCACCTCCGAGCAAGACGATAGACAGCATAAATCCGCCTGCCAAAGCTCCTGCAAGCACAAGGCACTCGGTAAAACGGGTTAATCCCGAAACGGTATCACCGATTATCAGATTTCTTATTGAGTTGGTCAGCGCGATTCCCGGAATCAGCAGCATTATATCGCCTATCATTATCATATCGGAATGAAGTGTCGGAAATAAACGGCAGACGGTACAGATTCCGAGACCGACAATGAGTGAACACAAGAATTTTGAGATTATATTGTTGGGACAGAATTTTGGCGCAACGTTGGAAAAAGCACAGATAACCACCGCAAAAACGGCCGAAACAACTGCATCGAACAGATTTCCGCCAAAGAAAACCGCAAAACCTGCCGCTGCAATAACACTTCCAAGATAATATTTCAGCTGACTAAAGGGCTGACTGCACCCCTCAAAACGGCTTTTTAACTCCTCAACCGAAAACCTTTCGGCACAATACTCTCGGCTGATACGGTTAAGTGCTTCAAGCCTTGCAAAATCGGTGTTACCTCCCAGTACTATACGCCTTGTCTGGGTCAGGGTCTCACCATCGGGCATTTCTATTGTCACAACAATGCTCGAAATTATGGCAAACGTATCAACACGAGTCACACCGTAGGCCTTTGCCATACGGTTGACAGTATTTTCAACACGGTCAATCTCAGCACCGCTTTGCATCATACTTTCGGCAATGTCGAGCACTATTTTCAGAAAAAGCTTTTGCTCCTCGCAAGCAGTCATTTTGCAGTCCCTTCTTTCACCTCCCTATTTTAACAAACCGCCTTGAGGAAATCAATATTAAATTAAATTTTGGTAAAAACCCAAGCCAAAACGGCGCAAATCGGGAAGGTCAGCACCCAGGCAAGCACCATTTGTCTTGCGGCTTTGTTGTCTTTATTTTGGGTATGGTCGACCTTGCCTGCGCCGAAAACGGCCGAGGACTTTGCGTGGGTAGTCGAAGCAGGCAACCCAACCGCCGACAAGATAGTAAGGCACACCGCCGATACAAGGTCGGATCCAAAGCCCAACGAGGGGTCGGTAGGCGCAAACTCCTTAAATGTGTTTATGATTTTCCGTCCTCCCAAAAGTGTGCCCAATGATATGACCAATGCCGCCACAACCACCGTCCACAGCGGTATTTTCACGTTGGCAGATTGGGTCTGTAACCCCAAAACGGCCGCCAAGGTCAACACTCCTGCCAGCTTTTGCCCATCCTGTGCTCCGTGGGAAAACGACGACAATGCCGCACCCAAAACCTGCAATTTTTTAAAGGTAGTTTCGGGAAGTTTGATTTTTGATTTGAACAATTTAGCCACGAAATACGAAACGGCAACCACGGGCAGGGTTGATAACACTATGCCGAGCAAGACTTTCAGCCATTCGGCACCGTTAAAGGTTGAAAAACCGCCGACGGCTATTGCCGACCCCGAAAGTGCCGCCATCAAAGCGTGGCTTTCGCTCGTTGGAAGCCCGAAATACAGTGCCGCAAGCGACCACACCGAAACCGCAACAACGGCCGCCGTCAAGGCAGGCAGGGTCTTTTCACCTGCCGACGGCAGCCCCGATATGTTATAGATATTTACGGCCACCGAGCTTCCGAAAACACACATTGTAACGGCACCGAGAAAGTTGCACACCGCCGAAATAATAATGGCAACGCGTGGCTTTACGGCCCCCGAATGGATAGCCGTTGCGATATTTACAGGTGCATCGGTCCAACCGTTGACCAGCATCAGCAACAGTGACGGCAATACTGCTAACAGTATTCTCGGATGCAGGCAACATTCTTCGACAAATTTCGCAAAATCCATCAAAACACCTCGGACTATTTTTACTTTAAGGCAGAATAACATACCCTAAAGTATTAAAACCTATTGAAAACAGCATAAAAATGGAGTATTATATAATTACTCAGATTTAAGGATGCGACAAAATGAAATTCATTCCGTTTGATTCACGCGATATTTTATATAAATCGCCGTTTGGTGCCGTCAGCGACACCGAAACGGTTACCTTCCGACTGCTTTTGCACGAGGATGCCAAATGCAGTGAGGCTTTTTTAAAGCTTCGCGAGGACTCGGGTCGCGAACAGTTTATACCAATGACGCTTGGTGACAGCTATGACGAGCATTACCGTTGGTACTGCGTCGAGTTGACACTCCCCGAGGGCCTTTATTGGTACAGTTTTTGCTTCGATTCACCTTGGGGACGTCAGTTTGTCACCCGTTTTAAAAAGGGAGAGGGTATTGTTTCACGCGATGGCACAGAATGGCAGTTGACGGTCTACGAAACCTCGTACGAAACCCCCGACAACTTCTCGGGCGGTATCATTTATCAGATTTTCCCCGACCGTTTTGCAATTTCAAAAACGCCTAAAACGGGCATTCCATCCGACCGATATATCCACCAAAGCACCGACGAAACCCCCGAATACCGTCAGTCGGTTGACACTTGTCATTTGGGCAACGACTATTTCCGTGGCGACCTTGAGGGTATCCGCCAAAAGCTACCCTATCTCTCGGAGTTGGGTGTCAGCATTATATATCTCAACCCCATTTTTGAGGCACATTCCAACCACCGTTACAACACGGCCGACTATATGAAAATCGACCCGATGCTGGGTGACGAAAACGACCTTAAAAGCCTTTGCAAGGATGCCGAAAAGCTCGGTATTTCGATAGTGCTGGACGGTGTTTTTTCCCATACGGGTGACGACAGCATCTACTTTAACCGTTACGGACGCTACAACTCGGTCGGTGCATATCAATCCAAGGAGTCCGAATACAGTAATTGGTACAGCTTCCACGATTGGCCCAACCGTTACAGCTCTTGGTGGGGTATTTCCACCCTGCCCGAAACACGCGAGGAAAACCCCGAATTTGCCGAGTTTATAACGGGTGAAAACGGTGTTTTGAGAAAATGGCTTCGATTGGGTGTTTCGGGTTGGCGATTGGACGTTGCCGACGAGTTGCCCGATATCTTTTTGGACAAAATCCGCTTAGCAGTTAAGGCCGAAAACCCCAACGGCATTATCATCGGCGAGGTATGGGAGGATGCCACCAACAAGATAAGCTACGGTGTGCGCCGAAGATACCTTCGAGGCAAACAGCTTGACTCGGTCATGAACTATCCTTTTGCTTCGGCACTTATAAAGTTTTTGACGGGTGGCAGTGGCGAGGACCTTGAGGATTCGGTTATGTCCATCTGCGAAAACTACCCCAAAAAGGCTTTACGCCTTTTGATGAACCACATCGGCACACACGATACCGACCGCATACTCACAGCCCTTGGCGGTGAGCCCTCTTCGGGTCGAGGCAGGGCTTGGCAATCGGGGAAACGTATGAACGAGCACGAAATGTGGCACGCCAAAAAGATGCTCTACATTGCGGCACTTTTGCAGTACACCTTGCCCGGAATTCCGTCGCTTTATTACGGTGACGAGGCAGGTATGGAGGGCTATGGCGACCCATTCTGCCGAGGCTTTTATCCTTGGGGCAAGGAAGACTGTTACCTTGTCGATTTCTACAAGCGTTTAGGTCAGTTCAGACGTTCCTGCGAGGCCTTTAAGGACGGTGATTTCATCCCTGTTTCTTCGGGAGCAGGTCACATTGCCTTTATCCGAAAGGGTAAAAACGAGCAGGTTTTGGTATGCGCCAACCGTTGGTACGAGCAACAGATAATCTCAATCGGCGACGATTTTGAGGATTCCGAAATCGTGTTCGGATACAGACCGCAAAATGGACTTGTCAAAATAGACGGACTCGGTTTTACGGTTTTGAGAAAGAAGATATAGTGTTAAAGCGGGAGGGACTGTGTACCCTCCCGTTTGTTCTGCAAAAACATAGTAGGGTCGCATCGTAATGCGACCGCGGGCGATTCGTGAATCACCCCTACATCGGCAGTGCCAGAAAACCCTTTCCTACAAAAGATGAATGGTCTTTTTGTAGGGACAGGCCTCTGCGCCCCTACAGAACCTCCCTCAAAGAGGTAGCCTATGCAGTTCACCCCCTTGTGGGAAGGCTTTGATGAATATTGAAAAATAAATAATTCATATGTACAGCGAGGGTAAGCCTTTTCGTAACATTACATCAGCAGTCCCAGCATCATCATTTCCCTGACCTGCTCGTATATCTTATCGCAATCGGTCACGGGTAAGGGATTTTTGCCCTGACCTAACTCAACCGTAAACCCCGGTCGGCGGTATTTTTCGATGAACCAATCCTTGAAGCCACCGCCTATTGCCAACGGTGTCGGAACGTCCAGCGCATACCCCGAAGATGCTGCAAAAATCTCGGCCATTTTGTGTCCGCGGTGGGTGTTTATGCCGTTGTAATCCCAATAAATGACCTCGCCTTGGGAATGAAAGCACATCACATAGCGGATATTGACCTTTTGGCAAAGTTCGACCAACGCAACGGTTTCAGGCTCGGAATGGGGCTTTGTCCCGCCGAAACGGGTAGGTCCCGGACCGTAAAACCTATGCTCACGTTCCAATTTGTGCAGTTCTTCCCAACCTGCGTCAAAGTTGTGGTTAAGGTCAACGCCTCGGGCGTTGGCGTTCCAATGCTCGAAATCACCGCCGCAAAGCTTATACAGTTTACCTGCCAACTCACCGCATCCTTTAGCACCATTTTTGGAAATCTCACATCCGTCGGGGTTACACATCGGTACAAACATAAGCCCTTTGCCGTAAATGGCTTTTCGGGCATCAACACCTGCAACCTTACCTCCGTTTTTTATGGCTTCACACAGTTCTTCAATAAACTTCAGCAAAATCGTCGCGGTAAGACGTTCACTTCCGTGGATTGCAGCGGTATATAGTATGTAATCAGCACCCTTGCCGAGGCGTAACAGTTTTATATCACGACCCATAACGCTTTTGCCGATTGACCCAACCGCCAAAAACGGATATTTTTCCTTTAATTCCCGCAAATTCGCCTCAAACCCGTTGTAATCGTAATCAATTTGTTTTATAATTGAACACATAAGCAACATCCCTTTCATAGAAAGGTATTCAAAACGGAGTGATATTATGAATTTGACCGAAAAAGGTATTTCGGAAAGCTATAAGTATCGCGGTAAAATTGTCAATATGCGTGTTGATGAGGCACTGTTGCCCAACGGCTCGGTGGCAATCCGCGAGGTTGTTGAGCATAACGGTGGTGTCTGTGTCGTGGCATTGACCGAAAACGATGAAATCTACCTTGTCAAGCAGTTCCGCTATCCGTACAAAGAGGTTATTTACGAGATTCCTGCAGGAAAACGTGACAGTGACGAGGACCCGATGCAGGGTGCTGTCCGCGAATTGAGAGAAGAAACGGGTACAACCGCCGACACAATAATTCCTATCGGTCAGCTTTATCCGACTCCCGGTTATTGCGGTGAGATTATCCATATGTTTGCCGCAAAAGGTCTCAAAGAGGGTGCTAAGAACTTGGACGAGGACGAGTTTTTGGAGGCCGAAAAATTCCCACTCGAACAGGTTATTGAAATGATACTTTCGGGCGAAATCAAGGATGCTAAAACTCAGGCGGCGGTATTAAAAATCGCTGAAATGAAGCGTCGCGGTGAATTTTAAGAGGTGAGTGAAATGAAATATTACAACATTGTGTTCCCCAACGGTAAGGTCAAGGCTTTGACCTTCAGCTATGACGACGGTGTTGATTCCGACATTCGTCTTATGGAGATTTTCAAGAAAAACGGACTCAAAGGCACATTTAACCTCAACGGCGGACTTATGAGTGGCAACCAAGGTATTTACAGTCGCCGAATGGCCGAGGACGAGTGTAAAACCGCTTATGCCGACCCCGATTTTGAGGTTGCCTGCCACGGCTTAACCCATCCGTTCCTCGAAAAATGCAACCCTGCCGTTTGTCTGGACGAAATCGTTTCCGACCGTCTGAAATTGGAGTCACTTTTTGGTTGTCAGGTACACGGTATGGCCTATCCCTTCGGCACTTACAACGATATGGTGATTGACTGTTGCCGTACCGCAGGGATTTACTACAACCGTACTGTAAAAAGTACCTTGAACTTTTCAATGCCTGCCGAATGGCTTACCTGGCATCCCACCTGCCACCACGCAAACGAGAAGATTTTTGAATTGGCAGAAAAATTTTTGAACACACCCCTGGGAACCAAAGAGCCTCCCAGACTGTTCTATATTTGGGGTCATTCCTACGAGTTCAATCAGCGCAACGATTGGGACAGAATGGAACAGCTTTGTGAAATTTTGGGTGATCACGACGACGTGTGGTATGCCACCAATATGGAAATTTACCTCTATTGGCGAGCCTTCAGCCGTTTGAAACATTCGGTTGACGGAACTGTAATTCACAACCCCACCGACACCGAGGTGTGGTTGAGAAGCGGTTTTTCCGACAAAGTGTTCAGCATAAAACCCGGTGAAACCGTGAAGATAGAGGGGTGACAGTTATGGTAAGAAAATATATGAGATACCCAAACGGCAAGGGCAAGGCCATCACTTTGAGTTATGATGACGGTGTTCAGCAGGATATTCCGATGATTGCGCTGATGAAAAAATACGGCATTAAAGGAACGTTCAACCTTAACAGTGCCCGTTTTATAACCCGTGACCATTTTTATCCCGAGGGCAAGGTCTGGCGTGCAATGATTGATGGAGACGTCCTGCCAACCTATTCTGACCCTATTTGATGGAGTTGACCGAACAGTTTCTCAACGACACTCCCAAAGAGGACCCATTTTTGTTCTACCTTTGGGGCCACACCTACACCTTTGAGGGTAACAACAACTGGTATATTATTGAGGACTTTATGAAGGCAGTGTCGGGAAAAGAAGACATCTGGTTTGCCACCAACGACGAGGTTTTCGACTATGCCGAAAAATTCAATCAGCTTGAATCTTCTGCAGACGGACACATAATTCACAATCCCACCGATACTGAAATCTGGTTTTCGGCAAGGATGTTGAATACTATGCCGTATTCACCAAGGTTGACGAGCTCCCCGTTTTGATGCTGGCACAGACCTCTGCTCCCGGTACTGCACTTTACTTTTCTTTGATAGGCGGTTAATAATCGTCTTATATTTTGATTTGACCTATGCCTTGTGCCGAAGTTTTCGGTGCAAGGCATTTTTATATAGAAAAATTCTGCATTTATGGTATAATAAGTATTATGGATAGATATTAACCATTTTGAAAGGTCTGTTTTTATGGAAGTTTTACGTTTTAACTCTCAATGTATCGACTGTATTATGAGCCGTTTTATGAGCAAGATTCCGCCGTCGGTGGATGAACACTCTAAACTTCATTTTGCCAAGGCCATTATGAAGATAATCGTCGATGCCGACGACTCAGTCAGTGCTCCCGAGATTGTTGCTAAAGCTACCGCACTGAAAAACGAGGTTTTCGGTGCACACGACGATTATGCCGAGGTCAAAAAGTATTTTAATGCACTTATGCTGTCATTGGAAAGCTCTGTTTCCGACAAGATACTCAATTCGTCCGACCCGTTGCTGACAGCGGCAAAATTTGCTCTTTTGGGCAATTACATAGACTTTGGTGCAATGGAAAGCGTTGATGAGAACAAATTGCGACAAATGTTGAGCGAGGTCGACACCTTGCCCTTGAACCCGACCGAATTCGACAATCTTTGCCGTGACCTTGGCAACGCAAAAAGGCTTGTTTACCTCACCGACAACTGCGGTGAGATAGCCTTGGACAAGCTATTTCTCCGCGAGATTAAAACCCGATTCCCCAACGTGGATGTTACTGTGCTTGTCCGCGGTGAGCCCGTTTTAAACGATGCCACCATGGAGGATGCCGACGACATAGGTCTTAACTCGGTGGCCACCGTTTTGTCCAACGGCACCAATATTGCAGGCACCTGCCTTAACAAGCTCCCTCGCGGAATCAAAGAAATCGTCGACAATGCCGACGTTATCATCTCAAAGGGTCAGGGCAATTTTGAAACCATGCACGACTGTAATCTCAACGTGTATTATTTCTTCCTTTGCAAGTGCAAGCTGTTCTCCGACCAATTCAAGGTCCCCTCTTTCACGGGTATGCTTTTGAACGACCAAAGAATGAAATAATCAGAATTTTGGATTTTTATGATTTTTTAGGATAAAATTTCTCCGAATATTGGCCGATATGTGTTGACCTGTCGGCTTTTTTTATGTAAAATAGTAGTGTTATAGAAACGGCGTTTGCCGTATCAAAAGGAGTATCACTATGGCTAAGCTTTCTCCGTCAATTTTGGGTTGCGATTACCTTGCATTGGCCGACGTCTGCAAGCAGTTGGAGGCAGTAAACACGGATATGCTTCACCTCGACGTTATGGACGGCATTTTCGTGCCCAACATTTCGTTCGGTTGCCCCGTTATCGATTCTATCAAGAAGCACACGTCACTTACTCTGGATGTTCATCTTATGATTGACCGTCCTTTGCGTTATATCAAGGATTTTGCCAAGTATGCTGATTATTTGGGCTTCCATTACGAGGCAGGCTCGGATATCGACGAAACCTTGGACGAGATACATAAGCTCGGCTGCAAAACCTGTCTTACAATCAAGCCCAAAACCGACCCTAAGGAGATTTTCAAATACCTGCCTAAGTGCGATATGGTGCTTGTAATGTCGGTTGAACCCGGTTTTAGCGGACAGAACTTTATGATGAACGCTCTTGCTAAGCTGAGAGCTTTAAAGACCGAATGCACCGCAAAAGGACTTAACGTTCTTTTGGAGGTTGACGGCGGTGTCAACGAGGAAACAGGCAAGCTTTGTGTTGAAGCAGGTGCCGACGTGCTCGTTGTGGGAAGTGCGCTTTTCAAGGCATCCGATTTAAGTGAAAAAGCCAAGGAGTATATGGCTTTATAATAAATTCATATTAATGTTTTGAGTATTTCAGATTAGAGGTATTGTTATGAAAAAATTGTTAGCATTGTTACTTTGCTTTTTGATGATTACGTCGTTGGTCGCTTGCGGTTCCGACGACCCGTCCGAGGGCGGAAATCCTGCAGTTCCCGGTATCGTAATCAAAAACAAGAACTCGGTTGCCATGGGTGCTCCCGCAACCACACTTGACCCCTCGGCCGTTTATGCCAAGCTCTCCTATACTCCCCGGATGTTCTACGGTTCTTACCGTCTCAAGGGTGGTGACGAGGCCGTTGAGCAGTATCAGCAGAACGTCGGTCTTATGGATTTCAAGACCGAATATGCCGAAAAACTGACCGTTATACCCTACTCGTTCAATGCAGGTCCCAACACTTTGAATCACTACATTACCCGAATCAAGGAACATAATTGGCTCAGAGCCTATTTCAAAACCGAGGCAGGCAACCTTTACGATATGCTTTGCTCTTACACCGTTGAGGGCAACAAGATAAAGCTCACACCTGTTGAGCATTTCAACGTCGACAAGGAAAACAACAAGATCACCTACTCGATGTACGACACCGTATGGGAATATGAGTTCAAGTTCTCGGGCTTTGATCTTACTCTGTCGACCAACGGCAAGAGTGTTACCCTCTCATCAGGTCTTGCCGTTTATGAAGACAGCGATTATTTCTACGCTGAAAACTATCTGTCGGAAGGCTCTGAGGCACTTGACGGAATCGATTACTTCGGCTTCCTTTACAATGCCGACGACACCAAGTACAACCGCTTCACCGTTGAACATAAGGAGCTTGAGTACGCAAAGTACGATGAAACCGCTATTGCCACCATCAACAAAAACGGTCTTTTGACCTTTACTGCTCCTTGGTCAACCGGCACCAAGACCTATCAGTACGTATTTTTCTATTGCTACAATGACGGCCTTGTTCTGACCGACGGTGACAAGGTCTATTACTACAACGATTCCTACTCCGACCGTACCTCAGGCATACTCAACAACTTCCTCACCGAGGACCAGACAGGAAAACTTGACAATATGAGTGACTCCCAGCTTGGCGCTATCCTTGAAAAAAAGGAAAACCTTATGGACGACCTTGCCAAAGCGTTTGAAACCGCCGGCATCAAGGTCAGCGTTGATCAGGCATCGGGTGAGATTGCTATGGACTCGGCAATTCTCTTCGGCGGTGACTCGGCAGTGCTCTCCGCAGAGGGTAAAGCCTTCCTTAACAAGTTTATCAATGCCTATACCTTTATCACCTTCAGTGACAAGTATAAGGATTTTGTTTCCAAGACTATGATTGAGGGTCATACTGCACCCTTGGCGGGCAGTACCTATGAAAGCGGACTGCCCCTCTCTGAGGAACGTGCTGCCAACGTAAAGGCCTACTGTATGTCGGCCGAAACAGGCATCAGTGCCGAATATACCGCTATTCTCAACACTGCTCTCGACGATATCGGCTATTCCAACAGCCGTCCTATAAAGGACGAAAACGGCAACGTTGACAAGGCAGCATCCCGCCGAGTATCATTCAGATTTATCATTAAACTCGACTAATGTCCCCTCTGGCACATTGCCGCACCGATAATGGCTATGGCGTTTTTAGGACAGACGCATTGCCAATGCTCGACCGTTTTTGCCCTTTCGACCGATTTTAAAACATGTTCGGCGACGGTCAACAAAAGTTTGTTGTGGTCGTTGGGTGTAAGACCCGTTACAGCAAGACGGTACTTCCCATTTTTGCAGTATGCCGAACTTCTCAAATACCGTGTTTTAGGGTCGGAATAAAGTATTTCGCAGGCCGACAGAAGTCCGTCCGCATTTCTGAATTCGTAAAACGAACGGCGTTTTACCCTCGGTCGGTCACTTTGGTCCGGAATATACCACACCTCACAGCCCCCCGATATCACGGGGTACAATTCTATCAGAAACTTTGTGGCAACCGAAACAAAATTCACCTTGGCTGCGGCCATTTTGAGAAGGTATGATAAGCCTTTGGCGGCATTGCTATCGGCCTTGTTAAAAAACACACGGTCAATGTTAAACCTGACCGTTTCGGTCTCGGTCAAAATTACCTTTAACTGTCCGTCAACCACACTCACCGTCATAATAGTCCTCCTCTGAACACTGTTTACAACAGTATATACCTAGGGCTTGATTATGGTGATTTCCCTGAATTTTTTTACGCTTTCGGTCAACACTACCGTTGACGGGAGGCGATTGAATGAGCAATACCACACAACACAAAAAAGCCACGGGTTTCCGACTGTTTTTAAAGTCAGCAGCCTGGACTCTGATAGCCTTTTCGCTTATTGCGATTGGCTTTGTCGGTGCAGAACTGCTCTTAGGCTAGAACATTTCACTCTAAAGGAGTATTACTATGAAAAACTACACAGAACTCAAATCAGGCTCGGATGTCAGAGGTTTTGCCAGTGACATTTTTGAAAACGAAATAAACCTCACCGACGAGGCGGTTTATGACATTACGGCAGCATTTGTGCTTTTTTTGACCAAAAAAGCCAACAAAAATGCAACCGAACTGACCGTCTCGGTGGGTCACGACTCAAGAATCACCGCCGAGAGAATCAAGGCAAAAGTTATCGAGGCTTTAGTGGAGGTCGGTGTTCGCGTGCTTGACTGCGGACTCTCCTCTACCCCTGCGATGTTTATGACCACCGTTAAGGCAAACTGCGACGGTGCCGTTCAGATAACCGCAAGCCACCACCCTGCCGACCGCAACGGTCTAAAATTCTTCTTGCCTTCGGGTGGACTTGATTCGGCGGACATTATCGAGATTATCAATAGTGCGAACGAGTCAAAGTGCTGTGAAAAGGTTCAAGGCTCGGTCGAAAAACGCGATTTTATGTCGGAATATGCCACCATTTTGCGCGAGAATATCTGTCGAGAATTGGGAGTTTCCGAGGCTGACCAGCCTTTGAAGGGTTATAAAATAGTTGTCGATGCAGGTAACGGTGCAGGCGGATTTTATGCCGACAAAGTGTTAGCACCTTTGGGTGCTGATACCTCGGCAAGTATTAATTTGGAACCCGACGGAATGTTCCCCAACCATATTCCAAACCCCGAAAACGAATATGCGATGGCCTGCATAAGCGATGCCGTTATCAATTCTGGTGCCGACTTGGGCATTATTTTTGACACTGATGTCGATAGAGCAGGATGTGTTGACCCCGACGGTGTTGAAATAAACCGTAACCGTCTTGTAGCGTTGGCCGCCGCTATCGTGCTAGAAAACGAGCCCAATTCAACCATTGTTACCGACAGTGTTACCTCGTCGGGTCTTAAGTCCTTTATCGAGGAAAATCTGGGCGGTAAGCATCATCGCTTTAAGAGAGGCTATAAAAACGTTATCAACGAGGCTGTTCGTCTTTGCAATGAGGGTATCAATGCACCTTTGGCCATTGAAACCTCGGGTCATGCCGCTTTGAAAGAAAACTATTTCCTCGACGACGGCGCATATCTTGTGACCAAAATCATCATCAAAATGGTTAAACTCGGCCGCGATGGCAATAATCTGTTTGACCTCACCGCCGACCTTAAAATGCCGCTTGATACAAAGGAACTCCGCTTAGGTATCAACGTTGATGAGTTCAAAATGTACGGTGAACTCGTTATTGAGGGCGTTCAGCGTTGGTGCGAGAACAATGCTGCGACTGATGGCTACATAATTGCCGACGATAATCATGAAGGCATTCGTGTAAGTGTTGACGACGGTTGGTTTTTACTCCGTCTTTCGGTGCACGATCCCGTTATGCCGTTTAATATCGAAAGTGATTCCAAGGGTGGAGTCCGCAAGATTTTGGAGAAAATCGCACCTTTCTTCTACAACTGCCGATTCCTTAATACTGATACCTTAAGAGAGTATCTTGAAAACCCCGAGGAGAATGAAAACTAATGAAAAATAACCTTAAAGGCAGTATAATGCTGGTTATTGCCACCGTTATATGGGGCTCAGCCTTCGTATTTCAGGAGGAGGCTGCCGGATATATCGGCTCGTTTACGTTAAACTGCCTGCGTTCGGTGGTCGGTGCCATTGTGCTGATTCCCGTTGCGCTTATAATGAAAAGCCTCCGTCAAAAAAAGACGGGTAGCTCTGAAAAGCTTTTAACCAAGCAGAGTGTTTTCGGCGGAATCTGTTGCGGTGTTGCTTTGGCCGTTGCCGCCAACCTGCAGCAGATTGGCATTATCTTTAATGCCGAACTCGCAGAAGGTGACTCGGGCAAGGCAGGTTTTATAACCGCAATGTACATAATTTTCGTACCTGTTGTTGCCGTTTTCGGTGGCAAGCGTCTGCGTTTCTCGGTTGTTGCCGCCGTTATCATTGCCGTTTTGGGACTTTACTTCATCAGCGTCAAGGATGGTTTCACCATAGCAGTCGGCGATATACTTATCCTGTTTTGTGCTATTGCTTTTACGGGTCACATTATGGTTATCGACCATTTTACGGCCAAGGCTGACGGTGTTATACTATCGCTCATTCAGTTTGTTACGGCTGCCGTACTTTCGGGTATTTTAATGTTTATTTTTGACAGCGATACCCTTTCAATATCCAACATAACCTCGGCCGCAGTTCCGATACTTTTCTGCGGTGTGATGTCGTCGGGTGTTGCCTATACGTTGCAGATTATCGGCCAGAAATACTCCGAGGCCACCGTTGCCAGCCTTATTATGAGTCTTGAATCGCTGTTTGCAATGGTTGCTGCCTGCCTCTTTTACTCAAAACTCCCCTCGATGCGTGAGGGCTTGGGTTGTGTTTTGATGTTGGTTGCAATTTTCACCGTTGAAACTCCTTATGCCGACCGTCTTTTCAGTAAAATCTTCAAAAAGAAGGTTATCGAAGCCGAAGAAACTAAGGAAATCTCGGTATGATTGACCACAACGATTACACAATAGTCCGTTCAAGCCGCAAAACCCTTTGCCTTGAGATTAAACGTAGCGGTGAGATAATCCTGCGTTCGCCGATGCACACGACCCTGCACGATATCCGCCATTTTGTTGAGGACCACCAGGCTTGGCTTGAAAAAAATCTCAAAATGGTCAAGGAACGCAACGACAGGCAACCCGAACTTACGGCCGACGAAATTACAGAGTTAAAGCGAAAAGCCAAGGAGATTTTGCCGAAAAAGGTCGAATATTATTCCAAACTCACGGGACTTACCTGCACGGGAGTGAAAATCACGGGTGCCAAAACCCGTTTCGGCAGTTGTAACGGGCAAAACTCGATTTGCTTTTCATACCATCTGATGCGATACCCTGAAGATGCTATCGACTACGTTGTACTGCACGAGCTTGCACACACCAAGCACCACGACCATTCATGGCGATTCTGGATGCTGGTCGGACTTTATATGCCCGATTACAAGCAACGACGTGCTCTTTTGAAAGGATGATTTTTTTGGAGCCGAAGGACTACATAGTAGCCAAAATAGACGGTGAATATGCCTATCTTCACGACCTTTCGGGCAAGTGCGACGAGGATTTATTTATCGCAATCGCCCTGCTCCCACCCGACGTAAACGTCGGAACAAAGCTGCATTGGGAAATGTTCCAATATAGTGTTATAGAATAAGAAAAAGCCGACCTTCTTTCGAAGGTCGGCTTTGCTTTTTTGAAACTTTAAAGTGCATTATATCAACCATTGATTGCAAAATCAACCCTCTTTTGCGATGTTCGGCAATTTGCAGAAATTATTGTAAAATGTCACTAAATTTTCACCTTAAAATTGGTCAACTTTTTTGGCCGAAACTCTTTACTTTTTCGTCAAAAAGGTTAAAATGTAAGTGAGCAAAGCATACACTTTGTTCGGACAATCTACAAACCACCTTTGGGAACGGAAATACCTTCCGTTACCCCCCTTACTCCGAGTTTTCGGGTCACAAAAAAGAGGTGCATAGCATGCTTCAGTTAAAATGGGTATGGAAAAACATGGCGGGAAAACGAAAATATTTCGTTTTTGGAATGATTCTGGTTGTTTTTACCTCAATTATTCAGATTGCAACCCCCAAGCTCACACAGGTCATCATTGACGAGGTGTGGAAAGGCGGGGGTGATGCTCGTTTTTTTGTAAAAATCGTTGCCGCCGTCGTAGGCTTCAAGCTGGTCCGTACCGTCGGCCGTTATGTGATGAGCTGTTTTATGGAAATCGCGTCACAAAAAGTCCTTGTCACCATTGAACGTGCTATGTTTGCCAAAATTGTGACTCAGGACCCGGATTTTTTTAACCGTAACCGCACCGGAGACATCATAACACGTGCAACGGGTGACCTGCAGTACATACGTCACGTTATTGCCGGAGTTGCTAGAGATTTTACCGATGCCGTCGTGCTTTTGCTCAGTGCCATCGTAATGCTGAGCACAATGCATTTCGGTCTTACCCTTTCAATGGTTATCATTACTCCGATAATCTTCATAATCACACGAAGATATTCGGTCTACATTCGTCCTAAGTACGTTGAACTGCGTAACAAAAGTGCAAGCATCAACACGGTTGCACAGGAAAACATCTCGGGCAATCGTGTTGTCAAAGCCTTTTCTCGCGAGAAGCACGAGGAACGGCGTTTTGCCGAATGCTGTGAGGACTACGTTGACTACAACCTCAACCTTGCCATTAAGCAGAATTTCTTTGTCCGCATTATCAGTTTTATTACCGAAATGTTGGGCGTTATTCTGATTGCTGTCGGCGGTTATTTCGTTGTCACCACCGCCGAAAAATCGGGTATATGGCAGTTGACCTTGGGTGAGCTGGCGGCATTCTCAAGTATGCGTTATATGCTTGCCACACCCTTGCAGACTATGTCGAACGGTGTAAATCAGCTTCAGCAGTTTTTTGCTTCGGCCGACAAGGTTATCGAAATTTATTATGATGCACCGCTTATCACCGACCGTAACGACTGCTACGATACCGACGAGCGTATCAAGGGTGCAATTAAATTTGAGAACGTTTCGTTCAGCTTTAAAGACAACAAGGTTTTTGAAAACTTAAGCTTTGAAATTGAGCCCGACGAAACCATAGCCATAATGGGTCCCACGGGTTCGGGCAAAACCACATTGATCAACCTGCTTTGCCGTATGTACGACCCCGATGAAGGACATATATACGTTGACGGAATCGACGTACATATGTGGAAGCTGTCAAAATTACACAGCTCAATCGGTGTTGCTATGCAGGACGTTTTCCTTTTCTCCGACACCATAAAGGACAACATTGCCTACGGCAAACCCGAGCTCCAGCAGAATAAGATTGAGGCCTGCTCCAAGATTGCCGATGCCGACGAATTCATCAAGAAGATGGATGAGCAATATGAAACCATCGTCGGTGAACGCGGTGTTGGACTTTCGGGCGGTCAGAGGCAGAGAATCTCCTTGGCACGTGCCTTGGCAGTGCAACCGCCTATCTTAGTGCTTGACGATACCACCTCGGCCGTCGATATGGAAACCGAAAAGCACATTCAGGACGAATTGATGACCCTCGATTTTTCCTGCACCAAGATTATCGTTGCACAGCGTATCTCGTCAGTACGCCGTGCCGACAGAATCTTTATCTTAAACCAAGGCAAGCTACAGATCGGCACACACGACGAGCTTGTACGCAAGCCGGGTTATTACCGTGAAATCTGCAAGTTGCAGAACATTCCCGACCTACCTGAGATTCCCGAAGAGCAGGAGGTGAGCGTCAATGGCTGAGCTTAAAAACGGAAAGAAAATAGAACGAAACACCTATGCAGTTGATGAAAAGCTTGAAAAAGAGTTTGACGCATCGCACCTCAAACGAAGTCTTGTTTACGTCAAAAAATATGCCTGGCAGTTGATTTTGGCCTTAGGTCTTGCCTTTGGTTCGACCGTTGTTCTGCTCATCGGTCCTAAAATTGTCAGCACCGCCATTGACGAGGGTATGACCGAGGGTGGAAGTCATTACGGCGACCTTCCCTATCTGTTCACCCTTGCCACAATCTACTTTGGCTGTATGCTTGTGTCGGCCGTGCTGACGGGTATACGTTCCTATATTGTCACCAAGGTCGGTCAGTATATCGTGCTTGATATAAGAAAGGACCTTTTCCACCACCTGCAAAAATTGCCCTTCTCTTACTACGATTCCCGTCCGCAGGGTAAGATTTTGGTACGTGTTACCTCATACGTTGCCTCAGTTTCCGACCTTTTGTCCAACGGCATTGTCAACGCTATAATCGACGTTGTAACGCTGGTCATCATCCTTATTTTTATGCTGACAACAAGCGTTGACCTGACGTTGCCCGTGTTGTGCGGTCTGCCCATTCTTTTGTTGGTGCTGTTTATCCTTAAACCCGCACAGAGAAAATCGCATCAGGTTATGTCTAACAAGCGTTCAAACCTTACCGCCTACACATGCGAGAATATCGAGGGTGTACGCGTAACCGAAATGTTCGACCGCGAGGAGAAGAATCAGGAGGTCTATCGCAGACTGACCAACGAGGACTCCAATGCCTGGATTAAAACCATTCGAATTTCGTCCATAATCCCGCTTGCCACCGAAAATATAACCACATGGGCGCAAATGGGCGTTTACGTGCTAGCTTTCTTCCTTTACGGTGTTGAGGGCATCGGTGTCGGTGTTATCATCGCAATGGCAAGTTATGCCTCGAGATTCTGGGGACCTATTTCCAACCTTTCCACCATTTACAGTACGCTTGTTACCAATATGGCATACCTTGAGCGTATTTTTGAAACTATGGATACCCCTATCGACATCGACAATAAGCCCGATGCTGTTGAACTTCCTCCCATTAAGGGTGAGGTCGAGTTCAATCACGTTGCCTTCGGCTACGACCCCACGATAAAGGTTTTGAAGGACGTTTCCTTCAAGGTAAAACCCGGTCAGTCGATTGCGTTGGTTGGACCTACGGGTGCAGGCAAATCGACGATTGTCAACCTCATCAGCCGTTTTTACGATATTGACGGAGGTTCTGTCACCATCGACGGTTATTCGGTCAGCGACGTGACCTTGGCTTCACTGCGAAGTCAGATGGGTATAATGCTTCAGGACCCGTTCATTTTCTCGGGTACCGTTGAGGAAAACATCCGTTACGGCAACCTCAATGCCACCGAAGAGCAGATTATTACCGCCGCCAAGGCCGTTCGTGCCCACGATTTTATAATGGGTATGGAAAACGGCTATCAAACTAAGGTTCGTGAACGCGGAAGCGGTTTGTCGCAGGGTCAGAAGCAGTTGATTTCATTGGCGCGTACCCTTGTCAGCGACCCGAGAATCCTCGTGCTTGACGAGGCAACCTCCAGCGTTGATGCCAAGACCGAACAGCTTTTGCAGGCTGCTGTTGATAAGCTGATGGAGGGCAGAACGAGCTTTATCGTTGCCCACCGTTTGTCCACAATTCAGCACTGCGACTGCATAATGTTCATTGCCGACGGTGGAATTGCTGAGTTCGGCACACACGACGAGTTGTTGGCCAAAAAGGGTCGTTACTACGAACTTTACACGGCACAAAGCATCGCTGAGAATATAGTATAAGTCACAAAACCCACCGATTAGGTGGGTTTTTGTTTTTGGAGATTAGCGAAACAGGGTTGTATGAAACGGATTTATCCATTCCGAAGGTGATAATTCAATTACAAATCCACAAACGGCAGGAGCAAGCCTCTGCCCTACAACCAACCACACCATTTGTAGGGGCGAACTGTGTTCGCCCGTTTGTTTTGTTGTGGTCTTTTCGGGCGCACACGCAGGTGCGCCCCTACAAAGGAAAGGCACAGAGGCCTTTCCCTACAAAAACGATTTATAGATGCTTGTAGGGACCGACGTCCTCGGCGGTCCGTTTTTTACCACAACGGATGATTCGTGAATCGCCCCTACAACGCCGTGACACCGTTATGATGGTTATTGCTATTACGCGGGAGGGGAAACCCATTCCCTACAACAAAAACAAAATACAACAATAAACCCTGCTCCGCAGATTTGTGAAGCAGGGTTCTTTACACATCAATAATTTTCGGCTTTCGCAAAATAAGGTAAAATAATAATTGAATTTGCAGTAATAATATGCTAAAATTATGTTGATACTATAATCACATTGCAATGTTTACCGATAGATTTAATCGGCAAGGAAATCGAAGGTTTTTTGATAAACGTCGGCTACTGTCGATTGGTCGGCAAAGTAGATGTTGTGCTTGGAGTTTTTTACCGACACCAAACGACAGTTTTTGACCATCTTCGCAAAGCGTTTTTGGTCACGGTTTTTGACAACGGTATCGTTCTGAGCACTCAAAACAAGGATTTCGGTCGTTATTTTGGACAAGACATCTTTTTTGAGAATTCTGTCCCTTACCTCGATAGCCTCTTTCATCCATGAGTTTGTTGCTCCCGAGGTTTGATAACGTTGATCGCCGAGTCGAACACCGAAAACCCATTCAAACCTTGCTTTGCTTCCGTCGAGTGCCTCTCTGAAGGTGGCATTCGGGTTGAACTCGCCTGTATAAGCAAACCTCGCATTCCAACCGTCACGTTTTCCGAAACGTTTTACCGCGCGAAGAACAAGAAAACGTGCTATCTTGTGGGTTTTAGGGCTTATCATCGGTGCACACATAACCGATTTTTTAACCTTTTCGGGGTGTCGCATCATATAAAGTGCCGTAATTGCACCGCCCATCGAGTGTGAGAACAGATAAAGCGGAAGGTCGGGTGCCTCAACGCTAACAAATGTGTCTACAACGGCTTCGAGGTCGTCAACATAGCGCAAAAAGTCGCCTACATGGACGCATTTGAGATTATCCACCTCTCGGTCGGACAATCCGTGGCCTCTCTGGTCGTAGATAAAGACGTTAAGCCCGATTTCAAGATAATACTTTATCATTTCCTTGTATTTTTCGGAAAACTCGGTAAACCCGTGGATTATAACGATATTACCCGTGGCATTGGGTGTGAGATACTGCTCACAATAGAGCTTTACACCGTCCGACATAGGTAGCATTACGGTCTTTTGACACTTCAAAAGCTCGTTTACCACCTCGGGTATAACGGTCTTAAATTCGGCTTCGCTGATTATTTTTGGCTTCATTTTACAACACCTCAGCATTAAATTTGATTTAAGTGGTGATACTAATGATATCTTCCAAGAAGAAATCCCTCAAAAGGATTGGATTAGGTATCGTTATTGCAATTATTTCGTGGGTATTGGTTTCCTGCGTTGTCACGGTCGTGATTTACGACAGCACCTTCCCCCGTTACGACAAAATTCCCGAAATTCCAACCGAGCTTGAGGCTTTGGTCACAAGCCGTCAAGAGGTATCCTTTAATACCGACGAAAACAGGCTTTCGGGGTATCTTTACAATAATGAATCAAACGGCCTTATAGTTATCGCACCCGGATTTCGGGCCTCGGCCGATGATTATCTTTGGCAGATTGACAGCCTTTTAAGCAAGGGCTGGGCGGTGTTTATTTTTGACACCACCGGCAGCTGCAAATCGGAAGGCGATTCGTCAAAAGGCTTCCCTCAAGAGGTTGTCGACCTTCGTGCTGCTTTGGACTATATCGAAAACAACGACCGTTTTGGTTATCAGAGGTTATACATCCTCGGTCATAGCCGCGGAGCTTATGCAGCTTGCTCGGTACTTGACGAGGGTTATGATATTTCCGCAATCTGTTCGGTTAGCGGAGTGAACAGCAGTATGGATGCCATTATGCAGCCCGTTGCGGATAAAATCGGGTTTTTAGCATACGGCAACTATCCGTTCCTTTGGCTTTACCAGACAATTTTATTCGGTTCTGAAACGGCACATTCCGATGCCGCCGAGGAAATTGCCGAAAGCAACATTCCGGTGCTCTTGGTTCAGGGCACTGAGGATGAAATCTATACCGAGGACGAATACTCGGTGTATTCTTACAGCGTTGACGACAATGCGTCCAACGTTGAGTATTATCTTTGTGATGATGAGGGTAAAAACGGTCATACCGACCTTTTGTTTGACGGAGAAAATTCGGCAAACGAGGAGCTTATGACGGAAATCGACCGTTTTTTCAGGGAGAATCCTTAAAAAGGGTTACTCCTTATTGGAGGGGACAAAAGTATGAGTGTAGTCGTGATACCTGCGTATCAGCCCGACGGGGAGCTTATAAGGTTAGTCGATGAATTGACCGCCCACAAGCTTTCGGTGTTGGTTGTAAACGACGGCAGCGACAAGGAATGTGACGCCATTTTTGATGCGGTTTCAAAAAAGGCAGTCGTCATACATTCCGAAATGAACGAGGGCAAGGGTGCTGCTCTCAAGAAGGGCTTTAGCGCTCTGTTGGAGCATTTTCCCGACTGTACCGAGTTTATTACCGCCGATGCCGACGGTCAGCACACGGTCGAGGACATCCTGAGAGTAAAAGAAGAATTGGATTCGGGCAAGGATTTCGTTCTGACCGTACGTCAGTTTGAGCATAAAATGCCTGCCCGTTCGAGATTTGGCAACGCTTTGTCGAGAATCGTTTACACCACGATGAACGGTCACTATTTCGATGACAATCAATCGGGTCTGCGCGGATTTTCAGTAAAACATCTTGAATGGCTGACTCTGGTCAAGGGCGACAAATATGACTATGAAATGAATATGCTGTGCTTTGCGGACAAGCAGGGCATCAAGATACATACTCTGCCGATAAAGGCTATCTACCTTGACGGTAACCGCAGTTCGCATTTTAACCCCGTGCTTGACACCGTTCGTATCTACAAACGTTTGTTCTTCAGCGTGTGGCCCTCGCTTTTGTGCGTAGGGCTGTGGGAAATATTGACCCTGCTGTTCTCAATTCTTTTCGAGTATCAGCACTATCGTTTTATGGTACCTACCGCCGTTATGGTGTCAGCCGCGATAAACTTTATGTTGCAGAAATTTATCGTATTCCGCAAGGTCAATTACAACGACGGTGTAAGAACCTTTCTGTTCTGCATAATCCGTGCCACGGTTTACACAGGAATAGTCGAAACCGTAGGTGCGTTTACCCACATCGTTCCTATGTTTGCGGTGGTCAACGTTGCCGCAATCGCGATGCTTTTCGTCGAGTATCAGGTACACAAGAAGATGCACCGACTCAGAAAGCAGTAAACAAACAAAATATTAATGCGATACCGAGTAAAATCGGTATCGCATTTTTTAATTCATATTTTCCAATGCCGATTTTATCTTTTCGTCGAAGCCAGCAGCTTTAAGCTTTAACAACTGGTCGATGCAGGCGAACGGTGTTTCGACCGTTGCACAGCCGTGCATCTTGATAACGGGCTTTTTAGTTCCGAGGAAGGTTGCACCTCCGCGACGATTGTAGTCAAACGAAAGACGCAGATGCTCGGACATAGCCTTGGCCATTTCGCTGTTTTCCTCGCCGAAATGCTTTGCAATATGCTCGATACAACCCTTGGCAACAAGACCTGCCGCCTCGGAAGCCTTCAGCAGTATATTACCTGCAAAGCCGTCGGCAACAACAACGTCAACGTAGCCCGTAACCATATCACTGCCCTCAACATTACCTATAAAGTTGAGGTTTTGCTCCTTGATAAGCGAGAATGCCTCCAAGGTCAGCGGAGTGCCCTTACGGTCCTCGCGACCGACCGACAAAAGACCGACTCTCGGGCTTTCGGAGTTGCCCATACAGTAGCTCAATGCGTTGCCCATTACGGCAAAACGGCAAAGGTCCTTGGCAGTGGCCTGAACGTTGGCTCCGCAATCGACAAGGCAAACCATTCGTCCGTTATAAAGCGGAAGATTGGACAAAAGAGCAGGGGTTTTAAGACCGCTGATAAGTCCTAGTCGGCAAATGCTTCCAATCAGCAAAGCACCCGTACTGCCTGCACTTATCATACCTATGCAGTCGTCGTCACCTTTAAGCCTCTTATAGCCCAAAGCAATCGAGCATTCGTCGCGACCCGTGAAGATGACCTGCGGATTCTCGTTGTTGGAAATGAAGTCGTCGGTTTCGATAAGCTCGATTCGGTCGCCGTCGACGGTGCAGTAGCTTTCAACCGTCTTGCGGTCGCCGACAAAGACGACACCCAGCTCAGGAAAATGCTCAAGGGCATTGAGAGTACCCTTTATTATAGGCTCGGGACCATTATCGGCACCGAAGATATCAACAATGATTTTTTTCATACGTTACTCCACTTACTCGATAGCAAAAATGTAACGGTAGACGTCCTGACCGCCATTGATAAAGCCAACCTCAAGCAGAGGGTATTCCTCACTAAGGAAGCTTTCAAGCTCGGCAATCTCGTCCTCCGATACCTCTTTACCGTAAAATGCGGTGACGACCTGCTTGTCGTCGATATCGGGAAGCTTTTTGAACAACTCTTGAGCAGCCTTTACGGGGCTGTCGGTCGAAGCGTAAACGGTATCGCCCTCAAGACCTATCCAATCGTCCTTCTTGATGCTCACACCCGAGATAAATGCATCTCTTGTTGCGGTGGTGACGTAACCCGTTGCAACGTTGGGCAAACCTGCGGTCATATCCGAGATAAGATGCTCAACGGTATCGACCGAGAGGTCCATCATAGAAAGTGCCGAATATCCCTCGGCCAACGACTTGGTTTTAACAACCCTTACGTCGGCATCGGTGTAAAGCTTGGCAGCCTGCTCGGCGGTCAGTACAACGTTGGAATCGTTGGGGAGAACGATGATATACTCAGCGTTGACCTTTTTAAAGGCCTCGATAAAGTCCTCGGCAGAGGGGTTGTTGGTACGTCCACCGTCGATAACAACGCTGACACCGATTCCCTTGAAGAAGCCGATAAGACCCTCGCCTGTAGCCGTTGCAATAACGACAAACTTCTGACGTTCGGGCTTTGCGGCAGTGACCTCGCTATGCTGAACCGACATATTTTCTATCTTGACGGTAATCATTTCGCCGTACTGTCTTACATATTTTATAACGTCCTCGGGATTGAACGAATGAACGTGGACCTTGACAAGACTTCCGTCCTGAACGGTTACGATAGAGTCACCGAACTCGTGAAGCTTTTCGGTCATATCGCTTAATTTAAAGGCAGAAATATCGGTCTTAGAGGTCTGCAACTGTAGGATAAACTCGGTGCAGTAGCCATATTCAAGTTCACTGTTTTCGTCGAAAGTGATATCCGATGCCGAGGTTTCGACCGGAATGTCGATATCCTCAACGGGATTACCGTTGAGCACCGACTGCATACCCTCGAAGATGCAAACGACACCTGCACCGCCCGAGTCGACAACACCTGCCTCACGAAGCACTGCCAAAAGCTTGGGGGTGTTCTTGAGAGAACGGTGCATAACGGTCAAAAGACGCTCGAAGCAATCAGCAAAATTCTTCATCTTGACGGCCTCGAGATACTCACTTGCCTCACGGATAACGGTCAGCATTGTGCCTTCGGTGGGTGTTGCAACGGCGTGGTAAGCATAATCACAACCACTCTTGAAGGCCTTGGCAAAGCTTTCTACCGTGAAATATTCGAGATTCTCCGAGCCTACTGCAAGACCACGGATAAACTGCGACAGAATGACACCTGAATTGCCTCTTGCCGAAAGCAGAGAGCTTCTCGAGAACTTCTGCATCATTTCGCCCAAGGAGTCGAAGTCCTTACGGGTACCCGACACTCCGCCCTCGATGGTCATAGTCATATTCTTTCCGGTATCGCCGTCGGGAACGGGAAATACGTTTAGCTCGTCGACGACCGTCATATTGCGTTTCAAATTGATATAACCGCCTGTCAGCATATCCTGCCACAGACGAACATCTATCTTTTCGATTTGCATTTATCACTCACCCTCAACAGTTACTTCAGTTCCGTAGCAGAAAACAATTACAGTGCCGGGACCTACACAGGAACCAACGATAGGAGTTATGTAGTCGATATGGAAGCCCTTGAAGGGAATCTCAGCCATAATCATATCCTTTACCTGAAGAGCAATCTCTTCGTTATCGGCATGGGATATGTACAAAATCTGCTCCTCGGGGTTTATTACGGTGTTCTTGACGTCCTCGACAATAGCAAGTCTTGAATTAAGAGCACCCTTTACCTTGCGGTAAGCATAGTTTTGACCCTTAATATCCGAAATGATAATAGGCTTAACACCGAAAAGGTTTCCGAAGAAGGCCTTGGAAGCCTTGATACGGCCTGCTCTCTTGAGATACTCAAGGCTCTCAACGGTACCGACCTGATTTACCTTCAGACGGTTGGCCTCAAGATACTCGGCGGTTTCGGCAGCAGTTTTACCGGCCTTTCTCTGCTCATCGGCCATAAAGCAAACGTATGCCTGACCCAACGAGCTGATTCTCGAGTCTACACAGTAGACCTTGTTGTTTTCATATTTTGCGTTGATTTCCTCGGCAACAACCAAGGAAAGGTTATAAGAACCCGAAAGTGCAGATGAGCAGGAAATATAGATAACGTCCTCTCCCTTGTCGAGATAAGACTCAAACTTTTCAACAAAGCTTTCTCTGGGAACCTGAGTGGTGGTAAAACGCTTACCCTTGCGCATCATATCGTAGAATTCCTTGGGAGAATGTGTTTCCCAATCGAGTGAAGCAACGTACTCTTCGCCATTGAGTACATAGTTCATAGCTACGTAGTCGATATTGTGCTGTTCTCTGAGTGTAGCATTCATATCGCTGGTGGAATCAGTAATAATTGCAAAGCTCATTTTTGTTTCCTCCTAAACTGACATCTCATATTATTTAGCCTTTTGGGCTTCGATAATCTTTTCCATAAGGGCCTTTTCATCGGCCATATCGTGACTTGTGGGTCTGCCTTTGAAGAATGCGGCACAAAGTCCGGGACCTATCGTGGCACCGCAGGCAGTACCGACGGTGTTGATAATAACCTCTTTGGGCTTAATCTCCTGCTCGATACGTTCAGCCAAAAGCTTGGCGGCGGCCTCACGGTTGGTATGCGCTACGAACATTATCTGATTTTCGGGGTCTACAATCATTTCTTTAATATATTCGATAGTCGCATCGATCATATTTTTGGGTCCCTTGATTTTTCCAACAACCTCGGACATTCCTTTTTCGTTAAAATCGGCCATAATATTAAGGCCGATCATCTGACCGAAAAATGCCTTAAAGTTGGTAACTCGTCCTGTTTTCACAAGGAAGAACAGGTCGTCCATAGAACCCATCTGATGAATGGTATGCTTTACCTCGTCGAGATGTGCGGCAACCTCCTCAATGGATTTCCCCAAATCTCTCTGCAAGCAGGCCTCGATAACCAGCACTGCCAAAGCAGTGGAATAACGCTCGGAGTCGATACAGACTATCTTACGCTCAGGGTACTTCTCACAAAGCTCCTTTGCAATGTTTTCGGTGTTGGACCAAGATGACGAAAGGCCGGCTGAAAGGCTGATGCTTAAAACATCTCTACCCTCTTTGAGATATTTTTCGAAGGTATTCATAACATCGCCCAGCGGCGGCGTTGCAGTAGTATAAAGAGCCTTCCTACCCTTCATTGAATCATAATATTCCTTGGCTGTCATAGTTTCCCAATCCAAGGAACACGGCTCACTCGTTCCGTCGGGATGATACAAAACTCCGCGTACGTAATCATCCACACCGAAACGCTCTCTGAGGTCCTTTGTCAGGTCACAGGCAGTGTCTGCAACGATAGCAAAATTACTCATTTTCACTTCTCCTCAATTTGTTTTAACTTAATTAGTTATACAAACACATTTTACTATACCACATAAAACTTGAAATTTCAAGAAAATACGACAATTTGTAAAAAAATTAGTGCAAAATCTTGAACTATCTGTTATAATACTTTTACTAATATAATGGTGTATTATGATTTGTTGGGATTTATTATACTTTTGGAGGTTTTTTTAATGCTTTGGTGGTTTATTCCTGCAATTATTATCGTGCTTTTATTGGGCGGTGCTATCCCTATGCTGATGAAGACCGTTCCCATTGCAAAAAGCGTCTACCGTGACCAGCTGGTCAGAACCTCGCCCGACAAATGGGGTCGGGTTTGCTCCTGCCCCGAAAACGAAGAACAAAAGGCCATGTTTGATATGGGCTGTGAGTGGGCAAAAACCGTTGCCGACAAAAAGCAGGACGTTCACATTGTCCACGACGGACTTAACCTCTACGGTGAATATTATAACCTTTCCGATTCGAAAAAATGCGTTTTGATACTTCCCGGACGTTGCGAAAGTCTTTTGTACTCTTACTACTTTGCTCCTCCTTACCAAAAGGCAGGCTTTAACGTGCTTGTTATAGACCAACGTGCTCACGGTAATAGTGACGGTATGTACAATACCATCGGTGTCAAGGAAAGTGGCGACTGTATTGAGTGGGTCAAGCTTTTGCAGAGTGAATTCGACATTGAAGAGGTCTATTTCCATACTATTTGTGTCGGTACTGCTACAGGATTGCTTGCAATGGTGTCGGACAAATGTCCCGATTGCGTAAAGGGTATTGTTACCGAGGGTTGCTTCACCTCGTTCGCCGAGACTTTCCGTACCCATATGATTCAGCTTAACCGCCCCGTATTTCCTGTTAAAAACCTTGCCATGCGAGAAATAAAGAAGCATACCGGCACCGACGTTTACAAGACGGCACCCATCAAGGTTATGCCCAAGCTTCGCCAACGTGCATTGTTCCTTTACGGTGAGCAGGATGTTTTCTCCCTGCCCGAAAAGAGCAAACAGCTTTTTGAGGCTTGCGGTAGCCCCGACAAGGAAATTGTATGGTTTTCCAAAGGTGGACATTCCCACCTTCGTATAAACAATACCGAAAAATACGATAACGCTATTATTGATTTTCTTAACCGCGGGTGACGTTAGCTATGAGAAGAGAACTTAAAAAACTTGTCACAAAAAATATGGCCGACCTCAGGGCTTCTAAGCAAAACCTTGAGGCGATATTTAACATAGTCTTCCGAAACCGTACCGCCGTAATGGCCGAGGACAACGACGGCTTCCGCGTACACAAATACACCTACGGCGAAATGGCTGACCGTATCGAAAAGGCTGCTTGCGGACTCTATTCCGTTTTAGGGGATACACATTCGTGGGTTGGTCTTGAAATGGAAAACAGCGTTGATTGGATTGCCGCATTCTGGGGTGTTTTGAAAAGCGGAAACAAGCCTTATCTTGTCAACACACGTCATCCGAAGGCTATGACCGAGGGTATTCTCAAAACGCTTGGAATTACCCACGTCGTTTCCGACAAAAAGGGTCAGCTTGACACAAATTACGTTGTATTTTCCGAGTTACCGAAGGGTGATACATGCCCTGCCGAGTTTGAAAACGAGATAGCCATTGCCACTTCGGCTACCTCGTTGAAGGAGTCGGTCTGCATCTATGAGGGCAAAAATATTGCCGCACAGATTTTTAATTCGGAAAGCATTTTAAAGGAAAGCCGCCGAATGGCTTTGCATTACAAAGGCAGTCTTAAACAGCTTGCGTTTTTACCGTTTTATCACATATTCGGTCTTTTTGCGGTTTATTTTTGGTTCACCTTCTTTAACCGCACAATAGTATTTTTAAAGGACCTCGCCCCCGATACAATCCTAAACACGGTACGCCGTCACGAGGTTACTCACATTTTTGCAGTGCCTCTTTTGTGGCATACCATTGAGAAAAAGGTGCTCAAAACCGCCAAAGAGCAGGGCAAACTCCAAAAACTGCAGAAGGGTATCAGGCTTTGCACCAGGTTGCAAAACGTTTTCCCGTTTATGGGCCAGAAATTGGCAATGAAGCTTACGAGCGACATTACCGACAAGGTTTTCGGCAGAAGCGTACGCTTCCTTATCAGTGGCGGTAGCTTTATCAAGCCATCAACCCTCGAGCTTTTCAACGGTATCGGCTATCCCTTGCACAACGGCTACGGTATGAGTGAAATCGGTATTTCCTCGGTTGAACTCCGCAAAAAGCCTAAGCACCGTAACGAGGGCTCTATCGGTCGTCCGTTCGACTCGGTTGAGTGCCGTATTTCGGACGAGGGAATTGTGGAGATTAAGGGTACATCCCTTTGCTCGAAGAAGCTCACGGGCGGTGTCGAGGTGCCTCTCGGAGAATGGTTTTCGACCGACGATATTATGGAGGTCGACAAGAACGGCTATCTCTTCATAAAGGGTCGTAAAAGCGACCTCGTTATTGGCGACAACGGCGAGAACATCAACCCCGATATGTTAGAGCCCTTGTTCAGCCATCCCGACATCATCAATCTGTCGGTTTTGGGTCTTAACACCGACGGTGACGAGCAGTTGACCTTGGTCGCACAGGTAAGTCCTTATCTCTCGGCCGTGAGAATCCGTGACCTTCGCGAGGCAATCCTTGCGGTCAATGCATCGTTGCCCTCAACCCAGCAGATGCGAAAGATTTATATGACCTATGACCCGATAGTTTCAAAAACCGCAATAAAGGTCAGCCGTGCATACCTCAAACGTGCCGTCGAGAACGGTTCGGTTGAGCTGTTGGAGTTTGAAAAGGCACAACCCTGCACCGAATCGCAAAATAACGTCGACCCGAAGATACTCAACCGAGTTCTGGAGTTGGTTGCCCCTATCTTGGAACTTAAACCCGAAGAATTAGACCCCGATGCACACCTTATACTCGACCTTGGTGCAACAAGTCTGCAGTATTTCTCCATGTTGAGTGTTCTTGCCGAGGAGTTCGGTCTTTCGGCCGAGCAGGGTGAAAAATACACCTACACAATCCGCGAGTTCTGTAAGTATATAGAAAGGCACATCTGATTATGAAACAGCGTAAAGTTAATCACGTGTTGCTTTGGTTTGTAAAGCTGACCGGTGTATTGCCTGCACTTTTGTTTTTAAAGCCCAAAGTAATCTATGCCGACAAGAAAAAGCAATCCCGACGCTTACCCAAGGGTAGCATTCTGATGTCCAACCACAAGTCGCTTATGGACTTTGTATTGTACCTCATTCTGTTTTTCGGCAAGACCGTCCGTTTCCTTATGGCTGAGGTACTTTTCAACAAATCCAAGATATTTGCCTGGTTTTTGTTCGGCATCGGCGGTATATACGTCAACCGTGATGCCAAGGATTTCGGCTTTATACACGAGTCGATTGACGTGCTTGACAAAAAGGGTATTGTCGGCATCTTCCCCGAAAGCCGTTTGCCCGTAAACGGCAAGCCCTGGCCCTTTAAACCAAGCGTTTCATACATTGCGCTTCATTCCGATGCGCCTATCATCCCCGTTTACACCGACGGAAACTACGGACTTTTCAAGAGAGCACACGTTGTTATCGGCACTCCGATATATTTAAACGAACTTCGTGACCCTGACCTCCCCGAGGATAAGGACATCGAGCGTCTGACTAAGCTTTTGGAAGAAAAAACCTACGAGTTGAAGGAGCTGTTGGAGAAGAATGGCAAGTAAGAAGCGTAAAAACCCATTCAGATATCTGCCGTTAGATATGGCACGTGTTGTTATGTCGGTTTTGGCGTTGGCCTTCCGTCCGAAAAAGCTGCACGTCAACAGCGAAAAATACAAAAACAAAATAAAAGGCGGTGCCATTATCGCCTCTAACCACACCGGTTATTCCGACCCTTTCAGGGTTTCGTCCTGTTTTTTGCACCGCAGAATGTTTTTCCTTGCCGCAAAAGAGGTTATGATAAATAAGTTTTTGGGCTTTCTTTTGAAGGGTGCAGGTTGCATAAGCATCGACCGTGACCAATCGGATATCAACGCTGTCAGAAAATGTGTAGACGTACTTAAAGACGGTAAGCTTTTGGCAATCTTTCCACAGGGAAGCATCAAGGATGCCGACGAAATGAACAAGATAAAGTCGGGTGCAGTGCTTATCGCTTTGCAGGCAGGTGTTCCGATAATCCCGATGTATACCCAAAAGCGCAAGCATTGGTGGAACAGAACTCTTATTGTGTTTAGCGATGCCTTGGATTGCAAGGAGCTTTGCCCCAAGAGGTTTCCCTCGGTGGCCGATTTAGACGGTTTGTCGGGTACCCTTTTAGAAAAAATGGAGGAGTGTAAGAAGGTTTATGAGCAAATTAACAAATGAGCAGATAATCGAAAAGCTTATCGAGCTTTTCAACAACGTTTTTGAGGGTGACATCGACGTTTCTCAGATTACCGAGGATGCAAGCCTTGTTGAGGACCTTGGTATGAACTCCATTGCATTGCTTTATATGGCTATGGCGGTTGAGGAGGAGTTCAGTGTCCGCTTTACCAACGAGGATTTCGGTGTTCTTCGCACAGTAAACGATGTTGTGACCAAGATTTCGGATAATCTGTGATATGAATTGGGAATTTAAAGAGCCTAAAATGGGCGATATGATACGCACTAAAATCAAGTTTTACCACCATTACGGTATTTTTGTCGACGAGCAGACCGTAGTGGCATTCGGTATGCCCGACAATTCGGGTGTTGACCCCGAAACAATCGAGGTTCTGACCACCGACGTTGTCACCTTTATGCACGGGTCAACGCTTGAAACAGCAGTTCTCGACCGAAAGGAACGTTACGACCGTCGTTCGCCCAAGGAAACGGTCGATTATGCTATGAGTCAGCTTGGTCGCAAGGGGTATCACATTCTTTACAACAACTGCGAGCATTTCGCTAACGAGTGTATCTTTGGCGAATCAAAATCGAGCTTTGTCGACTCGGTAAGGGATGAAATACGCAAAAAGATGGGTAAGGGTTAAGACTTGACATCAAAGCGATGCGATAATATAATGATATTGTAATGATATAACTATACTATAATGTAAGAAACGGGGTGTTCCGATGTCCGACGGTAAGTTTTTTGACAAGTCAATAAATCCAATGTGTGCCTACTGCCTACACGGAAAACCTTTGTCGGGCGGTGAGGAGGTCTTTTGCGTAAAGAAAGGTCTTGTCGACCCGTTTGACGCTTGCAGAAAGTATAAGTATGACCCCTTGAAACGAGTTCCTAAGGCAAAAGATATAGGTCGCGACTATAATCCTGAGGATTTTAAGCTGTAATTTTGCGAATTTTGAAAATTTACTATTGACAAATTGAACTTAGATGGATATAATAGTCCGTGTGCTTAAGGCACAAGGACTTAAAAATGTGGTGGGTATAGCTCAGTTGGTTAGAGCGCCAGATTGTGGCTCTGGAGGCCATCGGTTCGACTCCGATTATCCACCCCACTTTTATTTTTTTTACCTTTTTTAAGATGACGGTGAATTTTGGACACAAAAACTTTCAAAAATCACCAACTACGCAATCCTAAATTTAATACATTGGGGTGTCGTCAAGCGGTAAGACACAGCACTTTGACTGCTGCATTCGTAGGTTCGTCGAAGCAGTCCAAAAGCCGCGTCAGGCTTTTGGAACTGTGAAGTCTCGAGCACCGCAAATTATTTTGCAAACCGCCCGCAGCGGTCAAAATAATGCGGGCACAGAGTACCCTGCCATTCCAACAAAAAAAGACCAAGTCGAAATACTTGGTCTTTTTTTAATGAAATTCGCTTTTTCGGCGAGTGAAATACGCTTCGTGTATGAAATATTTGCTTCGCAAATGGAAGGACGAATTTAATTTCACTTTTCACTATTCTATTTAAAGGAATTTTTTTGAGATAATAAGTAACTGTAAAGAAGTTTGCAAGGCTTTGACTTGCTTTTTTATTTGGTACGAAGTATAATAAGTTTAACTCATATTGAGATAAACTGATATTTATCTCCTTGGTCAACCCCACAATAAAGAATACAAAATAAAATCTTTGTTTTTTTGAAAAGGAGAAATGTAAATGTATTATTCTGTAAAATTCGAACGCGAATCCACTTGTTATTTCACCTTTGAAGATAGTAAATGTATTCCAACCGATAGTTATGAATATGAGCCCGCAAAGATTTTTGGAACCATAACTAACTTTGATGAAAAAACAATAGGAACTCTCGATATATATGAATTTGAAAACGACTTCGATTTCTTTAATAAATGTGATGCTCTTTCTGATGATTGTTTTACAATAGCTGAAAACATTTGCAGCAAACAAGGGAATATTCTGAAAAAATATCTTCCTAAAAATTTAGAGTATAACACGATATTTATTCTTGATAAAATTTCGATTGATTCAGAATATCGTGGAAAGGGAATTGGAACTAATGTCATAAAACATCTCTTGCAAATGCTAAACTATCAATTAGGTTATGGTTGTGCAATTTTTCTCTGTGCAAGTGAATATGAATCGGCAGAAAAGTATGGGTTTGATTCCAAAGAATATAGTGATGGTTGTAAACGTCTAAAAAACTTTTATGAAAATGCAGGTTATTCCAAAATTAAAAATAATATTTATGTATATAAAGGGAATGATATTTTGTGATATCTAAATCGGTGCATTTTTTTATTAACGAAACTTTACAATAATTTCAAACAGATAGATGAATATAAAAAACCCAGCGTTTTAAACGCTGGGTTTTAATAAACTTATAACTAAATATTAGTCCTTCTTGAAGAAACTCATAACATCGCCGTATGCATCTTCATCATCTGCATTGTTGAGGAAAGAAGCAAAATCATTATTATCTTCTTTAGCATCCTCGCCAAGACCTGTTGCAACAACAGTAACGCGGATTGTATCTTCAAGTTTATCATCAAGTTGAGCACCCCAAATGATTGTTGCATCAACGTGAGCCATTTCAGAGATGATAGAAGAAGCGAGTTCAACCTCTTCAAGACCGATATCTTCAGAACCTGTAATGCTAACGATTACGCCACGTGCATTTTCCATAGAGGTTTCGATAAGAGGACTGTTAATAGCCATACGAGCAGCCTGCTCTGCCTTATCACGACCTGTTGCAACACCAACGCCCATATGAGCATAGCCTGCATCAGACATAATTGACTTAACATCAGCAAAGTCAAGGTTAACAAGAGCAGTAACATTGATAAGTTCAGAAATGCTTTGAACACCCTGACGAAGAACATCATCAGCGATATCGAATGCATTCTTGAATGTAATCTTCTGCTCTGAAACGAACTTAAGACGCTCATTAGGAATAACAACAAGGCTATCAACCTGCTCACGAAGTGATGCGATACCAGCTTCAGCCTGAGTCATACGTTTTTTACCTTCAAATGAGAAAGGCTTTGTTACGATACCAACTGTAAGGATACCAAGTTCCTTAGCAATAGCAGCAACAACAGGAGCCGCACCGGTACCTGTTCCGCCACCCATACCAGCGGTAATGAAAATCATATCAGCTTCGCGAATAGCTGCTGCGATTTCGTCTTTAGATTCTTCTGCAGCTGCACGACCATTGTTGGGGTTACCACCAGCGCCCATACCTGCAGTTGTTTTATCACCAATTTGGATTTTTGTATTTGCTTTTGATTTAAGTAATGCTGCTTTATCAGTATTAACTGCTACAAATTCAACACCCTTAACGCCGGCATCAACCATGCGGTTAATAGCGTTTCCGCCGCCGCCGCCTACACCGACAACTTTAATTTTTACTACATTTGCTTCCATATCTGCTACTTCAAATGGCATTATACTTTCCTCCGTATTTATACTAATTTATCTCTTTTATTTCATATACTATGATATTAACACATCTTTTTTCAAATTTCAATAGTTTTTATTACAATTTTGTAATTTTTATTTAACTTTTTCCTTTTTTTCCTTAAAAGTACCCTGTGTATTGTCACTTGTCCACATACTAAGGTTGATTTCACCATGTTTTTTGGAATCAATTTCCTTTATCATACCTGATAAATGTCGGAGTTTTTCTTCTAAATTATTCG
>JAZTYO010000009.1:0-65743 GCA_045636945.1 Acutalibacteraceae bacterium | reverse complement strand
GACAACCTTGTCTTCTTCTCGGTGCCGTATCACGACGGCTGGACTGCCAAGGTCAACGGCAAGGATGCCAAGATTTATATGGTCAACGCAGGCTTTATGGCGGTTGTTGCCCCCGAGGGTGCTTGCGAGATAATCTTCGAGTTTGAAACTCCGGGCTTAAGAATAGGTCTTATCATAATGCTCGGCACTATCGTCCTTATTGCGATTTACCTCGGTATTGTGGCTATCAAGCGCAGTATGAGGCCGACAACACCTCCCGAGTATCCCGAGGGTGATACCATCGCCTTGCATATAAGCCGTTACGAGAAGGCAAACTATGCCGCTGAAAACGACGAAAGCGACCATCTTTTGGATAACATCGACCACACCAGCATCAATGCTTACGTCGGTTTTAAGAGTGGTTTCACCATAAACGACAACGCTGTCGACGAGTTCAAAACGGGTGAATTGCCTGATGTCAACGGTATTGATGAGTTCGGTATCGGCGATTTTGACCTGACCCGGCCCGTCGAAACCGATACAAAAAAGTCGAAAAAGGTCTTTATCATTGAAGATGACGAGGACTTAGAAGATGAAGCCTCAAGCGACGGTTCAAACAACACCGACGACGAAACCGGTGACGATGCCGACGATAACGAAAAATAAATTTTTGGAAGGTATATTATGAGTCATTTTTACGCAATGCTTTTCAGAATGAAATATATCGACCGATGGGCTCTTATGCGTAACACACGCAAAGAAACCCTGGCCGAGCATACTTTGGAAACCGCCTTTATCGCACACGCATTGGCGGTCATCCACAACAAACGCTTCGGCGGTAAGGTCGATGCCGACAAGGCTGCCGTAGCAGCACTTTTCCACGATGCACCAGAAATAATCACGGGTGATCTCCCCACCCCCATCAAATACTACAACTCCGATATAAAGACTGCCTACAAGGAGATTGAGCATGCCGCATCCGACCGTTTGCTCGACCTTTTGCCCGAGGATTTAAGACCCGAATTTGAATCGGCGTTTGACCCCGAGGACAAAGAGTTAAAACTCATAATCAAGGCCGCCGACAAGCTTTCGGCACTTATAAAATGCCGTGATGAATTGTCGTTTGGCAACCGCGATTTCACGTCGGCCGAAAAATCGACCATCGAATCGGTCAAGGCACTGGACTTCCCTGCCGCCAACGTATTTTTGGAGGAATTCTTGGAAAGCTTCTCCCTGCCCTTGGACGAGCAAAGGTAACTTTTGCTCGCATTTCATCACGTTTTGTTGTCTTTTGTCGCTACGTGTCAAGCAAACCGACTTCCTACCGTTTTTGGACGATATCAGACAGTTGCAATTTTGAAACTAGTGTGGTATAATAACTGCTATATATGACCTGTTTTTTCAATGGGTCGTTAGCAGTAAATTCTATTGAAAGGAAAATCAGTATGATAAATCCTAACAATCTTTGTCACGGCTGCATGAATGAAAAGGTTACTGAAGGCAAGTGTCCCATCTGCGGATACAATCCTGACGAGCCTCATAATCCGTCGCATCTTGCTCCCGGATATATTCTTGATTCCCGTTACTGCATCGGAAAGGTGCTTGACCAGAACGGCGAAAGCATTACTTACATAGGCTACGACACCGTAACTGCCACCACCGTAAACATCCGCGAGTTTATGCCCCAAGGCCTTTGCGAACGTGACGTGGACGGTGCTAATATTTTGATGCTTTCGGGCTGTGAATATAGCTATAACGACGCTTTGGAAAAGTTTATCGAGCTTTCGCGTGAGCTGTTCCGTCTTAACGAGCTTCCTGCTCTTTTCGACGTGCTTGACGTCCGCGAGTCCAACAACACTGCCTACCGTGTAATCCGTTCGGTTCCCGGTATCAGCTTGAGAGAATTTTTGATGCGCAACGGCGGTATGCTTAATTGGGACCAGGCAAGAAGCCTCTTTGCTCCGTTGGTTGCATCTATTTCGGCTCTGCATAAGGCAGGTATCGTTCATCGCGGAATTTCGCCCGATACCCTTATCGTAGGCAAAGACGGTAAGCTCCGTCTTAACAGCTTCCTTATTCCCGAATGCCGTACCGCGAAGAGTGCTCTCACTTCACAACTCTTCCCCGGTTTTGCCGCAGTTGAGCAGTACGGTGTTGCAGGCACACAGGGTCCTTGGACCGACGTTTATGCCTTTGCCGCAACCATTTACCGCACTTTGGTCGGCAATCCTCCTCCGGAGGCCACCGAACGTCTTGAAAATGATAATATGACCATTCCTGCAAAGGTTGCACGCGAAACCCCCAAGGCAGTTCTCGAAACCCTTGCCAACGCTTTACAGGTACTCCCCGATGACCGTACACAGTCAATCGACGAGATGCGTCGCGGATTGTCTATTTCTTCTGCACAGGTTGCCGCAGGTGTCGGCGTCGGCGCAGGTGACGTTGCAGCCAATCGCGGTGCCGCTTCGACCAATATAACCGCTGCTAAGAAGCCCGAAGAAAAGCCCAAGAAAAAGAAGGGTGGTTCGGGCAAGATGTACGGTCTTGTTGCAGGTATTGCAACCGCCTTCCTGCTTGCTCTTTTCATTGTTTTCGTGCTTTACACCCTTGGTGTTTTCAATGGCGATACCGATACAACCTCGTCGGACAACGGACTTAACAGTGTTCAGTCCTTTGTAAGTACTCCGAGTGAAATGGAATCGTTGACCTCGACCACCAACGGCAAACTCGAACTTGTAAACTTTGTTGGACGCAACTACACCGATGTAATCATAAATCAGGACTATAAAGATAACATCAAGTTCAAGATTGTTTCCAAAGAATATAACGACGAGTACCTCAAGGGTCAGATTATCAGCCAGAATCCCAAGCCCGGTAATATCGTCGATGTCGGCACTACTGTTGAGGTTGTTGTCAGCCTTGGTCCTGCCAACGTTACTATGATTGACCTTACAGGTTACGACCGTCAGTCAGCAATGCTCAAGCTTTTCGAAATGGGCTTCTCGTACGAGAACATCTATTTCGAGGAGAAGTATGTTGAGGATGCTTCTCCCGGAGTTATCATCCAGACCGACCCCGAACGTGATATGCGTATCGGTATTGACACCAAGGTCACACTTATCATCAACACCTATGTCGGCCCGGAAGTTACGCCTCCTACGGGTAATACAAGTTCGGATACAACATCAACCGAGTCAGAACCGACAGAATAAATCCTCTTATACCCCCGAAGCCTAATACACTTCGGGGGTCATTTTTGTTGTGTTCTGCTTGACATCAACGGCTTTGAATGATAAAATTATTATGTATGTAAATATATGCTAAGAGGGGATAAAATGCCCAGATTTTTTAAGGAATTTTTCGAAGATGCACCGTTTATCGACGGTGACGATGCTAAGCATATTTTGAAATCTTTGAGGATGAGGGTGGGGGAGAGCCTTACCGTTTGCGACACCAAGGGCTTCGATTATGATTGCGTTATTTCGGATTGCACGGCCGACCGTGTCGACCTTTCCATACAAAATAAGAAAAAAAACGCCACCGAGCCGACGGTTTTCGTCACGTTGTATCTTTGTCTGACAAAAGGCGACAAAATGGACACCGCCGTACGTCAGGCCGTTGAAACGGGTGTTTCGAGGATTGTGCCGGTGTTGTCGACTAATTGCGTTTCGCGTCCCGACGACAAGCAAATGGCGAAAAAAATTGACCGATGGCAAAAAATTGCCGACGAAGCGGCAGGGCAGTCAGGTCGCGGAATTTTGCCCGAGTTGGGGGAGAGTATGACCCTCAAAAGCGTTGCAGAGAGCATAAGTTCGGTCGATTTATGTCTGTTTTTCTACGAAATCGGCGGAACACCTCTGCCGAAATTGGACGAAAACATTAAATCAATATCGGTCATCATCGGTCCTGAGGGTGGTTTCACCCGTGACGAGGCCTTGATGTTGGAGGAAAACGGTGCCCGAGTTACCACGTTAGGACCGAGAATCCTTCGCGCCGAAACGGCCCCCGTTGCCGCCGTCACCGCCGTGATGTTGCAAAGCGGTAATATGTAAGAAAGTAATGGAAAAGGACAACCAACACACACCGTTACCGCAACGCAAAAATACAAGATTAAGAAAATTTGATTACAGCCAAAACGGCGCATATTTCGTAACGGTTTGTACCCATAATCGAAGAAAAATTTTTTCAGAGATTGTAGGGGCGATTCATGAATCTCCCCTACAACAAAGGTCATTGTTATCGAAGATAATGGGATTTTTGAAATTGAATATTTCAAGAGATATCCATTCTATGAATCCTGAAGAAGGAATCTGGCAACGGTCCTACTGCGAACCCGTTTTTGTGGTTTGAGGGGAAGCACGACGACCATGATTTCTGAGGTGATTTTATGCTCAAAAAATACATAGGCGACAAGGCGTTTTACAAATACGTCCTTGCCATCGCCGTTCCGATAATGCTCCAAAACGGCATTACCAACTTTGTTAATATGCTTGACAACATTATGGTCGGTCGCGTCGGAACCGAGGCTATGACTGGTGTTTCGGTCACTAACCAACTTATTTTTGTTTTTAACCTATGCCTTTTCGGTGCTGTTTCGGGTGTCGGAATATTCGGTGCTCAATACTACGGCAAGGGTGACAAAGAGGGTTTAAGAAACTCGCTTCGTTTCAAGCTTATTCTTTGCCTTATTATAACGGTGCTCAGCATCGGTATCTTCCTGCTTTTCGGCGATGGTCTTATCACCGCATTTTTGGAGGGTGAGGCTGAGGTTCAGACCGTTGACCCCGTTGTATCCTTCGATAACGCCAAAACCTATCTGCTTATAATGATGCTTGGCTTTATCCCGTTTGCACTCACCCAAAGCTATGCAAGTACTCTGCGCGAAACAGGGGAGACCATGCTGCCTATGAAGGCAGGCGTTGTAGCCGTTTTGGTCAACCTTTGCTTCAACTATATCCTCATTTTCGGTGTAAATCCGCTTGGAATTCCGGCTCTCGGTGCCTCAGGTGCCGCTATTGCCACCGTTTTGTCGAGATATGTCGAGATGGTTATCGTCATTGTCTGGACCCACGCCCACAAGGAAAAAAATCCTTATATTGTCGGGTTTTTCAAGAATTTCAGAATGCCGTTGTCTTTGGCCTTTGATATGTTTAAAAAGGCTCTGCCGTTGGCCTTGAACGAAACCCTTTGGGCAGCAGGTGTTGCCATGCTTAACCAAAGCTATTCAATGAAGGGTGTTGACGTTGTTGCCGCCAACAACATTAACCAGACCTTCTGGAATCTGTTTGCCGTCATCTTCCTTTCGATGGGCAATGTTATCGGTATTATCATCGGCAATATGCTCGGTGCTGGCCGAATGAACGAGGTTATGGATACCGACCGCAAGCTGATAGTTTTTTCTCTGTTTATGAGCATTGTAATGTGTATCGTCTATGCTTCGCTGTCGCCCGTTATTCCGCTTTTGTATAATACCTCCGACAATGTTAGACATATTGCGTCGGGACTTATTGTTGTCGGTGCTTTTATGATGCCGTTTGACTCGCTGGCGCACTCGTCGTATTTCACCTTGCGCTCGGGCGGAAAATCCATGATAACCTTTGTTTTCGACTGCGGTTTTATGTGGTTCGTTTCGGTGCCGATTGCATTTTTCCTTTCCCGTTATACTAATATCAGCGCCGTTTATCTCTATGCCTCGGTACAATCAGTTTATTTGCTCAAGGGCTTTATCGGTCTGTACCTCGTAAAACGCGGAAATTGGATGCAAAATATTGTCGGTACGAACGCCGAATAATATATATTTTTAGTTAAAAGAAGGTCTTTTCAATGAAAAAAAGTAAATTGTTCAACATTAGCTGTGCCGCCGTTTTTGCGGCCTTGATATGCATCTTTACGTTTGCATTTCCCGTGCCGTTGCCCAACAAGGGTTACTTCAATTTCGGTGACTGCTTTATAATCGTTGCGGCTCTTTGTCTCGGCCCTGTTTACGGCGGACTTGCCGCAGGTATCGGTGCAGGTCTGGCCGACCTCATTCTGGGCTATACTTACTATTCACCTGCAACCTTTGTTATCAAGTGGCTTATGGTTGTGGCTTGTTGGCTGATCTACAAAGCATTTTTGAAACTGAACACAAAGCTTGGCATCATCGGTATCATAGTCGGTGCGATCGTTGCCGAGATAGTGATGATTTTGGGATATTTTCTGTTTGAAATTCCGCTTTACGGCATCGGTGTTGCCGTTGCAGACATTATCGGCAACGCAACTCAAGGTGCAATCGGTGCGGCATCCGGCTCGTTACTGTTCATTGTTCTTGACAAAACGGGTGCTGTAAAAAAATTATTCAAGGGCAGATAAGAAAATGAAGGAACAATTTTCACGCACGGCCAATGTTCTGGGTGAAAATTCAATAGATAAGCTGTCGCACTGTCGGGTGGCCGTTTTCGGCATCGGCGGTGTGGGAGGTCATGCCGTAGAAGCCTTGGCAAGGGCAGGTGTCGGCGCACTTGACCTTATCGACAGTGATTCTGTGTCAGAAAGCAATATCAACCGTCAGGCGGTAGCCTCGCACAGCACGGTGGGTAAGCCAAAGGTTGAGGTTATGAAGGCGAGAATCCTTGATATAAACCCCTATTGCTCGGTCACAACACATCAATACTTCTATCTGCCCGAAACGGCTGACCTCGTTGATTTTACAAAATTCGACTTTATTTTGGACTGTGTCGACACGGTTGCGGCAAAAATCGACATTATTTGCCGTGCAAAAGAGCTGAATATTCCGATAATATCGGCAATGGGAGCAGGGAACAAGCTCGACCCCACCGCCTTTCTTGTGGCCGATATTTATGACACAAAAGTCTGCCCGTTGGCACGAATTATGAGAACAAACCTCAAAAAGAGAGGAGTTTCGTCGTTAAAGGTCGTTTATTCACAGGAAATTCCGTCGGAAAATGTCGGAAAAGACCCAAAAACGGGTCGCAGTATACCCGGTTCGGTGCCGTTTGTCCCGTCGGTTATGGGGTTGATTATGGCAGGGGAGACCATAAAGGATTTAGTTAAAAAATAAATAATATGCAAATTTACCGCAACGCAAAAACACAAGGATAAGAGAATTTAATTACAACCAAAACGGCGTATATTTTGTAATAATTTGCACCAATCACCGCAAACAAATATTGTCAAAAATTGTTGTAGGGGAGGGCCTCTGTGCCCTCCCGCAAATCAAATTATCAAAATTGGGTAAAATCGTTGATGATTGCATTCAATTTATAAACACATGCGAATTTGTAAACTTAATTTCTTACGTGATAATGCCTGATCACGTTCATTTATTGATTTCAATTTTGGCTCCGGAAGGGCACAGAGGCCCTTCCCTAAAGCATATAATTCAACAATTCAAATCTTATACAACTCATAAAAATGGACAAAAATTTTGGCAACGGTCCTACTACGACCACGTTGTGCGGAATGAGGACGATTTGTCTAATATTAATGATTACATCTCTTCGAACCCGTTTTTGTGGTTTAAGGGGAAGCACGACGACTCAAAATTTCAAAAGATTATTTGTTATAAAAATAAAAAAAAGGAACAACTATGCCAAAAGAATTGACTAAAGCTCAGGAAGCTGAACGAAGTATCAACAAAAAATTCCGCAAGGAAATATGGAATAAGTTCATTGAGGGTGTGAAAAACTATCGCCTTATTTCGGAGGGTGATAGGATTGCTGTCTGCATTTCGGGCGGTAAGGACTCGATGATGCTGGCAGTTTTGATGAAGATGCTCAAGCGTTACAGCGACGTTAAGTTTGACCTTAAGTTTATCGTGATGGACCCAGGGTACAACCCCGAAAACCGTCAAAAAATCGAAAATAATGCCAAAATTTTGGAGATTCCTATTCACGTTTTTGAAACCGATATCTTTGATATTGCCGACAACGTGACTGAATCGCCCTGCTATTTGTGTGCAAGGATGCGACGAGGAAACCTTTATGCCGAAGCACAAAGGCTCGGTTGTAACAAAATTGCCCTCGGTCATCACTTAAGCGACGTTATTGAAACCACACTAATGGGTATGATGTACGGCTCGCAGATTCAAGGAATGTTGCCCCGACTTAAATCGACAAACTTCGAGGGAATGGAGTTAATTCGTCCTCTTTATTGTGTTTTGGAGGAGGACATCATCCGCTGGGCAAACTATAACGGGCTTTCGTTTATTGCCTGTGCCTGCAAGCTGACAGCACGTGCTGCCATTGACGAAAATGCCTCAAAACGGCACGAGATCAAGATGCTCATAAAAGAACTTAAAAAGGTAAACCCCGAAATTGAGAAAAACCTCTTTAACAGCATCCACCGTTGCAACGTTGACACCCTTGTGGGGTATAAAATCGACGGCGAAATGCATTCGTTTTTAGAAAAATTGGATTGAATAAAAAAACCACCTTTCGAGGTGGTTTTTTTGCTTTATTTTTACAGTTTGATTCCAAAAAAATTTCATATATAATAATAAATTATTATATATGAAAAATTGTATAAAAGTTAGCTTTAAAATTGGTTAATTTCACGTACATTTTAATGTGATTTTTCCTTGCAAAATTCTAAAATTTATGGTAAAATTTTAGATGGATATATGCATACCAAAACAGTTTTCAACACTCTATATAATTTTTGTTAAAAACTTTAAAATAATTTACGAATTTCAAAAAGGAAGGAAGAAAAAAATGCCTATAAATTCCATAACGGATCTTTGGGAAAGAATCTGTGAGGATTGTAAAGAAACCGAAAAAATTTCCGAGGTAGGTCTTAAAGCCTGGATTGTAGACCTTGTTCCGATTTCGGACAACGACGGTGTTCTGACGCTTGAAACCAACAGTGTCTATATTAAGAAAACGGTCGACGGTTATTACAAAAAACTTCTCGAAAAATCCTGCGAGGAGGTTTCAGGTCTACCTATGACCGTTGAGGTTGTCGTCCGCACCGAGGAAGAAAAAATGGTTGCAAACTTTTATGGCAATGCCGATGACGGTTATACCTTTGACAGATTTGTAGTAGGTCCGTCAAACCATATTGCTCATGCTTCGGCTTTGGCAGTTGCCAACAACCCTTATATGAATCAGTACAATCCTCTGTTCCTTTACGGAAACTCGGGAGTTGGCAAAACCCACCTTATGCTGGCCATTAAAAACCATATTGAAAAGAATTTTCCCGAGAAAAAAATTCTTTTCCTTCGCGGTGAACAGTTTGCAAATGAATTGATTCAGGCCATCCGTAATCAGACTACCGATATTTTCCACGATAAATTCCGTTCAGTCGACGTTTTGCTTATAGACGATATTCACTTCATTGCCGGTAAAGAACAGGCTCAAGAAGAATTTTTCAACACTTTTAATGCACTTTATCCCGAACGTCAGATTGTCGTCACGTCCGACCGTCCTCCGAAAGAAATTAAAACTCTTGAGGAAAGAATCAGGTCAAGACTTGAAAGCGGTATGATGGCCGATATGCAACCTCCTGAGTTTGAAACCCGTGTAAGCATCCTAAAAAACAAGGCTGAACAACTTGAGCTTGAGATAGACGACGACATACTTTTCCTCATTGCCGAGTCTATCAAAACCAACGTCCGTCAGTTAGAAGGAATTATCAAAAAACTCAAGGCATTTGTCACGGTTGACGGCGGTAAACTTACGATATCCTTAATTCAGCGTTACATACGCGATGTTGTAAGCGAAGAATTTAAGGAGCCTATCACGGTTGATAAGATTGTAGTTGAGGTTTCAAGAACTTATAATGTCGAGCCTGATGATATTTATTCCCGTAAAAAGAATGCCGATATTGCCTACGCTCGTCAGATATCAATGTACATTGTGGCACAGGTAATGTCACTTTCTTCGACAGAAATTGGCAAAAAGTTTAACAAAGACCATACTACAGTTCTCTACACTGTCGAGAAAATTAAAAATATCTTAAAAGAGAACGAAAGTGAAAAGAGATTGGTAGAAGATATCATCAAAAACATCCAATCCTGACCTTAGGTTACATTTGTTAACATAACAACCTAAAAATATCCACATTTCAACATGTTTTAACAGGTAGTTATTAACAAGATTGTTTAAAACAGTAAAATATCGATTTTTATTAACAAAATTGTTAAAATCTTGTAGATAATTTTTGATGCAATTTTTGGCTTTATATTAAGGGTTGTGAAGGTTATTAACAATTTCACATCCTCTACTACTACTACTATTTTTTGATAAATATATATTGGGAGGAATTATTAAAAATGCGATTTTTAGTAAACCGAGAAAAATTATGCGAAGCAGTTATGAACCTTTCCCGTGCCGTTGCAACCAAGGCAACATTTCCTGTTTTAGAGGGAATCCATATGACCGCAACACCTGACGGTCTTAAAATGATGGCATACAACCTTGAAATAGGTATGACAAAGACTATCGATATCACCTGCGCCGAAGAAGGAAGCATTGTTTTCAAAGCAAAACTGCTTGGTGATATTTTAAGAAGTATGAACGGTGAAACCGTTTCCTTTGAGGTCAACGACCGTCTTGTATGTAAGATAAAAAGTGGTTCTACAATGTTCGATATTATGGGTATGCCTGCACAAGATTTCCCCGAGATGCCGACCGTTGATGATTGCGAGAGATTGGTATTTCCTTGCGAAACCTTAAAAGACATGGTTCGTCAGACTATATTTGCAACGGCTCAGGCCGATGCACAGAAGCCCGTTCTTACCGGTCTTTTGTTTGATATAGAAGAGGATAACGTAAAGGTTATCGGTGTTGACGGTTACAGAATGGCTGTCAGAAAACAAATGCTGAATCTTGGCAAGAAAATAAACTTTGTAATCTCAGCCAAAACCATCGGTGAGGCTGTAAAAATTATAAAAGAAGATGAAGAAAATATAGAATTTTTTGTTGGTCGCCGTCACGTTGCTATGTGTATTGACGGTTATTCAATTGTTTCCCGCAAAATAGAGGGTGAGTTTATCGAATATAAGAAGATTATGCCCTCTGCATTTTCAACCACTGTTAACGTAAATACCAAAGCAATGGCTTCAACCATTGAAAGAATTTCACTCATTATCAACGACCAGTTGAAAACTCCGATGAGATGTAAGATTGATGCAGAGGAAATTATTTTTTCTTGTGCTACTGCTTTGGGACGTGCTACCGACTCGTATTCGGCAGAGGTTAAGGGTGATACCTTTGAAATAGGTATTAATAACCGTTTCTTGCTTGATGCATTGAAGGCTTGTGAATGTGAAAAGGCAGTTATGAACTTTAATGGTTCGTTTGCATCAGTAATTTTGTTACCTGAAGAAGGCGATGACTTTATTTATATGGTTATGCCTATGAGATTGAAGGCAGAATAATGGAAGAAGTAAAGATTTATACAGAATATATCAAGCTTGACGACTTTTTGAAGTTTGCAGGCATTTTAGGTACAGGCGGAATGGCTAAGGCTGTAATTCAGGATGGACTTGTTTCGGTAGACGGAGAAATCTGTACTATGCGAGGTAAAAAGCTTCGTGGCGGAGAGGTAGTAAGCTTCAACGGTCAGGCTTTAAAGGTTATAAAATAATGACCTTTAAAAGATTAGAGCTTCAGAATTTCAGAAACTTTGAAAACGAGGTTTTAGAATTCTGTGACGGAATGAACATTATTTTCGGTCAGAATGCTCAAGGAAAAACTAATATTTTGGAAAGCTTATGGCTTTTTACGGGTGCTAAAAGTTTTCGAGGCTCAAAGGACAGCGAACTTAAAAGGTTTGGTTGTGAAAAGGCTAAGATTAAACTTTATTTTTATGACGATGACCGAGAGCAGGATTGTGTTATTGAGATTGAAAAATCAAGAACTGCGATTTTGAACGGGGTAGAGCAGGGCTTGGCTTCGGCTATTGCAGGAAAGCTATATGCCATTATTTTTTCACCGAATGACCTTAATATCATAAAAGACGGGCCTCAATTCAGAAGAAAATTTATGGACACCTGTTTGTGTCAGCTTTATCCAAAATATATAAGTATTTCAAGGCGGTATTTCAAGGCACTTGACCAGCGTAATTCAATTTTAAAAAACCTTAAATTCAATCCAAATATGGAGGAATTTATTGAAGATTTTGAAAAAGAATTGGCTGTTACCGGAAGTGAGATAATAAGTTACCGAAAAAAATACATTGAGGCAATAAATAAATATCTGCCCGAAATATATTGCGGTTTGTCCGAGGGTAAAGAGGAAATTTCAGCCGAATATGAAACCACGGCAGGGGATTCAGAGGAAGATTTTTTGAACTTATTAAAAACTTCCAGAAAAGAGGATATGCAGACACTTACAACCTCGATAGGTCCTCACCGTGACGACCTTAATATCAAAATAAATGATATTTCGGCAAGGTCTTTTGGCTCGCAGGGTCAAAAGCGTTCAGCTGCGTTGGCTTTGAAATTAAGTGAATCGGCCGTGATAAACGAAATTACCGGTAAAATGCCCGTAGCATTACTCGACGACGTTATGAGTGAACTTGATATAACCCGTCAAAACTATATTTTGAACCATATAAAGGGTCGTCAGGTATTTTTAACTTGCTGTGATATTGCAAATACCCAAGGTCTTTTGGACGGTAAGATTTTTAAAATCGAAAACGGAAAATTGATAGAAGATTAAACCCTTAAAAAGAGGTGAGAGTTATCTATTTACACTTAGGTCAGGACACCGTTGTAAAAACCTCTGAAATTTTAGGAATTTTTGATATGGACACCTCAACTGTATCAAAACCTACAAGAGATTTTTTAAATTTTTCTGAGAAAAAAGGTAACGTAATCAACGTTTCTTACGAATTGCCAAAATCATTTGTAATATGCAATGAAAATGGTAAATTAAAGGTTTATATTTCGCAGATTTCACCCACCACACTGCAAAAAAGAGCAGTTTCAAAAAGAATGGTATTTTAATTTTTTATTGTTTGGTCGGCACCAACGACGACCTTTTATTAAAAACAAATAACCTTTTAAAAAGGAGAAAAAAATGAGTAACGACATCACAACACCTGTAACCGAAAATTATGACGAAAATTCAATACAGGTACTTGAAGGACTTGAAGCGGTCAGAAAAAGACCGGGTATGTATATCGGCTCAACCGGAGAACGTGGTCTGCACCACCTTGTTTACGAAATCGTCGACAACTCTATAGATGAGGCCTTGGCAGGCTATTGTGACAAGATTACGGTGGACCTTCTTGACGACGGTATTATTCGCGTAACCGACAACGGACGCGGAATTCCCGTTGGTATTAACCCTCAAAAGGGTATACCCACCGTAACGGTCGTATTTACTATCCTGCACGCAGGCGGTAAGTTTGGCGGAAGCGGATATAAAGTTTCCGGCGGTTTGCACGGTGTGGGTGCTTCAGTAGTTAATGCTTTGTCAAGTTGGCTTGAGGTAGAGGTCAAGGATGGAAAACATATTTATCATCAGAGATATGAAAAGGGTAATATTGCAACCGAGCTTGAGATAATAGGTGATACCAACGAAACAGGTACCTCGGTTACCTTCAAGCCCGACCCCGATATTTTCACCGATACTACCGAATATGATTACGACATTTTGTTAGCCCGTCTTCGTGAGCAGGCATTCCTTAATGCAGGTATCCGCGTTGTTTTGACCGATAAAAGAACCGACCGAGAAGAGGTTACTACCGACCTTCATTTTGAAGGTGGTATCAAGTCCTACGTTGAGTTTATTCTTTCGGGCGGTAAGAAGGAACGTCTTAACAACGACGTTATTTATCTTTCAACCACAAGCGGTGACTCGTCGGCAGAGGTTGCCTTCCTTTGGAGTACCGGCTATGACACCAAAATTTTGTCGTTTGCCAATACCATTCATACGGTAGACGGCGGTACTCACGAGCAGGCATTTAAAAACAGCCTTGCACGTACCATCAATAAATACGGACGTAACTTCAAGTTCTTGAAGGATGCCGATAACAACCTCAAGAGTGAGGATATAAACGAGGGTCTTATCGCAGTTGTAAGCGTAAAATTGACCGATGCACAGTTTGAAAGCCAGACCAAGGCTAAGCTCGGAAACACCTCGATGACCACCTTGGTAAACAACCTTGTTGCAACCAAGCTGAACGAATACCTTGAGGACCATCCTGCCGAGGCTAAGATTATTCTTGATAAGTCGATTGCATCTTCCAATGCACGTGAGGCAGCTCAAAAAGCTCGCGATATGCAAAGAAGTAAGGCAAGCATCGGTAATAAGGTGAGAATGCCCGAAAAATTGACCGACTGTATCTCGGACGACGCAAGTAAAACCGAGATATTTATAGTAGAGGGAGATTCTGCAGGCGGCTCGGCTAACGACGGAAGAAACAGTACCTATCAGGCAATCCTTCCTTTGTGGGGTAAAATGCTCAACGTTGAAAAGGCAAGAGTGGATAAGGTCTACGGTAACGAAAAGCTTACTCCCGTTGTTGTTGCTTTGGGTACAGGCATTGCCGAAAACTTTAACATAGAAAAGCTCCGTTACAATAAGATAATCATTATGGCCGATGCCGACGTCGACGGAAGTCATATCAGAGTTTTGTTGCTTACCTTCTTCTTCAGATATATGCCTGAGCTTATCGAAACGGGTCATATCTATCTTGCACAACCGCCATTGTTCAAGATTTCCAAGGGTAAGGTTCATAAATATGCCTTTTCGGATGAGGAAAGAGATATGTATATTGAGGAAATGGGCGGTTCGGCCGACATTCAGCGATACAAAGGTCTTGGTGAGATGGACCCCGAGCAGCTGTGGGAAACCACTATGGACCCTGCAACACGTACTATGCTCAAGGTCACTATGGAGGATGCTGCAAGAGCAGACGAAACATTCTCAATGCTTATGGGTGAGGACGTTGAGCCCAGAAAGTTGTTTATCGAAGAAAATGCACAGTTTGTGCAGGACCTCGATATTTAAGGTGACTGTATGAGTGAAAAAATAGTAGAATTAAAGTATTCTTTGTCGAAAAAGCACGCCGAAAAGGCTTATGAGCTTTCGGGAGAAAAGAAAAAACGTTTTGAACGCAATCGCAACACCACAATTTGTTTTGCCATTATCATTTTGTTATTCGGATTCAATATTTATACCACGCTGACAAGTGAATCCGACCCGATAGTAAACAAAAACTATATGCTTTACACAAGCATTGCTTTTATTGTGATAAGCCTTGTTTTTATCGCAGTCACATGGCTTGGCGGAAACAAGATTATCAAAAGCAACATTAATGCAATCTCCGACGGAACCGAATATAAGGTGTTTATCAACCCAAACGGTATTTCTTATATCTTCGGCAACGAGGAAGAACAGGCTTTGTCCCGTGGCGATTTCTTAATTAAGAGCAGTGAAGATATCTACCTTCTGACCGCAGGCGAGAAAAAACTCGTCATTCCTAAAGAGGCAATATCCCCCGAGGATGCTGATTTGGTCAGAAAATATCTTCTGTGAAGTTAAAGAAAGGAAATTAGAAAATGAGTGAAGAAAAAAAGGCTTCCGACCAGGCGTTTTTAGACGACTCGGAACAAACGATACTTCCCGTTGAAATAACCGACGAGGTAAGAAACAGCTTTTTGCAGTACTCGGTTTCGGTTCTTGTCAGCCGTGCTTTGCCCGACGTTCGTGATGGCTTCAAGCCCGTTCACCGCCGTATACTTTACACAATGTATGAAAACAACCTTACCCCCGATAAGGCATACCGTAAGTGTGCTGATACCGTTGGCACGGTTTTGGGTCGTTACCATCCTCACGGTGACGCATCTGTTTATGATGCTATGGTACGTATGGCACAGGACTTCTCGATGAGATATCCTATGGTCGACGGTCACGGAAATTTCGGTTCGATTGACGGCTATCCTGCCGCTGCATACCGATATACCGAGTCACGTATGAGCAAAATTTCGACCCATATGCTTGACGATATCGAAAAGGATACCGTTGAGTTTGCACCTAACTATGACGACCGTCTTAAAGAGCCTACCGTTTTGCCGGCAAGATTCCCGAACTTACTTGTCAACGGCTCTATGGGTATTGCCGTCGGTATGGCAACCAACATTCCGCCTCATAACCTCGGTGAGGTTATTGATGCAATGTGCCTGCTTATTGACAAGCCTGAGGCAGGTCTTGACGAAATTTGTCAGTTTATAAAAGGTCCCGATTTCCCGACAGGTGCTCAAATTATGGGTCGTTCGGGTATTCGTGCTGCTTACGCTACGGGTCGCGGTAAGATTGTTATGCGTTCAAAGACCGAAATAGAGGAAACCCGCAACGGTCGTTTTAGAATCGTTGTAACTGAGATTCCTTACTGTGTCAATAAGAAGCAGTTGGTTAAGTCTATTTATGACCTTGCTGCCGAGAAAAAGGTAGAGGGTATTGATGATGTTGTCGACCATTCTTCCAAGCGTGACGGCGGTATCAGAATCGTTATCGACCTTAAAAAGGACGCCAATCCGCAGGTTGTTCTCAACCATCTCTATTCTATGACCCAGTTGCAGACATCGTTTGGTGCTATTTTGTTGGCACTTGTCGACGGTCAGCCCAAGGTTTTGACCCTCAAGGAGATGCTCGAGAAGTATATCGACTTCCAGTGTGAGATTATCGAACGCAGAACCCGTTATGATATGCGTAAAGCACAGGAAAGAGCCCACATTTTGGAGGGTTTGAAGATTGCTCTCGACTTTATCGACGAGGTTATTGCAATAATCCGCAACTCCAAAACCATCCCCGAATCCAAGGAGCGTTTATCCGAGCGTTTTGGTCTTGACGATATTCAGACCACCGCCATCGTTCAGATGCAGTTGGGTAAATTGGCAGGTATGGAGAAGCAGAAGATTGAGGACGAGTTGGCTGAAAAGTTGGCATTCATAAAGGAATGTATGGAAATTCTTGCCGACCACTCAAAGGTTCTCGACATTGTCAAGACCGAGGCACTCAACCTTCGTGACAAATATGCCGACGACCGCCGTACCGAGATTAACTCCGTTTCGGGTGAGGTTGATATTGAAGACCTTATTCCTAATGAGGAGTGTATCCTCACCAAGACGGTAGAGGGCTATATCAAGCGTTTGCCATCCGATACCTACTCGACTCAGCATAGAGGAGGTAAGGGTATCACCGGTATGACTACCCGTGAGGGCGATATAGTTGAAAATATGTTTACCTGCTCATCGCATGACTACGTGCTGATGTTCTCCAACCTTGGCCGTTTGTACCGAATCAAGGCTTACGAGATTCCCGAGGGAAGCAGAACAAGTAAGGGTCTTAACATTGTCAATATCCTCCCTCTTATGCCCGAAGAAAAGATTATCAACATCCTGCCGATTGACAGCAAGATTGACCTTGATAATCCGTTCTACGTATGTATGATTACCAAGAACGGTACCATCAAGCGTACCTCTATCGAAGCCTTCAAGAACGTCCGAAAGACGGGTATTATTGCTATCAATATAGACGAGGATGACGAGTTGGCCTACGTTTGCAGAACAAACGGTGACGAGGATCTTATGGTTGCCACCAAGAAGGGCTACTCAATCCGCTTTAATGAGAATGATGCTCGTGAAATGGGACGTACTGCCCGTGGAGTAAGGGCTATCAGACTCCGCGAGGGCGATGAGGTTGTCGGAATGCTGGTCGTTAAGGAGGGTAAGGAGATTCTTACCGTTACCGAAACGGGTTACGGACGAATTTCGAGCTTCGACGATTACCGCACTCAGACTCGTGGCGGTAAGGGTATTACCAACTATCGTGTTGCAAAGTATGGTGACGTTGCCGAGATTATCGCGGTTGATAACGAGGACGATATTATTATGATTACCTCAAATGGTATCATCATCCGTGTTCCTGTTGAGGAAATCAGCCGATTCACACGTCCTGCAAAGGGCGTTCGCGTAATGCGAGTTAAGGCAGAGCAGGGTGAGAAGATTCTCTCCATTGCCACCGCAACCCACGATAACGACGAGGTTACCGACCATCCCGAGGCTGCCGATGCGGATGCAGGCGACGTTGGCGCACCCGACGAACCCGAAACCGAAGAGGTAGAAACTGAAAATACAGAAGAATAAATAGATGCCCCCTCGTCTGAACTGCCCCAATTTGTGCGGACAGCACAAAAAAGCCTCTTATGGTAACAAATATTAAATTTTAAGCAACATACTGACTTCGTTTTTCAAGCGGAGTCAGTTTTGTTTTTATCTGTATTCTTTAATGTGTCGATATTCTCTTGGCATACAAAATCCCCCTATGGTAGTTTCTTTTATTCTACCATAGGGGGCTCTTTTTTCTATGTCCGTTTTTACTGGACTTGTTCAAAACTCACAACGGTTTTTCTTTTTTTGGACATGCAAAAAGGACAACGGTATTCGCATAGGCTTTTGTACCAAACATTTAGGAGAATGCTTATGATTTTGTCCCTTTTAGCGCAAATTTTCCCTAATCTGATGTTCCTGATGCTTCACGCAACCTCGTCGGGTCAGTTTCCGAAGGCTTTATCGGCTAAGCAAGAGGAAGAGTTACTGCAAAAAATGGCCAACGGCGACGATTCGGCGCGTAAAAAACTAATTGAGCACAATTTGCGATTGGTTGCCCACGTTGCCAAAAAGTACTTCGGAAGCGGTGCTGACCAGGACGATCTTGTGTCGATAGGCACAATAGGACTTATCAAGGCGGTATCGTCCTTCAAACCCGATAAGGGTATCCGCCTTGCAACCTATGCCGCAAGGTGTATCGACAATGCAACCCTCTCACAAATGAGTTTTTGGTTACGAAAAGAACTCCCCATTGGAGAATTACCGAGCAGACTGCCGAAAATATGTATATAATGTCGCACACCGAAAACGGTGAAACAAAACATTCTCCCTTGTTTGTTCTCAGCTTTAGACTTATGGCTCCGAGAAAACTGCTCGAAGCGCAGTTGTTTAATAAGCAATACCACTTTTACGAGGATATTGATAACATTCCCGACCGCTTGAGATTTTGCCGTCATAGATTAGGTCTTATGCAAAAGGAAGTGGCTCAAATCGTAGGCATTTCCCGTAGTACTTATATTAATCTTGAAACAGGCAATCACAACGGCTTTGATAAAACCGTGGAGGACAAGCTTTCCAAACTCTATAATATCCCTGTATATGACCTTCTTGATGATTATAACCGCTTTATAGCAGTCGGACAAGGTAAACTAATACGAGAGCACCGAGAAAGCCTTAATCTCGGCAAAAGACCGTTTGCAAGTCTCGTTGGCGTGGATGCCAACATGATTAGACTTTGGGAAAGTGAACGAAAACAAATTAGTCTTAAATCTTGGGAGAAATATTTTAAGGATCGTATCACAGTTTAACGAACGACCGCCTCACAAAAATGCGAGGCGGTCACTTTTTTCAGACTACTTTTTCTGTTCGGCTTTAATCTGTTCTTTTGTATCTTTTATAATCGCATTAAGCAGTCTTTCCTTTTCTCTGATTGGGCAATCTAACTTAGAAATGCTATTAAGTACTCCATCGGCGTGAACACCGGCTACACGCCGTCTTAGTTCTCGCCATCCTTCTTCCGTTGTGGGATAGTGGACAATAACGTTAATCGGTGCAAATGTCTTCATACCGAGTACCTCCTATGTGCATAAACTATATGCGTGAGGTGTTGTCCGCTATTCCTATGTGTATTTACGAGAGTTGCCCAAATCAGATGATGCATATAAAAATACATCATAAGATTTCCTTTCTACATATCTCAATTAAAACTTCTCCTTCTTGTCCTTGCCTTTGAGTTTTGCAAGGTATGTAAGATATGTATGCTTGCAGATGGGCAACCTGCAAGTCTGAACTCTGTTAAATTTGCTTTTCCGTTACTTCCTATTTTTTGTCCCTATATATCAATCCTACGGATTTCGTCAGCAGGATATTGTAGTCAATTTAAATTCTTCCTTCATCATTTTAATTAATAGTTACTTTTTCTTCGGCTTATCAGCCAAATAGATTCTTGTTACTTCGGTCCTATGGTGACCTAAGTTTTCACTTACAATCTTTCGTGCTTTCTTTGGTCTCTCTTGCAACGCTTCTTCATAGGTGCGTTGTGCATAGGTGTGTCTCAGACTGTGCCAAGAGATTGTTTCGGTCCTTTTCTTTTTACCGTCTTCACTCAAATCCTCACGGTTTTCTACCATAAAGTATTTTCTGTTATAACTCATCCAATTCTGCAATGAACGCTTTTCCCGCTGTACGCCGCCCTTTTCGCTGCCTGAGATTAAATAATCTCGTGGGTATCGACCCGAGCATCTGGCATAGTTTAAATAATCAGTAATAATACCGCGTTGCTTTGCACTCAAATCAATCGCCCTTGTCTGACCGCCTTTGCCTTTTATGACAAGTTGTCCGTTCTTTAATGCGGACATAAGGTATTCAACTCTCAGCGTGCAGATCTCTTCAAGCCTTAAACCAAATTCACTGGCAAAGTCTATGCCAATAACCACGTCCTGTCGACCTTTTTCGATAGCCAACTGTCGTATACGGACAAGTTCTTTATCTAATAGTGAATGGTCTTTTACACCTGTCGCTCGTTTGGGCAGATTTAACTTGCTATTAGGGGATAGCCTGTTCTTACTACCGGATTTTCTATGGAAATACCGTATGCCCGACAGATCGGATTGAATAGTAGCAGCAGAGTTGTTTTCTTTTAGATGCTCCACATAGGCTTTAAAGTGTCGGTCTTCCACGTTCTTGAAATTTTGCAGACGATAATTTTCGGCTAAAAACTTACAGAATCTTTTTGTCGCTTCAAAGTACCGAGCTCTTGTTTTAAAGCTAAGCTCGTTACTGTGCCTATAGATAGACTCGACTTGGGCAAGTAAGTTTTTATACAGACCCGGATTTAGCACTGTAATATTATTAGAATCTGACATAGCAAACCGTCTCCTTTCTCCAAAAATTTTATTTCAACGCAAGGATAGGGACCAAGCCTTGCGTAAAAAGCTGTGTACGAAAATAGTAATAATAGATGCATTTTCGTCAATAAAATATCTGGGTTTTTTCTGACGAAAATAATTTTGTGTACGAAAAATTTTCCCTGCTCATTTGCAAACGATAGTCATCAATCATATCAAACCGAAGAGCATCAAAAATAGCTTTCAGAGATTGTGCTGACCCAAACTCGAAATGAAAGTACTCTCGAACGGACGGTCAGCACAATCCTTTTTTAGGGAATGATAGTAATTTCAAAATATCATTTCAAAACTATTGTCATAGAGCATATCGAAAAGTAAATCATCAATCATACAAGAGCCATATTTAAGGGAAAGTAATAATAAAATGTTATCTTTAATTAATCTATAATTACTCTATATGGCTCTTAAAAGGAAAGTCCGCAGGGCATAATACACCCACTGTCAATGGTGTGTACGAACCTTCATTTCTTACTGATTGTTCTTTGACGCGGGGTATTATGCCCTGCTCATCTCGGCTCCCAAAAATAGAGTCATAAATCATTTCTAAAGGACAATCATCTATCATCATAGAAATGATAGTCATAGCACCTGCTTTGTAGTTTGTGTGTTATCTTCTTCGGCTTCCTGCAGCTTGTCATTCATTACACGAATGACAACTTGCAGAGAGCCGAAAAGCTTTATTCTTGTCCAAGTTCCGATTAGGCGCAGGTGCAACTTGCTCTCGAAGAGACAGTCATAAATCATCCCGAAGCGAAAGTTCTTAGTGCGATATTCTGCTGTAAAATAAGGTTAGTACTTGGCTTAATCTATTTACACTTTAACGCAAGATTAATAGATTTTCCGTGCGTGTTCTCTTGTAGTTCAAGAGAGTAAAAACAAAAGTATTATTTACTGACGCTACGCCGAGTGCAAGGCATTTCAGCCCAGCCGAGACTAAGGGCTCGTTCGGCGGGGATTTTCATTTAGTATTTAAACTACGATTAAATCCCGTAACCTTCGCATGCAATTCCCGTAAGGGCTGGAGAATTCCCTTAATGGACGGTAGCACCACCGCTTAAGCAGTTTTATTTACCGACGAAACTCTCAAACGTCGTGGATTCCATAATTTTCGTCAATAACTTTGGTAGGAACCCTTACCGCCGTTATGCACTTATTTTCGTTCACAGACACTGGTATAAGTGAAAACAGGTTCGCAGTCGAACAATCCTCGTTTCGTAACGGCTCTGCTATCCGCACAGCAGGCTGACGGAAGTTAAATCCATCACGCCTGTCAAATAATAATTTCCTGCTTTTTCTTGCCTCATCATTTGTAATACGGAAGTATTACTGCATTCTTCGGCTTCGACCTCTCAAAAAATTATTTATTTGCAGGTCGAAGAGTTTCTCCGCTCGCCTTTTTCAGAAGGGCGAAGCGTGAAATTCGCAGTAAGGATGTTTCCTTGCAAGAATGAACGCAAGTAAAGCTGGAAAAGGCGACGAGCGAAACCGTAATGTGTTTAACTCCCGTCAGCCTGTAATTCACACCGCCTTTGTGAAGGGCTTTGTATATCACGGCTTCTCCTACTATCCTGTTTCGGACCACTGCGCGAGAGTGGGTTCTGATTAATTACGGGTAATCATAAACCTGAGCAACGTAACAGGTCACTTGTATTGCGTGATGCCCATTTAATATATCACCTTGTCCGCTGCCAGAACAGTGATAGCTCTTTAGTTCTGTATTTCCTGTTATGACGGTTATACAGATAATCAGCCTTAGAGCATCGGCTGATGAAGTCTAACCCGACTTCAAGGGTTTTCTGCAAGTGATTCTCAGTCCGTCGCAGATTTCAGACTGTAGCTCTCGGCACCAAACATTTGGTGCAACTAACTTCCCATGTCAAAAACAAAATTTAAAACACACCTTCATAACTCCGTCATACGCCAATTTTTGAGCGAATCGATGGGGATATATTTGAACCTCATTAGAGGAATCAAAAACATCATAAAACAAAGAAAGACACCTATCTCGGAAGATAAGTGCCTTTGTTTGCTTTATCGTAAGCTTTACGAAAGAGCATACCAATACACTTAACCTTCTTGGTTTAATGTATTATTTGAAAGTCTCCTTCATTATTTTAAAGCTCATGTATATTATACAGTATAGAATTTGCTTTGTCAAATTGCTCAGGGGCCTCTTATTTGCGATTACAAGCGATTAGAAACGCTTACAAGCGGGAAAGTGGTCTTTTTAATATCTGTTGTGGTCTTTTTATATACGTTTTAATACCTTTTTTGGTCTTTTTAAAATTTTATGTACATTAATCTTTGTACATAAATTTTTAAAATATCGACTGTATTTATCAGGTGCAAAATTCCGCCATGGTAACCCAATGCTCATTACAATAATCAAGACTACAATCTATTTATTTCATGTAAACATTAAGCAAGGATGCAGTCCTTAATTGTCTGCTATCCTTGCTTTTAAAAGGGATATCTAAATATAAGAAAAAATCAAATTAATTAAAGATTTAAGAAATCTTTTCTATAAGTTAAGTCGAAAGCATCTGCTACAGCCTCTAATATTTCATCGCGAATAGTACATCGAAGAAATATTTAATTTACAACCATTTTTCTTATCTACTATTTTTTGTAAAAACCTGTGGCACTACGCACCAAGGGGGAAATAAATGATACTCTGTTAAATTAACAATCTAAACACCTGATAAGCTGTGGCTGTTAAATTTTCATAGGCTTTTTTCGTATCGAGAGCTTCCTCTAAAGTTGTAACACTTCGTAAGATAGGAAAGAATGCATCAATTCCATGTTCGTTGCACACCTCTGAATCACCTGTTACACAGCCTGAAAAGGCAACTACCTTTTTTCCGTATTTTTTAGCAAGCTTTGCCACGCCAATTGGTGCTTTTCCTTGGACCGTTTGAGAATCAAGGCGTCCTTCTCCCGTTACAACTATATCAGCATTTTTATCTAATCGTTTAACCGCATCCTTGACAGCGCTTCCCGCTTGTAAAGAAGACAGGCTTCCCTTAAAGGAATCTATTGCAACAACAATTTTCATCTAATCATCCCTTCACTTAGCTTTTTTAAATCATATTCTTACCGAATGACAACAAAATCCGCTCGAGATCAGATTTCGGGGGTCAGATGCCAATATTCTACGTGTTTTATAGTTGCGCAAGACGGAATAGTCTTTAATTCTCCAAGCGTTTCAAGTTCCATAATATGTTTATTTAGGAACAATTCAACATTACACCCGTTTTCGGGACAGTCCTCAATTGGATGGGTTGGGGAAAAAATCTCTAGTTTTTGCCCGAGATTTTTCATAGAGATTTCACCTTGCGGTGAATATGCTCCTATTTTCAGTTTGTTTTCACAAGGAAGATGCCGACCTATGATGTAATTGTTCTCAAAAGAAAGTCGACTATCATTTAGAGAACTATCAAACCAAAGCGAAAGAGTTCGGTTGGGAACATAGCCGCCGACAGAACCTTCAAAATGTATTTTTGCAACACCACCGTCTTTCAACGTGGTAATACCCCAGGCGGCGACCTTTACGGGATAAGCGTTACAGTTTGTTAAAACGTGCTCAACCTTTAGGTCACCATTATCGCAAAAAGACAATCGAATCTGTTTTTTGAACCCTGTCCACTCGTCCGTTTTTTGTGTTAGCAGCACTGACCCTTCTTCAATTATATATTCAACGGGATCGTTGTCAGGGAAATATGAATCGTCACTTTCCGGTGAGGTCCAGAAACGGTGCCCACCATAAAGTCGCCAACCTTTTTCGGTGGATAGTCCATCCAAAAGATCGTCCGACTGATGATACAGCACATTTTCCATTCCGACACACCGAAGTACCATAATTCTTAGCCCATAATCCAGGGCAGCGGCAACCTCGATGCTGCCGTTTGTAAGCCATAAAAGTTTGCCGTATTTTATGTTGTAATCTATATATGTTTTCATCATTAAGGCAATACTCGTTCAGTCATACGTGTGCGGTAAGCATCCATAGCGCGCACAAAACCTTCAGCATACTTACATCCGGCCTGCATTCCGCGGAACTCTGAGGTAATACGAATAGTATCAAAGAATCTTTCTTGGTCGCCGCCTAGCTGTGCGTAGTTATCAGCCATCCACGCCTTCTGACTTTCCATACAATTAAGCATTTTCATCTTTGTGTCATAAAAATCCGTAATATCAACGTAATCGGTGGGTACAAATCCCATTGAGTTCACAGTTTCAAACATCCAGATTGAAGGGATAACGTTATATGGCTCACATTCTGTTTTTAAATGTGCAATCGGAACCATAACCGCAATATCGTTTACAATTTTGCTTGTAAGCATATGGTCAGGATTATAATCGTGAAGGCTATGCGTGAAAATAACGTCTGCCTTGCAATAACGGACTAAGTTTATAAACTTCAGTCTTGTTTCACGGTTTATCTCGAAAAACATTTCATCATCATAATCAAGACAAATATACTCCGCACCAATGATAGCGGCAGATTTTGTCGCTTCTTCCTTGCGGACGCGCGCGATTTCCTCCATATCGGAAATACGGGCGGAACCGATATTTCCGTTGGTTGCTGTCGCAATAAAGACTTTATGGCCGAGAGAAGCATATTTTGCCAGCGTGCCGGCGCACATGGTTTCTACGTCGTCGGGATGTGCTCCGATTGCAAGAATATTCATAAACTTTCACCTTTCTTTTTAATATTTGTCACAGCGATAAAACTCAATAGCTTTATCATCAACCTCAATACCAAGACCAGGTTTGGTCGGAACCTTGGCATAACCGTCTACACAGGGAATATCGTCCGGAACAAGATCGTGTCTAATAGGGGTATCCTGTTCGCAGTATTCAAGCAATTCTGCATTAGGAATAGATGCGATTATTTGCAGTGATGCTGCTTCAACGATACCGCTGCTCCAACAGTGCGGTACTACGTTAGTAGAGTTAATTTCAGCGTAAGACGCTATTCTGCTTGCCTCTGTAATTCCGCCGCAACGGGTAATATCTGGTTGCACAAAAGCTACCTTACAGTAATCTATGAGCTGCTTAAAACCATAGCGAGTAGTCTCGTTCTCTCCGCATACTATTCTTGTGTTTGTGCTCTCTACTAACCGTTTATATCCTTCGTAGTCGGTTGGCCACAGAGCCTCTTCAATAGCAAAAGGATGGTAGGGCTCCAATGCTTTAACGAGCTGGATGCGGCTTGGTGCGTCAATGGTTACCTTTGCAGAAGGAATATATCCAATATCATAGAGCATATCTATTTCTTCACCTACGGCTTTTCTAGATGCTTCGACTAGTTTGACCGTTGTGGCCATTTCTTGCTCAAAACCTCCCCAGCCCATTTTAATGGCGGTATACCCCTTCTCTTTCCATTTTAACGCTTCCTCTGTTGCTTCTTCTGGAGTATAGGGCATCAGCACACTTGCATAGCAACGAACCTCATCTCTGTATTTGCCACCTAAAAGTTGCCATATCGGTTTATTAAGCGCCTTTCCGAGCACGTCCCAAATAGCAATATCAATACCGCTCATAGCCTGTATAGCGGCACCACGATTACCGTAGAAATTGCTATGAAGAAACATATCGTCCCAAATTTTTTTATAATCAAAAGGATCTCTGCCAACAACAACGTTAGCAAGTCCTTGACAGGTTCTATGGGAAATAGGCGAGTTAATAATTTCGCGAATTACCCATGGTGCAGAATCAACTTCACCGTATCCGGTAATTCCTTCATCGGTGGATACTCTAATAATAATTCCGTCTTGTGCACTGTCGTTAATTTCCTTAACTACGCCCTTCTGTCTTACGGGAATTGCTTCTACTTTTGTGATTTTCATTGATATCTCTCCTTTTGTTATATGTGAATTACTGATTTAATAAAGCCGTCTGGTCTGTTTTTGGCAAGCTCTAAAGCTGAGTGGACTTCTTCAAGCGAAAATATGTTAGTTATCATATCGCGGACGTTAAATTGACCGTTGGCTACTAAGGAAAGCAGAGGTTCCCATGCAAGTTGATTGCAGTTGCCGCCTACTACCGAAAGCTGCCGCAATACGATTTCGCGGACAGGAAACTGGGGCATTTGCGCTTTATCGTTCGGTATCCCGTAGAGAATGACTTGTCCACCCGAACGCGTAACCTTGACTGCATTCTCAATAGCCGAAGCCGCTCCCGTTGAATCGATAGACACATCAACACCACGCCCATCAGTTTCTTGCATAATTCTTTCTGTTAAATCTTCTTTTTGGACGTTTATAACTACGTCAGCTCCAAAATGCTTTGCAATATCTATTGCGCTGTCACGGAGAACCGACATAATAATTTTTGATGCAGAAAAACATTTTGCTGTTTGTAGAAAAGAAAGACCAGCAATGCCGTTTCCTTGAATTAGAACCGTTGAGCCGGGTTTCATACCATAACGATATATAATGCCAAACGGACAAAGAGCGGCTTCTATAACACCGGCTTCGTCAAAGCTTACGTTGTCAGGAATAAATTTTAAACAATTTTCAGGCACGGCAACATATTCAGCATATCCGCCGTTATGGGGTGGAAAACCTATTTCACTACTTTGGGCGCACAAATGTTTGTTGCCGCTTTCACATTCGCGACAATGCCCGCATGCTACAGCAGTTTCAACAACTACTCGGTCTCCCGGTTTTGCAGACTTAACCTTAGAGCCCACTTTATCTATTATGCCTGCTATTTCATGACCGGGGATAAGTGGCGGAGGTCCAAATTCTCCGTTTATTATTGCTAGGTCGGTGGAACAAACGCCGGCACTAACCACTTTTATAACTACCCAATCATCAAGGCATACGGGATATGGATAATTTTCATCCAATTTTAACTGCCCGTCACAGTCCCAAACAATAGCTTTCATTGATTTATTCCTCCGCTTTCTTGATGCCGTCTCGAACGGCATTCATTTCATTACGACAGCCATTAACAAGAAATGCTGCATCCATAGAATATGAAACAGAATCAAATCCATTGTTTAAATAATTAATCGCCGCCTGTTGATTTGCCGTGAAAATCATAGTAAATTTTCCTGCTTTTCGGCAGGCTTGGATAATTCGGTCCAAAGCAGCAACGAATTCAGGATTGTTAAACTCTCCCGGAATGCCCATAGCGATGGATAAATCATAAGGACCTACAAAAATTCCGTCAACACCGTTGATTGCGGTAATTTCTTCGATTGCTTCCAGCGCCTCGGTAGTTTCGCATTGAGGAATGAGAAGTACCTGTTCATTAAAGAATGCCATAGTGTCCTGAATACTCATATTAAGCATATATCCCCAACCGTCTTTTCTGCTTGCGGAAAAGCCGCGGTTTCCGATAGGAGCATACTTGGACCATGCTACAAGCTGCTTTACTTCATCTACTGTTTTCACGTTCGGTACAATTAACCCCTGCACACCTATGTCAAGTAGTTTCAACAGCGCAGGCCTTGATATCCCTTTGACACGTGCAAGCGGTGTGATACCGCCGTGCTCTGCGGCACGTACTAACGCAAGGTTAGTTTCAGCCTCGATAGGGGAATGTTCATTATCAAAAACCACGTAGTCAAGTCCGGCGTAACCGAGCGCTTCAACAACATTTTCACTCATAAGCTCACAGAACGTTCCTATGGTTTTTTCCCCAGCCAAGATTTTTTCTTTGAAGGTGTTATTAGCTTTCGAATTAAACATATTCTCCTCCTTATATAATAAAATGCTCTATATCTGTAGGATAGTCAAACAAAAGTTTTGCTCCATCCGATTGCAACACGTAATCGTTCTCCACGCGAATTCCCCACGATTCATCAACATACAATCCCGGCTCTAACGTAAAGAAATCTCCCTCCTGAACGGTGTCCTTATGTCCTATATCAAACGCAGGCGTCATATATGGCTTTGCGCCGATAATATGTCCCATATGGTGAGGCATCATAGAACCATATCCCATATTAGCAAACAAAATTTCGGCATTTACCTTGATGTCCTCTGCGCACATTCCCGGCTTAACAAGCTCAGCTCCAAAGGACTGTATCTTCAAAACAGCATCGTATGCTTTTTTAATTTCGTGAGTTGGTTCTCCGAGGAAAAACGTTCGGCAGGTATCGCTCCACGTGTTTGCGCAGCGCACCGACAAATCAAGAATAAATCCGTCGCCGTATGCCAACTTGTATTCGGTAGGGTCGCCCCCGATAAGACCGCAACGCTTTCCGCCAACAAAATCACCGATAAACTCATGAGGAACGCCCGACAGCATGTCATCGACTATGGTTTTGGTAAGAATGTAAATGTCCTGCTCGCTTACACCGGGCCTGATGTAATCACGCACCGCATCGTAAACCGCCTTATTTACTTCAAGAGCACGAAGCAATTCATTCAGTTCTTTCACTGCACCTCACACCTTTTTTAAAAATAAAAATAAGCTATTGGTAACGTGTTTACGATACCAATAGCAGTTTGTCATTTAAATTTTAACCTTTGCACAGCCATTTCGTAACACTGAAAAATCGAGCAGCCCCTATTCCGGAATTACTGTCTGGTCGATACAAAAGATTATTATTAACTTTATAATAAATATAACATTATGCTAATAATTTGTCAAGAATAATTTTCCCAAGATGCAAATTATATAAGCAAGAAGGACGGCCAATATGACTGTCCTTCTTGCTTTTGAAAGGGATGTCTAAATATAAGTAAAAATCAAATTATTTAAAGATTTAGAAAATCTTTTCTGTAAGTTAAGCCGAATGCATCGGCTACACCGGTTAGCTTAAAGCCAAGATAATCCGGCATCATAAGAAAATATTTTGCTTTTTTAAGTTTTCCGCTTATTCTGTCGGAATACAACTGATAAATCGTGTTATAGCTTTGTTTTTGAATGCCTGTTCTATCATAAAGTAACTCTTGCGGCAATATTTTTGAAACTGTTTGCATTGATTCCTTTGTACGTTCATCGCGATAAGATACACAAGGCAAAATTTCTTGTTGGTTTTTATCTAAAAGAACATAATCTACGCCCCAGGTATCTATTGCGACTGTTTCGGGAATTTTACCTATCTTTTTACACGCTTTGAGTCCGTTCTTCACTTCGCGAACAAGAGCATATATATCCCAAATTAGCGTATCGTTTTCTCTTTTAATATTGTTCTCAAAACGGTAAATTTCTTCTAACACAAGTTTGCCGTTTTGAACGCTTCCTAAGATATGGCGGCCGCTTGATGCGCCGATATAAATATGTGTCTATTTTTCTTTTCAAATACATAAAGCTTATCTCCAAAATGTATTCAACGATTATATTATACACAAATTTATGCGAATATTCAATAAGATTTTACATTTTTTAGAGCGAATATCAGTTGGCACAGTACATTTTATTCAAAAAATCACACTACAATTAAATTTATAACGAAAATTGTTCCCTTTACAAACAGGTTACTTTATGATATACTAACATATATAACATAACATAAAAGCCTAAGGGGGATGTTTATGAAAAATACGTCTAATATAATTGCTATTTATTCACGAAAATCTAAATTCACAGGCAAGGGTGAAAGCATAGGCAATCAGGTAGAACTTTGCCGTGAATACATACGAACACATTATGGTGATGAAGCCGCAGAAAAAGCGGTAGTATTTGAGGATGAAGGTTTTTCGGGTGGAAACGTCAACCGCCCTGCCTTCAAAAAAATGATGGCTCAAATCGAGCGTGGAGAGTTTAAGGCACTTGTGGTTTACCGTCTTGACCGTGTGAGCCGTAATGTCAGCGACTTCTCATCACTTATTGAAAACCTTAATCGACGAGATATTGTTTTTGTGTCTATTCGTGAGCAGTTTGATACAGCAACACCAATGGGTAGAGCAATGATGTATATTGCTTCTGTATTCGCACAGCTTGAACGTGAGACCATTGCCGAGCGTATCAGAGATAACATGCACGAATTGGCAAAGACAGGACGTTGGCTTGGCGGCAATACACCTACAGGATATTGCAGTGAAAGTGTTAAGAGTGTTACGGTTGATGGCAAAACCAAAAAGGCTTGTAAGCTAAAACTTATTCCCGAAGAAGCCGAAACCGTTAAGCTTATATTTGATTTGTTTATAAAAACGGGTTCTTTAACACTCACCGAGGCAGAATTGATACAGCGTAGAATAATGACCAAAAACGGCAATCACTTCACACGCTTTTCAATTAAATCCATACTTCAAAATCCCGTATATATGATTGCGGACGAAGAAGCTTATGAATTCTTCAAGCTAAAGGATGCGGATCTATTTTCATCCAAAGAAGAATTTGACGGCGTACACGGAATTTTAGCCTACAACCGTACCGACCAAGAAAAAGGCAAAGCCACAGTTTACAACCCTGTCAGCGATTGGATTGTTTCGGTTGGTAAACACCAAGGTATTATCCCCGGCAAGATTTGGGTGGGTGTTCAGGATAACCTTGAACGGAACAAGTCAAAATCTTTCCGCAGACCAAGAAGAAATGAAGCCTTGCTTACGGGACTTTTGTTCTGCTCTTGCGGAAACCGAATGTACCCCAAGCTCTCAAAACGGAAAACTGCTGACGGCGATATCATATATACCTATGTTTGTAAGATGAAAGAGCGTAGCAAAAAAGACCTATGCAATAAGCGCAATGCAAACGGTAACACATTAGACCTTGCGGTTATTGAGAAAATCAAGCAACTAGCAAGTGAAAAAAGTGATTTTGTCAAGCAGCTTGAAAAAAGTAAAATTTTCTACACCGGCAACCGTGAGCAGTATGAGCAGAAGTTAAGTACAATGAAAAAAGAAAAAGCCGACCTTGAGAAAAAGGTCAGCTCACTCATCGACACCCTTGCCGAGTTGGATGAAATTGGCGCTAAAAAATCAATAGTCACCCGTATTAACGAAATGAATACAGAGATTGATAAAATCTCACAGGGCATTGATGAAATGATAAGCCTTACCGCCGAACACGCTTTCAGCGATATTGAGTTTGACGTGCTTCGCCAGATGCTTTCAGTATTCAAGAACACTATTGATGATATGTCCTACGAACAAAAGAGAGCCGCTATTCAGAGCATTGTACGCCGTGTAATTTGGGATGGCGAAAATGCACATGTTATTTTATTTGGTTCGCAGGACGGTGATATTGAGCTCCCCGATATCACACCTTACATAAAACACATCGAAATAGACACCGATGAAGACGAAGAACTCATAGAGTTTTCGGACGTAGATTACGACGAAGATATTACTGAGGATTTTGGTCGTCATACTAAAACCGATTTGTGTGAGGATAGCAAATGAGATACTGATGTACTTTCGTTCGGCCAAGAAAACAGCACAGGACGTCTACATCAGTGACCCCATAGATACCGACAAGGATGGAAATACACTGACACTGATTGACGTCATAACTGACAATTCTGACATCGTAGAGGATTTGGACCTCAAAATCAAACTGCAAAAGCTTCAAAAATATCTCAAAGACACCCTGACACCGCGAGAACTGACCATAATCCGATTACGGTACGGACTCGACGGCAAGCAGGAATTACCCCAACGCGAGGTAGCCAAAAAACTGAAAATCAGCCGTTCGTACGTCAGCCGAATCGAGAAAAAGGCCTTGGAAAAGCTCAAAGCGAGGTTTGAGAATTAGCCTTTTTGCCGAGTGCCGTTTTGGTAAAGCTTATCAGTACAACACACAAAAACAAAAGTCCTGCAGAGGCTATCGGGCTTGTGTGTAATGCAGCATTTTTGGTTATTTGAAACGCACCTGTTGAGAGAGTCCTCGGTGAAATCACCTCGAATAGCAGTATAAGACCTGCCGACAACGTGCCGTGTAAAACCCTTGATACTACCACCAACAAAAGCGGAGGCTTTAAGTCCTTGGCGGCTGATATTACCTGAAAAATCACCGAAATTCCGCCGAAGCCCAACAAAAAGGCAACCTTTGGCAGTTGACCTCTCGAACACCCTCCAACACCAACCGTGACCTCTAAAATTTCTCGAATATATTGACCAAAACCAGAGCTGCCGAACATACCGCCAACCCCTGCAAAAAACACAACAAAGGCGGCAACTGTCAGCATAGTTTTGGCGGCATCGTTGACCGATAGCACAAAGGCATCGCCGACTGTCGGGGTTGTCACGGAATTGCTTAATTTGTCGGTTGGACTGTCGGCAGTAACGGTTGAGCTTTGTTTATATTTGTCAAACCAACTGTCGGGCAAAAAACGTACAACACCCGCCATAATAATACTTGCCAAGACGTGTGCCATATACAGTCGCCAACCGTCGGCATTGCTCTTCAAAACCCCAAAGCCTACCGCCGTGACTATAAACGATGGTCCTGCGTTTACCGAAAACGTCAGCATTTTCAAGGCACTGCCTCGGTCGACAGAGCCTTTTTTGAACTCGGCCGACAACACCTTGGCACCAACAGGATAGCCTGAAATCAATGACATCAAAAACACCGACGAGCATACATCTTTTAGTCCCAAAAGAGGCTTTGTTATGGGTGAAATCACCCGTCCCAACACTCTGCAACCACCCGAATAGGACAAAAACAAGGTGACAGCAGTGAACAAAAACAACGATGGAACAACCGAGGTTTCACAAAGCTTGATTCCATGACCGATACCACGACGTACCCCATCGGACAGAATGAGTACACTAACCGCCGAAAACACACCGAGCACCGTCAAAACAACCGTCCGAAATTTTACCGTAACACCCAAAGCCCTCACCTCAAAGTAATTTTTAAGCAACCTCTCTTAAAACATTTTTATGCCGATAGGTTAGAATGAATGAGCATAGAGTGACATAAGATTTCAAAAGAAGGGATTGGTTTATATGTCAAAAAAGCTAAAACCCGATATACCTAAGCAGAAACAAAAGTGGCAGCTTTTCGGCTCGTTGCCCGAGCTTTCGGGACCGATTATCAAGATTTGCTCCAACAAAGAGGCCTCGGTCGACGGTTGTAAGGGTGTTGTGGATTATTACGAAAACCTTATAAAACTAAAGATTTCGGGTGGTACAGTGACCTTTACGGGCACCGAGCTTTGTATAACGTCGTTCACCTCGACGTCGGCGGTGGTTTCGGGCAAGCTTCAAAATATTGAACTTTCGGTGATGTAGTATGTTGATAAAGTTTTTAAGGTTTTTGTTGGGTTGGGTGCGGTTTCGGGTAGAGGGCGAGTTCCCCGAACGGTTTTTGAATCAGCTTGCACACAACGGTGTAAGTGTTTGGGGTTTAAGACGGGCAAAGGATGGTATTGAAGCCTCGACCACCGTCCGAAGCTACCTCGGATTTCATAAATTCAAGGCAAAAAACAAAATCAAAACACGGGTTATCGACCGAAAAGGTCTGCCGTTTATGACCAAAAAATACCGCTTGAGGATAGGCTTTGCCGTCGGAGTGGTGTTTTTTGTCGTATCTTTATATATTTTGTCGACCTTTATCTGGAATATCGAGGTGGTCGGCAACGAAGCACTGACCGACAAAGAGATTTTGTGTGCTTTAGAGGAGTTAGGCCTTAAAGAGGGGGTCAAGAGGTCATCCTTAGACCAGGAGCAGTTGAGGACTCGGCTTGCACTCAAAATCGACAAAATCGCGTGGGCATCGGTCAATATCGAGGGAGTCAAGGCAACGGTCAACATATCCGAGTCGAAACCACCAAAAAAAGAACCGCAAGAGCCCTGCAATCTTGTGGCTGATTTCGACGGTGTTGTAACGGCTATCGAAGTGACCGACGGTACCGTCAAAACAGCTGTCGGCAAAACGGTGCAAAAGGGTGAGTTGTTGGTGTCGGGCATCACCGAGTTTAAGGACGGTACCTACCGTTTCGGTCCGTCAGAGGGCAAAATCATAGCCCTGACCGACCGTGAGCTGTCCTGCTTTGTGCCATTTACCCAAACGCTTGTCGTTCGCAACGGCGATGTCGAAAAACGTCGTGTTCTGACCGTTTTTGGTCTTAATATTCCTCTGTATTTAGGCTCGGTCGACGGCAGTTACGAAACCGAATCCGAGCTTAAAAGATACGAGAAAAACGGAATGTATTTGCCCGTCAATCTGACCGAAACCGTGTTTTACAAAACCGAAGCCAAAACAGTTACCTTGTCATCAAAAGAAGCCCAAAAACAGGCCGAAGAAAGCCTTTCCGAGTTCGAGAAAACAACCCTCGAAAATGCGGAAATTTTGGAGAAAACAGTCGATTTTCACGAAACGTCCGAAGGGCTTACAATAACGGCAAAATATAAGTGCAAACAAAATATCGCTAAGACGGATTTATTGTTGATTTTAGAGGAAAAATAATGTAGAATAGTAAGTGTAAAAGTATATACTTTTACTATAGGGGATTATGCGTCGTTCACGAGTTGTCTTGGGCACTGACCCCTACAAAGAAAATTAAGGTTGAGTGATGAAATTTGACAGAACAAACCATCAATATCGAACGTGTTGAGTTTGTGTACGGACTTTTCGGGAATTTGGATGAAAACGTCCGCCTTATCGAAAAGGAATTTTCGGTCAAGGTGGCTCTCCGTTCGGGTGAAATAAAGGTTTCGGGTGAGCCCGAGGACGTCGACAAGGCAGTCCGCACCATTAACGGACTTTTGTCGCTTATCAGTCGCGGTGAAACCCTGACCGAGCAGAATATTCGTTATATTATGTCGTTGGCTTCGGACGGTGACGACAACGGTATCCGCAAGCTATCGGACACCGATTGCATCTGTATCACCTCAAAGGGCAAGCCCATAAAGCCCAAAACCATCGGTCAGAAGCGATACGTTGAGGCTATTCGCGACAATACCGTGACCATCGGCGTCGGTCCTGCGGGAACAGGTAAAACCTACTTGGCGGTGGCTATGGCGGTAGCAGCCTTCAGAGCCAAGACCGTCAACCGAATAATTTTAACCCGACCTGCCGTTGAAGCAGGTGAGAAATTGGGCTTCTTGCCGGGTGATTTGCAACAAAAGGTCGACCCCTATCTGCGACCTCTCTATGATGCACTTTTTGATATGCTTGGTGCGGAAAACTTCCAAAAATGTCAGGAACGGGGCGATATCGAGGTTGCACCCTTGGCCTATATGCGAGGAAGAACATTGGACGACAGCTTTATCATCCTCGACGAAGCACAGAACACCACGGGTGAGCAGATGAAGATGTTTTTGACCCGACTTGGCTTTAACTCAAAGGCGGTAGTCACGGGTGACATCACACAGATTGACCTGCCTGACGGTAAAAAATCGGGTTTGAAAGAAGTTTTGCACATTTTGGAGGGCGTTGAGGACATTGCAATATCAAAGTTTTCCGACCGTGACGTTGTCCGTCACCGACTTGTGCAGGAAATAATCAAAGCATACGAAAAGTATGAAGAAAAAAAGCAAAGGAGCAGACACAGTGGAGAAAGATAAGGTAAAAGTAAACATTGCGAACAAGCAAAAGGCAGAGAAAATTCCTACCGGTATCAGAATGTTGATTCGCCGTGCCTGCATTGCCGTTTTGAAAATGGAGGAATTTCACGATTCGGCCGAGGTTGAGGTATCGTTTGTCGATGATAAGCAGATTCATGAAATGAACCTGCAGTTCAGGAACATCGACCGTCCGACCGACGTTTTGTCGTTCCCCTTGGGCGATGACGGAGTTTATGACGTAAACCCTGCAACGGGTGCCAAAATGCTTGGCGATATCGTTATTTCGGTTGAACACGCCAAGGCGCAGGCCGAAGAATATGGTCATACCTTCCAGCGCGAAATGGCATTTTTGACGGTACATTCAATGTTGCATTTGTTGGGCTATGACCACGTAAACGGCGGTATCGAGGCCGAAACCATGCGCGAAAAGGAAGAAGCCGTGCTTTTGCAGATGGGTTTGACCCGAGAAGTCACGTTTTTGGAGTGATTAAAATTCATAGCAAGGAACATAAAAGGTAATTAATAATGAGTGAACAAAAATCGGCTTTTATAGCCATTGTCGGACGAGCCAACGTTGGAAAATCGTCCTTGATGAACTGCATTCTGGGTCAGAAGGTGGCCATTGTATCGGACAAGCCACAGACCACCCGTACAAGAATAATGGGTGTTAAAACGCAGGGTGAAACACAGATAGTTTATATCGATACACCGGGTTTCCATAAGCCTAAAAACAAGCTGGGCGAGCGAATGATGGACTCGGTTTCGCAAGGTCTGTCCGATGTCGATGTCGTAACCCTTGTTGTCGAGGCAAAACCCAAATTCAAACTCAATCCGGAGGATATGCCCAAGGCCGAGCTGGCTTTGATTAACGAGTTCAAAAACCGCCGATTGAAGTCTATCCTTTGCATCAACAAAATCGATATGCTGGAGGATAAGAGTGACCTTTTGGAGGTTATTTCGGCATATACCTCTTTGTACGACTTCGAGGCTGTTTTGCCTATTTCGGCTAAGACGGGTGACGGTGTTGACGAACTTTTGCGAGAGCAGTTGAAGTACGCCAAAAATTCACCGCATTTCTTTGCCGACGACGAGATTACCGACCAGGCCGACAGCGTTATGGTTACTGAAATGATACGCGAAAAAATGCTTCATTTACTTGATAAAGAGATACCCCACGGCATTGCCGTCGGTCTTGAGCGATTTTTCGAACGCGATACCGTTCAGGGTGAGCCCATTATCGAGGCCGAGGCCGTGATTTACTGTGAACGCGATTCGCACAAGGGCATTATCATCGGCAAGGGCGGTGCAATGCTCAAGAAAATCGGTTCGCTTGCCCGTGCCGATATCGAGGAGTTTTTCGGTTGCAAGTGCAACCTTAAACTATGGGTCAAGGTTAAAGAGGATTGGCGCAACCGTGACGGATTGATAAGGTCGTTCGGTTTGGATAATAAATAATCCAAAAATCCCCACGGTTAAGACATAAAACTTTCCGCAAAATAAAATTGTATTAAATTTCATTTGCGGAGGTTTAAAAATGCAGACTTTGAACGCTTGGGATACCTTTTTTAAGTCGGGCAGGGTAGAGGACTATCTCAACTACTGCCAACAAAGACACACCTACCAAAAAGACGCAAAGGAGTCGACAGACCTTGAAATTTTCGACCGACGGTCTTGTGATAAAAGAGAATAATGTCGGCGAAAGCGACCGTGTTGTGCAGGTGCTGACGAGGGACAAAGGACTTATTAGCGCCTTTGTTTCGGGAGCTCGAAAGCCAAAATCCAAAAACGCTGCTGCAACGGCTCTGCTTTGCTATTCGCACCTGACCCTCACCCAAACCAAGGACACCTACCGTATAACCGAGTCGGAGGCTATCGATGTCTTTTTTGATATCCGTACCGACATTGAAAAATTGAGCCTTGCACAGTACATATGCGAGTTGTGTCAGGTGATGGTGCCGTTCGGGGTTGAGGGTGAAGAATTTTTGCGCCTTGCCTTAAATTCTTTGCACTTTATCGCCAAGGGCAAAATGGATATTTATTCAATAAAGGCAGTTTGCGAGCTTCGAATGATGGCGGTTGCAGGCTTTATGCCCGATCTTGTCGGTTGCCGAGGTTGCGGTACCGACCTTAAATTCCCGATGTGGCTTGATTTACAGGGCGGTGATATGGTTTGTACCGAGTGTAAGCCCTTGACAGCACAGCAAGGGCAGTTTGCCGAGCTTGACAAAACCACCTTTGCGGCAATGCGCCACATTTTATATTCAGATTTTTCCAAAATCTTTTCATTCTCGTTACCGCCCCAAAACGCAAGGTATTTAAGCTTTGTGACCGAGAGGTATTTGTTGGCACAGACCGACCGAAAATTCAAAACACTTGATTTTTTCCACAGTATCGAAACAAGGCTGTGAATAACATAAAGGCAGACTATTTTAGGAGAAACAATGAGTTTTATTCAACACACAGAAGCACTTGAACTTGATAAAATCTTAAAAATGCTGGCACAAAGAGCACCTATGGAGGATGCCAAGGAGCTGGCCTTGTCGTTGCGCCCCGAAACCGAAATCGGCAAGGTACGGGTGTTGCTCGAACAGACCGATGATGCCGTCCGTTTGTCGTCGGGCTATGGCTCACCGTCATTCGGCAATGCCAAAAACATCGCAAACCCCGTGGCCAGAGCACAAAACGGCGGCGTTCTGTCAATGCGCGAGTTGCTTGATATTGCCGAGGTTTTGCGCATCGTCCGTTCGCTTAAGGAATGGCGAGCCCATTGCGAAAACGTTGAATCTCCCCATATTGCACCGTTTTTCGACATTTTGTTGCCTAACCGCTATTTCGAAGACAAGATAACCACCTCAATTCGTTCCGAGGATGAGATGGACGATAATGCCTCGCCCAAGCTCAAGGATATCCGCCGTAAAATCCATTCGTCCGAGCTTAACATCCGAGACCGATTGGAGAAGATGATTCGTTCGTCAAGCGTTTCAAAATATCTGCAGGATGCTATCATTACTCAGCGCGACGGACGTTACGTTATCCCCGTCCGTGCCGACAGCCGTTCGGAGGTTCCCGGACTTTTGCACGACACGTCCTCATCAGGTGCAACGTTGTTCGTCGAGCCTATGGCCATTGTTGAGATAAACAATCAGATTCGCGAGCTGATGATAAAGGAACGCGAGGAAATCGACCGAATTCTGGCCGAACTGTCGGGCGAGGTTGCAACCTTTGCCCCTAATATAATGCAGTCGTATGAGGCAACCGTGAGGCTTTGCCTTATCTTTGCCAAGTCGTCGTTGGCCTTTGAGATGCGTGCCTGCAAGCCGAATCTCAACGACGAGGGCAGAATATACCTCAAAAACGCACGTCATCCGTTGCTTGACAAGAAAACTGTTGTGCCCGTAACCATTCCGTTAGGGCAGGAGTTTGATACACTTATCATCACAGGTCCCAACACGGGCGGTAAAACCGTTTCGATAAAAACTGTCGGACTGCTTACTTTAATGGCAATGTGCGGATTGATGCTTCCTGTGTCCGACGGCAGTGAGATTTCGGTTTTCCACAATGTACTTGCCGACATCGGCGACGAGCAAAGTATCGAGCAATCTTTGTCGACCTTTTCTTCGCATATGAAGAGGATAATCGACATTATGAATGTAGCCGACGAGCATTCGTTGGTGCTGATAGACGAACTTGGCGCAGGCACCGACCCTGTTGAGGGTGCTGCTTTGGCGCAGGCAATTTTGATGCAACTTCACCGCAAGGGTGCCAAGATTGCCGCCACGACCCACTATGCCGAGCTTAAATCGTATGCCCTTGAAACCGAGGGTGTTTGTAATGCAAGCTGTGAGTTTGACGTGCAGTCCTTGAAGCCTACATACCGCTTGCACGTGGGACTCCCCGGAAGGTCCAACGCTTTTGCAATTTCCGAGCGTCTTGGACTCGACCTTGATACTGTGCATCTTGCCAGAGGACTTGTCAAGGACGAGGATGCAAGGTTTGAACGCGTTGTTGCGGCACTTGAAACGGCCACACGAGAGGCTGAACGCGACCGTGCCGAGGCTCAAAGGATAAAGGGCGAAATGGAGGCATTGAAGGCAACTCGTAAGGCGCAGGCTGACGAATTGGCAGTGAACCGCGAAAAGGCAATGCAAAAGGCTCGCGAGCAGGCTCAAGCACTTGTTGATAGAGCAAGAGCCGAGGCCGAAAAGATGCTTTCAGAGCTTGAGGCACTCAAAAAGAGTAACGATTCGGTTGAGGAAAGAATCCGCAAGGCACGTGCCGAGGTTAAGGGTGGAATTCGCAAGCTGCAGGATGCCGCCGACCCGATTGAGAAAAATGAAACACGTGGCGGAGGCTTTACGGCACCGCTTAAAAAGGGCGATAAGGTAATGCTCATCGACATCCGCAAGGAAGCCACAGTTATGGAGGACCAAAAGGGTGACGAGGTGCTGATTTTGGCGGGTATCGTCAAGACTAAGGTCAAGGTTTCAAGCCTTGCACCCGTCGATAAGTCGAAAGGCACCATTGCCAAGACGCGTACCGTGAAAAGACCCACGGGAATCGATACCAATATCCGTACTGCACAGTCGGAAATCGACATCAGAGGACTTACGGGTGACGAAGCAGCGTTGGAGCTTGACCGATTTATCGACAACTCGGTTATGGCAGGCTTCGGTAACGTCTGGATAATCCACGGCAAGGGCACCGGTGCGCTCAAAAAGGCAGTTCACGCCTATCTTCGCTCCAACCCAAGCGTTAAGGATTTCCGTTTTGGAGTTTACGGTGAGGGTGAGGACGGAGTCACCGTTGTCACCTTAAAATAAAGTGATTGACATTTGACCCTAAAAAGACTATACTATTTTAAAATTTTGAAAGTCGGTAGGCCTTATGGAAAGACAGAAAAGAATAGCCGCAATACACGATGTTTCGGGCTTCGGTAAGTGTGCACTTACTGTGGCTCTTCCCGTCATATCTGCGGCAGGAATAGAGGTTTCGGTTATACCGACGGCAATTTTGTCAACCCATACAGGGGGGTTGCAGGGCTATACCCACCTCGATTTGACCGATGAGATGCCTAAAATTGCAAACCATTGGGAAAGCTTAAACCTCACCTTTGATGCCGTGTATAGCGGATATTTAGGCTCTGAACGACAGATAGATATTGTGTCGAAATTTATCGAAACCTTTAAAACCGATAAAAATATCGCGATTGTCGACCCTGCAATGGCTGATAATGGCAAAATGTACGCACTACTCGATATGCAGTTTGCCAAGTCGATGAAGCGTTTGTGCAAAAAGGCCGATATTATCGTGCCTAATATGACCGAGGCGGCATTTTTATTGGATAGGGAGTATTTCCACGGTCCGTACACAAAAGAATGCATAGAGTCCACCGTTCGTGAACTTTCAAAGCTTGGACCACGAAAGGTTGTGCTGACGGGTGTGTGCTTTGAGGAAAACACCATCGGTGCCGCAAGCTATGATGCAAAAACCGATATTGTAAACTACTATTTCCGCAATCGCGTTGAAGGTATGTTCCACGGCACGGGTGACGTTTTCGCAAGTGCTTTGACGGCGGCATTGCTTCGGGGTAAGACGCTGCAAAAAGCAACCGAGATAGCCGTCGATTTTACGGTCGATAGTATCGAAAGAACGGCTAAGGGTGGTACTGACCACCGTTATGGAGTCGATTTCGAGCGTGGTCTCGGCAACCTTATAAAGGCTCTTGAAAGTTAAAAAAGAATTATAAATACAAAACCGACCTCACGTTTGTGAGGTCGGTTTTACTCTTTTTGTTGACATTGAGGTTGTAGGGGCGATTCACAAATCGCCCGAGGGCATTTTTTTACTCAACAATATGCCGTCCTCGGTGACGGTTACTGTCAATTCATCTTTTCCGACAATGTTTAACAATTTTCTTAGAGGTTTGGGCAATACTAAGCGACCGACTGTGTCAATTTGACAAACGGATTTGTAAAGAATATTCATTTTTGTTTCTCCTAAAATTAAATATTCACACCGTTTTATGCTACTCGATCGCCGTAAAATAAAAAAGTGCGTAGCCGAAGCCACGCACCGAAAAACGATGCTTTGACTTCCGTTGCAACGCAGAATTATATCCCGAGGATAATTGAACAAAGCATACATTTTTACCAAAACGTATACCTCGGGAATAAATATTAAATTCTGCGTTGCAAGAATATATTAACACAAAGTTTACAGGATTGCAACCGAAAAGAATGTCGAATAAGAACTTCTTTTGTAAATTGGGTTACAGTAGGGGCGAACTGTGTTAGCTCGTTTGCTTTTAGAAATCTTCTCGGACAAGCAATGCTCACCCCTACAAAAATTGAAAATCGAGTTCTTTCAATAATACTTATTTATCCTTCACCATCTGATTATACTCTAACCACTTGAAACCTTGGCGTTGGTATAGGGTGATGGCACGTTCGTTTTCGGGCTCGATTTCAAGGCGGTAACGCTTAGCAGGTAGCTTTTCTTCCAAAAACTCAAAAAACTCACTGCCCAAACCGTGCGACCTGAACTGCTCGCGGACGTAAAGCTCCTCAATCCACACGGTAAGCCCACCTGCCTCCTGCGAAAAGGACTTGGCAAGCAGGGCATATCCTGCAACCTCACCATCCGATATGAGCAAAAAACCTTCGGCATAAACGTCGGAACGCATCAATTCCCGAAAGGTGTTTTCAAAATGACTTTTTGGAACGGGAGAAAGCACGGCATCCGACGAGTAAAACTCATTCGCCAACTGAAAATATATCTCCTTATCACTTGGCTGAATTTTTCTTATCATTTCGCCTTGCCTCCCATTTGCGTTTGAATCTTTTCACCAACCATACGAATAAAAGCATTGCTATAACACCGACCGTACCACCCAAGGTGTCGAGCAAAACGTCCGAAATCTGTGCAGAACGTTTGGGTACAAAGTACTGATGCACCTCGTCGGTCACAGCATAAGCCAGACATATCGCAACGGGTGACAGAAAACGCCAAGTCTTGTTCATTCGGTAGGTCCTCAAAGCATTTACGGCAAGCATACCTAACACGGCATATTCGACAAAATGTGCCGTTTTTCGCACAAAATGGTGAAAAGCTTCGATAACCTCAGCCTGTGCCAGAGGTGACATATCGTCAAACCCAGGTGTCAAAAGTCTTGCAATTTTTGCGGTAACACCCGTACTGACCGAAACCGATTCGGTAGCGTTCTGACTTGAAAACCCAAAAATCATCACCATCCAAGCCACCAAAATCAAGGCCGACAAAACACGGTCTATATAAACCTTCTTCATACTTTCACCTACCTTAAACATATTTTATCACAAGAACCATATAAAAGCAACTCGGGTGAATAAAAAGCCTGTCACTGTCCCAAGATATACTCAAAAGGGGGAGAGATGTGCTTTGAAAAAATTATTGATGTTTGTGTTGTCCTTGGGGTTGGCGGTTGCGTTGTTTTTGTCGGTTGCGGCGGTCAGTATAACGTTGTCGTTGCATTCCCGCTCCAACTCGTCCGCAACCGAATCGACCTCAAAAATCAACACGGTTGACTCACCTGAAAACGGATTAAAGCTGTTTAACGTTGCGGTGATACTCAAAACCGAAGAAAAAGTGTATGCCGCAAGCGTAGAGTTCAATCTTAAAGGCTATACCGAGGCTAAAAAAATACCGATTTCAAAGGATGCATACGGTTTGTCAGATGCCGAGCTTATGAAATCGGCAAATATCGACATAAAGTCGCAAAAATATATAATTTTTGACCAAAAAATTTTCATAGAAACTACTGACAGATGCGGCGGATTGGTGTATAATGAAATCGGAAAAGGAGAAGTTTTGCTTACGGGTGCTCAATGCCTCGAAAGACTGGACGAAAACTCATTTTGCGACTTTTGTGAGCAACTAATTAAAAAGGTATTTAAGAACAATGCTTTGTCAATGTTTTTGTTCCTTGCCGACAATACAAACCACAATATAACCTTCCCCGAGATGTATGAAATTCTGAAATCAAGATGAAAGGAGCTTGCCGTTGAAAAGACTTGTTGCTATAGTTCTTTGCTTTGCTTTTCTGCTTGGCGGTTGCAGTAATATTTTTGACCGATTCAAAACAACTTCAACGGTCAGCGAACTGAATCTCACCCAATCCGACTCGGTCGTAAAGCTTGATATCTACCCCGAAAACAGCGGTTTTGATGTGCCAAAACCGTTCGACAGGGCTAACTATCAACTGCTCAACGACCGTCAGAAAAGCATCTACATACAGCTTGATAATGCGGTTTACAGTATGCAGACGGGGTATATCCCGTTAGGCATTTGCACCGAACGTGACTTTGACCTTGCTTACTACGCATTGAGATACGACCGACCCGAATATTTCTGGATGCCCTTGACCTACTATATCCGAACGGTAGGGAACTCTATCGAGGTATCATTTGCCGAAAAAGAGTCCGATTGGCTTTGCACCAAGGCGGAACGCATTAAATGCGAGGGTGAAATAAGGGCGAAAATCGTACAACTGCTCGGCGGTATTGACAAAGGTATGTCGGAGTACGATAAAGAGCTTTGTCTTCACGACCGACTTGTTGATACGGTCGTTTACGACAGTAAGGCATTACAATCGCCCGATAGCTGCAATTATGCCTGGAATATTGACGGTGCGTTTTTGAACGGTAAGGCAGTCTGCGAGGGCTATGCAAAAGCTATGCAGGTGCTGTTGTCGGCTGTTGGGCTTGAATGCTCGGTTGTCATAGGTAAAATCGATGAGCCTCATATGTGGAATATCGTTAAGGTTGACGGTCATTGGTACCATCTCGATGCGACCCATAACGACACCACCGATATGCCAAACCACTTTTTCTTCAATGTTACCACAGAATATATGCTGAATTCCCGTACCATAGCACCGACGGTCGGTAATATTGACGACAGCCAACTTGAGCAGGGGGATTTCAACATTTTTCTACCTATTTCGACATACGAAACCCTGAATTACCATATAGTAAACGGCACGTATATTGGCTCGATGGAGCAGGTTGAATCAACGGTGGTCAGCCTTATCTGTGAGGCGGTACGCGACAAACGTAAAAGCGTAGAATTTTCCGTGTCGAAAAACGTCGGTTTCGTGTTTGGAGAAACCGATGCAGCAGAATTTTTCAATCTTGGACGGTGTGTTTCGGCGGCCAACGCTGAGCTTTCACAAAAGCAAAGGATATACACCTACACGTACGGAGGTGTTACAGGTGCATTGGGTTTTGTGATTTTGTGGTGATTTTGTTACAAATTGTAAAATATTAACAATTTCTTAATATTTGCATGGTATAATACTCAAACTAATTAAGTGTTTAACTAATGTAAAAGGAGTACAGTATGTTAAAGCTTTCCAATATAGTAAAAACCTATGACGTCGGCGATAACGAGTCGGTCAAAGCGTTAAGAGGAATCGACATTGAGTTTCGCAGAAATGAGTTTGTGTCTATCCTCGGTCAATCGGGCTGCGGTAAGACAACGTTGCTCAATATCATCGGCGGCCTTGACCGTTATACCGATGGCGACCTCATTATCAACGGACGTTCCACCAAGGAATACAAGGACCACGATTGGGATACCTACCGTAACCATTCGATAGGCTTCGTTTTCCAGACCTATAACCTCATTCCGCATCAGTCGGTTTTGTCCAACGTTGAGCTGGCATTAACTCTGTCGGGTGTTTCAAAGTCGGAACGCAGGAAAAGAGCCATTGCCGCTTTGGAAAAGGTTGGCCTTCGCGACCAGATAAACAAAAAGCCCAATCAGATGTCGGGTGGTCAGATGCAGCGTGTTGCTATTGCACGTGCGCTTATCAACGACCCCGAAATCCTGCTTGCCGACGAGCCTACGGGTGCTTTGGATTCGGAAACCTCGGTACAGATTATGGACCTTTTGAAGGAGGTTGCCAACGACCGCCTTGTCGTTATGGTAACACATAACCCCGACCTTGCCGAGCAGTATTCAACCCGTATTATCCGCCTGCTTGACGGCAAGGTTATAGGCGACACAAACCCCTACGATTCGACAACCGAAACAGCCGAAGCTGTCGAAACAGAGGAGTCGGAGATTGTCGAAACGCCCAAGAAAAAGAAAAATAAAAAAGAAAAAGGCACCTCAATGTCGTTTTTTACGGCATTGTCATTGAGCCTTAATAACCTTATGACCAAAAAGGGACGTACCTTTATGACCTCGTTTGCAGGAAGTATCGGTATCATCGGTATCGCTCTTATTCTGTCGTTGTCTACGGGCTTTCAGGCCTATATCGACAAGGTTCAGGAGGATACGTTGTCGTCCTATCCTATCACCATAAACGCCGAAGAAATGGATATGTCGGCACTGTTCCAATCCATGGCCGATAACGAGGTCGACCGTCAGAATCGCGATCCCAACAAGGTCTACCCCAACACCGATATGTACGATATGATGAACGCAATGTTCAACTCTGAGGCCAAGCAGAATGATTTAAAGGGCTTTAAGGTTTGGGTTGACAGCGGTAAAAGCGGTATCGAGCAGTATGCAAGCGCTATTCAGTACGGCTATGCAACCAACCTTAACGTATACGTCAGCGACACCTCCAAGGGCATCCTTTCGGCCAACGATTACGAGGCGCTTTTTACCGAGGTGGTAGGTCAGGGTCAGGAAACCGGTATGGAGGGTATGGTGTCTTTGGTGTCCTCAACCACTCCGATTAAGGTTTTCAGCGAAATGATAAAGGGCAAGGACGGTCAGCCGATTAACGACCTTATTTACGAGCAGTACGAGTTGGTTGACGACAAGACTATGCATTGGCCGGTCAACAAAAATCAGGTTGTTATCGTTGTAAATGAGCATAACGAGATTCAGGAATCCTTCCTTTATGCAATGGGCTTGCTCGACCGTCAAGAGTTGGGCACATTGTTACGCGATATAATGTCAGGCAACAAATCAGAGGAGAGCGTTGAGATAACCGACACATGGAACTACGAAAGTCTTATCGGTCTTAAATATAAGCTGATTCTTCCCACCGATAAATATAAGGGAATCGACCTTGACGGTGACGGCAAGTTTGACAAATGGATTGATATGAGCAAGGACGATGCCTATATGAAGCTGTTGCTGGCATCGGCCGACGAGCTTGAGGTTGTCGGTATTATCAGACCCAAGCCCGAAGCAGTTTCTACTGCATTGCAGAACACCGCAGTAGCTTATACCTCCGAGCTTACCGATTGGTATCTGAAAGAAATTTCCGAGTCCGAAATGGTAAAATATCAGCAGGAGAATCCCACCGTTGATATTATGACAGGGCTTCCGTTTATGACCACTTTACCCGAAACCGATGCCGACAAGGCTGCCGATTTTAAGGCTTGGGTAGGTGCTCTTGGCACCGCCAAAAAGGTTGAGGTTTACTCGCATATCACCGTAACTCCCGATGCCGCAACCTTGAATAAGCTTGTCGGCGATGAGATGGCAAAATACCCCGACCGTGCCTCGCAGGAAACCCTGCTTGTCACCCTTTATACACAAAGTCAGTCCGATATGACCGAGGACGGTGTAAAGGAAATGCTTAGCGGTATGTCAGACGAACAGCTTTACGATTTGGTTTTGAACACTGTAACAGCCGTTGTCCGTCAGCAGTATGCCGCTGCTGCAGGACAGCAGTTGAGTTTGATGTCGCCCGAGCAGATGGTTATGGCTCTTGACGGGATGGTTGCAACGGCCGACGAGGTAAAGCTCAGTGGTCTTTTCGACCTTACCACCGAGCTTCGTTATTCCAACTCAACCTTAAAGCAGAACCTCAAAAATATCGGCTTCTCTGACAAGGATGACCCCTCAACCGTCAATATTTACGCGTCGTCGTTCGAAAATAAGGACGTAATTGCCGACCTTATCGCAGGCTATAACGCAGGTAAGCCCGAAGAGGAGCAGATAACCTATACCGATTACGTTGCGTTGCTTATGTCGTCGGTCAGCACTATAATCAATATTATTTCCTACGTGCTTATCGCCTTTGTTTCGATTTCGTTGGTGGTTTCGTCTATTATGATTGGTATTATCACCTATATCTCGGTGCTTGAGCGTACCAAGGAAATCGGTATTTTGCGTTCAATAGGTGCATCCAAAAAGGATGTATCCCGAGTCTTTAATGCCGAAACGCTAATTATTGGCTTTGTTTCGGGTGCTTTGGGTATCATAATCACGGTACTGCTGAACATCCCGATAAGCCTTGTAATCCAATCGTTTACCGATATAAGAGGTCTATCCTCACTGCCTTGGGGCGGTGCCGCAATACTTGTCGGCATCAGTATGGCTTTGACCCTCATCGCAGGTTTGATTCCGTCAAGAATTGCCGCCAAGAAGGACCCCGTCGTGGCTTTGAGAACCGAATAGTTCAACAAAACCGAACGGTTTAACAGTAGCAAAAATTCCACCCACTACACGGTTGTGTAATGGGTGGATTACTTTTATATATAGGACATATTGCTCTGCTACATTACTTTTTAGCCCAGGTCGAGGGGGAGAAGGCCAAAAGCATCGGGAATATTTCAAGTCGTCCGATGAGCATTACAAAGGACAAAATCCAGGTTGAAAAATCAGAAAATGGAGCAATGCCCTGCGAGCTTTCGGGTCCGAAATAAATTCCGACGTTATTTATACAGGTCGACGTTGCAGTAAAAATCGTTTCAAAGCCAAACGGCTCAAACGACAAAATTAACATCGTCAGTACGAAAATAATAACGTAAACCACGATATACGTGCTGACCGAATGGAGCGTTGCGGAATCAAGCGTTTTGCCCTCAAAACGAACCGCGTTGACCGAACGGGGATGGATAAGCTGTCGTGTTTCCTTTTTGCCGATTTTGAACAACATCATCACACGGGAAAGCTTCAAACCGCCCGCCGTCGAGCCAGCACATCCGCCGACAAACATAAGCACAATCAGTATCATCTTGGAAAGACCGGGCCAATCGTTGGTGGTAACCGTGGTAAAGCCCGTGGTCGAAATAATCGATGCAACCTGAAATGCCGAATGACGGATTGTGTCCGAAAGGTTGTTGTAAACTGCACTAAGCGTCGTGGTAAGGTTTATTGCGATAGCACCGACGGCAACGCAAACGATACCGATAAAGCACCACAATTCTCTTGACGAAAGTGCTGCCTTGACCCTTTTAATAAGGATAAGGTAGTAGAGGTTGAAGTTTATGGCAAACAGAAGCATAAACACCGTAATGACCCACTGACTGTATGCACTGTAGCTTGCAATACTGTCGGCTCTGATACCGAAACCACCCGTACCTGCAGTACCGAAAGCGTGGATCAGACTGTCGAACAGACTCATATCACCACACCAAAGCAGCAAAGCCAAAGCAACGGTCAAAGCGATGTATACGAGGTATAAAATTTTAGCGGTGTCCTTGATTCTCGGCAAAACCTTGCCAACGATAGGACCGGGTACTTCAGCACGCATAATATGAACGTTTCGTCCCGATTCTGTCGGCAATATAGCCATAACAAAGACGAGTATTCCCATACCGCCAATCCAATGGGTAAAGCTTCGCCACAGCAAAAGACCCTTGCTCATTGCCGCAACGTTGGACACGACCGATGCACCTGTGGTGGTAAGTCCACTGACCGTTTCAAAAAATGCATCGGTGTAAGAGGAAATTTCTCCGCTTAAGAAAAACGGCAAAGCGCCAAAGGCCGACATAGTAAGCCAGGAAAGTGCAACAATGGCAAAGCCCTCTCGTGCAAAAAGCGTTTTATCGCTTTTTTTAAAGATAAGATTAAGCACAAATCCGGCAGTAAAGGTGATTACTGCGGTAAGCAACGTCCACCAAGCCGAATCCTCTTTGTAAATCAGCCCTGTTACAAACGGCAAAAGCAATAAACCGCCTTCGGTCATAAGCAGACGGCCGAGCATATAAAATACAAACCTTTTGTTCATACCGTCACCTTATTTCAGAATGTCGTCAAGGTCGCCCAAGCCATACTCGGAGGAGATTATAACAACACTGTCACCGGCCACAATCATATCGTTACCGGTGGGGATAACCGTTTTATTCTTTCGGATAATACCTGCAATAAGTATACCCTTTTTGCAGGACAACTCCTTCAAAGGAATACCAACGACCTTAGAATCGGGCTTTACGTTAAACTCCAAAGCTTCGGCCTTTCCGTCGGCAATTTTGTAAAGCGTTTCAACGTTACTGCCCATAGAATTTTCAAGTGCACGTGCATAGCTGACAAGAACGTTGGAGATGATTCTCTTAGGTGAAACAACGGTATCAAGACCAAGATTTTCAGCCATTCCAACAAGCTCGTCACGATTGACCTTGGCAATAACCTTTGGAACGTTTTGATTAGAAGCAAAAATCGACAAAAGGATGTTGGCCTCGTCCATATTGGTGAGCGATACAAAGGCATCAAGCGAGCCGATACCCTCTTCAAGCAACAACTCCTGCTGTGCACCGTCACCGTTTAAGATAACTGCTTTGGGCAATGCCTCGCTCAGGTGTTCACAAATCTCGCGGTCGCGTTCGATGATTTTGACCGAGCCACCTGATTCGAGCAACATATCGGCAAGGTAGTGTGCCGTTTTGCTACCACCCAAAAGCATAACATTTTTAGCCTGCTTCTGATAAGCGCCAAGGCTTTTGAACAGCTTTTGCAGGTCAGAGGGCGTTGCGGTAATGCCAATCCAATCACCGCTTTTAAGACGGAAGTTACCGTCAGGGATAAACACCTTGTCTTCGCGTCGGACGTAGCAGACAAGCACCTTTGCCTTGTGCTTTTGCCTCATTTCCATAAGGCTTACACCGTCAAGTGCAGAATCGGGCTTGAGTCTGAACTCAATCATCTCAAGATTACCTCTTGAGAAGTTTTCGATTTTGACGGCCGACGGGAATTTAAGGATTTTATAAAGCTCACGTGCTGCCAAAAGCTCGGGGTTTATGCTCATTGAGAGCATAAGGCTGTCCTTCATAAAGCTTAAGCTCTTGTCGTTGTATTCAGGGTTTCTCACACGGGCAATGGTGTGCTTTGCACCCATTTTACGAGCCAAAAAGCAGGCCAGCATATTAAGCTCGTCCGAACCCGTGACGCTTACGAAAAGGTCGGCATCGGCGGCACCTGCCTCGTCCAAAACATCGGAATCAGCACCGTTTCCGCAAAGACCCATAACGTCGTAAACGTTGGTTATTTCGTTCAAAAATGCGGCATCGTTGTCAATGGCCACAATGTCGTGACCCTCGGATACAAGACTTGCTACAATGGTTGCACCAATGTTGCCGCAACCCACTAAAATAATCTTCATAAGTACCCCTCAAAAAGTAGAGTTAAAAAATCGGAAATACCCGATATTACTTTTATTATACTACAATTTTTTAAAAAATCAATAAGCGTTATTATCAAGCAAAATTTATTGGATTCTGTTTTTGCGAGATACCGTAGGGGCGAACACGGAGGTTCGCCCCTACGGTATAACATAATTTCATTTTTTGTTGTATTTTTTATTTATCCTTGATTTTCAGATATATCTCATCGGCGGTTTGGCCAATGTAAAGGCTTTCATCCTTCGAGCAGGTTTTAAGCCTTTTTAAGGACGGCAGACCCCATATATTGAAAAGCCTCGGTCCTATCCATTGGTGGTATCGGGTTTCCTCAAAAACCCCCTTAATGGTGCAAAGTGCTGCCTTTTTCGGCTTCATAAAAATAACCTTCATCGGGTGCTTGATAACGGCAAAAATCAGCTTTGGATAATGTGCCGTGATATTGGTAAATGTAATTCCCGGATGCACAACCGACAGCTTTACCGTATCCTCATTTTTAAAAAGCTCGTACAACGAAAACATAAGGTATCGTTTAGCGTTGCCGTAAATCTTGGATGGTGCCGTCCGCGTCGAGAAATCAACGTCGTTTCGGTCGGTTTTGGAGTAGTTATGGGCAATACTGCCGACGGCCACGACCTTGCCATTTTGTTGCCTCAAGGTTGGCAACAGCTCTCGTATCATATACATCGGCGAAACAAAGTTTATCTGAAAAACGTTGTCAAACCCCGTGTCACATTTGTGCCTTGGGATACTGTAAGCGCCTGCGTTGTGGATAAATATGTCCAACGGCAGGGCTTTTAACTGCTCGGTTGCCGATATGACCGAGGTCACATCCTCAAGGTCGACCGTGATTCTCGAAATTTTGCGGTAGGGGAAACGGGTCAACAGTTCGTTTTTTAAGGCTTCGGAGCGTTGGGCATTGCGGTCAAGCAGAACAAGGTCGGCACTAAGCTCGCAAAGAAAAGCGCAAAGCTCACGACCAAGACCACCCGTTGTGCCCGTTACGGCAATCAGCTTGCCCGAAAGACCTTCGGTATTGTTTTTTAACCATTCAGAATAGTTCATTTGTTACCCACCGACATCACAAGATTGCCTAAGGCAAGATGAAACAGCAAAAACTCACGTCTTGCCCAAATTTTGTGCCAAAAACCGTTCGACTGCTCTATTCTTCCGAAACCCGTTGCCTTAATAGGGGTGTCAAGGTCAAAAAACATATTCTTACCTCGTTTTGAAGTTTTGTATATCTATCATATATTATACACGGGTCGGCTGTTGCAGTCAAGACAATACAAATTTATGAGAAATTAGCATAAAACTCCCATAAAAGAATAATACTGTGCAAAAATAAACCCTCCGACGAAGTGCCGAAGGGTTTATTTTTTTGAGTTCAGTTGGGATATATCTTTCCGTTGGTGGGTGTTATTCCCCATGCTTCGATAACCGCGTTTTCGGGGTTGGACTGAATCGCCGTGGCAATTATCTGAATATTAAGGCTGTAACCGTTGGGTGCCGACATAACCGTTGCGGTATCGATAAGGTTCGACGTAAGCTTGTCGGGAGCAACGGGCGACAAATGATACCAAAATCCGTCCGAGCCTTTATTCCAGCCGACGTTTGACCAACTGACGGTGTAGTCAACTCCCTCAACGGGAGCAGTTGCCAAAACCTTGCCGTCGTTTGATTGGAAGGTTGCAACAACCATTGCTCGGATATAGGCGTCAACGTCACCTGTGTTACGCACCGCAACGTTACTCTTGGTGCCGTCCTTGAAGGTTTCCTCAATGGAACAGGTCACTTTGGCGGGGTCAAAGGTGTTGGAAACGGAGTTGGTCTTTGAAGTGAGATAAGCCCACACACCGCCGACCGTACAGACCGCAAACACAACACAGACGGCAATGATAACGGTCGTTTTTATATTAACTTTTTTGAAATCGAAAGCCATTATCATTGCCTCCTTTTAATTAAAATTTGTTGTTCTTTACGTCGTTACCGTCAAGCCATTTGCCATTTTCACGGCTATTGTCAAATACCATTTGATTACCGTTTTCGTTATAATCAAGCATGACCTCTCTAATAGCGGTCAAGTTTTCATATCTCCACGACCAATCGGTCAGCTCGGTTACGGTATAATCACCCGTGGGGAGCTTGGTTATAGTGACCGAGTCGTTTCCGACAACCGTAACGGTAATATTAATCTTTTCGGTATCGGTGCCTGCTTTACCTTTAATATTAAAGATGAACACCTGATTTGCATCAACCGAAGAGGTTGATTTGGTGGTAATGGTCAGGTCGGTTTCCAGGGCTATAAATTTGGCATAATAGGTTGCCGTAGTCCAGATATCTCCCTGCTTTACAGGTCTTATATGATTATTTTGGTCAATCCATTGTGCGTCTACGGGGATGGTGCAATCGATATCCTTGTACCAGCCCTTAAAGATAAAGCCTTTGTTGATTATCGGCTCGGAGCCGTTAGGACGGCCACTGAAGGACGTAACGTTTTCGGAATACTGTGTCAAAATACCGCAACCGGTGGGTCCTACAATCTGATACTTCAAAGCAACCGTCATTTCCTGATAAAAGAACTCGATGATATTAAGGTCCTCATTGGCGGAAATTGTGATGGTTTTGGCTGTGGCGCCACCAACAAGCTGATAACCCTTTGACTCAAGGTTCGGAGCATATTCAACAATTTGTTCGCCGAACACACCCGAGCCTATTTTGTCATCCTGGAGCACCTTTCCGGTAAGACCGTCATGATATTTTACAACGTAATTATAGGGCTCTCGGTCATAATAAAGCTCTATCAACGCACCGTTACCGCTCAACGTGGTAGTGACGGTTGTTCCGGTTAACGGAGTATCCGTACCGTTTATAACGGTTTTTTCAGGCTTATACTTAAAGCCTGTCAGAGTCAAAGAGCTTACGGTGTATTGCTGACCGATTGTACCGACAGCTTCCTCTAAACGGTACTCACGGTAGGTGTCACGGTCGGTATCACCGTGAATATTCTGAATGTAGTGAACAACGCGGTAGTATGCGTGCTCCTCATCAGAATTGTAATAGAAGGTGATTACGTTGTCCTCGCTGTCAGCCGAGAGAACAAGTCGCTTCTGGTAGGCGTCGGGCATCATTTTGTCAAAACGGATAAAGGTTTCGGTTACAACCGAGAAGGTGTTATCCTCAACAACCTTATCCTCACAAAGAGGCTTGCCCGTTGCTTCATCTATATACTGGACTCTATATGGCATAGACTCGGCAAATATATAATAGAACGTAAATTCGTGATCACCGTCAACACTCATTGTAATGGTGTGGCTGTTGGTTATGGGATAGAAGCCTGTACGATATTTGGCATAAAGCTGGTCGCCTGCCTTGGCATCAAAGGTCTTGTTATGACCTGCCATAGCATTGCCGATGGTAGGCTCGGCAACATTAATGTCGGTGCCGTCAAGCTTATAATAAATAGTATATGTGATTGGAACATGCGAGCTCCACTTGGCGTAGATGTCCATATCCTCGATGACGGGGATACCATTGAAGACGAAGGCTTTTTCAACCATTACGCCGTTGACCTCGTCCATATAGAACCAACCCTGGAAAACGTAGTTACCGTTGGTTATATCACCCGAGGGTGCAGTGGCAAATGCCTTGTGGTCAACCGTCTGGTCAGTGCCTATTTGTTCTTTAAGGTCGGCAGTCTTGAAAACACGGACGGTGTGGGTAATAGGTACCCACTTAGCGTACAGCATAAGGTCGCCTTCAGGCATTTTAAGTTCGGACCATTTGACCTCGGTGCCTTCAAAACAACCAGGAGAAATGTACCAACCGCCGAAGGTATAAGCGTTAGGCTCAAGATTGTCGGGGTAGTCCGGCTTGAAATTATAGCTTTCAAGCGAAGCATCGTACATGATACCGTGGACGGTTTTGTCACTTATAACGTTACCGTTGTTATTGAACTCAAGGTAATGGTCGACCTCTCGGTCATAATAGAATTTAACTATGTTGGTTCCGGAGCTTGTGGTAGGCTGTATTTGGTTATTGCTGAATCCGGGATTTGATGCCGACTGCACATAGCCGTGAATATCAAAGAAGTCCTCCGCTTTGGTCAGATAGTTGTATTTTGCGCGGATTACGGTATATTCTTTGTAGTGTTTATTGTTATACTCAACGTCGTATTCCTCGTTCGGCAAAACCTGCAGGTAATAATACATCTCAAAATTCTTATGAGATGAGGTACCCTTATTGATGGTCAACGTGAAATCATCGGGAGGCATCTGCGCGATATAAACGAGAACGGCGTCGTAATACTCGGAATCATTTCCGGGCTCCCAACGCTCACCCGAATTGTAGGTATTGCCGTAGTAATCCGTTACAGGCCATACATTCATATCCTCGAGAGAGGCTTCGTACTTAGCGTATACGGTTTTTACAACGTTGGTTCCCGTAGAGCTATTGCAGGTTGAGTTATGTGTATGACCTTCAGGTGTTGGGCAGATAACGCGCTTGCAATCTCCCTCGTGGGTGTGCTCCTCCTCACCGCAGGAATATTCATAACAGGCGCTTGTGTGTGTATGGAAGGTGTCACTATAACAGTTGTCGTTATGCTCGTGTTCGACCTTTTCACACTCACAGTCGCTTCCGTGTTGATGTTCTTCAAATCCACAGGCGGGGTCAGCAATATCTCCCGTGGAAATGTTTTTACCAGAATAAGTATACCACGTGCCAAAGAGATAGATATAATAGGTTCTGTTGTTTCTGCGGTAGTAAATCTCGCCTTGGTCGGGATTTTTGGGCGCACCGTTGACTGAATTCTGACGGGAACCTATATTTTCCCAACAGTCAATGGTATGCTTGTGCTGAGTCAAGATACAGTCACAACCGACCGAGCCGTGGATATGCTCTTCAAAGCCACAGACGATACAATCATCGGTATGTTCGGTATGCTCAGGGGTAGGACATATCAACTCAGGAACACATTCGTTGGAATGGGTATGAGCAGTGATTCCGCAGATTATATCATAGCAGGCATCACTGTGCTTGTGATTGGCTTCGATGGTACATTTACCCTGTGCCTTAAAGTTCAGTCTATAATAATTTCTTGTGTAATATACATTAACTACTGTTGAGCTATCACCCTCAACAAGTACGTGTTTGTCGGTTTTATTAGGATTAAACGTGAAATAATCTTCGTCGTCGATTCCATCGACTTGGCCGATGTAATCCTTACCGTCGACGTAGGTTCCTGATTTTGCGACAATTCCGTCAAGATAGCCCCAATAGCTATACTCGTTATTGTCGGCATTCTCGCGCCAGAAAACCATTGTATAGGTGGTATCCTGAGTTATCCAACGTGCTTTATAACGAAGATTTGCAGTAGGAACAAGAATGGTCTTGCCCTGTTCGATTGAGTACATTGATTTTTGCTCGGTCGTAGGTGTCTGACCACCATAAGACACAAGCTCCCATCCGTCAAAGACGTAACCGTGACGTGTGGGATTATTGGCGCCAACCGTTGCGCCGTAACGTGTATAAATGGGTTCGGTTCCGTAACCGCCGTTCATATCAAAGTCGACAAGATAATAGTTTCGATCATAGCGAATTTCTATGATTGTACTTCCGTCGGCGGCAACCGTAAGCTTTTCGTATGCCAGTGCCTTAAAGCCGGGAAGCTCGGTTTCGGTTTTTGCAAGGTCGTCACCGACCATAGTGCCGGTGAGTGCCTGCGTTTTCTCAATCATATTTGTATCTAGAAAATATTCATCGTCGAGAATATTCTGCTGATAATGATGTATCGAGTAATCAACCAAAGCAGGCTCGTAAATAACGTTGATAATAACGTCTTCACGAATGTCGTAAAGTTCGAATTCAATAAATGATGCATCAACATAGCTCTCTCCTACTCGGCGGAACGGAGAGTAACCAACAACCTTAGGGCTTACGATTGGATATTCGGGGTCGGTTATAAAGTTACTTCCTTCGGCAACCGTTGCACCGTAAGGCTCGAAGGCTATGGAGTTGTCGTCGAAAAGATAGTTGATGATAATGGAATAGGTTTTATGCGTGCCTTGAGTGTCGTCTGTTTTTGCTGCTTTAACTCTCTGTGAAGGCTTGGCATTGAATATAGAGGAGGTTACCTTCAAGGAAACACAAACCTCAACGGGGTCGGTAAAGGTCTCGCCCGAGTCGGTACCAACATGGCAACGGAGTTTGGCAGTGCCGTCAAATTCGAGCATACTGCCGACAAGTGAGTGTGTTACCCAAAGATATTTTGAAAATCCGCCCGAAATGTTTACCCATCGGTCGGTTTCGGCAGGGTCTTTAATCTGCCACTGATAAGATAAGGCCTCGGTTTCGGATACAGCCTCAAGTCGGAACTTGGCATCGTCCTCCAAGGTGACGTTTTGTACCTTTTCGCCCTCAAGTGTGACGTAAGGTACGTCCCCGACATCAGCAGAAAGGACGGGCACCGTCATATTGATAAACATTGTGCCCAAAAGCATCGTTACTGCCAAAATCAAAGCAACAACGGTGTTGGTCTTGCGGTTAAACAAGCGTGTTCTCATAGCGGTGTCCTCCTTTCTGTTAAATTTGTCGGAATTTAATGAAAAATGTTAATTAAGGTCTATCAAAATCAAAATGTGTCGGGAAAGCTTTGGTCATTGCGTCGAAGCAGGTTTCGAGGTCAAGCGTCTGAACGCCGAAAGCCTCAACCTTAATTGTAAGGTCTGAGAGCTGTTGCATTTCTGCGTTGGTCCATTCGCTTGCGAAATTGACGTGGTCAAAAACCGTAACCGATTCACCTGACAATAAAGGCTTCAGCATAAGGAAGTAGAATTCATACCTTCCCTCAGCAACGCTGGCTTTTTGAATCATTGCGTAATTATCGTTCAAGCCAACGTCGTGAATACCGTTCCACGTATGGAAATGTACCTTTTCATCAAGCAAACCGCCCGAAAGCAGAAGCTCGATATCGACTTCCTCGTATCCAGGATATCCGATAAGGTCGTTAAGGTTGCCTGCACCGTCGGTTAGTGTCACCTTTACGGCAACCCATTCGGGATTGTCACCCGTGTTGGTGACGGTTGGGTCCTTGAATACCGTCTGACCGGGATAAACTCGACCGTATTTGCTGTAATCGTTGGGTGTGCCGTCGGCTGTACCAAAGATACGGCGAGCATCGGGGTCTTCAACGAGGTTTCCAACGGCATCCTTCTTTACGGCAGCCTCACTGAGAACAATCTCAACGTTACCTGCGGTAAAGGTGTTGGTAACCTGCTTGGTGCTTGAGAAATATGAAACGGTTGCACCGACGAGCATCAAAGCGAGAACTCCGAGGAGTATACAACTCATATACAGATTAAATTTTATAACCTTTTGTGTTTTCATTGTTTACTCCTCCTTTCATTGAACGAATTCCTGCCACGCATCGGCAGGGTCAGAAAAGTTATCGCTTTGAATTGCGTATGCGGTGAACGTCAAGGTCGGTTTAACCTTGATGGCCGAAATCTGTTCTTCGGTCAAATCCTCGCTGACCCTGACTCGGTTGTTTTTTAAAACGCGGAAGCTTCGGTCGACGGCCGATATCGCAACCTTTTGGCAGTAAACACCGTTGTAGCCGTCGAGTGCCGTCCAATCGGAGGCTATCGAATAGGTGCAGTATTTGTCGAAATCGGTCGATTTATCAACCTTTACGAACAACCAACAGTCCTCACTGTTTGCTTTAACCGTGACGGTTGGGTCCTTCATATACTCAACACCAGGAGATAGCTTGTACTCGGTGCCGGTGGTTTCGGTCAGTGTGATCTCGACCTTGCCGACCGTAAACGTATTTCTTACGGGGTTGGATGAGGCAACGAGCATCGCAAGGGTAACACCAACCGTAACGGTCAGCAATAAAGCCGCCGAAACAATAAGCCACACTATGCGTTTGTTCATTTTCCTCACCCTCTTTCGGTCAATTCAAAATACTAAATTCAAGCGTTGCTTGAAATCATAAACCCAAATGCTTAGGGCTGGGTCTTGGGGACAGGAGCATAAGCGTCTACCCCATCCTTGTAGGGGTTCTTAGGATCAGTGATACTGCAGTTGACGGGGAAGGTATCCTTGATGTTATCCCAAGAAGACTTTACAAGTGCGTTGCCGGTAGGCTCAACGGCAGAGGTCTGGATAGCGAAACCGGTGAAGGTTACGGTAGTACCGCCGTAGAGGTTAAGCGCAGCATTGTCAACGTTACCGATGGTGAATTCTTCGCAAAGTCTAAATTCGCCCTTAGGACGACCGCTTGAAACAAGTTCGCCTTCTGCGTTGACAACATTCTGGACAGACTCACAGTTGACAGGGGTCGGGGTGATAACACCGTTATCGGCACGTGTGCCGTAAACCCAAACGATCTCAACGCCGTCACCGCTCTGGATAAACTCTACCCAGCCGTTGGCCTCCATCTGCTGACGCATGGTCTTGGGAGCGTTGGAAGCAACGTTGCCCTCGCTGTCCTTGATATTACCTGCTTCAAGGTTACGGATCATGTTGTTACTCTTGACGTACAAGAACATGGTGTCGCTTGCGTTGGTGGTTTCGATATAGATAGTGGGGTCCTTCTTGTAAGTACCGTTAGGCTTGAGGTGATAGCTGTTACCGTCAACCTTAATGTTGCCATCAACAGCCACACCGGTTTCGTCAACCTTGGTTTCCTTCATATCGATACCGACGTTACCGACGGTAAAGGTGTTGGAAACGGCAGACGAGTCAGCCAGGAATGCGAGGGTGGTAAACACAGTCGCAACGACGAGGGTGATTGCAGCAACTGTCAAAATTGCTGCGGTTAGAAACTTCTTTTTCATTTTTTTGTTCCTCCAAACAAATATTGTTTATGTAAACCGTCTTTCGACGTTTTGCACCAATGGTTTTAACGGTCATCCCACAAGGAATGGCTTCACACAGGATGCCGGGAAATGAAAAGCTTAAAAACCTCTGTTCCATAGGGGCGAACTGTGTTCGCCCGCGGACCGCCCGGGAGGTCGGTCCCTACAAATGTCTGAGATTTCATTTTGTAGTACAGGGATTTATGTCAAGAGTATGATTGTATACACATTACAATCTTGAAATTTTGCGGAACGCATAAACGCATTCCCCGCAACAATGGCCTGACGGATATTGAATCTTAGCCGTTACTTTCGATATCGGCTTCAGCCGAACCGTCCTCCGACTCCTCCAAAGGCTTGTCCTTTTTCGGCTTGGGGAAAAGCATATCGATAATTAGCGAAATAATGAGAACTGCGACACAACCGCCCAAAACTGTGAAAAGACCTTTTTTCGTTTGTACAAATTCCGAAACGTAACCCATAAACGGAATCGTGAATCGAGGCTTGCCGATTACTGCGACGGCAGGTATCGGCGTTCCGTCGGGATGCTCGTTGGCATCGCCTTTTACTCTGAAGCTCAAATTTGAGGGGTTGTCCTCGTTAAGAATTTCAACAATTCGGTGGGTAACGACGGTGCCGTTGGACATACGGTAGGTGATCGGGTCGTTCACCTCAAGCACAGTCGGTTCAATCTTTGAAACGTAGATTATCGAGCCTACATGGTAGGTTGGCTCCATCGAGCCTGAAAGCACGGTATAAGGAGTGAATCCGACAAGTCGTACACCTGCGAGTAAAACTGCCAATAAAACCACTACAACAACCATTACGACACTTAAGGTTTTTGATATAATTCTGAACGTTTTGGCCATTCTACTCACCTCCAAAAATCTACAAAAATCGACACGTACCGCCATTTAATTAACTACTTCTATATTCTGTACAATTATATCACAAGTGACATCAAAACGCAAGGCTTTTGGCGTGTTATTGTCTGAAAACGATGATTAGTTAGATCAAGTATTTGCTATTTGTTTTTTATACCTAAAAGCATTGGTAAAATGCGCAACTTGTTGTACGATATATGCGCAACAAGTTGTATATCGGAGGTTATATAATGAAACAGAATCTTTGGGAGACAAGTGATGATTATTGAAACTGAACGTCTATTCCTAAGGGAAATGAAAGAAAACGATTTCGATGCACTTTATAAAGTGTTGGCTGATGCAGATATTATGCAACACTAAGCTAACTCAATCATACGGTATTACGCCTTCAATGTCAAGAGGTGGCAATCCGTATGACAATGCTTTGGCTGAAAACTTTTTCTCGATTCTTAAGACGGAGTGCATTTATCGCACAAAACTCAAAACCTATGAGGAGGCTCGCCTCCTCATAGGAGAATACATTCATTTCTACAATTATGAAAGAATACAGATAAAAACAAAACTGACTCCGCTTGAAAAACGAAGTCAGTATGTCGCTTAAAATTTAATATTTGTTACCATAAGAGGCTTTTTTGTGCTGTCCGCACAAATTGGGGCAGTCCAAAAGCGATGTCTGTTTGCCCAAATTTGTGGATTTTCTGATACAGAAAACGTGAGTTGGTTTTACTTAAAGGTTATTTGCGTAATTTATAGTTATGAGTAATCGAGTGAACACCGTCATCCTTCTGATAGAGGTTAATCCAATCGACGCTGTACTTGTTGGAGTTCTGCCACTCATCAGGGTTGGTAGTAACCGGTGTCTGATTATCAAATGCAGTTGCCAAGCTGATGATAAAGAACATGTTGTGGCTAAATGTTTCTAAGTCCTGCTCGTTGGTGTTTGTATCGTAGGAGTAGTAAACATTACCATCAGCGGTGAAGGTAAGTTTGTTTTCCTCCCAAAGGAAGCCATAGGTATGGAAACCGTCGCTAAATTTTACACCGTTATCGGGGCATTTGTAGTTCTTTCCGCTAATTTTGTCAAGTGAAGTGTGTTCCAAACCAGCTTTTTTACCCTCTTCTGTGGGATGGCTATGAGCGTTAGGATGAACGACGGCTGAGTTGCCGAACATCTCATTGATATCGATTTCGGGCCGACATAATGCAGGCTGTCCGGGGTAAATCGAGGATTCAGTATCATCACACCAGGTCCACCAAGCAGTCCAGAAGCTGTCACCTTGGGGAAGCAAAGCACTGATTTCGGCATAGCCGTACTTATATTTCATAATACCCTCGGAACGAATCATACCACCGTAGTAATAGTTGTCGTCCTCAGCGGCACACATAGTGATTTTACCGTCTTGTACGTATACATGGTTAGGGTTATCGGAACGAAGCGATACTTTGCCGTTCTGACCCTTTGATTGAAACTCAAAACCCTTGCACTGCCACCACTTGGTAGTATCAACCTCGGTACCATCAAAATCGTCACCCCATACTCTATGGTATGTGGTGGATTTATCGTAAGAAGCCATTGCGGCCTCGTAAGAGCCTGTAACTGATGCGGCATCGGTTACATCACCTGTCAGAAGCTTTGCAAACTCGGAAACACCCATTGCGGTTGCGTGGGCACTGCCACCGTTAATGTAAACCTTTTTGCCCTTTACGGTAATCTTAAACTGGTCGCGATCGGTAATTTTTTCAACACCTTCACGGGTTGTATCGCCAACGATAATCTCATATTCCGAAGGCTCGGTGTATGTATCGTGATTGATATTCATCATGAAGCCTGTTTTATTATGAACGGTTTCAATTATCTTTTCCATCTCACACTCGGTAAGCCAGGAAGAGTTGTAGTGAGGACGAACGAAGTCAAACTTACCGGCCTCAACACCGTTTATCTTTATAGACTCAAAATTGCCTTCGGTCTCCCTGATGTAAGCGATACCGCCCTTTACACCGTTAGCAACAACGTAATTGTTAAAAAAATACTCGGCAGCTTCCTGCATTGTTGCGACAGAATAAGCATAAATGCAGATTTTTTTACCAATAGTGCAGATTACAAAGTCGTTGTATCTGCCGCCGGATTTACCCTCAAGGTAGGCCAATGCCTGCTTTGATGCTTCACGGTTGGTAAGACCCAGAAGAATTTCGTACGAATCGTCATCGGCAGTTGAATCTGCCATGTTGCGGACATCAACGCCAAGCTTGTTCTTCATCTCTTTGAAGAGATACTTTGCAACGTTAAACATTTCAGTATCACCGTCGGGACGGATGATACGGTAAACCGATTCACCGTTCTCGACAAAATTTACATCAGCAGTGTTGATAAGACCGTCAACGTTAACAGAGGAGTCGGCACCGCTGATGCTGCTATCGGTGCTGTCACCTTCGCCACAGGCAACGAACAGACCAAGAGCAAGAACAAGAATCATAAGTAATGATATAACCTTTTTCATATAAAAACCTCCGTATAAATGCTTGATGTAAACATTATATTATAATTTCTGCCAAAAAGCAAGCAAAATTTTAACCCAACATAAAGATTTCGGCAAAACCCACGGAGTGGTATCCTAAACACTGTGCTTCAACAATGAGGAGATTTACAGCATCAACATTTTCACCTACGGTGATGATATACTCACCGATTGCTATTTACAAAGTTGTTCGGTCTTTCCGTCACCGACCGTCTCACTGTCACCGTTGGTTCGGATATTTTTCATTGAGAGCTTTGAGATATTACCATTATTGGAAAGGAACGGCATTGCCTCACCAGTGAAATTCTCGGTGACTGCATTATCTATAACAAAGTTTTCGACCGTTGCTCCGCTACCAACACAAATCGTCTCTACGGGAATACAACGCTCTTTGCGGTGAAGGTTTTTTATAGTAACATTTTTGCAGTAGGTTGCACCTTGAATAAATATATACGGAAAAACAAAAGAATCAGACCAGGGATATATACCGTATTTGCTGGCTTTCGATGCGTAAATTCCGTCGAGGGTTATTGCATCAAATTTTCCGGATGTTTCTCCGGGGTAAAACTTTGTAAGTCCTATACAGTATTGATAATAGGTTCCATATACATTAGATATACGTATGTTTTCGATATCATCATATACGGTAAGAAGTCTTACCGCACTGTGACAGGTTTCTGCAAAGAGACCGTCAATTTCGATATTGGTTATAGGACCTCTGGAGCCTTCGTGTGCATTAAGTGCTACAAGGTCATCATAGCAAGCACCCTTAAGGTTTCTGATTGTGCCAAAATGACAGTTTCCGTTGAAATGCACACCGTCCATATTTATCGGCGCAGGATTACCCAAATTATAATCGAACGTGATATCTTCAATGGTGAAATAGGACACTCTGTCAAAGCAAGCACCGTAATGTGTTGGGTCTTTGAGGGTCATTGACGAAAGCTTAATGCCTCTTACATTATAAAATAGCATACCGTCTCCGCTGAAACCGTAAGGCTCAAAAACCTTTGTTCTCTCAGGATTTGGGAGCTGACCGAGGTTGTTGAAATTCCAGATACCACCCGTTATTTCAATATTCTCGGCGACAAAATCGGGAGAATACTCGTTTACGTGGTACCACAGATGTTTACAAAGGTCGCTGAAATCGGCAGGAAGTCTTTCTGCATAATCGGTAACTGTAACGTTTTTAAGCATAGGACAGTTTGAACCGTCAGCAAGCTTGATTTCGGCAAATCTCGGCAAAACAAGCCTGAAGTTTGACGGAAGCTCAAGTGTTTTTGATATAAGATAGCATTTTTCCGGCTCGGGAAGTGACAGCTCTCGCTTACCGCTGTTTATCATTTCCTGCAATGCAGGATAATCGTCGTGTATTCCGTCTCCATAAAGAATGTGTTTCATAGATGTAATCTCCTTTTAGAAAAGTTGAGTGTTAAAAGTTAACAACTGACTACAGTACCATAGTATTGTATAGTAAGGTCAAAGTCAACGTTTATTTTTAAATTTATAATAATAGCACAATAAAAACTATAACATTGAAAATACAGTATTTCTATGAATTTTTCATCAGAAAATATTAAATAATATGCAGCTCATCATGATGGCAAAAGATTATACCGAAAGATTTACAAAAGTACAGTGTTATTTTTCGGTGTTTTGCTTTGCGGTGTTGATGGAGGCCACAAGCATTGCACGAAGACCGGCACAAACGGAATCCAATTCCTTGTATTGACTTTCGTTTATGTAATTAGTTTTAAAAAGCAATTCTAACCAATAGCC
>JAZTYO010000008.1:0-53273 GCA_045636945.1 Acutalibacteraceae bacterium | reverse complement strand
TCGGTCATCTTGCCGAGAGATACGAACTCATAGCCGATAACCTCATTGTTCTCATCAAGAGCCATTCTGGTGCAGTAGCCTTCGGTCATTTCAAGGTATCTTACGCCCTTTGCCTTAGTACCGTACATAGTACCAACCATGGAACGCTCACCCTTACCGAGATCCTCCATACCTGCGCCGATAACAAGACCGCCTTCAGAGAAAGCAGACTGCGAACGACCATAAACGATCTGGAGGAAGAGCTCACGCATAGCAGTGTTGATAGCATCGCAAACAAGGTCGGTGTTAAGAGCCTCGAGAATGGTCTTACCGGGGAGAATCTCAGCAGCCATAGCGGCAGAGTGAGTCATACCCGAGCAACCGATGGTCTCAACGAGAGCTTCCTCAATGATACCTTCCTTAACGTTGAGCGAAAGCTTGCAAGCACCCTGCTGAGGTGCACACCAGCCAACACCGTGAGTGTAAGCGGAAATGTCTTTTACTTCTTTGGCCTGAACCCATTTGCCCTCTTCGGGAATAGGTGCGGGACCGTGATGGGGTCCTTTGGTTAAAGGACACATGTGCTGAACTTCGAGTGAATAATCCATAACTTAAAACTCCTTTCGTGGTTTAACCTTGCTAATTATAACTGATTTTTTGTAAAAACTCAATACCTAAAACGAAAATTGTTTAAATTTTAACAGAGTTATAATTTTTTCGACAAAATATAGTCTGAATTTGGCAAAATGGATATACCTTTATTACGTAACAAAGCCCTCGCACCGTAATGGGCAAGGGCTTTTATAATTACTTCCAATATTCCTTTATCAGGTCGCGGGCATAGATAATGTCGGCAATCTGTTTTTCACCGGTAATCTCGCGTTCAATGGTGAGGCTTCCCTCGTATCCGAGAGCCTTGAGTTTTGGCAAAAACTCCTTGAAATTGGCCTTGCCGTCACCAAAACGAACTTCTTTTCCGAGGTGCTTACCGTCGGTCGGATAAAGCCCGTCCTTAAGGTGTACGTCGTAAACCTTGGTGCCAATCATATCCAAAGCATCGACGGGGTTTGCCTTTCCGTAAAGGATAAGGTTACCTGTATCAAGGTTGATGCCGAGGTTGCTTGTACCGATATCCTCCATAACTCGCATAAGGACAACGGGTGTTTCCTGACCGGTTTCAAAGAGAAAACGTATACCGTAAGACTCCAGCTTTTTACAAAGCTTGCGCAATATGTAAACCGTCTTCCAATAACGCTCATCGGCAGGGTTTTCAGGAAGGAATCCAACGTGGGTTGCAAGGTTTTTGACTCCCAATTTCTTGACAAACTCTGCTGCCATCATAAGGTCGTCGTAACGGTCGGCACGGTATTCGTCGGGAACAAGTCCTAAGTCGTATTGTCCTTCGTAGAAGTTCCACGACTGAGGGCCTCTCCAACCTGCCCAGAAGGTCGAGATCTCGACACCTGTTTCTTTGGAAGCGTTGACCATTGCCTCAGCAACCTCATCGGTATAGAGTGACATATCCCAAATGTTTACCTGACAGGTCTGAAGTCCGAGCTCCTTGATTTCCTTAAACTTTGCGAGTATATCTGTGTTCTTATTAAACGAAACTATAACGCCGATTTTAGTGCTCATAGTTTAATCACCTTTCCGTTTTTCAAATAGCTCTTGCGAACCTTTTCGGTCAATGTGATATCGGCCTTGGTGCTTTCAAGTGAGTTTACGGTATTCTCAATGCCGTCGGTAATCTGCTGGCAAAGATAACGAAGCTCCTCTGCCATTCTGTCCTTCTTGTCATATTCAACGGTGTATGCCTCACCCTCGCTGGGGAAAACAGTAACAACACCGTTTTCCATTACAACGGTAGCATCGTCAAAAGCAACACGGTAGCCCATTTTGAACTTGAAAGTATTTGAGCCACTCCAATCGTCAACCGTCATAACCGAGAAACCGTCGTAGCCGAAACGGGTGTTGATGTTTCGGTAGCCGTTCTTTACAGAGGAAACCCACTTAGGCTCGCCAAAGAGGAAGCGTGTCATATCAAGGTCATGAATGTGGAGGTCAAACTCGATTCCACCTGACTTTTCGGGGTCGTAGTACCAATTTTCCCAACCTGTAGGCATACCGCCAAGGCGTTCAAAAAAAACATTATTTACCTTGCCGAACTTATTTGAATCAATCATTTCCTTGAGAACTAAATACATAGGCTCAAATCTGAGGCAAAGGCCAATCATAAGCTTACGGTCAGCTTTCTTGGCGGCCACAATCATACGTTTGCTGCACCGAGATTAATCTCCATATTCTGACCGAAAATCTCGGAGCGTATGTCGCAGATAGCAACCAGCTTTGAGCCAAATCCTTCGTTTTCAAGGCGAACGTGTGCGGACTTATGAGAACGTGCAATTCCGCCAAAACCAATAAGACCAGACTTAATCATATATACCCCCAATAAAATGTATTGAAATTTTCTAAATTTATGTTACAATAGTCTTGCAGTAAATGCAGTATATTATTTTCCGTTGTATTTATAATATTTTCCGAGGTGATGTTTTTGTCGAAATATAATTGGTTATACGATAACAGACTGAAAATTAATAATTCAATATCTGTTTCAAGTGTCATTACAATGTATTATTTTGACTTTACTGCAAACTACCGCTCGGGTCGCGAAAAACACCAATTTTGGGAGTTCGTTTATGTTGATAACGGACGTGTGATAGCGACCTCGGATGACTCGACACACATTATCAACAAAGGTGAAATCATATTTCACAAGCCGGGAGAAATTCACAGTGTAAAATGCGATGGTAAAACTCCTGCAAACATATTTATTATGACATTCGTTGCCAATAAAAAAGCAATGAACAGCTTTAAAAATCTGATAACACAGGTGCCATATAATTTACAGGGGATATTAGCTGCTATTGTCAACGAAATGCAAAAATCGTACGGTGATTGTCCGGGTGTTATCAAAGTTCATCCTCAGGAACCATTTGGTGCTGAGCAAATGATTAAAACCTACTTAGAGCAGTTTTTAATTCTATTGAAACGAACACTTGATACCGATAATAGCGAGAATTCATATACAACATTGTTACAACACAATAATACATCTATCAATCAGCTTGTTGCAGTAATTGTTAATTTACTTGAAAACAGTATATACGGTAATATCACAATAGACGATGTTTGTAAGCAAACCAACTACGGGAAAAGTCAGATTTGTGATGTTTTCAAAAAGGTTACAGGCAAAACGGTGGTGCAGTATTACACTGAGCTTAAAATTAATGAAGCTAAATTTTTAATGCGTGAGCAAAGACTTAATAATGAGCAGATTTCCGACCTATTGTGTTTTTCATCACCGCAGTACTTTACAAGAGTTTTCAAAACGGTTACTTCGATGACTCCGCGTGAGTACAAATTATCGGTTAAATTTTTATAATTCAAAATACAAACAAGAACAACCCCATCCTTACGGACGGGGTTGTTTATTTGTTTTAATTATTTCTCAAAAACCTTCTTGCCGGTTACTACGAGTGCGCCTGCTGCAAGGATAACCATTATAGCAATGATCATGGGGCTGACAGAGGTGTCGCCGGTAGTGGTGCCGGTGTAACCCTTAAGGGTAATGGTGAAGTTGTCGAGATACATATTATTGCCTGCGGTGGTGGAAATACCAACAAACTTGTTGTCGGCAGTGAAGGTGTAGGAAACCTTCTGCCACTCACCTGCCTTGAGCTCTCCAACAGTAGTGATAACGTTAGTGCTCTTAGGTGCGGCAATACCGGTGTTAGAAGTCATACCGATGAGGGAGATAGTACCTGCTGCATCGTTGATAGCTTCGGGCTTGACATAGAAAGTCAAGGTATACTGCTTACCTACAGTGAGCTCGAGATCTGCAGAACGGCTGAGGGTGAATGCCTTAGCGCCTGTAGAGGTACCGTCACGGTAGATTGAAGTAGTTCCGTTCTGAACGTTAGCCTTATCGTAGCCTGCGTTCGTCTCTTTATAAAGCTTATAACCACCGGAAATACCCTGTGCGAGAACAGCGTTGGGGAAGTCTTCGAAGCTCTCAGAGAACTTGCCGAGCATCCAACCTGCATAGAGAGTTATGGACTCTTCGCCAAAAGTCTTAGCAGTAAAGGGAGTAGTGAGTTCCTTATCGGTGAACCAAGTATTGAAGGTGTAACCCTTCTTGGTAGCGGTAGGGAGCTTACCAATCTGTTCGCCAGGATCGCCACCGACAGCTTCAACAGGATCGCCACCGTTAGCATCGAAGTAGATAGCGGAAGAACCGTAGAGATTCATCTTACCGCCACCTGCCAGAATAACGATATCGTCGAGGAGAATGTGACCGTGGCCAGCAACACCAAAGGAGAGGTAGTTACCAGTACCATCAATTTCGTTAATAGTAAAGGTAAGAGTGCCTTCTGTCCAATCGTTGGTAACCTTGTTGATAACAAGTTCCTGACCCTTATGTTCTACGTAAGAAACCCAACCGTTAAGCTTAGCAGTTGTGACTGCACGAATTTTTATGTCACCCTCGAGGAGCTTATACTTGAAGCTGAATGTGTATGTAGTACCAAGTTCAACCTGCTGATGTACGCCACCCTTGTTAAGGAAGATACGGTAACCTGTACCTGTATTACTTGTGTTATTGGTTGCATATGCTACGTGCCAATCGATGTAGTCGTTACCATTTTCATTAACAAACTTAGCACGTTCAGAAGCTTGGCCCTTCTCATAATCAGTAAAGTCTACGAGGAAGGGAACAGCTTTCCACTTTGCGTAAAGAGTAATATTGGAATCACCGAAGGTAGTTGCGGTGAAGGGAATGGTAAGACGCTTGTCAACATACCATCCCTGGAATTCGTAACCGCCGACAATGGGGGCTGCAAGTACGGGGATGTTCTCACCAGTGTAACCGTACATAGGAGGAACCTCAGTACCGTTAGCCTCAAAGTTAATAGTAACGGTGCCCTCGGGAGCCTCATCAAGCACCTCAGCGATACAGAAATCGTCGAGGTAAACGCCTACATTACCACTACCACTGTAGATGGTGAAGAATACATGATTCTGATAAGACCAATTTGTCTTTTCAAGATAGAGAGTCTCACCGGTAGTGAAGCTGTAAGTTACATTTGTCCACTCGTCAGTCGAATTTGCTTTAGCATTTGAATCCTTCATCTGGGTACGGGTAGTAGCGTCTCCGGAAGGTTTATCACCCTGATAAAGGTCTACGCTTGCATCAGTATCTGCGTCAATCTTCTTAATCTTGTAAGTGACGATATAAGAAGTGTTAGGCTTGATCTCAAATCCTTTAGAATCTGCAATATCATAAGCAGGAATCATAAAGTTAGGACGAGCACTCTTGCCTGCAGTGAACTTAACAACAGAGTTATCAGGATCAGCAGGATCGGCAGTGAGATACGGAGAGCCTGTGCCATCAGCTTTTGCAATATTATTGAAGTTCAAGAAAGAACCGTTATATTTTGCGTACAAGGTAACATCATAATCAGGAACAGTAGTAAGCTTGGTTGTGAAGTTGGTATCGGTATACCATCCTTCAAAGAAGAGGTAGGGGTTAGGACGAACAGGGTCAGGAAGCTCGAGGCCTACCGCAAACTTCTGCTCGGTAACAGCACCCTGATTGTCGAATCTGACAACCGATGCAGTATTAACCCACTTAGCATAAAGGTTGTTAACGCCCTTAACGGGGGTATAACCGTTCATATCCACCTTAGTGCCTTCTGCAAAATCAGCAGAGGTGTACCAACCTGCGAATGCAGCATCAGGATTGTCGTTAGTGGGAATATCAAGAGTAATGTTGGAACCGATAGAAATTATATTGTACTTAACATTGCCCTTGTTATTATATGCCATAATAGCAACACCGTTGGTGACATTTCTCTTTTCCTTAATATTGATAGAATCAACCACAACGGTAGCCCATTTCTGGTCGCGGCTTACACAAGCGGTAAGAGTAAGAATCTTATCAGCAATCTCGGGAGTCTCTGCAGTATCAACAGCCACAGTAAGATACTGCCAATCATCGGTAGTACTATTATAAGTAACCACAGAGCCGGGGATGATAGACATCTCACCAGCGGTACAGGTATTCATATATGCAAGGCCAAGAGTTACGTCGGTGGTAACCTGAGTTACCTTATACTTTACAGTAATAAGATAGGTAGCCTCGTCGCAGAATCTTAAGTACTTGATGTCCTTGTTTCCCAAACCGTCATCGTTACCTGCACCGTAGACAAGCGCGTTGGAAGCCCAAATTTTCTTAGAATCCTGTTCAAAGACGTGACCCTTACCGATGACATATTTCATACCTTCATCGGTGAAACAAGGGAGACCGGGATAAGAATCAGAACCGGAAGCGTTGAATTTGAAATCATTCCAGTTGTACCAAGAGTAGTGAGCCTGGGTAGCATTAAGAACGTTCATTCTGTCAAGGACAGCGTTCTGAATAGCTTCGTCAGTATAGTCGAAGTTGTACTCGTTGTTAAGGTCTTTAAGAACAATACTAGAAGTGCCCTTCTCGATAACAACATTATCAATCCAAGCTTTACATCTGGACTGCTCGCCGGTAAAGCCGAGGTTGATGCTCTTGTCACCAACAGTGAAGATATAGGTGGCCTTCTGAACAGCAGTATCCTCGGCAAGAGCAGGATCAAAGTTGAGAACGGGTTCCTGATTTGTTTTCTCAGTAACCGTGATGTAAGTGCCATTCTTTTGGGGTGTGGAGCTATCCACAGTAGAGGTAGCATCGGGAGCAACCAAAAGCAAAACGCGACCCTTTGTAGCACCAGCGAGGTACTTGTAATCAAAGGTCACACGGTAAGTAGCACCTGCTTCAAGTCTCAAAAGTGTATCGTAAGCAGCGCCGTTCTTATGGTCAACGACATCGGTGTGTGCAGGATCGGTTGCGAGCCAAACACCGCCACCGTGACCGTCATTTTCAAGCACTACGCCGCCGTTGACGTACTCAAAGACGTCAATGTAGCGCCTGTAGCCGAAGCCGGATGCGTTATCAAAATCGTAAGTCTTCAAGGTCTCATAATTGGTGACTACAGAGGCACCGTCGTTGTTGTTGATAACAGCCGAAGTAGAGCCGATCAACGACACAGTGCAGAGAGACAACAGAAGCGCTACAGCACAAATAACGCTGACAATTTTTCTGATGTTCCTTGTCATAATGAAATTCTCCTTTTGGAAATAAAATAAGCACAAATACTGCGTCAGGATATAAAAACCCCGATACAGTACCACTCTTACCCATATTATAACAAACGATTGTGACAAATGCAAGTTTTTTCTTATGTATTTATTAACAAAATCGACATGTGTTTATTGTTAATTTCAACAATCTTTTATACATCTCAACTTACTTTATTGGCCTTGCGATATAAACTCCCAATTATAGGATATAATTCTAAAATTTCGGTGCATACTTCAGCAAATTATTTCATTATTCTGACGATTGTCACAAAATTCAGAGGGGTTTGGGTGATTCGTGAATCCCCCTACGAAGCATAAGCTAATTCCAACCTATATAAAAACCACCGCCGAGGTTATTTTCGTCGATGGTTGGTTTTTAGTTTTGTATGTTTTTGTATAACTACATTATTTAATTCGCACTATTTCAAATTGCGTTTTTTTGATTTTACTTTATATTTTGTATTTTATCGGGTTCAGCCTTATTTTAATTTGATTCATTATCGCACTGTGATGCGGCTATCTGGAGATTATCGGCTATATGCTCAAGCACCTGATAGAAAATATCACGGCGTTCATCAGTTAATCCATCTCCACCCATCTCGACAGCACGTGACGCAGCCTTCTGAACCTGCTCGGCAGCAAGCCTACCCTCTTTAGTCAAATGAATCTTGGCACGGTAGAGGCTATTGTTGTTTGCCTCGCGAACAGCAAGCCCTTTTTCCTCTAGCACCGACAATGCTCGCGACACATCAGCCTTGTTCTTGTCGCAAAGCTCACCCAACTGCACCGAGGTGACACCGTCACTATGACGGTAAAGCACGGTAAGGTACACCGCAAACGGACCCCTGAGTCCGTATTTTGACATCTCGTGAGAAGCTATTGTATGCCAATAACGGTTGATTTCCGAAATTGCGTAGGTAAATCTTTCAAATCTTGTAATCATTATATCCTCTCCCAATATTGATTTGTCAACAAGTGGTACTATACCACAAAAACGTTGATTTGTCAACATCTTCCTGAAAATTAAAAACCGACAGTGGATACTGTCGGCTTTACATCTATTTTTCTGCCAAGGTGCTTTCCACGCTTCGAGCTCTCTCCTGCTCCATAACCTTTTCGGCTATACGATTGCAGTCCTTGAGGTTCAACGTCGACAATGTTGCCCTTAAACTCAGAATGTTTGACGGGTTCACACTGAACGACCTTAGACCAAACGACAACAGTAACGGTAAGAACCGTTCATCCGAGGCAACCTCTCCGCACATTGAACATTCAACACCGTGTTCTATTGCCGTTCGCACAACAAAGCGTATCATTCTCAAAATAGCAGGCTCATATGCTGAATACAAATAGCTCACATTAGGATTGCCACGATCGACCGCCATAGTATAACCTATTAGGTCGTTGGTGCCGATACTGAAAAAGTCGGCATACTTAACCAAAATATCAACTATAGCACAAGCGGCAGGCGTTTCTATCATCACACCAACCTTTATATCCTTGTTATAAGGTATACCTTCAGAATCAAGTTCTGATTTCAGGCGCTTAAGCAGATTCTTTACATATATAATCTCGTCGGCACGGGTTACAAGCGGTATCATCAAACTAACATTGCCGTGTGCCGATGCTCTGAGTATTGCCCTTAACTGTGTTCTGAATAAGCCTTGGTTTTTGATTGAATGCCTTATAGCCCTCAGTCCCAAAAACGGGTTGTCCTCGTTTTCGTATTTCAAGGTCGGTATTTTTTTGTCACCGCCAACATCCAAGGTTCTGATTACAACACGTTTGCCGTTCATAACTTCGGCAACCGAACGGTAGGCCTTGTACTGCTCGTCCTCAGTCGGAAGTACACCTCTATCAAGGAAGAAGCCCTCGGTTCTGAAAAGTCCTACACCCTCGGCATCGTTTTTAAGAATAACCTCTATATCACGAGGCGAATCGATATTGGCCATAAGGGCAACACTTTCACCGTCGACCGTTATAGACGGTTTGCCAAAGAACGCGGTATACTGCTCCTCTTTAATACGGCGGTAGTTCTTCTTTTTGTCGGCAAGACGTTCGGCACCCGATTCGGTCGACTTGTATATTTCTCCTGTTTCACCATCGATAGCTACCATTTCACCATCCGAAAGCTTTTCGGTGACATCCTGAACGCCCAAAACGGTAGGCAGACCGAGCGAACGGGAAATTATGGCCGAATGGGAGGTTCTGCCACCCTTTTCGGCAATTATTCCGACAACTCCAGAGCTTTCAAGTCCAACCGTCATTGACGGGGTCAATTCCTTGGTCACAAGAATTGTGTTTTTGGGGAGGCTTTTGAGGTCGGCATATTCAACGCCGAGCAAAATCTCAAGCATCTGTCTTTTGATATCCTCAATATCGGCGGCGCGGTGTCGTACAAGTTCGTCAGCCGAGTCGGTAAACAGCTTTATGAACTTATCGCAGGAAACAGATACGGCTTCCTCGGCCGAAGCTCCGTTTTCAAGCATAGAGAAAACAATTTCGGTAAGGTACGGGTCGTTTATCATTGCAAGATAACCGCGAAGTATCTGTCCGTCGGCGGCAGTCTTATCCATACTGCCTGCAAGGTCGTTCACTCTCAGACAGAATTCGCCGACAGCATTACCAAACCGACGCTTTTCGGTGTCGGTATTACTTGTGGCTTTTTGATTGTACTCAAGCGAGCGTTCAACATATTTTACTACTTTTCCAATTGCAATACCGTTAGAAACACCAATACCTTCCAGCATATCTTCCCTCCATTAAATATTGAAAAACCTTACTATCTCCTCTTTTATTGCCAATCTTTCGGATGTGGCAGTAGCACTTGCGGATGCCACACTCAACTGCAACGCTTTTTCATAATTCATTCCTTGTTCAATACCTGCAATAAAGCCTGCAACCATTGAATCACCTGCACCCACCGTATTGACGGCATTGAGTTTTATAGCCGATACAGTGTAAACCTTGCCGTATCGGTCTACAAGAATTGCACCTTTATCACCGCGTGACACAAGCACGTTTTCAGCACCTTTATTTTTTAAGGTTAAAGCCGCCTCTATAATCTCTTCATCGGTGGTCAGGGCTTGTCCCATTGTTTCACTAAGCTCGGCCACGTTGGGTTTTATCAAAAACGGGTTATACTTCAAAGTGTTCAGCAAAGCTGCTTTTGATGAATCCACAACAAACCGAACACCCTTTTGTTGCAGTTTTGACATTATCTGCTCGTAAATATCGGTTGATACCGACGGTGGCACACTGCCCGAAAGAACAAGGGTATCACCCTTTGAAAGTTTGTCGAGTTTTTGAAACATTTCACCCAAAGCCTCATCAGGTATCACAGGACCTGATGCATTTATCTCGGTTTCAGTATCGCCTTTCAGTTTTACGTTTATACGGGTGTTGCCATTGGGAAGCTTTATAAAATCGGTTTTTATCCCTGCTTTGGATAGTTGACGTACAAGCTCATCACCTGTAAAGCCTGCCACAAAGCCCAACGCTACCGACTCAACCTGCAGTTCACGCAAAACGCAAGACACGTTTATACCTTTGCCACCGAACTGTATATCTTCCGACCGACTGCGATTGGTTTGACCAACGATCAAGGTATCGGTCTTAACAATATAATCCAAAGCAGGATTAAGCGTTAAGGTATAAACCATACAAGCACCCTTTCTCATGTCTTTAATTTTATTTTAACTGCTGTCGCGTTTCCCGTCAATAGTTTCTTGAAAATTTTATTAACGTGTTTAACTATTATTGTAAAAATAAAAGCCCTGCCGTAGCAGAGCTTTTAAAAAGGTTAAATTATTCGGCATCAAAAAGTGCTTTGACTGCCTTATAGGTCATATAAACGTCAAACTTGGAAACAACCTCAAAGGGTGCGTGCATTGAAAGAACGGGAACACCAAGGTCAACAACGTCAACACCAAGGTTGGCGATATACTTTGCAACGGTACCGCCGCCGCCAAGGTCTACCTTGCCGAGCTCACCCGTCTGCCAGACAACACCGTTATCGTCGAGCGCCTTGCGTATCCAGGCGACAAACTCTGCCGAAGCATCCGAAGTGCCACCCTTACCGCGAGAACCTGTGTACTTGGTGATAACTGCACCGTAGTTTATAAATGCGGAGTTTCTTCTTTCCATAACGTCGGGGAAGGTCGGGTCAAATGCAGCATTAACGTCGGCCGACAAGCACTTAGAGTTGCGGAGTGCAACACTGCCTCTGCCACCCTGCATAGCGGCAAGGTCGTTAATAAAGAACTCTAAGAAGGTCGACTGCATACCGGTGTTGCCGTCTGAACCGGTTTCTTCCTTATCAGCAAGCACCGAGATTACGGTATACTTGGGAGCCTTGGTATCAACTGTTGCCATAAGGCAGGGGTATGCGCAAACACGGTCGTCGTGTCCGTATGCACCCATCAAAGAACGGTCAAATCCGATGTCACGGGGCTTACCTGCAGGTACACATTCCAATTCGGCCGAAAGGAAATCCTCCTCGGTTATGCCGTATTTCTCAAAAAGAATGTTGAGAATGTTGAGTTTTACGAGCTCGCTGCCCTCATCATCCTTAAAGGGACGGCTGCCAACCAAAACGTTCAGTTCTTCACCCTTGATGAGGTCACCGGGAGTACGCTTGTATTGGTCCTGTGCAAGGTGGGGCAAAAGGTCGGTCACTACAAAGCACGGCTCATCCTCGTTTTCACCGATAGAAACCTCAACGGTAGTGCCGTCCTTTTTGCAGAATACACCGTGAAGTGCAAGGGGTACGGTGGTCCACTGATATTTTTTGATTCCACCGTAGTAATGGGTCTTGAAAAGTGCCATTTCGGCTTCTTCGTAAAGGGGATTGGGCTTCAAATCAATTCGGGGAGAATCAATATGTGCAACAGCAATTCTTGTACCTTTCTCAACGGGCTCAGTGCCAATAACCGCAATAACCAACGACTTGCCGTGGTTATTGACGTACACCTTTTCTCCTGCCGAATATTTCTTATCAAGCTCAAACTCAACAAAGCCGTTTGCTTCGGCAATCTCGATTGCCTTCTTAACGCAAAGACGTTCGGTCTTGCCGTAACCCAAAAACTCGGCATAACCTTTGTTAAAATCCTCAACTGCATTAAAATCAATGTTATCCAACTTTAAGCCGTTGGTCTTTTTGTAGCAAAGCTTGTCTTTCAGTTCATTAAAAATCTCAGACATAGTAATTCTCCTTTACGGGTAAAGTTTCTTGTATGTTTCTTCTGCCTTTAAAACCTTTTGAACGTAATCCTTGGTTTCGGGGAATTTGATTTCAGCTACACTCAAGCGATTATCGTCACCCATCCACTGTCTTACGTTACCCATACCCGCATTATATGCCGCAAGTACAGCGGTCTTGTCACCGTCAAAAAGCGTAAAAAGGTAGGAAATATATTTGGTGCCGTATTTTATATTGGTTTCGGCATCGTTCCAATGGGTTTTATAGGTTATTTCCTCATCGTCATCCACCATTTTGTGAACGTCGTTAAAGGTTTCCTCGGTCAACTGCATAAGACCTTTAGCACCCGCACCCGACTCTGCATCCTTGTTAAAACTGCTTTCGCATTTGATAACTGCAAGAACGAGTGCTCTGTCAACGTCATACTCATCGCAGTAATGCTCAACAAAGCCTTCAAAATCGGTGGGATGAGAGGTCTTCAAATATATATTGTAACCTGCGATTGCAACAATAATCACGATTGCAACACAAAACACAAATCTTGCGACAGCACTTACCGTCTTCATCAGAGTATATCCTCCAGAATTTTTTCGACAGCCGACCGTGTATCCTCCACGGTGCCGTCACCGAAAACTATATGCCCTGTTCGGTCATTATAGAATGAATTGGGTCTTGATGCTTTGAGTCTTGTTTCGGCCTGCTCGTCGGTCAGATTATCGCGTGCAATAATTCGTTGCTTTCTGATTTCGCGGTCACACAAAACTGCAATAACCGCATCACACTCCGAATCGAGTCCACTTTCAAAAAGCGTTGGTGCATCCAAAACGGTTGCCTCTACCCCATCATCGGCCAAAATCATCAACTGTTCGTTTATGCGGTTAGCAATGAAGGGTAGCATTATTGAATTCAACAATTCTGTTGATTCTTTATCGCAAAAAGCTTTTTTGGCCAATTCTTTGCGGTCAAGGCTTCGGTCCGATAATAAAATATCATTACCAAAAGCCTCGCTCAAAATTTCAAGCAACGGACTTCCCTTTTCGACAACCTCGCGTGCGACAAGGTCGCAATCGATAACCGCAAAGCCTTTTTCTTGGAGAAAATCCGCGACGGTGGATTTACCGCTTCCCGTTGGTCCTGTAAGTCCGATTATTTTCATAAAGCTATCACCTCAAATGCGGCGGCACGGATAAGTCGGTTATACACCGCAAGTCCAACACCACTCTTTTGGGGTACTCTTGCAAAACACAGCTTGCAACCAAGATTATCAAGCTCGCGCAATGCATCAAAAAGCACTGCTGCCTGCTCGGACTCGTCGCCTTTATGACCGAACAATACCGAAGGCACCGAAAGCTCTTTTTCTTCACCGTCAAAAACCAGTGCAAATGTTCCGTCCTCGGTATGGTCGGCAACGTATTTTTTAAATTTATCAAACTCACCGTCGAGCATAATTACACGTGCCTTGGGTGAGTAGTGCTTGTATTTCATTCCGGGGGATGCTACAGGCTTATCCTTCTCGGGCTGAGCAAGAACTGCCTTGTCCACCACAATATCAGGCAAAACCTCCTGCAACTGTTCGAGAGTTACTCCACCGGGTCTGAGCAATCTCGGCGGTTCACAGCAAAGCGAAATGACGGTCGACTCAAGACCGACGTCGCACTTATCCGACACAATAACGGCATCAATCCTGCCGTCAAGGTCAAACAAAACGTGGTCGGCCGTTGTGGGACTTGGCGAGCCCGAAAGATTGGCCGACGGTGCCGCCAACGGCAAACGCGATACCTTTATAAGCTCGTGTGCAACGGGGTTTGAGGGCATACGGACTGCCACGGTATCAAGCCCTGCACTAACGGATTTTGGCACCTTATCACCTCTCGGCAAAACCATTGTAAAAGGTCCCGGCCAGAACTTTTCGGCACACACTTTTGCTTTTTCAGGCAAATCGGAAACAAGTTCTTTAACCATTTCCATATCCGACACGTGGACAATCAAAGGATTATCCTGCGGTCTGCCCTTAGCCTTGAAAATATTGGAGATAGCCTCTTCGTTAAAGGTGTTGGCGGCAAGACCGTAAACCGTTTCGGTAGGTATGCCAACAAGACCGCCGTTTTTCAAAATCTCGGCAGCTTTATTGAGGTTTTCTCGGTCCTTTTCCACGTCAAAAACCGTTAATCTTAAGGTATTCATAAGGCTTCTCCTTTCATTTTTTCTATCAGTTACCCTCTTGTGCTTTAAGCATCTCGGTGCGGTAATGTGTTATCAGCGCATCGACAATTTCATCGATGTCACCGTTCATTATTTGGTCCAATTTGTAAAGCGTAAGACCGATTCTATGGTCGGTCATTCGGCCTTGTGGGAAATTATAGGTTCTGATACGCTCCGAACGGTCACCCGTTCCAACCTGTGCACGGCGTTCTCCTGCAATGGCCTCGTTTTGCTCCGATACCATCTGCTCATAAAGTCTGGAGCGCAAAACCTTCATCGCTTTATCCTTATTCTTATACTGGCTTCGTTCGTCCTGACACTCAACCACCAAGCCTGTCGGCAAGTGGGTGATTCGGATTGCTGATTCGGTTTTATTAACGTGCTGACCACCTGCACCGCCTGCACGGTAGGTATCAATCTGCAAATCGGCAGGGTTTATCTCAATCTCAACGTCCTCTGCCTCGGGTAGAACAGCAACCGTTACGGTCGAGGTGTGGATTCGACCTTGTGTTTCGGTTTCGGGAACTCTTTGAACGCGATGAACACCGCTTTCATACTTCATTCTCGAGTATGCACCTGCACCCTCAATCATAAAGCTAATTTCCTTATATCCGCCAAGTTCGGTTTCGTTGGCACCAACCAAATCAACGTGCCAACGGCGAGATTCGGCGTACATTGTATACATACGGTAAAGACTTGCGGCAAACAGTGCCGACTCCTCACCACCCGCACCACCGCGAATCTCAACGATAACGTTGCGTTCATCATTGGGGTCCTTGGGCAAAAGCAGTATTTTCAGTTCATCGGTCAACTGTTCAATACGTTTCTTGGCATCGTTCAGTTCCTCGTCGGCAAGCTCTTTAAGTTCAGGGTCAAGCTCACCCGATTCCAGCATATCCAATGCGCCTTGCATATCCGACTTTGCCTTCTTATAGTCGCGGTAGGTCATCACCAACGGTTCAAGCTGACGGTGTTCCTTCATCAAATCGGTCAACAAAGCTGTATCCGAAATAACCGAAGGGTCGGTCATTCTAAGGCCAATTTCTTCAAAACGCACGTCAACTGCGTCTAACTTATCAAACATTCTCGTTATCCTTAATTATATGTTTTATATTCTTTTCGGCCCTGACACGGGGCAACATTATCTCGTGACCGCAACCGTCACACTTCAGTTTAAAATCCATTCCCGAACGAAGCACCGAAAAGGTGTTGCATCCACACGGGTGAGGCTTTTTCATTATAAGCTTATCCCCTATCGAAACATCCATAGCGGTATTCCTCTCGAACTTTTTTCTATTTAAACCAAAAATGGATACGGCGCACAATGACACCGTATCCGTTTCGTAAACAAAATACTGTTTGGCGACGGATTCCGTGCGCCTTTATTTATTTCAATTTGCCGTAAAGTTTGGTGCCATCGGTTTCCTTGGGCTTCTGAACTTCGGGAGTTTCCGATGCGGCAGACTTAGCCGAACGGTTGCGGTTGCCACCGTTTCTGCGGTCTCTGCCACCGCGACCGCCCCTGCGGTCATCGGGCAAACGCACGGGCTTGCCTTCGGGAACGATAACAACACGGCGGTTGGAACCGTCGCCGATAGAGGTCGATTCAACCCCTTCAATGTTCTGAATTGCGGTGTGAATAATGCGACGCTCATAAGGATTCATAGGCTCCAAAGAACGGCTGCGACCGGTACGGAGTACCTGACCTGCGGTTCTCTTGGCCAATGCCTCAAGAGTAGATTCACGCTTTTCGCGATAGTTGCCGATATCAATAACAATGCGGTAGTATCCACCACCGTTTTCGTTAGCAACAAGCGACGCAAGATACTGCAATGCATCGAGGGTTTCACCTCTGCGACCGATGATAACACCAAGCTTATCGCTACCTTTAAGAGTAATCTTGGAACCACCTTCTACGTCACAAATAGTTGCATCAATCTCTTCACAACCGAGCTTAATAAGAACCTCTTTGAGGTAAGCATAAGCTCTTCCTGCCTGAGAAGAAGCATCAACCTCGTTAGCCGGAACGCCTACGGGTTCCTCCTTGGGAGTTTCTTGTGCTTTCTCTGCAGCAGGCTTCTCAGCCTTCTTGTTCTGTGGCTTCTCACGACGGTCGTTCTTTTTATTGTTACGGTTATCGTTTTTAGGGTTCTTTTCCTTCTTAGGTGCAGGGTCGGGGCCTTCAACGAAAGCACGAACCTTGGCATCACTTCCGCCGAAAAGACCTAAAACCTTTTTCTTGGGAAATGCAACAATCTCAAACTGTACATCTTCATCCAAACCGGCACAAAGCTTTTCGATAGCGTCCTCTCGGGCGGCATCGACGGTGCTTCCGTTACCTATAGCTTCCTTAATTATCAATTTTATATCCTCCTTGGGGAATACCGTTTAAGCCTGTTCGTCGGCTGTGGCGCTGTCGATTCTCGAAATTCTTTCCTGCTCTTGCTTAGCCTTGAATACAATACCCTTTGCCTGATCCCTTGCGTTAACTACTGCAGGACCGTAGAACTTCTGAGTGAGTATCTGCAATGCACCGGACACGATACTGGAAATGGCCCAATAGAAACCGAGTGCACAAGGTGCGGAAAATGCAATATAAAGCGAGAACAAAGGCATAAAGAGCATCATTGCCATCATATTGGGAGCTTCAGGGTTAGCCTTCTTCTGAATCATCTGAGAAACAACACCCGAAGCAATAGCAGCAACAAACGATGCGATAGGAATCAACCAGTTAATCTGGAAATCACCGAAAATTTTCCAGCTGAATTCGGGCTTCTCAGTAAGGTCAATACCAAAGAAATTAAAGTTGATTTTATTAAAATCATCAATCTTTCCGCCCTTGGCTTCGAAATCCTTCTTAACAGCCATACAATACTTAGACTTGCCTTCAGTAAGGTATTCAGCTAACTGAACCTCACGAAGAACCGTGTTCTTTGAAATAGCGTCATAAGCTGTTTTCTGAGGAGTATCCTTCTTGATATCGTCGGTCTTCATCTCGCTTATGCCTCTGAGAATCTCATACTTGGCATAGAAGGTGGCATCTCTGCCGACATCAGCCTTGTCGCTTTCAACAACCTTGGCATCGGCAAGCTTAGCCTCAAGACCCAACTTATTCCAAACGTCGTCTGCAATAACCTTGTTATCGATAACGTTTACGTATGCTGCACCGAGTTTAGCGGCGTTGATGGCATCGGTATTGATACCTGCAACATAAGTAAACGGACTAACAACAGCAGTGTAAACACCGATCATTACAAGAAGTCTTACGATCATGGGCAGGCAACCGCCACCCATAGAAATTCCTTCCTTACTGTAAAGCTCCTGCATAGCCTGGTTGTACTTCTGACGGTCGTCTCCGAATTTCTTTTTAAGAGCGTCAAGCTTATGCTTTACTCTGGCCTGCTTGGCGGTGGATTTCTGAGATTTCAAAGTGAGCGGTAACATAATAATATTTACCAAAATTGTAAATACCAAAACCGACAATGCGAAGTTATCGGCAAACAATTCGCTCAACTGGGCAAGGAGCCAGCCCATAGGCTTACTGATAAAACTCATAGCAATTCCTTACTTCCGACCAATCTTGTCGGATAAATATTCTGTGTCTTTGTTTTGTTTCTTGGCCTTTTTCTTTCTTAAAGGCACGGGGTCGTATCCGCCCTTGCAGGCAGGATTACAACGGCATATTCGCCAGAACGTGAGACCAAAGCCAATTATGGCTCCCCTTTTCTTGAAGGCCTCTATCGCATACTGCGAGCAGGTAGGGGTGAAACGGCAACACGACGGTTTTAATGGCGATATGCACTTCTGATAAAATTTTATGAGTGCAATAAAAATATACTTCATTGCTCTTCTTGCGGAATAAGTCCGCCTGCTTTGAAATGTTTTCTCATTACAGTAGCAACGTCATAACTCTTTGCCATGACCGTACGCGTACGTGCGACAAAAACAATGTCGGCACCCGGACAATCGACCACGGGCAAAACCTCTCTGATTGCCGCCTCTATTACTCGGCGGGCACGGTTGCGTTCTACTGCACCACCGATTTTCTTACCGGTGGTAACACCGTAGCGGATAACACCGCGACGATTCTGACAAATGTAAGTGACCAGCAAAGGATGAACCTGAGATTTACCTCTGCCGTAAAGACGCCTGAAATCCTTATTAAGATTAAGTTTTAAGGCTTCCATGGTCACCCTTCCGTTCTTTTTTTGTTTCGCAAGAATTTTACCAAATGGCAAGAAAGGTCACAAAAAGTGACCTTTCAATTAGTAGGTAAGGCTCTGTCTGCCTTTTGCTCTGCGACGTGCGAGTACCTTGCGGCCGTTAGCGGTCGACATTCTCTTGCGGAAGCCATGCTCTTTCATGCGATGAAGCTTCTTGGGCTGATAAGTTCTTTTCATTTTACAAACCTCCTTTATGGGTGCGTGCGGTTATGTCTTCTGAAGCAGTGTGCCTACCGATATAAATAATGACGGACATAACCTATCAAGTTAGAATTATACCTCAAACATCCCCATTATGTCAACATAATTTTTTACAGATTTCGATGTTTTCCAAAACTTTTTTATTTAAACACCTTATATTGTGGTTGAACTTTGTTTGCGACGCATTTTATACCTTTCAGTAAAGATGTAATTTTTAGCCTGATTTAAATTTCTCTCGTAGATAAAGCCAATGTCGTTGCAAGTTCAATCGCATTTAGCAATTTTTCTCGGTCATGGGGGTTCATCGGAGCACCGTTAAAGGTCAATTTATCAGAATACCTTATTTTATCACTCATCTCCTTGATAATATCAACCGCCTCACATGATATCTCACACAGTCCCAAAAGGCTATCGGCCGATATAGAAAACTCCTCACATATTTTAAGTAGCATATCTTTATTGGGAGTTCGTCTTCCCTGCTCGTACATACCAACCGTACTGCCTGAAACCCCAAGCTTTTTACCTAACTGTTCCTGGGTCAGACCCTCACACCTTCTGTATTTACGGATAGTTTCCCCTATATTGCCCATACACGATTCTCCGTTCCTGTTTTAGTCTCATAGTCTGCCAACAAACACAGAATACCACATAACGTGTGCTATTTCAAGAAATTTATAGAAAATTACGCATAATTGTTGCAATTTTGTTGCAGCAATTATTGAATATTTACACGAAATGTGTGATTTTCGACAAAATAACCTTGATTTTCTACAATTATCGTGCTAACATTCTATTCGTCAGCCGATTGGAAGATTTTGGCACTAAAAGTTAAGTGCTATTTTGAAGGAGGATGTAAATGGAACTGAATGAACTAGCCGAGCAGTATCTTCAACAGTCACATAATTTGCTTGAACGCGTTCACCGACTAAAAGAATGTGTCGACAGTCTTAATGGAAATGATAAGCTTATAATGAAGCGGCGTATTATGTCGCTGTATGTCGATGCTGCCGAATGCCGTCGGTATGCATTACATCTTAAAAATCGTAAAAAGGAGTAATACAATGAACAGAACAACCTTTAGCCTCGAAATTTTTGGCGACCGTCTGCCTATAACCGACATGTACGAGCATTCTACCAATAGTCGTCAGCTAAATGCAATGAAGTTGGCGCTTGTCCGTGCTATTGACACCGAACTGACCGACCGTCAAAAAACAATGGTTATCGAGTTTTATTTTAACGGTGAGACGGTAACTTCCATTGCGAAAAAATTCAATCTCTCCAAGTCGACGGTATCCCGTCATCTTAGCCGTTCGAGGGAACGCTTGAAAAAAGCTTTGAAATATGGGCTATTCCCTTTATGGGAACAGGATGCCTAATCATATCTGATAACCATACAAGTAGTATTGATTACAAAAAAACACCCGTCGGTTTCCCGACGGGTATCTGAATCACAAAAGATACAATCCTGAGTCCAATGCTACAAATTCTTTATTATCGATTCGGATGTATTTGTGAACAGGCTCTTCAAAGCTCGCCTTTTCGTGAACGGTATAGGTCTTCATATTAACCTCGAGAATATTGTTGGCCTTCTCGTTGCAAACGATAAGCTTACCCTCAGGTTCATTCACCCACAAGCCTTTAGGACCATTGAAGGAAGAATCACTCGAACCACCGATTCTCAGTTCCTCGCGCATTGTACGGAGATTGAAGCGAATAAGCGCATTACGGTCGGGGAAGGAAGCCCAAAGTGTATGCCCATGGCATGCAATTGAAGCGGGACCGCATTCCTTATATCTTATAGTTCCTTGCCACTCGATATAACCTTCGGGGTCTAAAATCTTAGCCTCACCGTCAGCAGAAACCACGAAAACATTACCGTTATTGAGTTTTACGCAACTGCTGGTAATGAAATTTCCAATCTTGAAATTGGCGTTAGTATGATTCTCACCGAATTTAATAAACTCATAGTCGCTTTTTGTTCTTTGGGATACAACGCCGTTTTCCAAAGATACCGACTTATAAGAAACCACTATTTTATCTTCTACTTCGGGACGGCGATAGACAACAATAAAGCCGTTCTCGTAGCCGAGAATATCATAAATTTGCTCTGAAAATAACTTTTTCACGCAACCCAACATCCTTTTCATTTACTCATACATATTAATTCTATCTTATATTGTCAACAAATGCAATGCCAATTTTACAAATTCTCCGAAAAAATTAAGTTTGCCCCAAACATTTCGCAACACAAAGACCAAACCTTTGGACAGGTGTAGCGTCAAATCTTAAATTGCATAGAATGTAATATAAAATTTTCGATTAAAACAAGCCTTTAGGGGTAAAAATAAAAATGTCAGAAATAAACAAAGCCACATTCGGGAGAGTGAACCTAAAGTGACAGTTAAAAGAGGCGACATTTATTATGCGGACTTGAGTCCCGTCATTGGTTCGGAACAAGGCGGAGTAAGACCTGTACTTATTGTTCAGAACGATGTCGGAAACAAATTCAGTCCGACGGTTATTGCAGCAGCAATAACAAGTCAACGTGACAAGACCAACCTACCCACACATATAAAGGTCGATGCCGACGGTTGCGGACTTTCAAAAGACTCGATAGTTCTTTTGGAACAGGTACGTACCATTGACAAGCAACGTCTTAAAGAAAAAATGGGCAGTCTTGATTTGGACGCTATGAATAAAATTGACAAAGCTTTATCGGTAAGCTTTGGCTTGGGCGGTTTTTAACCGTCCTTTTTTTACTTCCTATCTTTAATTCACTTTTTACCCTGTTGTTTAAGCCAGATTTTCATAACAAGTCGGTGTGGCAACAGCTTAGTGAAGAACACCTGAGCACGGATAGAGAAACCTACAACCGAAACGTCCTTACCCTTTCGCATATCGCGGAGTGCTCTTGTTACAACCTCTTGAGATGTGAAGAATCTGTTGTAATAGGTAATAACTCTTTCGTCGGTAACAGCACGGTCAAAGAACTCGGTCCTGACCCAACCGGGACAAACTGCCATCATCTTGATGCCGGTGTGACGAAGCTCGGCATTAACGGCACGGGAGAAAGATAAAACAAATGCCTTGGTAGCACCGTAGGTAGCAATGTACGGCACGGGCTGGAAGGACGACAGCGAATCAACCTGATAAACCTCGGAGCCCTTTACAAGATAAGGCAGGGTCAGATAAGTGATAGCAACCAAGGCCTTGTCATTAAGGTCAATCATACCAAGCTGTTCACTCAAAGGGATGTCCTCGAAAGCGGCAAATTTTCCGTAACCGCTGGCATTGACAAGCACCTTGACTTCGGGCTTGTGTTCATCGAGCAAAGCCTTATATTCATCATAGCTTTTGGGGTCGGTAAGGTCCATTGAAATACATCTCACGGGTTGGTCAAGCTCAGCCTCGATTTCTTTAAGACGGTCAAGACGACGGGCAATTACCCAAACCTCGTCAAATTTTTCCTTTGCGCAAATCTGTCGTACAAACTCACGACCCATTCCACTGGATGCACCTGTAAACACTGCTATTTTCATAACATTTCTCCCTTTATTTTCTCGAGGTAAATAAGTAAAACGGTTATATCGGCAGGGCTTACTCCCGAAATTCGGGATGCCTGACCGATGTTGGAGGGCTTGACCTTTTTAAGCTTTTCAACCGCCTCTAACCTCAAACCTTTTATACTGTCATAATCAAGTGCTTCGGGCAAAGCACGACTTTCAAGACGTTCAAGTTCCTTTACCTGAGCCGCCTGACGCTCAATATATCCCGAATATTTTATCTCGGTTTCCACCCTTTCGGCAACCTCAAACGGCAACTCAGGGCGTTCTTTATCAAACGGTGCTAGTGACAGATAATCCATCTGCGGGCGGCGGATAAGGTCACTCATTCGAACTCCTGTTTTGAGAGGTACTGTGCCTTTTTGGACAAGCAATTCGTTCAACTCATCACTCGGTCCGAAGAATGAGCTTTCAAGTCGCTCGATTTCGGCATTTTTGAGTCGTACTCGCTCAAGATATGCCTCATATTCTGTATCGCCCAAAAGACCTACCTTATGCCCGATTTCGCTCAGGCGTTCATCGGCATTATCCTGCCTCAACAAAAGGCGGTACTCTGAACGCGAGGTCATCATTCGGTATGGGTCGGAACAACCCTTGGTGCAAAGGTCATCAATCAGTGTTCCAATATAAGAGCTCGACCTCGACAAGGTCAACTCCTGCTCGCCTTTGACCTTCAATGCGGCATTGATGCCTGCGATAAGGCCTTGTGCGGCAGCCTCCTCATAACCCGAGGAGCCGTTGAACTGACCTGCACCATAAAGACCCTCGTGAGATTTGATTTCAAGCGTCAGCTTCAAAGCCAACGGGTCGATACAGGAATATTCAATAGCGTAAGCATTACGCATAACCTGAACGTTTTTGAGTCCGGGAATAGTGCGGTAAAACTCAATCTGCACCTCTTCGGGCAAGGAGGATGACATTCCCTGAAGATACATTTCCTCGGTATTGAGTCCGCAAGGCTCGATAAACAACTGATGACGCTTTTTATCGGCGAAACGGACAATTTTATCCTCCAAACTCGGACAGTAACGGGGGCCTACACCCTCGATAACACCACCGTACAAGGGTGAACGGTGAAGATTTCGCAAGATAACCTCTTTGGTTTCGTCATTGGTGTAAGAAATATAGCAAACCGACTCGTTGTTGATGGTTTCGGGGTCGGTATTGAAGCTGAACGGTGTAACCGTTTCGTCACCTGGTTGTACCTCAAGTTCCAAAAAATCGATACTTGAACGAAGGACACGAGCAGGTGTACCCGTCTTGAATCGGCGCAACGGCAAATCCAACTTCAATAATGCGGTTTCCAAAGCATTTGCAGGAAACGTTCCGTCAGGACCACTTTCGTAATTGACCTCACCGACGTAAATCTTGCCCTTCAGATATGTACCCGTTGCGATAATAACGGTCTGGGAAACATATTCGGCATTAAGCTGAGTAACACAGTGCCAACCGTCAGCATCTTTGAAAAGGTCGACAATCTCGGCCTGACGAAGATGTAAGTTTTCGCACAGTTCAAGCGTGTGCTTCATATATTCCGCATAAGCACGGCGGTCAATCTGAGCACGAAGACTGTGCACCGCAGGACCTTTTCCGCGGTTGAGCATACGATTTTGAATAGTGGTTTTATCTGCAGCCTTTCCCATCTCACCACCCAAAGCATCAATCTCGCGAACAAGATGGCCCTTTGCAGTTCCGCCTATCGACGGGTTGCACGGCATATTGCCGACTGCATCCATATTTATAGTGAAAATAGCGGTCTTGCAGCCCATTCTTGCAGCCGCCAAAGCAGCCTCGATGCCTGCGTGACCTGCACCTATAACCAGAACATCATAATTTCCGGCAAAATAACTCATAAAATTCCCCTTAATATGTGTTTACTTTCCAACACAGAAATGTTCAAATACCTTGTTTGCAACCTCAACGGTAACGCGTTCGCCCGACAGCTCGCAAAGGTCGTTCAATGCATCGTCAAGGCATACGCCAACGGCATCAACCGTCATACCGTATTGCAGGGTTTCCAACGCTTCTCGAACGTGGCTTAATGCACGCATTGCACAATCCCTTTGACGTTCATTGAGGTATACACTCTGCTCACCCGTAAGGTTAGCCGTACCTGTAACCGATTTCACAATCTCGGCAAACTCCTTAACACCTGTACCTTGTTTGGCTGACATTTCAACGAAATTTAAGCCTCTTGAGGTTGCCAAATCGGTATCGGCTGTGTTAAGGTCAGACTTATTGAACACCACAACCGCAGGTCGACCCTTTATGCCGTCGAGCAGTTTGGCGATTTCAGCTTTTTCGCAATCGGTCGAATCAACAACAGCAATTATAAGGTCGGCAGTATCGATTTTTTCAAGTGTTAAACGGACACCAATCTGTTCAACCTCATCATCGGTATCTCGCAGACCTGCTGTGTCACTCAATTTCAGTACAACACCCTGAAGATTGACGGTTTCCTCGATAATATCACGGGTTGTGCCTGCAATCGAGGTGACGATGGAACGCTCGCAACCTACAAGCAGGTTCATCAAGGTGGATTTTCCAGCATTGGGAGGTCCCACGATAACGGTATTAATGCCGTGACGGATCATCCGTCCCGTATCATAATCCTCGCAAAGCTTGTCCAAACCGTTTTTAGCACTGGACAACATCTGTTCTAGCTTGTCAATTCCGCTGAACTCAGGCTCCTCATCGGGGAAATCCGAAAAAGCAGCAACCGTTGCGGCGGCAAAGGTGAGATTTTCTTTGATTTCGGCGCATTTTTTGAAAACAGCACCACTTTTGGCGGCCATCGAGGCCCTCAAAGCCTGCTCACCGTCAGCCGAAATGATGTCAATAACCGCTTCGGCTTCGGTAAGGTTCATTTTCCCGTTTTCAAATGCTCTACGGGTAAACTCTCCGCGTTCGGCCATTACAGCCCCTGCCGACAATACTGCACGAAGCACCTTTTTAACAACAAACGAGCCGCCGTGAACCGAAAGCTCGACGGTATCCTCACCCGTATAGCTTTTAGGTGCACGAAAAACCAAGGCCACCGCCTCGTCAATAACCTTGCCATCATCGACAACGTGACCGAAAAGTGCCGTGTAGCCGTTTTGCTCGGACAAAGCCTTACCCGAAACCGATTTGAACACTTTATCAGCAACGGTGAATGCACCGTCACCCGAAATACGCACAACACCGATTCCACCCAAGCCCTCGGGCGTTGCAACAGCGGCAATAGTCTTTCCCATTTTCGCACCTCACAAAAGCCAAAATTTTTCTAAATATATATTATACACCCAACACTGCATATAAGTCAAACAAAACATATTACAAACAGCAAAAAGGCCTCGCAACAACTGCGAGACCTTTTTGCTTAACTAGCGAAATAAGTGATAGAATTGATGGTTTTACATGCCGCCCCAAACACGCAAAACTTTTCCCTTCCACTCGAACTGGACTTCTCTACCGCATTCCATACATCACTCGAATTCTTCCTTTTTAGGCTGCCATTCCCCACCGTTAGCACCGCCCATACCCTTTTCTTCACATGCCGACGGAATATAACCTCTTTTTATTATTATACCACTATTTTCGGGTGGTATCAGTTCACCGGTGATATATGGCAAGTGTTTCGACGGTTTATACTCATCATTTTGGTGTTTCCACGACGATAGCTTGTAATCCACAAAAATTATATTACCCTGCATTTCAGGGAACGGGGTGTTATAGCAGATTATACGTTCAGGCTCAATTTGTTTGAGCATCTCATTATAACCTTTTAGGAAAAACTCTTTTTGATCTATATGGTGTCCGTGCTCAGACACCATATAGATCGATACTGCAACCATACTCCCTTTTGGTATGCCTTTAAAACAGAAATCAAAAGTGCTTTCCTCTCCCCATCTAACGGTTGGAATAACTCTTATTCCTTTAAATGCAAAATACGCGCCACACCAACGGTTGCGGAAAGTATTTTATAATTGCACTGTGGAATTCATTTCAATATACATACTGAAATCCGGTAATAATACGCCTTTATATCTTATCAATTCTTCAATATCGTTGTCAGGTTTACTCCACACCCGTTCAAATTTGTAGTCATAAAGGTAAAATGCACGGTTCTGTCAAGACAGTTGTTGCTTTCAAGATTAGTTCTGTCAAATCCTATTACATCCTCTTTTTCTTTTTAGGATGAATGGTATTGCTCTTTTTAAAGGTATTGATTGTGAAAAATCCGATAAATATCGCCGCAGATACAAGGCTTAACGGCATAACCGCCGAAAGTGAGGTCTTATCCCCTGCGCCAAACAGCTTAGCCAAAAGCTCGGGTACAACCGAAATTATGCACAACGAGGTAGCCGTGAGGCCGAGAGGATAAATTCTGCGGAAGCTTTTCTCCGATTTAACACCGCTGATGGCCTTGCCAAAGGTGACAAAAAACAGGATTATAAAGATAAGCGCAAGCACCTCGTAAATGGTGCGTACACGTAATGGATGCTCGGTGTAGTACATATACGACAGCACCAACTCAACCAACCAGTAGCCTATAAACGGCAACGCCCACGCTTTGGAAAATGGTTTTCTTGTAATGGCTGAAACACCGATGACCGCCGAGGCTATAGTAACCAAAGCAGACAATACAAGAAGCAACCTTCTGCCCATCATATCGGGTGTCATATACGATACAACTCCCGTAACGAGAAGCATAGCTCCCGAAACGATAGCTACAACCGTCGACGGTACACCCTTACAGTTCATCTTTTCGGGCTGGCGAACTGCCTGTGACGAGTTGCTGAACAGTGCGAAAACCGACAGTGCTACAATCACCGTTCCAATAACGTCGATTGTTTTAACCCAAAAGCCGTCAATCAAAAAGGCGTTTTCGCTCTGTGTCAGAAACAGTATCTGCAACGTTCTGAAAGCTACGATTATTAAATTGACAACAATGAAAAGCTTGGTAGTGTATTTTAGTTTCAAGAGTTGTCCTCCAAAAAGTAATCAATAAAATCTTTACGGCATATAAATTAACAACCGTAACACTAATTTTAGACCATTATACCTCATTTGTCAATCCAAAACGGTGATTTTACAGTCTAAAGTATATTGAAAGAAGGAAAAAGAATGAAAGGAATCTATCTTTGGTCGGTCGTAATTATCTTTATTTGTATGGTGTTGTTTCCTCTTTTTTCGATGGACAAGACCTCGGCACCCGATAACGGCAGTTTGCCGTCCAATCCCCCGTCACAGGAAAACGCTGAAACCTTTAGAATGTATCTGACCGAAAAGGACAAGATTGTCAACATCACCGCAAGAGATTACTGCATTGGAGTGGTGTCGGCCGAAATGGCGGCAGAATATGAGCTTGAGGCCTTAAAGGCACAGTCGGTTGTTGCCTACACCTATGCTAAATACAAGGCCAACCTTCGGAAAGATGAGGATTACGATATAACCGACACCTCAAAAAAAGACCAGGCATTTTTATCGGTTGATGAAACCAAGGAACGTTTCGGTGACAACTACCAAAAATACACCGAGAAAATATCCTCGGCGGTGGACAGTGTTTTGGGGCAGACCATCACGCACAACGGCAAGCCGATTTTAGCCGCCTGTCACAGTATTTCGGGAGGCAAAACAGAATCGGCAACCGATATCTGGGGCGGTGAGTATCCCTATCTTAAACCCGTCGAAAGCGTCGGTGACGTGCTTAACCCCAAATACCTGACCGAGGTTACGGTGTCGAGCGAGGATATGAAAAAGGCCTTGCATGAGTTGGATATCACGGCCGACGGTGATGCCTCGAAATGGCTTGACAATATAACGCGTACCGATTCGGGGTCGGTGCTTAAAATCTCCGCTTGTGGCAAGGAAATAAAAGGCTCCGAGCTTCGCACGGCATTAGGACTTCGCAGTTCAAACTTCGACGTTGCCTATTCCGACGGCAATTTCAAATTCACCGTAAGAGGCTACGGTCACGGTGTTGGAATGAGCCAGTACGGAGCACAGTTTATGGCCTTGCAGGGCAGTTCATACAAGGATATTATCAAGTGGTACTACACCAATTGCGAAATTGTTGGCTGAGTTATTCAATTCCAAGTTCAAGCAACTCGCACACCTTATCATAATTAAGGTATTTTAATTTCACCGAATCGTGGTTTTTGTAAGAAGTTCTCAAAATAACGGTACAATGTCGGTATCGGTAGTCAAACGGTGTTCTTCTTACCGTTATGCTCTCAACATTTCGCTTGTCGCATTGCAGTTTGACCGTTCCAAAGCCGTATCTTCCCGTTAAACTGTAAGCATTCACGTCCACCGATACTTCACCTTTTAAAAGGACCGTTATACGTGCAATCAGCCACAAAAGAATTATAACGAAAACCAACAACGCCAGCGTGATTATGACCGAGTGCAGTTTTGGAAACAGTCTATACGTTATCATTGCCGAAAGCAGGGTCAAAGCCATAAATATAAGGGGCAAAAACGCACACCGTTTTATTGCTCTTCGGTCGGGTTTTATTGATGTTTTTAACTCTTTAAACTGCGGTAACAACCACCTCGTAAGACCGTCGGCCAAAGTAGTTCTAACGCACGGCAAAAGCAAACCAATCTCACCCTTTGCCCTACCGAAACCGCAGGCACTGAACTTTACTGCACACTTATTAGCCAACCTCATAAGCGGTGCTGTTACCGTTTTGATCGAATTCACCGACAGCACCTCCAAAAATGCCGTTCTATGTGGCAGTCGACCTGAATCAAGCATAATTTTGTCACCGTTTTTGATCGAAGAAAATCCCGAGTTTCGTAGTAAAATCACCGCAAACGACACGATATATCCCACAAAAACAAGCAACGGCAATGCTTTGCTTAAGGTTTCCAAATCATCAACGCTGAAGCTTTGTGAACGCAATTTCGGTAAAACGGCGGTCAACCCATTTCCCAACAGACTTGCCACCGATTTGACAAGCGGTGCTGCCAACAAAAAGCCTGCCATTGACGACGACAGTGCTGCCGACATTATAACGTTGCCAAGTGTGTTGCTTTTGACGGCCTGACCTTCGACCATCAGTTGTCGGTAAAGCTCGGTTGCGGTGCTTTTTGATATCGGCAACCTCTCGTCGGGTTTTGCTCGGTTGCCTGCTTCGGTGTATATTTTCAGACGATAAACACCAATCAGCCTCAAAAACGGGTCGGATTCCAGCATAAACACCCTTGATGCCGTTTGCGGAACGGTGTATCTGACCTTGAAAATCAACCCTTTTTCAACCTTGATGTGATTGCTTACCGTGATTTTGGTACGTTTCAGTTTTAACACAGCCGCAAAAAATGCAATACAGAGCATCACAACCTCGGCGGTGAGAAATGCCGAAAAGGTACTACTTTTACCTGCAAGATAGCGGTACACACCGCGTATTACAGGGATTATCAGCAGTGAAAGATACGGATAAAGCAGGGTGAAAACGTATACGAAATGCGGTCGGATTATAATTGTTTTGTTATTCAAAGTTACCCACCGCCTTTAAAAAGGTGTATTTTTGTTGCAGGGTTACGGCAGGCAAAACAAAGCTGTGACCCACACCCTTTAACACCAAAACATACAGTCCAAAGCACGATGCTAGCGGCAACCGAACGGTCTGAATATAGACAAGTCTTGCATTTGGGTAAACGTACTCTCTTTTTATGACAACTCCCCGTCGGCAGTATATTCTGCCGTTTTCGACCGTGATGCTTTCTGCCTTAAACCTAAGTGGTAAGAAAACCGACCACCACATCGCAAATGCACCCGACAGCACAACAGATATGAGCATTTTCAATGTGACCGCAATGTGTGGCAGTATCCACAAAGCCGAAAAAACGGCGGCAAATATAACTGCCGCCGTAAATCTCCAATATATAAGAACCTTTTTGTCAAGCTCAAATATCATTCGATCACCGGAACTATTTTTCTTTGATTTTCTTCCAATACTCTTTATATGCGAGTTCCGTTTTATTATTACCGAATTCGTAATAAATATTATTTTTGATCGCATCCGGCAGATATTGTTGCTTCACAAAATGGTTAGGGTAATCGTGTGGATATAAATAATGCTGACCCTTAACCTCGGCATCCTCGCCGTCAAAATGCTTGTTTTGAAGTTGCCTTGGCACAGGTCCCGTGTTGCCTTTTTGCACATCGGCCATTGCCGCATTTATTGCGTTATAAACCGAGTTTGACTTGGGACTTATGGCCACAAGTACAACCGCATTTGCTAAAGGAATCCGAGCCTCGGGCAGACCAACCGCCAAAGCGGTATCAACTGCCGCCTTAACAATGGGGATTATCTGTGGATTGGCAAGACCTACGTCCTCATTGGCACATACAAGCAGTCTTCGGCAGGCCGAAGGCAGATCACCCGACTCTAAGAGTCGTGCAAGATAATGCACCGCTGCATCGGGGTCAGAACCTCTCATCGACTTCTGATAGGCCGAAACGATATCGTAATGGTCGTCACCCTCGCGGTCGTAACGCATTGCACTTTTTTGAGTAAGTTCCCTGGCCGTTTCTTCCAAAACGATAAGCTTACCGTCTTTACGTTCACTCGACAAAACGCAAAGCTCGACGGAATTGAGTGCTTTTCTGACGTCACCGCCACAGCCTTTACAGATTATGTCAATCGCATTGTCGTTTTCAAATTCAATCTCCACACCCTGCTCGGCCGACATAATTTCGGCGGCACGGTGCACAGCAGGACGGACATCGGTCCACTCAAGCTGTTTGAATTCGAACACGGTAGAACGGCTCAAAATAGCATTGTATACGTAAAAATATGGATTTTCGGTGGTTGATGCAATCAGCGTGATGTTGCCATTTTCAATACTTTCAAGCAGGGTCTGTTGTTGCTTTTTATTGAAATACTGAATCTCATCGAGATACAGTAAAATGCCGTTGTCACCACCCAACATTTCGGCCGATGAGAGCATTTCGCGGATATCGGCCGTTGAGGCGGTTGTGGCATTGAGTTTATAAAGTCTTTTATTGCTTTGCTTGGCAATAATGCTTGCCACGGTGGTCTTTCCTACACCCGAAGGGCCGTAGAAAATAAGGTTAGGAATAGTACCCGATTCGATAATACGGCGAAGCGGCTTACCTGCACCTAGCAAGTGCTTCTGTCCCACAACCTCTGTAAGATTCTGGGGTCTTATTCTGTCTGCAAGAGGCGAATTCATAAGCCGCTTCTCCTTTCGTTTTTAGTAATTGTAATTATTTCTTGAACTCAGAGAACTGATACGGGTCGGTAATCTCATAGAAAGGACCGTTATCGGGGTCTCTGTGGTACATTTTCCCGTCCTCGTTCTGATACAGACGGATGTAGTCAATCATATATTCAATGGGCTCTGTACGGTTATCGTCAGGCTTTGAAACGTGTTTCAATCCGAAAGCCATTGAAAGAATAAAGTAAATCGGCTCGTGGAAAACCTCCATAACGGGGTTATCAATACGGACGGTGCAGCAAGGCTCACCATCAATAAAGAAGGAAACCAACTCGGGAGTCCACTCATAGCCTATTGTATGGAAATCCTCGGAGAACTTGGCACCATTGGGCAACGTAGCCTTTTTAGGATAGCCCTGTCCGTCGAGATAGTTGATATGACCGTCCTTCCACCAGCTGTGGAGGTTGAAGGCAAGATAAGAGTCGTCACCGAACATCTCGAGAACGTCTATCTCGGGACCTGCGGCAGGACAACCCTCACGGGCCTGACGGCACATCCAGAAACCGGGCCATATACCGGGGCCACCCTTGGGCATTTTTGCACGGATTTCGGCATAACCATACTTATAAGCGATGTGGTCGGTACTGCGAAGCATACCGCTTGCATAGTCCTTATTTTCCTCAATAGTGCCCTTGATGATAAGCATACTGTCCTCGACGCGGCAGTTTTCACGCTTTCTCCAAGCAGGTCTTTCATCATGACCGGGTACGTTGTAATGGAAAATATTCCAATAGCCTTCATCTATCTTCGGACCGTCAAAATGATCTTCCCAAACGAGCTTATAATTCTTTCCAAAAGTCTTAGCATTCATATTGGCCGCCTCCTTATCTTCTTACCAAAAAGTCTCCCTCGTTCTGATAAAGCTTGATGTTGTTTATCTTGAACTCGGTGGGGAATTTGGCATCCTCTTCGGGTGCATCGATATTGGGCAAGCCGATAGACAAACCTGCAGTAAACTTCAAGAAGTTCTTTCTGCCAAGAACCTGATAGGTGCTGGGGGTTACGTCACGGCGACTGACTTCATTACCGTCGACATAGAAGGTTACGAAATCGCTTGTTATCTCGATACCGAACTTGTGAACACCAGGAGCAAGCTTTTCATCCCCTGCTTCGGGATAGAAGCGTCCGGGTCTGCCGTAAAGACAGTTTATCTTATGGGGAGTTTCATATATTTCATCCATCCAACTGATGTACATATTGGTTGCATTCTTACCCTTGTCACCGTGAACTGCGATAACGTCGAAATCGCCCTTGTAAACGGTACCCTCGGTTGAAACGAGCGAGAATACAGGCCAAACACCCTTCTGGAAATCGGGCAATTCTGCCTCAACCTCAACGTAGCCGTGTGCGAAAACGAGACCGTTGCAAACAGCCTTACCACCCTCAAAACCGTCACCGTCACGTCCTGCGGTGATTACAAGAGCACCGTCTTTAACTGTGACGTTCTTGGGGTCATAGTGCATATTGGAGCCTTCGTGCTTGGATGCACCCTGAGTGATAACATGGCTGGGGACAAAGTCATTGTCCTTCTTGGCCGAGTGAGCCTTAACGGTTTCGTCCAAGGCCACCCACTTGTTCTGGTCGAGCCCACCCGAGAAGTCTTCCTCAAAAACGAGCTCATAGTTCTTTTCGTACAATCCCATTTTTACTCTCTCCTTTCGCGGCAGTTAAAACTGCCAAACGTCAGAAAAATTATAACGCAAAATCATTGTTGACCTTGCTTTTTTCATTATGACACAGAGAAAAATATTTTGCAACATAAAACTGTCGGTTTTATCGATTTTTTTACATATATTTCGGATAAACGAATTGCCGCCGTACAGAAACATCTGCACGACGGCAATCCGTTGTATGGGGATGAATATGGGTGGGTGATTTTAAGTGACGGTAAACCGATTACACCGTCATATCAAAAAGCGTGATTTGTGCATTTTCGCGCTTGGGGTGTTTGGGAATTGTTATGGTATACTCAATAAATTCTTCGGTTTCATTTTTCCTCGACGTGGCATCAACACCCGATTTTCGCATTGTGCCTATCATTTTCGTGATACTGTTGGTGAATATCCTCAAGTCACCGACCACACCTTTAAACGACGATCTTTTAGAAAGTTCGGGTGGTACAAGCATCTCATTGACCAACTCCTCGGTATCATTGACCGAAAGTTGCTGCGCAAGGCATCGGTTTATTACCTCATCTCTGTTTTCCTCGGGCAGTCGAATGATTGCCCTCGCGTGGCGTTCCGAAAGCTTGCCTGCTGTTATGCGGTTGCGTTGGTCACAATTCAACTTGAGCAATCTCAATTTATTCGATAAGGTCGATTGTGCCATCGCCAATTTTTCAGCAGTTTCGGCCTGTGACAGTGAAAACTCGTCCATTAGTTTTCTAATGCCCTCGGCTTCTTCAAAAAAATTCAGGTCGGTACGTTGTATGTTTTCGATAAGGCACATCAGCGAGCATTCTCGGTCACCTGCCTTGACCACAACACAAGGTACAGTTTTCAAGCCTGCCATAACCGATGCCCTGAGTCTTCTCTCTCCCGAGATAAGCTCATATCGGTCACCAACCTTGCGTACCGTCATAGGCTGGATAAGGCCGTTTCTTTGTATGCTTGACGACAGTTCAAGCAGCTCATAATAGTCAAACTCGCGCCGTGGTTGAAACGGTGACGGAACGATTTTGTCGGGTGAAAGGCTTATCAATTTTCGGTCGTGTCTTTTTCGGTCTAACAGCATGTCCGTACCTCCTTGCCGCAAGTTTAAGTTACCATATATTACCAATAAATTCAAGAAAAACAATAACAAAAAAACGGACAGGAATCTGTCCGTTTCGTCAATTTATAAGGGTTGTTTTGAGATTTTCCCCGAATTTCTGGGGTACTTTGTCGAGGTTTGCGATATCTTTTTGACATTAATTATACCGCGACCTCCAAAGGAAAGCAGTTCAAAGAGGTTTTCGGTCTCAATTTCACCGCCTAAGGTGGTGATAGCCTTGCCCGCTTCCTTGACCTCCTCGGCAGCGGTTGAGCCTTTCATTGCGATGAAACTGCCACCGACCTTGACGTAAGGTATGCAGTATTCCGACAATACACGCATATTAGCAACTGCACGTGCTACCGCGAAATCATAACCCTCACGTTGCTTAGGGTTAATTTCCTCGGCACGGGAATGGATTGTTGTAACGTCCAATCCCAATTCGGAGCACAAGGTATCCAAAAAGGTAATACGTTTCTGCAATGAATCCATCAAGGTGAGCTTAATATCGGGACGGGCAATCTTCATAACGACACCGGGGAAACCTGCACCTGTGCCGATATCGATAACCGAAGCACCTTCCGGTATATCAACGTATTTGAATATCATCAGACTGTCAAGAAAATGCTTGACCGCAATACCCTCGGGGTCAAGTATAGCAGTAAGGTTTATCTTCTCATTCCACTCAACCAACAAATCGGCATATTTTGAAAGTCGGTTCAATGCCGTTTTTGAGAGTGGACAAAAGTCCTTGCAATTTTCAATAATTTTTTCAAAAGGAAGGTTCATATATATCCTCCGTCAACATTCCGTCATCCTCTGCATAAACATATTTAGAAGGAGTGATAGGAATGGTAATTTACGTAGTTAAATCAGGTGATACACTTTACAGTATCGGACGTCAATTTGGTGTGACCGTTGCACAACTCGAACGGTACAACGGATTTTCCGACCCTAACCGTCTTGTTGTCGGTCAGGATGTGCTGATTCCCATTGAGGGCAGTACATACACGGTACAAAGCGGTGATTCGCTTTACAGTATTGCTTCAAGCTTTGGGCTAAGCCTTAATGAGTTGTTGCGAGCCAACCCGAATCTGCAACCGCCCTACACGATATACCCGAATCAGAGCGTCAATATCCCCGAGAATGCCCAAAGAAGGACTATCTCGGTCAACGGGTACGCTTATCCGAGCATCAACCGCGAGGTTTTAAGACAAACGTTGCCGTTTTTGACCTATCTTGCTATTTTCAGTTACAGCGTTTCAGCCGACGGCTTCTTAAACAGCATCAACGATGACGAACTGATACGCATTGCCAAGCAAGGCGGGGTCGCACCCATAATGGTCATAACCAACACCGAAGAGGGCAGTGGCTTCAGAAGTGAAATCACTCAAAGCGTACTCAACAATAACGCCACCCGACAGACGCTTATCAACAACGTGATAAACAAAGCGTTGCAAAAAGGGTATCTTGGCATCGACGTTGACTTTGAGTACCTATACCCCGACGACCGCGAGGCTTACAACGAGTTTTTATCTCTTTTGAAAGAGCAAACCGACATAAACGGGCTACGCCTTTCGACCGCCATTGCGCCAAAAATTTCAGCCACACAGAAAGGCACACTTTATGAGGCGCACGACTATGCCTTCCACGGTAAAACGGTCGACAATGTCATAATTATGACCTATGAATGGGGTTATCTCTACGGTCCTCCCATGGCGGTAGCACCCTACAACGAGGTGCGACGTGTACTCTCCTATGCCGTAACCGAAATGCCTCCTCAAAAGATACTTATGGGTATGCCAAACTACGGTTACGATTGGACTCTCCCCTACCGCGACGGTCAACCTGCCGAGATACTTTCCGTAAACACGGCACTAAACAGGGCGTATGAGGTCGGTGCTGAAATTCAGTTCAGCGAACGGTCAAAAGCACCGTTTTTCGAGTACACCCAAAACGGTGTTGACCACATTGTATGGTTCGAAAATGCACGAAGCACCGCCGCAAGATTACAACTCATAAACGACTTCTCTTTGGGCGGTGCAAGTTATTGGACGGTCAATCAGCTTTATCTGCAGAATTGGCGCGTATTAGATGATATGTTTAATATAGAAAAGGTTTTGTAACTCTTATCTTTTCTTCAACGAAGGGCCTTGAGGCTCATCACTAAACACAGCCTCCTCGTCGTCATCGTCAAGAAGTCCGAGTTCACGGCGCTTCTCGATATCCTCATCGGGATGCTCCTCATAATAGGGGTCGATAATATATCTCTTGACCTCGGGGAACACGTTGAACTGAATGAGGAAGGAACGGAATGACGGGAACACAAATACTCCGACAATCATAACGATAGGAATACCGACGTTGGGGTTAATTGCGATGGCCCAGAAGCCTGCAAAGTACAAAAGAGTCAATACAACACCGATGATGATGTTGTGCTTGATACCCAAAGTTGCAAACAGCCACGAATTCTTGATAATGGTCTTGAACTTAAAATCGAAGGTTATCATCAAAGTGTACTGATAGAACTTGGCAAAGCTGAATGCAGTATAGAAGAACATACTTACCGCAAACACAACGGCAGCCCAGGTCTTGTTCATAATATCCTGAGAGATAAAAATGAAAAGAACGTAGATATCAGCAAGCAAAACCAAGAAAATTATGGTATTGAGTATACCTAAGGGCAATGCCTTTTTCCAATTTTTTTTGATAGCATCAAAGAAATCGGAGGTTACAAAGGTATGCTTATCTCTTGCGGCCATACGGCAGACGTAAGCCATACCAACCTGACCCAATCCGTTGGTTAAAATCGGCAAGCACAGTAAAATGTACCAGAATTGAGCCGAAATCAACTTCCAGAAATTGCGGAAATACAATTCAAAAAAACGGAAAAATCCACGCTTTTTGGGTTCGTTTTTAGATACGCCCTTACCCGGCTTGTCGTAATTTTTCTGAAAAAGTCCCATCAGCGTCCACCCAACCTTTTACCATTATTGTGGTCATCTGTACTCTTGTATAGCAATTTTGCGATAACCGAATCCTCATTATAACAAATGCGGTACATAAGATAACCGAACAGTACAAACAAAAGTATAAATCCGCCTTGAACGGCTATTGCCCAGATAGGCACCTTAGCTAGCATAGGCTCGGCACCTGTGATGTTGTAGACCTCACTACCGACGGTATAGGTCTGCTGAATTGAACTTGTGAAAAGGTCGGTAATAGGCTTTACGGGACCCATTGCAATAAAGCGGTATACCCAATAGTACCAATCGACCCATTTTCCGCTACCGAAAAGGCGAAGACCTACCATGCCGATATAAAGCACAAAAGGAGGCAGTGCTGCTATTGCGCCAATCTTAAGACCACGGTTTTTGTCGGGCACTCCACCGTTAAAATCACAATCGTTACGGTCTCTTGCTGCAACCTTGGCAAAAACGGTACCTGTAGTACAGAACAGTACACCAAGGCTGAATATCGAACTGATAACAACCTCGACAGTCTTAACGCTTGTCGGCATATTATTGTAAATCTGTATGTATCTGAAATTCTTTTCGGGATTCTCAGGAATTTCCTGGACCGCAGGATGTTCTTTAACAGTGCCGTCTTCAAGAATCTCCTGTACCTGATAGCCTACGACGTCGGCCGAGAAGCTTTTCATCAAAGAAAATACAGATACCTGAATAAACAAGCAGAGAAAGCTTGTAAATATAGCCATACCGATAACTTTTCCGGCAGCTCTTATGTTGTCGCGCATTGTATCACCTCAAAAATAATTTAAAAGGGCAAACGCCGAAGCACCGTAAAAACGGTGCTTTTTGCGCTTACCCTCAAAGCTTCGATTATTCCTCGACAGCCTCAGCAGTTTCTTCTGCTGCAGACTCAGTAACTTCTTCTACTGCAGCCTCTGCGGTTTCCTCAACTGCTTCGGACTTTTCGATCAAAGCACGGATAGAAAGGCTTACACGCTTCTTGTCGAAGTCGATATCGATGATCTTTGCGTCGACCTCCTGACCAACCTTGAGTTCGTCAGCGGGCTTCTCGATACGGCGATCTGCGATCTGAGAGATATGGATAAGACCGTCAATACCGGAAATGATTCTTGCGAATGCACCGTAGGTGGTCATGCTTACGATCTTAACGTTTACAACATCCTCAACAGCATACTTTGCCTTGAAGATTTCCCAAGGATTCTCGTCAGCCTTCTTGTAGCCGAGCGAAATCTTCTTCTTCTCTTCGTCGATAGCTTTTACGTATACCTCAACGGTATCGCCAACCTTGACAACCTCGGAAGGATGCTTGATACGCTCCCAAGAGAGTTCGGAAATGTGAACCATACCGTCAACACCGCCGAGGTCTACGAATGCACCATAGCCGGTGATGGACTTGACGGTACCGGTGAATCTGTCTCCAACTGCAACAGAGGACCAGAACTTCTCTTCGGCCTCGTTCTTCTGCTCACGAAGGATAGCCTTTGCAGAGCCGATTACACGACGACGCTGGCCAATCTCGATGATACGGAAGGAAATGGGTTGACCCTTCATTGCCTCAAGGTCATCCGACTTGGAAAGGGTTGCCTGAGATGCGGGTATGAAAACTCTGATTCCCTCGTAGAATGCTACAACGCCACCCTTGACAACGTCAGATACGGTGCTGTTGATAACTTCGCCGGAATCCTTTGCGGTAAGTACCTTGTCCCAACCTGCGATAGCGTCAAAACGCTTCTTGGAAAGCATTACAGTGCCTTCCTGATCGTTGGTACGCATAATGATAAGATCAAGCTCGTCGCCAATCTTTACAGCCTCGGTGAGCTTTACGCTGGGGTCGTTGGAGAACTCGTTAGCCGAGATATAGCCGGTGTGTTTTCTGCCGACAATGTCTACTTCGATCTCAGTCGAGCTGACCGAGAGAACGATGCCCTTTACCTTCTGGTCTGTATTTGAACTGCTTTCGGTCGCGTTAAGCATCTCCTCGAAAGTCATTTCATCGTTGATAGTTTCCTGCACTGCAGGGTTCTGCATTTCTTGCATGGTGTTTAGAACCTCCTTTATTATACCGGACGGTGTTGATGCACCGGCCACAACCCCAATAAGGTTTGATGACTTAAAATACTCTCGGTCGAGTTCGTCAGCAGTTTCAACATGCACCGTTTTCTCACAAACCGAACTGCAAACGTCTTTCAACTTGCAGGTGTTTGAACTGTGCCTTCCGCCAACTACGACCATCGTGTCACATTTAGACGCTAATATATAAGCCTCTTCCTGCCTTCTCGAGGTAGCACTACACATTGTATCAAAAATTATTGCGTTTGTATAGTAGTTTTTTAAAAAAATTTGACATTTTTTCCACAATTCGAGGTTAAATGTGGTTTGAGATACCGCGGTTAACTCATCAGTGACCAAAATCTCGCCGTTTTGTTGCAGATTTTCAAGGTCTTGAAGTGATTTGAAAACAAAATATCGACCCTTGCAATGACCGATTATTCCCTCAACCTCTTTATGTGTAGCATCCCCTGCAATAAGCACGATCCTGCCCTTTTCTCCTGCCTCGGCCACGATTTTATGAATCTTTGCAACAAACGGGCAGGTTGCATCGGCAACTGTAAGTCCCAAATCTTCGGCTTTTTGAAGCACACTTCTTGCAACGCCGTGAGACCTCAACACCAAAATTTCGTCGTCGGCAACCTCGTCGGGACTTTCAACGATTCGAGCACCGCGGCGACCCAAATCCTCAACCAACTGCGGATTATGGATGATAGGACCCAAGGTTGCAACCTTTTTGCCCTCGTTCAACAGTTGCTCGACCATATCTACGGCACGGTTTACACCAAAGCAAAAGCCTGCCGTTTCGGCTAAAATCACCTTCATAGTATTACTTTACTCCCGAAATCACACTGTCAACCACCGATTTCATAGCCTCAACAGCCTGTTCTAAATTAAGGTCAGAGGTGTCGACAATAATCGACTGCTCAGAGGGCTTCAAAGGGGCTATGGGACGGTTCATATCCTGCTCGTCGCGTTTGATAAGGTCGGCCAAAACATCCGAAAAATCCACTTTCTCACCTTTTGCGATAAGCTCGTCGTAACGTCGCTTGGCTCTGACCTCAGACGATGCGGTAAGGAAAATTTTGACCTTTGCATCAGGCAAAACAACGGTGGCAATATCGCGTCCGTCCATGACAACATTATGCTCTTCGGCAAGCTTTCTCTGCAATCCCAACAAAACGGCTCTGACCTCGGGGATAGCCGATGTTTTGGAGGCCATCATAGAAACCTCGGGTGTACGGATAAGGTTGGAAACGTCGTTACCGTCAAGCAATACCCTTTGCTCGTCATCCTTATACATTATATCTACCTTAATGCCGTTTATATGCTCGGTTACAGCATTGACGTTGCTTGCATCGATGCCGTTTTGCATAATGCTCAAAGCAACGGTACGGTACAACGCTCCCGTATCTACGTAAATATAATTCAAGTTTTTGGCTAGACGACGTGCAATGGTGCTTTTGCCTGCACCTGCAGGTCCGTCAATGGCAACTGCTATCGTTTTACTCATAAAATTCCCCTTTAATATATACTTCCTGCCGATTCTCCTGCCGAATAGCCCGTTGAGAAGGCAATCTGCAGATTAAATCCTCCCGTAAATGCATCAACGTCCAATACCTCACCTGCAAAGTACAATCCTTTAACAAGCTTAGACTCCATTGTTTTTGGATTGACCTCACCCAAAACGATACCACCCTTAGTGATAATAGCCTCGTCGATAGGTCTGAAGCTAGTAACCGTCAAGGTCAAATCCTTTAAAACGTTCACAAGCTTGGCACGTTGCTCACGGGTTATCTGATTAACCTTCTGCGAAGGCTCAATGCCCGATAGTTTTACCACAACAGGTATCAGTTTTCTCGGCAACAGCTCACCCAACGAGTTTATATAATCCTTATTAAGATTTTTCTCAAAATCACGGCGGATACGCTCGTCCAATTTTTCAACCGACAAAGCAGGTTTAAGGTCAATATGCACCTTATACTCATTCTTTTCGGGTTCAGGGGTATAGGCCGAAGCACTTAAAATAATGGGACCCGAAAGTCCGTAATGGGTAAACATTAACTCGCCGAAATCGTCGTAAATCGGTTTATTACCGCCGTTTTTAGTGACCATAACCTTAATATTTTTAAGGCTTAACCCTTGAACGTCGGAGCACCAACCCTCAAGCACGTTGACCGCAACAAGTGACGGACGAAGCTCGGTCACGGTATGTCCGACCGACCTTGCAATGGTATAACCATCGCCCGTTGAACCCGTCAAGGGATACGAAAGACCGCCTGTGGCAATTATAACCGAATCGGCAAAATAAACCGCACCGCTTTCACACTTAACCCCTTTGGCAACACCGTTTGATGTCACAAGTTCCAAGACGCGTTCCTGCAGAATCTTAACACCAATCTCTTTTACACCATTGACCAATGCATCGACGATATCGACTGCCTTGTCACTTTGAGGGAAAACACGGTTGCCACGTTCGGTTTTAAGCGGAACACCGTGGTTTTCAAAAAAGTTTTTGGTGTCCTCCGCGGTAAAGTTGCTGAACGCAGAATAAAGGAAACGTCCGTTACCCGTCACGGCATTGACAAGTCCATTCACGTCGGTATCGTTGGTGACGTTGCAACGTCCTTTACCGGTTATCATAACCTTTCTGGCAGGTCGGGGGTTGCGTTCAAGAAGAGTAACTTCTGCACCCATCATAGCCGCCGAATAGCCTGCCATAAGTCCTGCAGCACCGCCGCCGACAATCAGCACCTTACTCAGGAGAAACACCTCTTTTCGTTATATTTATGTAATTCAATCAAAACAATTTGTTCTTCAAACGTTTTTCAACCGTATAATAAAGCGGTACACCCATCACACCGCAAACGGCAATTTCACCTATTGCAACCTCCAACGCGATAATCGAAAAGCCTGCCCATGTTATACCCTCGGGCAAAAACCAGGTTATCTCAATACCCACAAGCACTGCATTGAACAAGGTTGGCGGTATTATGCAGAGAAACGGCGTTGCTTTTTTGCAAAGCCTTGCCATAACCCTTATCGAGATAGCCGCCAAAAGTGTTGCAAGTGTGCCGACTGCGATATCGACAAGCCCCATCGGACTGCCGATATTACTGATAACACAACCGATTGCAAGCCCTGGAATTGCGGCAGGGGTGAATGCAGCAAGGATGTTCAATGCTTCCGACAATCGGAACTGAATTCCTCCGTAAGCCAACCCAAAGGCTGCCGACAGATATGTCAATGCGGCGTATGCCGCGGCAATAAGTGCCGCTGTCACGACATATCGCGACAGCGTTTTTTGATTAGACATATTAAATTCCTCCGTAGTTTTGTTTTTTGACCGACAGCAATCGGCCACGGTTAGGATTTTGCGAACTAACCGTCGAGAACCTCGCAACTATACTCGCGTAATTGAGATTCTCGCTTTATAAATTTTCACCTCACGTCTGAATAATTACAAACGGAAAGCAAAAATCAACATATTTTAAAGTTATTTGTCGAGGTACTTTTGGTACTCACCCACGGCAAGGCGGTCACAACGCTCGTTTTCCTCGTGTCCTGCGTGGCCCTTAATCCAATTAAATGTGACCTTATGCTTTTCACAAAGGGTCAACAGCTCGTTCCACAATTCAGGGTTTAGTGCAGGCTTTTTATCGCTCTTTTTCCAGCCATTAGCCTTCCACGATGCAGCCCAACCCTTTGTAATACCATTCACAACGTACTGAGAATCGGTTGTCAGAATAACCTCGCAAGGCTCTTTAAGTTGTTTCAAGGCCTCGATACAAGCCGTAAGCTCCATTCGATTGTTGGTGGTGTTTTGGTCACTGCCCGACATTTCTTTTTCGACCGAGTTATATCTCAGCACAGCACCCCAACCACCGGGACCGGGATTGCCCGAGCAAGCGCCGTCGGTAAAAATATACACTGTTTTCATGGCTTAATACTTTCTGTAACTTCCGACAACCCTGCCGAGAATTTCCATATACTCGGGGTGAATAGGGTCAAAATCGGGATTTTCGGGCAGAAGATACGGTTTTTTACCGTTTTCCGAAACCAAGCGCTTAACAGTGGCCTCGTCTTCTATAAGTGCGACAACAATATCACCATTTCGGCTCGTGATATCCTTATCGGCGATGATAATATCACCGTCCAAAATGCCTGCATCGCGCATACTCAGACCCGAAACGCGAAGGGCAAACAGACTATCGGTTCGGTCGGTTGAGATAGGACAAGGAATGTACCCTTCTATCTCCTCAACCGCCAGAATCGGCTGACCTGCCGTAACCTTACCGACGAGGGGTACCATAGAGGTTTCTGCAATACCCGACAAACGGATACTTCGCGAGGATTTTGCATCACGGACGATATAACCGTTTTCTTCAAGGCTCGACAGCGCGGCATGCACCGTTGAGGTCGAACGGATACCCGTTGCCTCACAAATTTCACGGACTGTCGGCGGTATCGAATTGCCCATTGTTTTTTTCAAAAAGCTGTAAACCAACATTTGCTTTTGGCTTAAACTAACCTTTGACATAAGCTACCCCTAATTTCAAATTATATTTCAGATTTCGGATGCGATTTTCTTGATAAATTCCCTTAATTCTTGCTTGACCTCAGGATGGTTAAGACCAACCTCAATATTGGCCTTGATGATGCCGAATTTATTACCCATATCGTAACGGATTCCGTCAAAATCAACACCGACCATACCTTTATTTCTAGCAATTTCACCCATGGCATCGGTCAACTGAAGTTCACCGCCTGCACCGTAAGGAATCGACTCCAAAACGTCGAAAATATCGGGAGTCAAAACGCAACGACCCAGGATAGAGTACATCGAAAAGACCTTATCAAGCGACGGTTTTTCAATCATATCGTCGATTGCATAAACGTTGTTTTCGATATTTTCAACCTTCATCGAGCTATATTTTACAATCTGCTCGGGTGTGACCTCTTTGATGCCGACGGCACATTTTCCGTGCTTCTCATAGGCACGGATAACCTGCCCGACAACGGGGTCCTGTTCGTTTATAATAACATCGTCACCGTACATAACTGCAAACGGTTCATCCTTAACAAAGCTCTTGGCACAAAGCACGGCATGACCCAATCCTTTAGCCTCTTTCTGACGGATAAAATAGATATTAGCCATCTTGGCAACCGACTTCAGTTCGGACAAAACTTCATCCTTACCACCACGGGTTTCAAGCAAATGCTCAAGCTCAAACGAATAGTCAAAATGGTCCTCAATAACACCCTTACCACGGTTGGTGATAATAAGAATATCGGTAATACCTGCGTTTACAGCCTCTTCAACTATGTATTGGATAGCCGGTTTGTCAACTATCGGAAGCATTTCCTTAGGAACTGCCTTTGAAGCAGGCAAAACACGTGTGCCAAGTCCTGCGGCTGGAATAATAGCTTTACGAATCATAATGTTTCTCCTTTACTTGAAAATAATGTCAATTACAGATTGTAATATTGGAAGAACAAACGGAACAATAGCAAGTGCCGTCAAAAGCACCTGACCCAAACCACCCAAAATTCCGCTCAAAACAGCCGCTGAGGTTTTAACTCCGCCTGTGGCCATTACCGTTTCGTGGTCGGGAGTAGTATAACGGTTAAGCTCGCTAAGGTCGGCCATAGCCTTTTTATAATACCAACGGTCGGCAAAAATGGCGAGCATAATAGTTAAAGCAAGATTCACATAGGTTATTACCTGAGTCACCATCGACATCGCAGCAAATACATTGTTTTCCGCTGTGGCCTTGTCAAAATCGTCTAACGCCTTATCACAAGCCGCAACGTACTTAGAATCCAAATCCGACCCTTGAGCAGGTACGGGGATATCATAATCATACTCGTCATAATATCCGTACTCGTTATTAAGTTCGGCTATTGTTTCAAAATACTCTACTGCGTGGTTGCCAACAGCTCTGAAAGCAACACCGTAAGAAACGGCCATACAGAGTGAAAGTGCAAGTGTCAGTATAAGTGTGATAACCCCTTCCTTTTTCATCTTGCGGTAGAAGAACCACACAAACGGAACACCGAGCATTCCGAAAAGAAAAACCATCCAATTCCATCCGCCCTTGGCACCGAAGCTCTGCTTAAAGAACTTGGTTAAAAAACGGTGACGGTTTTTGCCGATATAGTCTGATACCTCGGCGGTAGGCAAACCGTTCAAGGTGCTTTCATAAGCAATGACGTTACCGTCGTAGTTATAACGGTAAACCTCCTTTTCGTCGATGACCTTCTGCTGAGCCTGTGCTTCAGTTACAACGGGCTCGAAGGGTACGGCTTGCGGATTGGGATTTTGGGGTTGGTTGACCACAGGTTGTACCAACGGTGTACCACACTTGGCGCAAAATACAAAATCGGGGTCGGCAACGTATCCGCATCTCGGACAAATTTTATTTCTGTTTTCCATAAACACCTCCAAAGGTAATCGAATAGGGCTACCAGATGAACATTGCGATTATACTCGGCAGATACTCCTGAGCCAAAAAAGTTAAAAGCATAAGGAAAATGCTGACCGAGCCCTGATGCATAAGTTCTTCCTCGGTATCGTCAACATCCGGATTATCAAGAATGGTTCTAACCTTGTTGAGTGCAAAACCTCGGTAGGTCCAATCGGCGGTTTTTCCGCAGATTATTCTCGGAACAATAGCCAACACAAGACCAACACCGAGCAGTGCAAACGCAGGCCAACCAAACGCCGAGAAATTCGCTCTGATTATTTGAGTTATCTCATTAGCATAAGTATAATAATTTTGTGATGCCATTTCCTCAGTCACAAAGGTACCCAACACCTGAAAGAACGGCACAAAGCACAGCGACGAGGCCAAAAGCAAGATAAAATACATTATTCCCGTCACGTACATCTTTCGCGACATACACCATACACTCGGGAACAGGAATGCACCCCAATTCCACGAATGACGGTTGCTGTCCGACATAACGGCAAATCTCGGGATGTATCTGCGTGCATTACTGCCGACAAACTTTGCGACGTGTTCAACCTTTATACCCTCTATTTCGGAATCCTTGGGGATTCCGCCGTAGGAATTCTGTTCGAAATTAATATTTCCGAAGAAAATATTGGGACCTGCATTCTGCGGGCCACTATTATTTTCCGACGAACGATTTTCGGCATTGTTAACGTTGCTATAATTCTGCTGATTGGGTCTTGTACCGTATTGATTTCCGCAATAAGGGCAGAACAAAGCATCGGTTGCTCTTGCTCTTTTTCCGCAATGAGGACACAAACGCTCATAGGGCTCCGAATAGCTTTCGTAGGCAGGACCTTGTTGGTTAGTATTGTTATTAACGTTATTGTGGTTAGGATACTGTCGGTCGGTGCCATGAAGCTCGGCCAAACCGCAGTGACCTACCGTATGCCAACAATCTCTGTGATGAGGTGCGCCACATTCGGGGCAAACGACTACGTCGTCATCCTCAAAAAGATAACCGTGGCATATCTGACATTGCTTATTTTCTGTGTCTTGACTCATATTTTTTCTTTCTCCGTCTTATGGCAGATTTCCGGTCGAATGCCGCAAATACAGCATCGAAATACTCCTTGCCGTAGTTGTGGAATTCTCCTGCCTTTATCATTTGGCGAAGCTTGTTACGGTGAACCCATTTAGCCTCACTGACCTCTTCCTCCTGCAGTTTCAACTCCGATACGGGAGTAGTTCTGCAAACCAAGAAGATATTAAGTATCGAATTCTTACGGACCATCTTTTTAATGGGCTTCAGATCCTGCTCGGGAACGTCGATTCCCATTTCCTCCGAAAGCTCGCGTTTGGCAGCCGACAATGCCGTTTCACCCGAAACAGCACTGCCTCCGATAGCTGCCCATTCACCGGGCATCAGAGGTTTGTCAAAACTTCTTCTTTGAATAAGTACGCGTCCGTCGTTTCCGAGTATCCAGATATGCACTACAAGATGATACTCGCCCTTTTGCAGACAAATACGCTTGCGTTCCACCGTTTTACCGGTAGGAAAGCCGTTTTTGTCAAGTATGTCCCACACTTCCATTTAATTCACCCTCGACACAGCCGTCAACGCTTGTCGACAACCTCTCCCTGTTTCTTATAAATGGAATTTGCCGGAACGGTGCCTCTTACCGAGGACAACGGATAAATATTACTGTTTTTGCCGATTACGGTACCGGGATTGAGCACCGAGCCACAACCGACCTCAACAAAATCGCCAAGCATTGCGCCAAACTTCTTTAATCCGGTATCAACCCTCTCGCCGTCAACAGTAACCTTGACCAAGGTCTTATCCGACTTGACGTTAGAGGTGATAGAGCCTGCACCCATATGTGAACGGTAGCCCAGAATACTGTCACCGACATAGTTGTAATGAGGCACCTGTACATTATCAAAAATAATCGCGTTTTTAACCTCGGTCGAGTTGCCGACGATACTGCCCTTGCCGACAATAACGCTTCCTCTTATAAATGCACAATGTCTTACCTCTGCATCCTCATCGATAATGCAAGGTCCTGCAATATATGCACTTGGGAAAACGTTGGCACTTTTGGCAACCCAGATATCCTCTCCCCTTTTCTCGAATTTTTCGGGGTCTAAGGTTTCGCCGAGCTTTAAAATAAAGCCCTTGATATCCTTTAAAACCTCCCAAGGGTAGGTCACTCCGTCAAAAATTGCCGAAGCAATAGTTTTGTCCAACGAATAAAGTTCTTTAACTGTAACGTTACTCATAATTTTCCTCCAAATTGGCAGACCGCCGACGGTTTCGTCATTCCAAAAGGACGCCGTCTCCCTTTCAAATATACTTTATCTTATTGTACCAAACTTTTGTTCTTTATACAACATATTTTTTGCATTTAAAGCGAACTATTTGTTAATACAGTGTAAATTATTAAAAAAATCTTCCAAAATCCGAGGCTTTGTGGTACAATAACAAATGTAAAATTGCAAATTAATTCGTTTGGAGTCAATATGAGATATAAAAAAGACCCTTGGTATATCGCAGGTCTTATTATAACCGCGATTGCCGTCATCATCTTTGTCACAACCATGGTGCTGATGTATTTAGAAAACGACGGTGCTATAATATGGTGCTTTGTTTCTATGGTCGTGCTTACAATCGGTTTGCTCTTGTCACAATCGGTCAAACGTCGTTATGAAGAAGCCGAGGTTTCCAACGGCGAGCCGTTGCCGATGTTTTGGCGCATACGTTTCGGCTACCACAACCTCAAGGTACTTGTTATAACCAAAGGGCTTTGGCGTGTAATCTTCGCAGGACTTACCGCAGGTTTTTTGGCTACAACCTTGGTGTTGGGTGTATTGTGCGGTTACAACGCGTTGGCCAAAAACTCGATAACCAAAAATCCTGAGTATAAAAATTATACCCAAAACCTCGAAGGCCTAAACGAGCAGTATATTGAAGCACGACGTGAAGGTGATGAAAAAAAATCGCACGAGATTTACCTCAAGATTGAGAAGAACGAGCAAAAGCTCGCCAACAGCAAAAAGTATATAAAGGGCTGTGAGGAAACTATCTCTGACCTCTTGCCTTGGATGGCAGTTACCGGTGCCTGCACCATTTTCTCGGGTGTTGTTTTATCGGCCTACGTTATTCACAGAAAAAGGGTTGAAAGGTTTGACAATATCGACGACTCGGCAGAAACAGTAGAAACTGAAACTGAAACCGATGTCGAAAACAAAACTGAAAACGAATAAACAAATCATCCGCCAAGGGCCAAGCCTTTGGCGGATTTTTATTTTGAAAAACTCACAACGACAGCCTTGTGTGACCCAACGTTGACGGTGACTGTTCGCGAAAGGCCTTAAAATCATTGAGCAACGATGCTCTTACCACCGCCGTGTCACCGTACCTCTCACGGATTTTATCCATACTTCGCTCTATCATATCCTGCTTGACAATTTTCATTCTGTCCTCGAAAAACGATAATTGAAACTGCGGTGAATAGTCCTTTAAATTTATTGCACGGATGCCGACCGACCGCAACGGATATGAAAAATCATAGTTGCGTTTGAGCAGTTTTATCCCCTCATCAGACAACATTTTTGAGGATTGCAAAGGAAAGTCCAACGCCGACATAAACTCCTTGACCTGAAGGCGGTTATCCCTTATATGCACCGCAATGGAGTGTGCCTCCATATCCTCGCGCCGAAGCTCACGTGCAACCTCATCGGCAAGGCGCAAAAACACACGGTAAACCTCGTCAAAAGTGGTTAAATCCTTGGGACAGGTCACCGACCGACCAACACTTTGCGGTCGGTATTTAAAATCGGTCTTGAGCACCGCCGAGTTTTCCTCACCATTGGCAAAGCGGTATAAAAGCTCACCGTTTTTGCCAAGCCTCATCCTCACCGCATCGAAATCGGCATTGGCAAGGTCGCCCACCGTGAACACCGCCAAAGAATGTAGCTTTCGCTCGGTTGCAGGACCGACGCCAAGTAAACGGTTGACCTCCAACGGCCATACAATCTCACGGAATCGGTCGTACGGAATAACGCTTGTGGCGTTAGGTTTTTTGAGGTCAGACCCCAATTTAGCGAAAATCTTGTTGAAACTAACCCCCACCGAGGCGGTGAGTCCCTGCTCCTCGGTTATCTCTCGGCGGATGCGGTCGGCAATCTCAACCCCATCGCCAAAAAGCCGACGGCTACCCGTAACGTCGAGCCAGCATTCGTCGATGCCAAACGGCTCAACAAGGTCGGTATACCTCTCGTAAATCTTACGCACCTGCTGTGAAAAATAGGTATACCGCTTAAAATCGGGCGGAACAACCACCAAAGATGGGCATTTGAGTTGTGCCTGCCAGATAGCCTCACCGGTTGACACGCCAAAAGATTTTGCAATCTCATTCTTGGCCAAAATTATGCCGTGACGTTCTTCCCTGCTTCCTCCAACCGCCACTGCTTTACCACGAAGTGATGGGTCATCGCGGCAGGCTACCGTTGCATAAAAGTTGTTAAGGTCACAATGCAAAATTTCCCGTATCAAGCCATATTCCACCGCCCTTTTGCCTCTAATTTTGCCGATTGCCACACACAATCGAACATCTGTTCTGTATAATAACACATATTTTCGAAAATTTCAAGAACATTCGTTCGGAAAGTTTTGGGGTTTTTCAGACAGGTTTCATTTTATTTTAATATTCATATAAAGGTTTATAGATATTTGCAGGAGACGATTCATTAATCGCCTCCTGCAAAAAAAAATGGGTCGTCGTGGGCGCCGACCCATACAAAAACCAATCAGCTTGAATTGTAGGGACCGACCTCCCGGGCGGTCCGCGGGCGAACATAGTTCGCCACTACACACAAAGGTACAGATGCCTTTCCTTGCAACGGCTTTATTTAACCTTGACTTTTTCGGTAATCCGACGGCGTGACCAAAGAAACCACCGACCTTGAGTTGGAGTTTGATTACAGTGAAAATTCGCGTTGCTTAGGTCTTGATGACCTTGCTGCCGCTATTGAAAACGACAGACCTCCGAGAGCATCGTATTTGCAAACCTATCACATGCTTGAGGTTATGACCGGTATTATGAAGAGCACCGAAACCGGTGTACCCTACAAAATGACCACCCGTTTCGAACGTCAGTCTCCGATGGACGCCAACTTACCCCACGGTATACTTTAAACCTCAAACAAAGCCCTGCGAATTCACCGAAAACTCGCAGGGCTTTGAAATTTTATGTTACCGTTTCATCACTTTATATTCGGTTTTGAAGTTTACGGTATTCCAACGGGGTCACTCCGATGTTCTTACGGAAATCACGGTTGAAGGTACGCAAAGACGCGAAACCGCTGTTAAGTGCACATTGCAATATGGTATCAGAACTGTTTTTCAACAAATAGCAAGCATTATTCAGCCGATAATTGTTGACGGTACCACCTCACTTTGTGAACTTGCAGACTATGCCTCAAATATTGGTTCAACCGCAACACCTTCGAGCGGCAGACAGGAATATCTCAACAGCGTTGTCAACTCTATTTTGTTCAAATAAACTTTTAACGTTAATGCCTGTAAGCTTCTTCAACTGCTTGAAGACATACTGTGCACCTGTATTCAAAGCATCGTCCTCAGGGCAGACAATACGGTATCTCAAGCTATTGTCCGATTCAAGCATTTTAACGGTATCTTTCGAAAAAAAATGTTGTCGTCTACGTTGGTAATGGTACTGCTTGAAGTTGCGTTGTCAGAGAATGTTGTATCATCGTCACCACAACCTGCAAAAAGTCCTAAAGCCATAATAAGCACCAACAATAAAGCAATATACTTTTTCGTAAAAATCTCCTTTTAAAAACTTACAGTTCAAGTTTCCAATTTTGCTGGAAAATCTCAGCAGGACTGTCCTCAGTTTCGTGCGCGTAGAACACGGTAAGCAGGCTACCGTCCTCAAGTTCAATCGTTGCAGGATATCCGAGGTCGGTGCTGACACGTGTTTGATATAACCAATTATCGGTTTCCCAGGTCTTGCCGTTGTCACGGCTCAACATTATTTTGATTCCGTAGGGGCAGTCTTCGTCGGCAGGGTCACGACGTTTTTCATAAGCCGAAATGAGCACACCCGAAGAATGCTTTATGATGTGTGCAGTAGCACCGCCGTTTTTGGAAAGCAACGGTCTGGGAGTCGACCACGTTTTGCCGCCGTCAGAGGATTCTGACTGATAGGTTGTAAACACCATATCGTCACCGTAACGGCCAACTCGCATCTGGCACAAAAGTGTGCCATCCGAAAGCTCGATTGCATACGGCTCAACTGACATCACTCCACGGTCGTCATATACACAGTCGGGAACTGCACCGATAAACTCCATACTGCCGTCATTTTTTATCTCGTAAGCCTCAACACCGCGTCCACAGTCGGCAAAGTTTCTGCCAACCCAGATAACACGTCCGTCACAGGTCTTTAACGGTCCGTGAGGTGAAGCAACGGGGCTCTTGAGTAGCGGACCGAAGGTGACACCGCAGTCATTACTGATTTTAAACGTTGAGCCCAAAAATTTTTCTTCGCGTTCAGACTCAACACGACTCAAATATGCCGCCTGATAACCGCCTATATCTCCGCCGTATTTGTCCTTTTCACCTTTTTGAAATTTGACGGTATTGTTGAAGGAGGTTACGATAACGTTGCTTTCACCGAAAGCCAAAATACCCGCATCACGGGCATCCAACACAGTATCAATTACGGGTGCAGGTGCAGTATAGGTTTCACCGTTATTCTCGGAATACGCAATAACGGCCTTGCCGAACGGACAAACGTGCTTCAGTCTGAAGCCTGATGCTACAACGGCAACCTTACCGTTCTGCAATTTTGCCACGGTGGGCCAAGCAAAATAGTTGTGATAACTATCTCGGTTGCTTATTATTACCTTGGGCTCTCCTATGTTGACGACCTTCATTACATACCACCTCAAACTAAAAGAATAAGTCTATTATTGATTTTAACACACCGACAAAAGGTATGCAATATCGGAACAAGATATAATTTTATGATTAAAGCCCTATTTGTAAATAAAACAGCCTTATGAAACCGCCAAGCTTCATAAGGCTTTATTTTAACACCTGCTGCTATGACAGGTAAGATAGATTATCTGTTGTTCATCAGAAAGTTTTTTGAGTAGACTCATAG
>JAZTYO010000007.1:0-8425 GCA_045636945.1 Acutalibacteraceae bacterium | reverse complement strand
CGGTAAGACCAATGACGATATCTATAAACCTGTAAAGAGTGCATCTTCTGCAGGTGTTAAGACCGCTATTGACTCTGTTTCCAACGTTGTTGACCAGGCAGTTGCAGCAGCTAATGATATCGTTCAGAAGAAGCTTGCAGCCGACAGACTTAAGTACAACTAATCTTAAAAGAGATTAATTTTACTCAAATAATAGTTGTCACTCACCGGTTTCCGGTGGGTGACAATAAACATTTAATTTTTGCAGTTCGAATAAGCACTATTTTAATAATCAAGTAGTGTTTATTGGGTCTGCAAGACTCGTCACAATATTAAACATAAAAGTTTCAGTGTTTTTGATGTTTGTATTAAAATTTATGAAATTAACTATTGAAAATTTGTTAATTATTTGGTATTATAATCATAAGGTATCAGTAAAAGTGCCTAATTATGTGCCACAGATAGAACATTTTCTTTAGGGAAAGTGTACCTTCTGCGGTTTTTCGGCGTCTTTTGAAGATATAACTTGAATCAGGGAAGTGTCTTAATTCCTTGGTTCGAAGTACGTTTTTATCGAAGTTTTGTACTTCGTTAAAATAGGTGCAATCAATGTAGAAAGAGGTAAGACAATGAAGACACGTGCAATGAAAAAAGTTTTGAGCGTTATCTGCGTTCTCGCACTTTTGATGTCGGTTTGTGTTGTTGCTCTTGTTGGCACTACTAGTGCTGCTGAAGCATACACTCTCAATGTCAACGGTGTTATCGAGACCGTTAATCTCGAAGCTGGCGCAAAACTCCCCACTCCGAGCGTTCCTTATGAATTCCTCGGATGGTACGACTCCCTCAAGTTCGACAATAAGGTCGAAGTTGCAGGCGAGGCAAAGACTCTCTATGCTAAGTTCAACTCTATGGTTCTGAACTTTAACGGTGAGTCTGCAGGTATTTATGACCCTAACGGTTATCTTGGCGTCAAACAGCCCATCAAGTGGGAAAACGGTGCTATCAAGTGGACCGTCAATTCTCAGCGTATTAACTTCGGTATTCCTACCTATGCCGGTTCAGGTGAAACCTATAAGTTTGAAGCCGGCAAGACCTACGAGATTTCTTTCAGATATAAGGCTGAAGTCAAGAACGATTCGTTCTCCACATTCCAATCTATTTTGTACGCTTGCCGTACTGAAGGAGTTGGTACCATCGGTGGTGATAAAGTAGGTGTCAAGAGCAGCCAGCACATTAGTTGTACTGACAGTGAGTGGCATGTAGCCTCCTATTTGATTACTTTGAGTGAAGATGTATTGAACAAAATCGGTGACCGTCCTCATATCGTTTTCACTGCTCAGACCGAAAACGCAAACGATGGTGCAACAGGCACCATTTGGATCGATGATTTCTGTGTAACGCCTCTCTCTTCCGAAACAATGAAGTACACCTTCTATAATAAGAGTGAAGTTACAGAGTATGAGCTTGCTCCCGGTGCTTCCTTGCCTCAGGTTAAAGGTTCTTCCTTCAAGGGCTGGTATGATGCAAGCTTGACCACAAGGTATTCTACTGTTCCTGCAACCGTTACTAAGCTTTATGCAAAGCATACCAAACTCGGCTACAATTTCGAGACCGGTATGGATCAGATTTATGACCCTAATAATAATTTCGAAAGCAACGGTTGGGCAGAGTTTGTAGCAGATGGTGACAACCACGCTGTTCAGATTAACGCAACTGCAGGCGCTCGTCGTGGTTTCGCTATCTCCGGTGCATTAGGTGGTAATGCAGGCTATACCATCACCAAGGGTCAGGTTTACTCGATTTCTTTCAAGTATAAGTCTGACAACAAGGTTAACTTTGCTTTCTACACCTCTGGTAAGGCAGGTATCGGTTCTGACGATAACAAGTCTGCTCTTAACTGGGAAGAGTATCTTGAGGCTGCTTCTGAATGGACTCCTGTAACTCTTGAGTTCGTTCTCGGTGTTGATTCTACTATCAACATTAACGATCATAATAACCTTTATTTGACCGTTATGAACAGCAGTGCTGATACCACTTTTGTTATTGACGATTTCTCCATCGGTCCTAAGGCACCTAAGACTACTGCCGAGGATATCGAGATGGATTTCGAAGACGACTTTAAGTGGAGTGTTGCTGATGCTAACAACTACACCACTTCTTCCGGTAACGGCTACGTTAATCGTGGTGAGATTGTAGAAGCAGACGACGGTAACAAGTACTTCCGTGTAAAGCACTTCCAGAAGCGTAACTCATACATCTACTTTACTGTTGATGATGGTACTAACCACTTCACTGCTGTAAACGGCGGTATCTACACCATCGAGTTCGATTATATGGTTGAACACAGTGAGACTGATTCCAAGATTGGTTTGGTTTATGCTAAGCCCACTACCGAATCTACCGGTCTTGCATTCGAAAAGCTCGTTGAGTTTGATTCCTTCAAGGACCGTGCAGATACAGAGTGGACTCACGTTTGCTATACTTTCTATGTCAGTTACGATGATGTGCAATGCACCAGTTTAGGTCTCTACGTTTACAATACTACTAACGTTCCTGAGATCAATCTTGACACAGGCCTTGTAGCCGCTACCTCTGTTCTTTTTGATAATATTGTTATTAAGACCCACTCCAACACCGGCGATGATGGTTTGCTCGTATTTGAATCCAATGGTGGTTCAGATTGCACTCCTATTGTTGGTGCAGGTGAAACTCCTGTTGGCGTACTTCCCGAGCCCACCAAGTTTGGCTATGTATTTAAGGGTTGGAAGTATGACGTAGCAGGTGCAGGTGACGTTATCAATACTTATGACCTCACTGCTGAAAGCTTGATGCCTTACGGTATCACTGAAGCATATGCTGTTTGGGAACTTGATGAGGGCGTTGTAGAAATCAACTTTAGAACCAACGTTCCTGAATATGATGCAACCGCTCCTGTTCTTGTCGCATATCCCGGTCAGCCTATTGTCGGATTCCCCACCGAGACTCCTGTAGCAGGTGCTGCAAAGTTTGAGGGATGGTTCTACGACAGATCTTTCACACAGGCAGTTGACCCCAATGTAGCTCCTTCAGAGAGTGCTACTGTTTATGCAAAGTGGTCCAACGCTGGTACTAAGTTCGACTTTGAAAAGATGCCTGTGCACGCTAATGGCAAGACTCCCGGCGTTTATGCTACCGACCGTATCACCATCAAGACTCTTGATGATGGTAACAAAGTAGTATTCTACGATTTCTCTATTGGTTCTAACCAGTCCAATACCACTGATATAGCGGGTATTATGCTTTACGACGGTACTAACTACTTCTCAACTGTTGAAGGTGTTGACTACACTGTAACCTTTAAGTATAAGGTCCTTGAGGCAAAGGGTTCCGGTTCATTCGGTGCTGTCCTTTCGGCTTCCGGTAGTGCTTGGACTAACAGACAGTCTCAGACCGGCCGTATGAACTATGGTAATGCTGAAGACAAATGGCTCGAAGGTTCCTTCACCTTTACTGCAACATACAATCCTGAATCCACTACAAAAAATAGCTATATTTCCGTTGGTCCTTCCGGCAATTGTAAGGTATACATCGATGATGTTGTTGTTACTTCCGCTATCAACAATATGAACATCTACGGTTCTGCTGTTGTATTCAGCACCAACGGTGGTGAGGAACTTTCACCTATCTCCGGTGATCCCGGCGATGCTCTCAAGCTTCCCACTCCCAAGAAGGCTGGATATAAGTTCGTTGGTTGGTACACCGATTATTCTCTTACCACACCTTTCACTGCTACTACATTTGGTGAGGAACAGGTAAATCTCTATGCTAAATGGCAGCTTGGTAAGTTCACTGAGAACTTCGAGGAATTCCCCAACGCTGTAAAGCAGCTTGGTGTACACGGTGCTTACACCTTCTACTCCAACACTACCGCAGGTTTTGATGCATCCAACGTTAAGAGCGGTACTACCTCTCTCTTCCGTAACGGTGCAACTGCAGGTGTTAAGAGCTTCACCGCTATGAGATCTAAGGATCTTGCACTTACCATAGGTGAGACCTACACTCTCAGTTTCTATGTCAAGCCCACCGCTATTGGTGATGCAGCAGGAACTATTTCTCTCATGGAAATGGCTTCTCAGACCGGTATCAATCAGGGCTCCGTCGCTGGTGTTATCAAGAATGTTGCTGAACTTAAGGAAGGTGAGTGGAATCTCGTAACCTACACCTTCACTGCTAAGTCCGAGTTTATTGCTATCTCGACTACAGCAGGTAATGATATGTACTTCGACGACATTACTGTTACCTTGAAGGGATACTCCGGCGCAGCTACAGGCGATAGCTCTGTCAGCCCCGTAGTTATGATCGCTATGATCATTCTTGCAGCTGGTGCTCTCCTCGTAACCGGCAAGAAGGTTTTCTCCAAGTAATTAAATTTTAATTACATACCGCCGTTCTGTTTTCAGAACGGCGGTTCTTTTTATGCCTTTTTGATTGACAAATCTCACATTCGTAGTTATAATAATATATTGGAAATTTGTTTGTCGCAAACGGCGACAGATTGGAGATTTTACAATGAAATGGATGTCGTTAAACGAATTAAGAGAGAAGTACCTCTCGTTCTTTGAGAGTAAGGGCCATCTGCGTCTAGGCAGTTTCTCTTTGGTACCTGACAATGATAAGTCGTTGCTTTTGATCAACTCGGGTATGGCTCCTATGAAAAAGTTTTTTACGGGTGAGGTTACTCCTCCGAGAAACCGTGTTACAACCTGCCAGAAGTGTATCCGTACTCCCGACCTTGAACGTGTTGGTCACACTGCTCGTCACGGTACCTATTTCGAGATGCTCGGTAACTTCTCGTTTGGTGATTATTTTAAAGAAGAGGCTATTGAATGGGCTTGGGAATTCTTGACTAAGACTTTGGAGATTCCCGAAAACCTTCTTTGGCCGAGTATTTACGAGAAAGATGACGAGGCCTATGATATTTGGATTAAGAAAATCGGCGTAGATCCCAACCGCATTGTCCGTCTTGGAAAAGAGGACAATTTCTGGGAGCACGGTTCTGGCCCTTGCGGTCCTTGTTCTGAGATTTACTTTGACCGTGGTATTAAGTACGGTTGCGGAAGCCCTGACTGTAAGCCTGGTTGTGACTGCGACCGTTATATGGAAATTTGGAATAACGTTTTCTCGCAGTTCAATAACGACGGTAACGGCAATTACACCGAATTGAAGCAGAAGAATATTGATACCGGTATGGGTCTTGAACGTCTTGCTTGTGTTTTGCAGGGTGTGGACAACCTTTTCGAGGTTGATACCGTTCGTAATATTCTTAATGAGGTTTGCCATATCGCAGGCGTTGAGTATGGCAAGGATGCCAAAAAGGACGTTTCTATCCGTGTTGTTACCGACCACATTCGCGGTGCAACCTTTATGATTTGTGACGGTGTTATGCCTTCCAATGAGGGCAGAGGATACGTTCTCCGCCGTTTACTCCGCCGTGCTGCACGTCACGGAAAGTTGCTTGGAATCGACAGAATGTTCCTTTGTGATATTTGTGATAAGGTTATCGGTGAGAACAGGGGTGCATACCCCGAGGTTCTTGAAAAGGCAGATTATATCAAGAAGATTATTTCGGTTGAAGAAGAAAACTTCGGCAAGACTATCGACCTTGGTCTTAAAATGCTCGAGGATATTACCGCTTCGGGTGACGGCAAGGTTCTTTCTGGCGCCGATGCATTCAAATTGAACGATACCTACGGTTTCCCGATTGACCTTACCAAGGATATCCTTGAGGAAAAGGGTTGGACCGTTGATGAGGAAGAATTCCAGCGTTTGATGAAGGAACAGAAGGATCGTGCCCGTGGTGCTCGTAAGGCAGCCGACGGTGAGTCCTGGAAGAGCGGCGAGATTTCGTTTGACGGAATCAACGCTACCGTGTTCCTTGGATATACCGATGACGTTTGTGAGGCAACCGTTAAGGCTATTGTTGTTGACGGTGAAATGGTTGATTCTGCCGAAGATACCAAGGCTATTGTAGTGCTTGATAAGACCGTTCTGTACGCTGAAAGTGGCGGTCAGGTCGGCGATATGGGTGTTGTCGGTGCATCGGTTGTTGAGGACGTTAAGAAGAACGCAAGCGGAATCTTTATGCACTATACAGTTGTCGTCAGCAAGTTGTCGGTTGGCGACAAGGTCAACGTAACTGTCGACGTTGAGCGTAGAACTGCAATCCGCCGCAACCACACTGCAGCTCACTTGTTGCAGGCAGCTTTAAGAAAGGTTCTTGGAACCCACGTTGAGCAGGCAGGTCAGTTGGTAAATGATACAGCCGTGCGTTTCGACTTTACTCATTTTTCCGCACTTACTTCTGAGGAAATCAAGGCTGTTGAGGCACTTGTCAACGAGGCAATTTTCGAGGCTATCGACGTTGAAAACAAGGAAATGCCGATTGATGAGGCTAAGGCTTTGGGTGCAATGGCTCTGTTCGGTGAAAAGTACGGCGACGTTGTCCGTGTTGTCAACGTTCCCGGATTCTCGGTTGAGCTTTGTGGTGGTACTCATATTTCCAATACCGCAAAATTGGGTCTCTTTAAGATAGTTTCCGAGTCGTCGGTTGCATCCGGTGTCCGTCGAATTGAGGCAGTTACCGGACGTGGAGTATATGAATTGATGACCAAAATGAACGAGGACATCAACTCGGCCGCCACCGCATTGAAGCTTAACAACCCTGCAGAGTTGACTGCAAAGTGCGAGCAGCTCACAGCCGAGCTTAAGGCAGGCGCTAAGGAGATTGAAAAACTCAACTCCAAGCTAGCAGGCTTCCGTGTTGACGAGCTTATTGCCAACGCAGTCGATGTTGATGGCATTAAGCTTATCACCGAGCGTTTCGACGGTGTGGGCAGTGACACCTTGCGCAGTATGGCCGATAAGATTCGTGATAAAGTGCCTTGTGCCGTTGCAGTATTTGCCGACGTTAACGGTGAAAGCGTAACCTTTGCCGCAACCGCAGGCAAGGAAGCTCAGGCTAAGGGCATTATGTCCGGTAAATTGGTTTTGGCAGTTGCAACCGTCGCAGGCGGTAAGGGTGGCGGAAAGCCTGATTTCGCTATGGCAGGTGCAAAGGCTGTTTCCAAGGTTCAAGAGGCTTTGGCTTCAGCAACCGAAACCGTCAAGGGTATGATTAAATAATCGGGAGATACTTTTATGGATTGTCTTTTCTGTAAAATTGCCGTAGGTGAGATACCTTCAACTAAGGTTTTCGAGAATGACGATGTTTATGCATTTCTCGATATCGCACCTCAGGCACCGTTTCACGCGGTTATAATTTCCAAAACACACATTAAATGTGCTGACGAAATCACTGCAGAAAACAGTGGTATCATTGCAAAAATATTCGAGGCTATTGCTGTTATTGCAAAAGAGCAGGGCCTTGAAAATGGCTATCGCATTGTCAACAACTGCGGCGAGGACGGTGGGCAGACTGTGGGTCACCTTCACTTCCATATGTTAGGCAGACGTGCTTTGGCTTGGCCTCCGGGCTGATTTAGATACTGTTAAAAAATCAATTTTTGGAGATGACAAAAATGGATAAGTATTATGAAATGAAAATAGCAGGTCTTACCCGCAAACTTCCTCTTTGCGCAGTAAACGAGCATCTTGACATTGCAGGTTTTATCATTTTCGGTGACGTTGAACTGACCGTTGCCGCTTGTGCCGAATTGCTCAAGAAGGTTAATGATTTTGACGTTATTGTTACTCCCGAGGCCAAGAGTATTCCGTTGGCTTACGAGCTTTCGCGTCAGTCGGGCAAGCCCTACGTTGTAGCACGTAAAGGCTTGAAGGTTTATATGCGTGACCCCATTTCGGTTGCCGTAACCTCTATTACCACCCAGCACGAACAGCATCTCTACCTCGGCAACGATGACGTTGAGTTGATGAAGGGCAAAAAAGTGCTTATCGTAGACGACGTTATCAGCACGGGTGAGTCGCTTGAGGCTATGAAGCGCTTGATTGGTGTCGCAGGTGGCAACATTTCCGACTGTTGTGCAATCCTTGCTGAGGGCGATGCCGCAAAACGTGATGATATTGTGTTCTTGGAGCCTCTACCGTTGTTCTTTAAATAATTCTTTAAAAACCTTGACTCTTTTAATAAGAGCCAAGGTTTTTTGTTGCAACAATAAATTTTTTGAGATAATAAAATAAACACCTATAAGTTCATCATTGATTGGGTAAATCTTTATCAGTATAACGACGGCAAGTGCACTAATACATTGAGTTAAAAATAAATGCCTCCCAATCTTTTTGGGAGGCATTTGTATTTTTACGTGGCACCGGATATAAAAATTTATGCACAATATGTAGTAAATGATTAAATTTAAAGACATTTATGTTGAAATGCATCAATCTGTTTGATATAATAAATCCATAGTTAACAACAGGAGGAAACAATATGCAAAGAATTGTTGCGTTGATA
>JAZTYO010000006.1:0-46247 GCA_045636945.1 Acutalibacteraceae bacterium | reverse complement strand
TGAACTGCCCCAATTTGTGCAGACAGCATAAAAAGGCACATTATGGTAGTGCGTATTGAATTTTAAGCGACATACTGACTTCGTTTTTCAAGCGGAGTCAGTTTTGTTTTTATCTGTATTCTTTCATAATTGTAGAAATGAATGTATTCTCCTATGAGGAGGCGAGCCTCCCCATAGGTTTTGAGTTTTGTGCGATAAATGCACTCCGTCTTAAGAATCGAGAAAAAGTTTTCAGCCAAAGCATTGTCATACGGATTACCACGTCTTGACATTAAAGGCGTAATGTTGTATTACCATATATTTTACGCTTGTTCTCACTTCCTTTCTGTGAGCAAGAGAAAATCCCGCATCAATTCATTTTCCGTTTTTAATCGTTTATTTTCATACTTATATTCCTGCAAGGTCTTTGCAGGCTTTCTTCCTCTTGCCTTTGGAACTCGTTCATGATCTTTACTTAAACCACACCAAGTTTGAATCGCCCATCGGCTTATTCCGTATTCTTTACTTAACGATTTTACTGATTGACCGTTTTCTTGTTTTTGTCGTATTTCATTTCTTATGCTTTCAGGATATTTTTTCATCCCTTTTTCCAGCCATAACAAAACCTCCTATGGTAGTTCTTTAATTCTACCATAGGAGGTGCTTTTTTACTATTGTCCGTTTTTACTGGACTTATTCAGTGGGCTATGCCATATCCTGCGAAAGAACTGTCCTTTAGAGTACGACTCTAAACGGAAAGGCTTTTTTCTTATGCTTTTTTGCTTATGTTTTTTTGTTTATATTTTTGGCTTATGTTTTCAGCTTGGTTATGCTTTGTCTATCAAGCGTTTTATGGCAGGGACCTTGAACAGTATAATTGTGGCAATAGTTGTGGTAACAAATTCGGGAACCATATACGATGCGTTGTAGGTTAGCGAATATATCCAAGCGTCGGCATTGGTAAAGGTATCGAAAATAACAACACCCGAGATAAAGTGCATTAAGAATCTAAAAACCAAAACCAATATAACACCCGAGGCTATGCCGACAATACCCTTCTGTTTGAACATTCCTGCAAGACCAAGAAGGGTAAAGGCCAGCAGATAGTCGAGTACGATTGTACCGATAAGGGCATACGGTGTAAGACCCCAACTCAAGACCGAGCCAAGATCCAGCCCTAACTGAATAAGCGAATAGATAAAGGCAGATACAATACCCCAACGTGTGCCGTACATTAAGGCTATCATAACTATCGGCAACATTGAAAGCAACGTGACCGAGCCTCCGAACGGTAGGGAAAACGGTTTTAAGATGCTTAAAACTGTGGCGAGTGCTAGCAGTATGGCTGTGACACACATTCTTTGGACGTTTTTTTTCATAATTTTACTCCTTTTCTTTCAGCGACATTCGGTGTCGCACCGTTGATGTAAAATCTCGCAGAAAAGGAAAACAAAAAGCTCATCAAGAAAACCTGATGAGCTTAAAATCTTAATTCCGAAAAAATTCCTACGTCGGCATTACCCGCATCAGGTACAACGGTCAGAACGAAACACGTTCTATCTCAGCCGGGTCAATTCCCAGCACCCTTTTCTGTTCAATTTGTCATTAGTATACCATAATTTTTGGTTTTGTCAATAACCGCTATTGCATTTTTTTGAAAAATAATATAAACTATAATTGATTAAGCTTCAAGCGGAGGGATAATTATGGTCAGATGCCCCAATATCGCAAAAAAAGGCTCGAAAGAGGCGGTAGTGTATGCCGATTTTGAAATAAGAGCCGAACGCTTTGTTTCGCAGATGCTGGCAGGCTACAAGCCTGCCGACTACCGTGATATAAAGGTTATACACGACCCTGTTTGGGGAACTATGAAGTTTTACCCGTGGGAGCTGCAGATACTTGACTCACCGTTGATGCAACGTTTGCGCAACATCAATCAGTTGGGTCTTGCGGTACTGACCTATCCGTCGGCACACCATTCACGTTTTGAGCATACTCTTGGCGTTGCAGCACTCGTTACAAAAATGGTCGACAGCATTAACGACGGTTTTGACCCCAACGGTGTTGATTCAGGGCGTATCGTATCAATTAACGACCTTAACAAAATTCGTCTTGCTGCCATTATGCACGACGTCGGTCACAGCTTCTTTTCCCATCTTTCCGAAAGAATGTACGGCAACACCGATGAGTTTCAGAGTCTTAAAGGCTCATTTGAAATTTTTGAATCGGCTCAGCCTCACGAGATTTTGGCATACGTGATAGTCAACACTCCGTCCTTTAAGGAGTTTTTTGCATCCAATGTCAGATATCCCGAAAGCGTCAACGTCGATAAGTTCTTTGACGATATCGGCAGAATGATTGTCGGTGCGCCTATTGATACCTTGCACCAAACCAAGGGAGGACTTGTGCAGAAACACTACCTGACCGAGATGATAAACGGTCAGTTTGATGCCGATTCGCTTGATTATTTAAGACGTGACAGCTATATTACGGGTCTGTCATTGACCTACCACATCGACCGTTTCCTCTACAAGATAAAAATTGTCGACGTAGAGGAAGAGATTGACGGTAAAAAGGTTTTAGTCAAGCATCTGACGGTGCCGATTTCGGGCGTTTCAACCGTTGAGGAAATGATTTTCGGCAAGCAGATGCTGACAAGATACATTTATCAGCATCAGAAGGTTTTGGCTGCCGATGCGCTTGTTTATGATATTGTCAGTGGACTTCGTATAAACGGAAAACTACAGCATCCGTGCGATTTCCTTTACTACTGTGATGACGACATTTACAAGATATACGACGAAAGCGGCGACCCCGATTTAAGAGTACCGGCCTTTAATATGCCTATTCATGCTGATTCGGGCAAGACCATTTCGGATGTTGTCCGTAAGATAAAAACCCGCAACCTACCGAGAAAAGCCTTGGTCATAAATATGTCCAACCTTGTGCTTTCAAACGGTGAGGGTTCGGTGGCTTCTGCGTTCGAGCTTTTGAGAGATGCAATGCTTTCGGGAGGCTTCCGCAAGGAGGTGAGGGATGAGGCATGGAGGCTTTGCGAACTTTGCGGTCTTGACAAAAAGAAGATAGACCTTTTTGATATCTTCTATGCCGTACCCAAGCCTTCGACCGCCAAAAACTATACCGACGTTCGCGTTGCAACCCACGACGGACGACTTATCGAACTTAAAGAGGTCGCCGACCTCAACGATTGGGCAGACGAATTCTCAGGACGTGCCTGGAATACATACGTTTATTCGTCTGCCGAGCTTTTGCCGGTTGTAAGCATTGCCGCAAAGAACGTCCTTGAACGTCGTGGTATAAGGTTTGACCAAGATAAGATTTTTGCAAATCTTAAACACTCTGCTGAAATAGAAAAACTGTTGAAAAGTATAAATTGATTTTAAGGAGTCACGCGAAATGCCCTGTCCTATGTGCAAAACTGCCGAAAGGCAAGATAAAAGGTGTCCGAATTGCGGACTGTTTATTGTTAGTGATACTGAAATGGATTTGATATACGGAACGTCGTTCCGTCAGCGTGTTACGGTGCGTTTTAGCTTCACCGACCGATATCTTATAATCCACCGTCTTAAAGGTCTTGAAAAGAGTACCGGAGGCTTTGGTGTTCTTGGCGGTGCTATTGTTTCGGCCGTAACGCTTACGGTAAAAGAGTCAAAATTGCCTTACGGATATTACGGTCTTAACGAGCTAAAAGAGGTAATATATCCTTACCGAAACAAAAAGTTCAAAAAGAATAAGGCTATAAAGTTCGTTTTTAAGGACGGTAGTGATTTTATTGTTAAGGATATTTTTGAGGATAATTTGCTTTTGATTAGCAAATGCCTTCCCAAGCTCGGTATTCCCGTTGTCGACGGCAGTAACGTTGATAACGGTGAGGTATTTTGCAAGAAACCGTTTGTTACAGAGGATACAGTAGGCCTGAGGGTTTGCTCGACTGCCGCAGGCTTCATAAAAATGTTCCCCGAAAACTTCTCGGTCGAGCCTATTATCAAAACAGGCTCATTAGAGCAGACCGTCAATGCTCAACCTCAATTTCAATCGCAATCCCAATCACAACCCCAACCTCAGCCAAGCGTTCAACCGCAACCGACAAGCGAACCTATGCAAAGCCGACGAATTTTTATGGTTGCCGAGCTTGAATTAAGGGTTAAGACCTACAACAATCTCCGGCGTGCAGGAATAAGTGAAATAGACGACCTTACCACAAGAACGCGCGAAGAATTGATGAATTGTGGAATGGGTGATGACGAAATCGGTGAGATAGAAACCCGACTTTCAGTTTACAATTTGTGTCTGGCAGGCGGTACAGTGCACCGAGCCCAACCGACCGAGTCAAACACTGCTACACAAGTTCCTCCGCAACAAGAGCAGGAAGCCAAGTTTTGCCGTATGTGCGGTGCCAAGATTCGACGTTCGGATTTGTTCTGTCTTGAATGCGGTGCCGACCAAAGATAAACAAAAAGGCCTTCAAGTCCAACAAGACTTGAAGGCCTTTTTGTTTATCACTTTACTTATCGTCGACGTTCATAAGGTGGGTAGAACTGTTGTCTTCCTTGTTGTTGTCAAAGCTTTTGGCATTTTTAGAAACCCAAAGCTGAGAGAACAGGTCAGTAGCACCGCTGAAAACAAGACCTACGCCGATAAGCACGGTGACGGCAGTTGCGGTCTGAGAAGAGCAGACGACCATCACGACACCAAAGATTATGTTAACTACTGCTAAAACGAGCAATGACTTCCAGCCGTCCATTTTAAGACGGATAAGGTCAAGCCCGTTTTGAAGCTTTTTGATGCCACTGACGATTATAAATGCACCTAAAACTATCGGCACAAGCTCGATAACTGCCTGACGCTTGGCAAGTACAATAATACCAACCACCAAGGCTACAACGGCAAACACAAGGTCGTTGCGGTAGAAGTTTTGCGTTACATCTTTTTTGAAATAATTGTATAGCTCAACAACGGCAAAAATAAACATAGCCGCCGCGAGCACGTAGACTATCATTTCGTTTACGGCTTGGGGAAAGAAAATGAGCACACCGCCAAGCAAAATACATATAATTGAAGTTAAAAGCATATCCCAATGGACTTTTTTGAGTTGTTCCACTATTTCAACCTCCTTTTTAAGTTTATTTTATCAATATTTTTGATATTTGTCAACAATCTTTAAAAGCACGACCGCCTTGACAAGTCCCGATTTCAGGACTATAATGTTAACAACGATTATAGTCTGTGTGAGTAGGTGGTGTGGCAATGAACAGGACGGCACTATCTATTGCATTGCTGTTTGTTACCGCATCGGCTGTATTTTATCTTTACGGAATGAGGGCTATTCTGATTTTTGGCGCATTGATGTGCCTTATAGCCATCTTTTGTTACTTTTGGTGCAGACGTAAGGGTGACGGCTTCAAGGCGGTGGCTGTGTTTCTTATAGCAACGCTATTTTGCACCTGTTTCGCCACGGTTTATTCACAAAGAATAGAAAATGCCGAAAATTTGAGCGGTACAAAGCAGACGGTGGTATGCCGTGTCGTCGAGGAACCGATAGATAAGGGTTCGTATACCGTATTCTTTGTAGAAACCGACGGAACCAACGGTTTTGACGAGGGCTTTTTAGACAACGTAAGGCTTAGATTGAATATCAATAACAGTTCGGACGTTTCTAAGGCTGAGGAGGGCGATATACTGTCGGCCGAGCTTGAGTTTGACGGTATTGATGAATCGGTCAGAAAGAATTATTGGCCTGACAGGATATACGTAAAAGCATATTGCAGTTCGGCAGAAATCATAGGTCACGAGGAAAGCATTTACACTCGCTGTATTGATTTGAGAAAAAGCATCCGCAAAGGTATAGACAAGTATGCCAACGGTGACAACGGTGCGGTGCTGAAAGGCTTACTGCTCGGTGATATAGATGATATGAGTCCCGAGCTTTATTCCGATTTCAAGATATGCGGAGTATTGCACATTACTGCAGTTTCGGGTATGCATATCGGTGCGTTCTGTATGCTGGTTACGGGACTTCTGGGCTTAGCTATGAGCCGTCGTAAGGCATCAATCTTCGCTTTTATCCCGTTGATTATTACCGTTATGCTTGCAGGTGTTACTCCCTCGGCGGTCAGAGCAGGAATAATGTGCGGTCTGACACTTTTGGCCGATATAACCTTTAAGAAAACCGAAAGCATCAACTCCTTGGGTATAGCCGTTGCGGTTATGCTCGTATATAATCCGTTTTACATATTCGATTTGGGCTTTCAACTGTCCTGCAGTGCTTCGGCAGGTGTTATACTTGCGGCACCGTACGGTTCGAGGCTTGCGGAAAGATTGGCGAAAACAAGATTTAAAACGGTCAACCAGATATTAGGTGCTACCGCGAGGGTGTTTATCGCATCAATGGGTGCAGTTGTTTTGACCCTGCCTTTTCAGATAATCGCCTTTGGCTTTGTTTCGGTAATAGCACCTTTAGGAAGTACCTTGATATGTGCTGCGGCAGTATATGCAATGGTGACTACCATAGTTTTCCTCATAATGTATTTCACTCCATATGTTGAGTATATTGCCATAATCCCGTTTTGGATAGCCGACCTTTTGGTTTCATATATCATCACGGTGGTAAGGCTGCTTGCCAAAATACCGTTTTCGTATATTCCGTTTGGCAACAATACGGCAATTATGTGCATAGGAGTTGTATTGGCACTTATTTCACTATGGATATTGCTCAACCGTCCGGGTGGCAAACGTCTCGTGGCCTTGTTTGTGACGGTAATGATAGTGGCAAGTCTGCTTGGTGACTACGTTGCGTCAAAGGATATTGTCGAGGTTGCCGTATTGGAAACGGGAGATGCCTTGTGCACCGTTGTTTCGTATCAAGACAGATGTATTATAATTGGTTGCGGTGACGACTCATCCGACCGATATACCTTAAGGGCACACCTTTTGAACCGAGGCATTACCGAGGTTGAGATGTTACTTATTCCGTCGGATGCCGATACCTGCTTTGGCGGATATAAGCACTTAATCAAAGAGGTCACACCCGATAAAACCGTAGTACCCGATAACTTTGGCAACAGTACCGTATTCTCTGGTGGAGTTACCATTGCAGCCGAGAATGCCAAGTATACCGCCAACGACGGTAAAATCGGTATAAGAACGGTGAAATGTAAATACGGATGTGTTTATGAGCTTTCGGTGTATAATAAGAAATTTATCATTGGAAACTCGAACTACACCGCAGAAGATATCGGAACAGATAAGGTAGATTGTGTTATCACCTCACGGATTTCCCCCGAAATAAGCTCGGAAATATTAATAATCTCGACCGACAGCAATGTTGGTGTTGGTCACGCTCAACGAAAAATATCCATTATGGACCGAACGGTATCGGTAAAACTAAAACCAAACAAAGGAATGACCGTTTATGCAGGACAAAACTAAACAGCAGTATCTCACCGAAAACGAGCTGAAGCTGCACATAAAATCGGGCAATTTTGCACCGTGCTATATGATATTCGGTGAGGAGCATTATCTCATTAAGACCTATGTTGAAAAGACGGTCAAAACTGCCGTTACGAATTTTGAGGACTTCAACATCAGCCGTTTTGACGGTAAAACGCCTATTCAAGAGGTCTATGATGCGGTGCAGAGCTTCCCTATGATGACCGACCGTAAAATTGTAACCTTATGCGATTATCCGTTTGATAAAGCACCGTCAGCCGAAACCGAAAAACTTTTGTCTATGATAGCCGATATGCCTGCCACAACGGTTTTTGTCCTTTGGTTTGAAACGATTGAGATAAACCAAAAGAAGCCCGATGCAAAGTTCCAAAAGCTGATGAAGGCTGTACGTGAAGCAGGTGGTGAGGTCTGTTATCTCGGAAGAAAGACCGAAGGCGAAATAATGAAGATGCTCCAATCGGGTGCAGCAAGAAGAAAGCGCCGTATGGATGCAACCACGGCACGGTATATGATTGAAATGTGCTCGGATGACCTTGGAACACTCATAAACGAGCTTGAAAAACTTTGCCTTTACGTTGCCGAAGACGGAAACATCACTCGCGAAGATGTAGACAAGATTTGCTCAAGGTCGGTTGAGGCCAGTGTTTATAACGTATCCAAAGCAGTACTGAAAGGCGATTTGCAGGGTGCGTTAAAGTTGTTGGACGACCTCTTTTATATGAACACCGATGCAGCATATATTCTCACGTTTTTGTCATCGGCCTATGTTGATATATACCGTTGCTTTGCCGCAAGGTCAAAGGGTGAAAGGACAGAAACAATAGCCAAGGAGTTTGGCTATGGGAATCTTGCTTTCCGACTTAATGATGCCGAAAGGAATATGCGAAAATTCTCAGAGCAACAGATAACCGAGTCGCTGAAATGCCTCTCCCGTTGTGACGAGGTGGTAAAAGGCTCGAGAGTAGACGGACGAACGGCTTTGGAAAAGGCCTTGGTTGAGCTGGTTGTTATCGCACAGGGTAAAAAGCAATGATACATCTGAAACAAGCCGTCATTGTCGAGGGTAAATACGATAAAATCAAGCTTAAAAATTTCATAGATGCCGAAATATTCACGACCGACGGCTTTGCAATATTCAAAAACCGTCAAAAGACCGAAATGCTCCGTAAAATTGCCGAGCAAAGAGGACTTATAATCCTTACCGACAGCGATTCGTCAGGCTTCCTTATAAGAGGGCATCTGACAAGTGTTATAAACCCCCGATATATCACCAACGTTTTTGTACCCGAAATAAAGGGCAAGGAAAAGCGCAAGTCTGAGGCTTCGGCACAGGGCTTGCTCGGTGTTGAGGGACTTTCCGAGCAGGTCATCGTAGAGTCTCTCAGAAAAGCAGGAGTCAGCCTTGACGGAACCGCACCCAAGGAAAATCTTGAAAAAATCACACACACCGATTTGTTTGAGCTCGGACTGTCGGGTGGCACCGATTCCAGGCAGAAAAGAGCCGAGCTGTGCAAAAAATTACGGTTGCCGACGGGAATGTCGACCAACCAACTGCTCAGTGCGTTAAACTCGCTTTATTCGAGAGAAAAACTGTTCGAGCTGTTTGAAACGGAGGAGTCAAAATGAGAACCGAAAATTCAAGATTGCGTTTGCTTAAGGTTTTGGAGATACTCAAAGCCGAAAGTGACAAGGACCATCCCATTTCGGCAACCGAGATTATTGAAGAACTTTCAAAATACGATATCGAGGCTGAACGCAAGGCTATCTACAAGGATATGGAGGCCTTGCAGGATGCAGGCTTTGACGTGGTCAAAACGGGAACACCTAAGAGAGGTTATTATATTGCCGATGGCGGTTTTGAAATGCCCGAAATAAGTCTGCTTATCGACGCCGTTCAGTCGGCAGGCTTTATTCCTAAGGTAAAATCACGTCAACTTGTTGAAAAATTGCAGGGACTTGTAAGCAGTCATCAGGCAGACGAACTCAAAAACCGTATCTGCATCGAAAACCGTTCCAAAAGCGGAAACGAGGATGTTTACAAAAATATTGACCTTTTAAATACAGCTATAACCAAGCAATTAAAAGTTAAGATAAAATACACTAAAAATCAGTTAAAAGGAACTCAGCTTGTCTCTACTCAGAAAGATATGGTGATAAATCCGTATGCACTTTTATGGGAGGCTGACCACTATTACCTCATCGGCAATAACCAAAAGTATGAAAATCTGACCCATTTGAGGGTCGACCGTATTGCTGAGGTGACGGTGACTTCGGAAAAATGCCGACATTTTTCCGAGGTTTCGGAGTACAGTCAGAGGTTTGATACAGCCGATTATTCAAGAAAAGTTTTCAATATGTTCGGCGGTGAGAAGTGCCGTATCGACCTTGAGTGTGACGTAAAACTACTTCAGCAGATAACCGATAAATTCTCGGATGGAATCTTTATCCGCCACCTTAACGGGGACGATACCTTCCGCTTTACCACAGAGGCGCTTATCAGTGACGGCCTTGTCGGTTGGCTTATGCAGTTTGGCGGTGATATAAAGGTTTTGTCGCCTGAATCTCTCAAACAAAGCGTTATTGAAAACGCTGAAAAGCTGGTTGGGATTTATAAAAGTTAATACGAAGGACTTTTTTCAAAAAGTTATAAAAAACACTTGCATTATGAAAAGCTTTGTGTTATAATATCACGGCTCAGAGTATGCCAAACTTTGAGTTACAAAATTCACACGTATCCGTGTAGTGACGAAACGGTGTCTGCAAAGTTCAGAAAAGCCGTCAATTAAAACGGATACGGCGGTATAACCGAAGGAGGAAAAATTATGGCAGTAGTATCAATGAAACAGCTGCTCGAGGCCGGTGTTCATTTTGGACATCAGACCCGCCGCTGGAACCCGAAAATGGCTGAGTACATTTTCACCGAGCGTAACGGTATCTACATCATCGACCTGCAGAAGACCGTTAAGAAGCTCAACGAGGCATATCTCTTCGCTCGCGACATCGCAGCAGAAGGCAAGGATATCCTATTCGTAGGCACCAAGAAGCAGGCTCAGGATTCCGTTAAGGAGGAGGCTATCAACTGCAACATGCCTTACGTTAACGCACGTTGGCTTGGCGGTATGCTTACTAACTTCCGTACCATCCGTACCAGAATCGCACGTCTTGACCAGCTCAACAAGATGAAGGAAGACGGCACCTTCGATCTTCTCCCCAAGAAGGAAGTTATCGGTCTTGAACTCGAGATTGAGAAGCTTGAGAAGTTCCTTGGCGGTATCAAGGATATGCAGAAGATCCCCGGCGCACTCTTCATCGTTGACCCCCGCAAGGAGAGAATCGCTGTTCAGGAAGCTAAGAAGCTTGGTATTCCCATTATTGCTATCGTTGACACAAACTGTGATCCCGATGAGATCGATGCAGTTATCCCCGGTAACGATGACGCTATCCGCGCAGTAAAGCTTATCGCTTCTACCATCGCTGCTGCAGTTATCGAAGCAAGACAGGGTGAGCAGGTTGCTCCCGCAGAGGCTGAGGAAGCTGTTGCAGAGGAGACCGCTGAATAATTTTCAGTAAATTTTAAGCCGGTAATGGAAATCCGTTTACCGGCTTTTTTGAAAAATATTAATTTGGAGGAATGTAAAATGGCATTCACAGCTAAAGACGTACAGGCTCTTCGTGAGAAGACCGGTTGCGGAATGATGGATTGTAAGAAGGCTCTTACCGAGTGCGACGGCAATATGGACGCCGCTGTTGATTACCTCAGAGAAAAGGGACTTGCTTCTCAGGCTAAGAAGGCAAGCCGTATCGCTGCTGAGGGTACTGTTGCTGTTGCTACTGCTAACGGTGCCAGCGCAGTTGTTGAAGTAAACTCCGAGACCGACTTCGTTGCTTCCAACGATGAGTTCAAGGCTTTTGCAGTTAAGGTTGCAGAGGTTGTTGCAAAGACTAACCCCGCTGATGTTGACGCTCTTCTTGCTGCTAAGGATGATGAGTCCGGCAAGACCGTTGACGAGCTCAAGCAGGATGTATTCCTGAAGTTCCGTGAGAATATGCAGATCCGCCGCTTCGTTCGTTACGAGGGCACTGTTGCTACCTATGTTCACATGGGTGGTAAGATCGGTGTTATGGTTAAGATCGATTCCGATATCGCTGATACCGCAGCAGTTCTCGCTATGGGTAAGAACGTTGCTATGCAGATCGCAGCTATGAACCCTGCTTACCTCGATCCCGCTTCTGTTCCCCAAGAGGTTATCGAGAAGGAAAAGGCAATCATGGTTGCTCAGATGAAGGAAGACCCCAAGATGGCAGGCAAGCCTGACCAGGTTTTGGCTAAGATTGTTGAGGGTAAAATCGGCAAGTACTACAAAGAGAACACTCTTGTTGAGCAGACCTTCATTATGGATGACATTGCAGTTGGCAAGTATGTTGCTAACACCGCTAAGGAGCTTGGTGGCAACATCGCTCTTGTTGATTTCGTTCGTTATGAGAAGGGCGAAGGCATCGAGAAGCGCGTTGATGATTTCGCTTCCGAAGTTGCAGCAATGGCAAAGTAATTTAAGTTACCGAATATAGTTTAAAAGTAAAACCTCACGTAGTTTCGACTGCGTGAGGTTTTTGTTGTTTTGTTGCCATCTTCTATGGTAATGCATACAAAAGAACGCTTTTTGTTAATTCAACGGACTGCCGAGGACGTCAGTCACTACAGACGATTAGGTAACTGAATTTTAGGGATTACAGGCAATTCGTGAATCGCCCTTACGAAAGCTTCCTTTGCGTTCCGTCGTGGAGGATTTCGTAGTTATCGTTGTAAATCAAATCGGCGGCTTTGACGAAGGTGTAGCCGTCGGCGGTCAGTTTTTCGAGGATTATCGGCAAGGCTTCGGGTGTGTGGTCGGCATCGTTGTGAAAAAGCACGATGCTGCCCGGTTTGACCTTGCCTGTGACCCTTGTGACAATGCTCTCAACCGTCGCGGTATCTTTCCAGTCAAGACTGTCAACATACGAAACAAAAGTAATATACTAAAAATAATTAAACGGAGCTTCTTTTAATAGCTCCGTTTATAAATAATTACTTTAAGTTACATAAAGCATACATATTAAATAAATCGTCAATTTCAACCATTTGTGATATATCGTGCAAACTACCAATATCAATTTTGCAATAGTCATCCACTCTACAATCGTATCCAAAAAACCTATATTCTTGTTGGTATGTATAAATGTCTCGTTTCCAAAATGCTATTTTCCTATTATCTTTTTGAATATCTTTTAAATGTTCTAATTCATTTCCATTGAAATATTTTACTGTATCACGATAAACACTCATTTTGTTATTTATAAATCCATTTTCAACCCTATTGATAAAAGAGTTTGTATCGGTTATAACAAGAGCGTGTGTGCCGAACCCTTTTAATTTTCTCTTTTGTTCTTCAGTGAACTCGTATTTTATGCTGTTTGGGTTAATATCGGTTATGTTTCGTTTATCAAATAAGAACATACAAAATGTCGGACACATTGTATAACCCAAATCAAAAACAGCATTTGCTTTATTGACACTAAACGCCCTTTTCTTTGTTTCAGAATCATAAAAATCAAAATCACAATCATTTATAGGAAACAAACCATCATATTTATCTCCAACAGTATTATCACCAGTTAATATCTCTTGGTCATTATAATACTTTAAGTTTTTCATATATAGTTGGCCGTTTTGCAATTTTTCAATGTTCTCTTTAGTATTAATTTTAATTAGTATGTTTATAGTTTCTATATCAAATACACCTCGTAAATAATTCTTTTAAAATGTTGATTTGCAATTATTACATTGATAGGTTTTTCCTATTTTGTTTGAGCCGAGTCCCCACATAAAAGCCGAAGCACTTCTATCAAGTGCAGAAAGTTTTTTGAGGTCGGTTGAGCCGCAATTTGGGCACTTTGGTTTGGCTGCCTCTTCTCTTTTTCTTTGCCCTTCGTGAAGTTCCCAAAGTGCTTTTTCTTTAATTTGTTGATGAACTTCTTCTATATCCTCTGTAGGTCTGCCGTATTTTTCCATATGAAGTTTATACTCAATTAGTGAAGTATCTAACTGTCCTAATGGTTCAATATACTTTTCAAATATCTTAGCATTATATTCGTTTATTGCTTTGTTGTTTTGTTGCAGTTCCTCTGTGGTATAATTATACTTTTCACCTTTAGGCTTATGAACTTTCATCCATTCGTCAGTATCAACATCAATTTCTATTATCGGAATGTGACACGAAAGACAATCATTATTAATGTATGAAGGAGAATAGGGATATCCAAATACCTTGCCACATTTGGTGCAAATTTTAATTTTATCTTTTTTGTCTTCGTTCGCTATTTTTTCAAAATGTTCTCTAATTCCATAGCCACAACTCGGACAAGCAACTGCTGTATTTGAAACATTTTCTCTGCCACATTCGGGACATTTAATTAATGCCATAATTATCAACTCCTAAAAACCTTTGTTTCATTATAACACACCTTTATTTTAATAACAAGGTAGCAATTGACTTTTCTTGACAATATTTAAAAATCATGCCACAGTTATATTGTATTTAGATAATACAATGTAGGAGAAATAATCGAGAATAAAGGAAGGAGCAATATTTCATCTTAGAAAATCACACACAAGAAAACACACACATTAAACCAAAGTCATTGTGTTTGTGTGCCACCGCATAAAAAAGCCTCCCTTATAAAGGGAGGGGGACCAACCGCAAGGTTGGTGGAGGGATTGTCAATTTAATAAAACACAAATTTACAATCCCTCAGTTTCGCTAACGCTCAACAGCTCCCTTTACAAGGGAGCCTTTTTATTGCTTCTTCACCTGCATACCTGTATTGTCGATTGTGTAATTATCCCAATAAATTAAATCTGCGGCTTTGACGAAGGTGTAACCGTCAGCGGTCAGCTTTTCGAGGATTATTGGCAGTGCTTCGGGTGTGTGGTCGGCGTCGTTGTGAAAAAGCACGATGCTGCCCGGTTTGACCTTGCCTGTGACCCTTGTGACAATGCTCTCAACCGTCGCGGTATCTTTCCAGTCAAGACTGTCCACGTCCCATTGCAGAGTCTTCATCCCGACGCTTTCGACCGTGGTGATAACCTTGTTATTATAGTCACCATAAGGACAACGGAACAGGGTAGGGGTCTTACCCGTAACGGCAGCAATCTTGTCGTTGCAAATCTTCAACTGCTCCTTCATTCCGTCCTCACTTAAAGAGGTCATATATGGGTGGGTTGCTGAGTGGTTCATTACGTCAAAGCCTGCGTCACTCAGCTTCTTGACCTCGTCGGGGTATTTGTCGACCCATTCTCCAACCACAAAAAACGTAGCCGTTGCATTATATTGCTTCAAAACCGAAATCAGTGTATCGGTATCGTCGGCACCCCAGGCGGCATCAAAGGTCAAAGCAATCTTTTTCTCGGTTGTTTCGACGCAGTATATTGGCAAAATGCGGTCGCCCTTTGCAAATGCGCTGACCGATACCGCCGCACCGATTATGACCGCCAAAACACAGCATCCCAACATCAGAAGATGCTTCTTAGTTAAAATAAAAAACCTCATAATCTCAACTCCAGTGTTATTTCCTGTGTTTTAGATTATGAGGCTTTGTTTGTCCGATATACCACAAATATATCTTTATTTATCCTTCTTTTCAAATGCTCTTTGTCGGTATTCTTTGGGTGTCATAGAACGGAAATTGAGAAAAACACGGTCAAAGGTTCTGACCGAGTTGTAACCGACAATGTGAGCGATTTCGGTGACAGACATATCGGATTTTTTCAGCATTTCGCAGGCGTTCCTGATACGAAGGGAGTTTGTGTAATCGTTGAAGCTGGTGTGCAATCTTCTGCTGAAGATACGGGAAATGTAGCATCGGCTAACGTGAAGCGTATCGGCAACGGTCTGTAAGCTTATATCGTTACTGTAGTTTTCATAGCAATAGGTGATGACATCCTTAACAAGGTCGTTATCGCAAGGTTCCTTTTCGATAAGTTCGATATTGCGGAATATTTCGCTCATTAATATAAGAACACAGCCTCGGGCTTCTGTTTCGGAATATTCGTCCGTGTTGTCCGATAATTGCACGAGATTTTCTATTGCGGTGAGTATTCTCGGATTACTTTTAGCGCTTTTTACAATCGGGCTTTTAGGTACCATTGATTTGAAAATCTGGCTGAACTCGGGGCAAAAATCGGGTGATATAAAAGCAATATGGTGGTTTAAAGGACGGACTTCATCCTTATAGTAATGCACCTGATTCGGAAAGGATATAAAAAGGTCGCCCGCCTCTAATTTTACATCCGACGAGTCGGCAGTTGCAACCGTAACACCTGAGTCACAAAGTATCATTTCAATATGGCTGTGCAGATGCGGTGAAGGACTTAGAGTACTGCCAGGTCTTACATGGTAAGGATCTGTTTTGGTTTCAAAGTAAAAATACATAGCTTAATCCTTTTGATTTATCTTTCTTTTGGTCGTAATTTTGCAGGCACGTTTATAGGCTTCAGTGACCCACAGTTCAAACGGCGTATTGTCGTAAATAACGTTGTCGTAGCGGTTGGGCTTTGAGGTACGGATGAGATCAAAGGTCCTAGTTCTGTCAAAGCCTTCGCGGTCAAGACGTTCGGCAATGTCATCCCAATCGGCAATGCCGTCAAAGGGCAACAGATGCAGGTCGTCGATGTATGTAATCTTGCCGTTGAAATCGCGGATACCGAGGTTGTCGTTTATGTGGGTTGCGATAAGTTGGCCACCGTAAAGCGACAGCATATCTTTAGAATGGTTATAACACATTTCGCGACCTGTATCCCAACAAAAACCGACGGTATCGTTATCCTTGAAGCGTTCCATCAATGCGGCAAGATATTCTTCACCCTCGGTGTTCTAAAAAGCAATTTTCACACCGCATTTTGTGGATTCGCCCACCATAATTGCAAATCTCTCGAGTCCGATTTCGGTCGGTGTGTGGTCCTCAAAACCGATAAAGGTGTGAGCAACCATTGTGGGTACGTTGATGTCACAGCAGGCGTGGATGCAATCAATTTGCTCCTCTAAAGCCACCGTTGCCCGTTGCTCATCATCGCACCACAAGGCATCGATTTTATTAAACGGTGCGTTGATAGACTGAATTTCTAAACCTATTTCATTGGCAACTGCCTTCCATTCGTCGATAGGGTCATCTTTCCTCCACTCAAAGAACACACCGTAAAAACCAATTTTTTTATAAAGTCGGAATTGGTCGGGGATAGAAATAGGAAAGGCTTTGGACGCCAAAAGGCAAAATTTTTGTTTCCACATATAGCGTTTGCTCATTTTCAACAAATAATGAGTGCAATATTTGTCTGCTTTTTTTCTCTTTATGACTTGTATTGTATACCAAAATAATGTAAAATACAAGTATAAAATGCCGTTACAGTGAGGATTGGGCGATTTTTATGCGTTTTCCTATAGCTGTTCAACTTTATTCCACAATCGGCAACCAAATCCGTGCATAGACAGATTGAAGGAAATTACAAAGTGATATTCACTCTGTTTGGCAATATATTCACACTTGAAATTTCAAGGAGGAAATTATTATGACAAAATTACCTGTTGGACTTCAGCTCTATTCCGTCAGAGACGCAATGGAAAAGGATTTCGCAGGCACCATTAAGGCAGTTGCCGAGATGGGCTATGACCAGGTTGAATTTGCAGGTCTTTTCGGTCACAGTGCCGAAGAGGTTAAGGCTATCTGTGCAGAAGCAGGCGTAACTCCTATTTCGGCTCACGTAGCACCCACTCAGATTCTCGCAGACATAGAGGGTGTTGTTAAGACCTATGCCGACATCGGTTGCAAGTATATGGTTATTCCGTGGATGAACAGCGAATCTCTCCCCGGTGGTCCCAAGTATGAGCAGTTCCTCGCTGATATCAGAACCATCGCAGCAGAGCTTAAGAAGTACGGTATGAAGCTTGGTTATCACAACCACGATTTTGAGTTCAATAAGGTTAACGGCAAGAACAAGCTTGATATTCTTTATGCAGACACCACTCCCGACGAGCTCCAGACTCAGATTGATACTTGCTGGGCAAACGTTGGCGGTGAGAATCCTGCAGAGTACGTTAAGAAGTACACCGGTCGTGCACCCTTGGTTCACATCAAGGACTTTGTTGGTCAGAAATCCAACAATATGTACGGACTTATCGGTGGCGGTAAGACCGAAGACAATGGTGAAGCACCTGCACAGCCGTTTGAGCTTCGTCCCGTAGGCTACGGTGTTCAGGATGTTGCCGCTATTCTTGCAGCAGCCGAAGCAGCAGGCGCTGAGACTGTTATTGTCGAGCAGGATCAGCCTGCACTTGACAAGACTCCCATGGAATGTGCCAAGATGAGTATCGACTACATCAAGTCACTTTAATTTGTTATTTTGTAGGGGACGGCACTTGTGACGTCCCGATCAAAAATAAATATCTTTCACGAAAGGAGTAACTAACCATGGCAAAAGAAATCGATATGAATGATTTTTCCTCCAATCAGGTTGAGGAAGAGGTAAAGGTATCAGGAAAGAAGATGCGCATCGGTATTATCGGTTGTGGCGGTATTTCTTCTAGCCATATCGCAGCTTATATGAAGCAGCCCGATGTTGAAATCGTTGCAGGTTGCGATCTTATCGAAGGCAAGGCAGAAGCAAAGTTTGCTACCTGCGTTGAAAAGTTCGGCAATGCTGAAATGGTTGCTAATGCAAAGTTCTTTACCGATTACAAGGAAATGATTGACACAGTTCCCATGGATGCTGTATCTGTATGTACATACAACTGCACCCATGCTGAGTGTGCCATCTATGCTCTTGAGCATGGCCTTAACGTTCTTCTTGAGAAGCCCTTCACCGTAACTCTTGACGAAGCTATTGCTGTTATGAAGGCCGAGAAGAAGTCAGGCAAGATCGTATCGGTTGGCTTCCAGCCCAGATTCGATGCCAATATGCAGATGATCAAGAAGATTGTTCAGTCGGGTGAGTTGGGACGTATTTATTACGTTCAGACCGGTGGCGGACGTCGTCACGGTATACCCGTATCTTGGTCAGAGACCTTTATTGAGGGAGATAAGGCAGGTCTTGGTGCTTTGGGTGACATCGGTTGCTACTCCATTGACCTTGTTATGAACGCTTTGGGCAACCCCAAGCCTTTGACCGTTACCGGTACTGCTACCGATTATTTCGGCACCACTCCCGAGGCTTATGCAGGTGTTGGCAAGCCCGAGTGCGCTAAGAAGTTCTCGGTTGACGACTTTGCTTCGGCATATATCCGTCTTGAAGGTGGCATTATCCTCGACTTCAGAATTGCATGGTATATGCACCTTGACACTCCCGGTGACACCATCATTATGGGTACTAAGGGTTCGTTGAGAGTTCCCTCCACCGATTGCTGGAACGGAACCTTCACCAAGCCTATGACTATTTATCACGACGTTGCAGGTGTTGCAGCTCAGACAGAAGTTCCTCTCCTCCCTGCAACTAAAGACCTTTGGAACAGAAAGATCCGTTCCTTCCTTGATGCTTGCATCAACGGAACCGAGGCTCCTGTCCCCACTAGCCAGATCATCTACAATCAGGCTATTTTGGACGGTATTAGCCGTTCTTCCAAGGCAGGCCGTGAGGTAGAGGTTGAAATCCCCGAAATCTAATCACCGAAAAGTTCTCTTTCGGTTGTAGTATTTAAACAAACAAAAAATTATTTTAGGAGGTTTTTTCTATGGCAGGCTTAGACGCTTTCAAAGAAAACCAGGAAGTAAAAGAAATTGACCTTAGCAAAAAGGTAAAGATAGGTATTATCGGTACCGGTTGGATTGCAGATTCTCACATCGGCGTATACAAGAATATGCCCGACGTTGAGGTTGTTGCATTGGCTGATATCATCCCCGGCAAGGCAAAGAAATTTGCTGAGAAGCACGGTCTTGATGTTGACAAGATTAACTTCTACGAGAGCCATCAGGCACTTATTGATGCAGAGAAGGAACTTGACGGTGTTTCTATCTGTACCTATAACTGCCAGCACGCAGCTCCCGCTATTTATGCTTTGGAGCACGGTGTTAACGTAATGCTCGAAAAGCCCTTCACCGTAACTCTCGACGAGGCTGTTGAGGTTATGAAGGCAGAGAAGAAGTCCGGCAAGATTCTCACCATCGGCTTCCAGCCCAGAATGAGTGAGAACATGAAGATGATCAAGAAGATCGTAGACTCCGGTGAGCTCGGTCAGGTTTACTACCTGCAGGCAGGTGGCGGACGCCGTACCGGTATCCCCACTCCCTTCGGTACCACCTTCATCGAGAAGGAAACCGGCGGTATCGGTGCAGTTGGCGACATCGGTTCTTACTCTCTCGATATGCTTTTGAAGGCTGTTGGATATCCCAAGCCGTTGACCGTTACCGGTTATATGTCCAACTTCTTCGGTACCGACCCAAACTATGCAAACTATGTTAACACCGGTCACCCCGAGTATGCAGAGAAGTTCGGCGTTGACGATTTTGCAGCTGCATTCGTACGTCTTGAGGGTGGCATCATCCTTGACTTCAGAATTTCTTGGGCAATGCATATGGATACCTGTGGTGACGCACTTATCCTCGGTACCAAGGGTGGTTTGAGAATTCCTTCCACCGAGTGCTGGAACGGTGAGTTCGATAAGCCTTTGACCGTTTACAAGACCGTTGCAGGCAAGAACATCCAGTATCAGGTACCCCTTATCCCCACCAAGGTTGGCTTGTTCACTCAGAAGCTCCGTGCTTTTGTTGACGCTATCAAGGAGGGTGGCACTGCTACCGTTCCTTCCAGCGAGATCATCTACAATCAGGCTATTATCGATGGTATCGTAAAGTCCAACCAGCTTGGCAAGGAAATCGAAATCGAGATCCCCGAGATCTGATTTTAATTAAAACTAATGCTTCTTATGATGGCTCCCTCTTTGAGGGAGCTGTCAGCGAAGCTGACTGAGGGAGTTGTAGGGACCGACGTCCTGGGTGGTCCGCTTGTATTTACCCCTCTGCCACGGTTATGCCGTGACACCTTTCCTCTTAAAGGAAGGTTAATATTATTTAACATACCATCCGACACCTGCATGAGGGTGAAGGATGTGGTGAATTTTAAGCATTTTTCTCTAAGAGAGAGGTAATTTTTATGAAAAAGAACATTGCTATCGTTGGTTTTGGCGGTCAGGGTGGATGGCACGGTGACCACGCACTTAAAAGTGACGTTGTAAGCCTTGCCGGTATCTACGACATCAAGGAAGCCCGTATGGAGTATGCCCGTTCAAAGGGTATCCACACCTACAAGTCTTTCGAGGCTGTTTTGGCCGACCCCAAGGTTGATGTTGTTGTTTGTGCAACCCCCAACGATGTTCACGAAGATATTGTTGTCCGTTCCTTGAAGGCAGGCAAAAACGTTGTCTGCGAAAAGCCGGTTGAAATGAGCGTTAAGGCTCTTGACAGAATGATTGCTGTCGCCAATGAGTCGGGCAAGCTGTTCACCGTTCATCAGAACCGCCGTTGGGACGTTGACTTCCTTGGTATGAAGAAGATTATCGAGGATGGCGACATCGGTGAGGTTATCAATATCGAATCGAGAATCCACGGTTCACGCGGTATTCCCTCTGACTGGAGATGCCACAAGCCTTACGGTGGCGGTATGATTCTTGACTGGGGTGTGCATCTTATCGACCAAATGCTGTTCCTCATCACAAGCGAGATTGACACCGTTTCCTGCACCTGCACCCACATCACCACCGATGAGGTTGACGACGGATTTAAGATCACTATCAAATTTGTTGACGGCAAGACCGCATATATCGAGGTTGGAACCTTCAACTTTATTGCACTTCCCAGATTCTATATGCAGTGCAAGAACGGTACTGCCATTATTCAGGATTGGCGTGAGAATGCTAAGGTTGTCAAGTGCAAGGCATGGCACGAGAACGATGTTTTGCCCGTACAGACTGCCGCAGGTATCACCAAGACTATGGCACCACGTGACGAGATTACAACCGATACCTACGAGGTTGAAAGACCTCAGAGTGACGTTCACGATTACTATCGCAACCTTGTCAAGGCTATCGACGGCATCGAGCCTGCACTTATCACCCTGCCTCAGGTTCGCCGTGTTATGAAGGTTATGGAAGCTGCATTCAAATCCGATGGAATGAATGGTGCACCCGTAAAATTCGACGAAAAGGCATAATATAAAAATTTCGCTCCCCTTGATGCTTCAAGGGGAGCATTTTTGAGCTTTACGGCATTTAATGATTTACAAACTATGCCAAATATTGTATAATAATCTTATAGCAATAATTTCAAGGAGATTTGTTATGGATTTTTCTAATAACGGCGTTCAGGACGCATTTTTAATGGTAAAATCGGCCGACCGTAAGGTCACTCAAAAGGGTATGCCCTATCTCGACCTTATGCTGTGTGACAAAACGGGTGAGATTTCGGCTAAGCTGTGGGATTACCACGAGGAGGTACAGGGTGTTTTTGAACCCGGTACCATTGTCAAGGTCAGAGGTTCTGTAAGCCCTTATAACGGCGTAGACCAGCTTCGTGTCGAGAAAATTCGCAAGGCTTTGCCTTCCGACGGTGTTGATCCTTCCGATTTTGTGCCGAGTGCCGACCTTAGCGGTGAACAGCTTCATTCCGAGCTTATGGGCATTGCCGAAAATATGGCAGACGACGAAATCCGTAAGGTTGTTTGCGATATCTACGCCGAGTATAAGGAAAAACTTACTTATTGGCCTGCCGCATTCCGTTTGCATCACGCAATCCGTGGCGGTCTTTTGTACCATACTCTGTCGATTGTCCGTCTTGCTCAAAGCGTTTGCAAGATATATCCGTCGGTTAATGCCGATTTACTTATCGGCGGTGCAATGCTTCACGATATTGCCAAGACCGATGAATTTATTGTCAATGATGCAGGCACTGCGAGTGGATATTCGCTCGAAGGCAACCTTGTCGGACATCTTGCAAAGGGTGCAATGATTATCGGAAAGACCTGTGAAAGGTTGGGCGTTTCGGAAGAAACTATGCTGCTTTTACAACATATGGTACTGTCGCACCACGGTGAGCCTGAGTTTGGTGCCGCAGTAAGGCCGATGTTTCTCGAGGCCGAGTTGCTGAGTGAACTTGACTTGATGGATGCCCGTATTTATGAGTTGACCGAGGCTATCGGCAACGTTGAGGCAGGGGAGTATACCAACAAAATGTGGGCACTTGACAACCGCAAGTTCTACAATCACGGTCGCAACGAGGTTGGTACCAAGGCTAAGCTTATCTGATTAAAAAAACGAGATAAACCGAAAAACACCGCTATTCCCTTTGTGGAACAGCGGTGTTTAGTTTATTTATCCATTGTGTTTTTCTCAATTATAAACCTCGGACGGTGTTTGGTTTCAAGGTATATTTTACCGATATATTTGCCGATAACACCGATAGCCGAAAGTTGGATTCCACCCAAGACCCAAATCGAGGCCATAATACTTGTCCAACCTGCCGTGGTGTGACCGAGAAAATGCTGAACAAGTGCATATACAAGAATTCCCACACCGATAAGACAGAACAGTATACCAAGACGGATAATAAGTCCGATAGGGCGAATGCTTAATGAGGTTATACCCTCAAAGGCAAAGGAAAGCATTTTCCTCAAGGGGTATTTGCTTTCACCTGCGAAACGCTCGCTTCGTTCATAGTATACCGTGTCGGCATTAAAACCTATAAGAGGCACCATTCCACGAAGAAACAGATTGACCTCGGGAAATTCGGCCAAGGCATCCAATGCACGGTGACTCATAAGACGAAAATCGGCATGGTTGTAAACCGTTTCGGCACCCATCCACTTCATTATCCTATAAAAAGTCTGAGCAGTAAAACGTTTGAACCAAGAGTCCTTTTTGCGGTTTGAACGCACACCGTAAACGATGTCGTTACCGTTTTTGAAGCTATCAATCATTTGGTCGATAGCTTCAATGTCATCCTGCAGGTCGGCATCCATTGAAATGACGGCATCAAAATTATCCTTGACCGTCATAAGTCCTGCAAGCAGGGCATTCTGATGCCCACGGTTGCGACTTAATTTGAGACCCTCAATATAATCGTTTTCTTTTGAAAGGCGCGAAATTATCGGCCAGGTCTGGTCCTTTGAGCCATCGTCAACAAAAACTATTTTACTGTCCTGAGATATTTTTCCCTCTAAGCACAGAGTGTTGTACTTCTCCAAAAGTCTTTTGGAGGTTTCAAGCAACACTTCCTCCTCGTTATAGCAGGGGATAACCATACAAAGCTTCATAGCAATTTCCTTTTTAGTTTTCTATACATACAAGTATATTTTGAAAATCTCGATTTGTCAAGTGTTCATAGTTGTTGAGATTTTAGCCGTTTAAAAAATTTCATCCGAATATTCTGTTCATTTGCGTTTACATGTGGAGTAAACCTAACTAGTAACGGAAACTTTTTAAAGAGAGAAATATGTTAAAATCAACAAAAAAACTATGTGAAAAATTTAACAGTTATTGTATTTTATTATTGAAATTCAGACTATTTTGTAATATAATTAAACTAATTGTGGGGTAGTATTATTTAACACCTATTTTTACAGGAAAATTAATAAGAAAAGAGGTTTGAATATGAATAAAATTACAGTAATCGGTTCGGGTAGTGTAGGCTCCACAATCGCATACACTCTCACTGTTATGGGTATTGCATCCGAGATTGTTATGATTGATATAAATCAGGAAAAATCCTTGGGTGAGGCCTTGGATATCAGACAGGGTGTTCCTTTCTGCAATCCTGCTAATATCTATGCAGGTTCTTACGTAGATGCCAAGGATTCGGATATCGTTGTTATCACCTGCGGTGTTGCAAGAAAGCCCGGTCAGTCAAGACTTGACCTTGCACAGACCAACGTAAATATTTTAAAAGCGGTTGCAAAAGAGATAGTGCAGTATGCACCCGATGCAGCATACATCATCGTAAGCAACCCCGTTGATATTCTGACCTATGTTTTTCACAAGGTCTCGGGTATTCCTGAGGAACGCATCATCGGCTCGGGTACCATTCTTGATACCGCTCGTTTGCGTTCACGTGTTTCGGAGTATTACAACGTAAATCAGAAGAATGTTCACGCTTACGTTTTGGGTGAGCATGGAGATTCGGCATTCGTTCCTTGGTCAATCGCAAACATCTCCAACGTTCCCATTGAGGACTACCGTGAGGCTTTGCTCAATTCCAACAATTATCCCGAGTTCAACCGTGATGAGGTTGAAAACTATGTCCGCAAGTCAGGTGCACGTGTTATCCAGCGTAAGGGCGCTACCTTCTATGCGGTTTCTATATCGGTTTGTCACATTTGCAGATGCTTGCTTGGCGGAATCGATACCACTATGACTGTATCGACTATGCTTCACGGCGAGTACGGTATTGATGATGTTTGTTTAAGCCTGCTTTGTGTTGTTGGTAACAATGGAGCACACAGTAAGGTTCTTTTGCCGCTCAACGAAGAGGAAATTAAGGCTTTGCACCACAGTGCAGATTGCCTTAAAGAAATAATCAATAATATTGAAATTTAAGAATAGAAAGGTTGTTATTAAAATGGATTATCGTATTGAACATGACTCTATGGGTGAAATGAAGGTTCCTGCTGACCGTCTTTGGGCAGCACAGACACAGCGTAGCCACGAAAACTTCCCGATCGGCGTTGGCATTGAAACTATGCCTCGCGAAATTATTCACGCTTTCGGTGTTTTGAAGAAGGCCGCCGCTATCACTAACAACAAGCTTAAGCCCGAAAAGATGACCGACGAAAAGCTCGGTGCTATTATGGCCGCCTGCGATGAGGTTATGGACGGCAAGCTCAACGACCATTTCCCCTTGGTTGTATGGCAGACAGGTTCGGGTACACAGTCCAATATGAACTCTAACGAGGTTATTGCAAACCGCGGAAATCAGATTCTCGGTAAGACCTTGCTTCATCCTAACGACGACTCTAATATGAGCCAGTCCTCTAACGATACTTTCCCCACTGCAATGCACATTGCCGCAGTTTTGAGTCTTGAGGATAAGCTTATCCCCGCAGTTGAGACTCTTATCGCAACCCTTATCCGTCTTGAGGCAGAAAACGAGGGCATCGTTAAGAGTGGTAGAACCCACCTTCAGGATGCAACTCCCATTACCTTCAGTCAGGAAATCAGCGGTTGGAGATCCAGCCTCGAGAAGGATGTTGAGCTTATCAAGCGTTCTATCGAGCCTCTCCGTGAGTTGGCTCTCGGCGGTACTGCAGTTGGTACCGGTCTTAACGCTCCCAAGGGCTTCGATGTAGGTGTTGCAGAAGAGGTTTCTAAGATTACCGGCAAGAAGTTCATTACTGCTGCTAATAAGTTCCACGCTCTTACCTCTAAGGACGAGCTTGTATTTGCACACGGTGCAATCAAGGCACTTGCTTGCGATATGATGAAGATTGCAAACGACGTCCGTTGGTTGGCTTCCGGACCCCGTGACGGTCTCGGTGAAATCTTTATTCCTGAAAATGAGCCCGGTTCTTCTATTATGCCCGGTAAGGTCAACCCCACTCAGTGTGAGGCTGTAACTATGGTTGCTGTTCAGGTTATGGGTAACGACGTTGCAGTTGGTATGGCTGCTTCGCAGGGCAACTTCGAGCTTAACGTATTTATGCCCGTAGCAATCTATAACTTCCTGCAGTCGGCACGCCTTATGGCTGAGGCTATCGTTTCCTTTAACAACAACTGTGCAGTTGGTATCAAGGCAAACCGTGAAAAGATGCATCACAATCTCCACAACTCTCTTATGCTTGTTACCGCTCTTAACCCCTATATCGGTTATGAGAATGCCGCAAAGACTGCAAAGAAGGCATTTAAGGACAACATTTCGCTCAAAGAGGCTTGCGTTGAGCTTGGCTTCTTGACCGCTGAAAAGTTCGACGAGGTTTTCCATCCTGAACAGATGGTTTAATTCGGAGGTAAATAAATGAAAGTTAGTTATTTCCCCGGATGCACCCTTAAAAACAAGGCAAAGGACCTTGATTTGTATGCATACAAGTCGGCCGAGGCTCTGGGTGTCACTCTGGAAGAAATCCCCGATTGGCAATGCTGTGGCGGTGTTTTCACCACCGCCAACGACGAGGTTGCCACCAAGCTTTCCTCTGTCCGTGCATTGAAATATGCCGATGATTTAGGACAGCCACTGGTAACCGTTTGCTCGGCTTGTCATAACGTTATCAAGCAGACCAATCACGCAATGCAGACTAACACTGCATTTGCCGATAAGGTCAACCGCTATATGGCTGCCGACGGTGGCTATAACGGTGAGACTGAGGTCTATCATTACCTTGAAATGCTTCGTGACCTTGTTGGTTTCGATGCATTGAAGGAGAAGGTTGTAAACAGCCTTAAGGGTAAGAAAATTGCCGCTTATTACGGTTGTCTTTTGCTCCGTCCCAATAGCGTAATGCGTATGGACGACCCCGAAAATCCCACCATTATGGAGGATTTTATCCGTGCTTTGGGTGCCGAGGCTGTTGTTTATGCCAGACGTAACGAGTGCTGTGGCGGTTACATATCGGTTGAAAGCCCCGAGGCTGCCAAGAAGAACAGCAACGCAATCGTTGAAAACGCAAAATCGCAGGGTGCCGAAATGATCATCACTGCCTGTCCTCTTTGCAAGTATAACCTTGTAAAGAACGGTGCAGACATCCCCGTGGTCTATTTCACCGAGCTTTTGGCCGAAGCACTTGGCGTAAAGGAGGATACAAATGCATAATAACAAGTATCTCCGTGAAGAAATTTTACGTATCAGCGGTGCTGATGTTTCTAAATGTATGCGTTGCGGCAAGTGTTCCGCAACCTGCCCTCAGTACTACGAGATGGAGTATCATCCCCATCAGTTTGTAAATATGGTTGAAAACGGAGAAATTGAGCCTTTATTAAACTCCGAATCTATTTATAAGTGTTTGTCCTGCTTTGCTTGTATCGACCGATGCCCTCGCGGTGTTCAGCCTGCTAAGGTTGTGGAGGCTGTCCGCCTTATGGCAGTAAGAAAGCAGGGTGCAAACCGTATGTTGGCCGATGATGTTCCCGCAATGGTCGAAGAGGATACTCCTCAGCAGTTGTTGGTCAGCGCGTTCAGAAAATATTCTAAGTAAGGAGGAAAAGACAAATGCAAAGAGTTGGTGTTTTTGTTTGTTGGTGTGGCAGCAACATTGCAGGTACAGTTGATGTCGAAGCAGTTTCCGAAGCCTTGAAAAACGAGCCCGGTGTCGTCTTTTCCACCAATTATCAGTATATGTGCTCGCAAGCCGGTCAGGATATGATAAAAGAGGCCGTAAAGGAGCACAAGCTTACAGGTATCGTTGTCTGCTCCTGCTCGCCCAGAATGCACGAGGCAACCTTCCGCAAAACTGCGGCTGCCGCAGGTCTTAATCCTTATATGGTTGAGATTGCAAACATTCGTGAGCAGTGCTCTTGGGTACATAAGGACATCTTGACCGGTACCGAAAAGGCTATCATTTTGGGTAAGGCTGCTATTGCAAAGGTTAACCTTAATGCTCCGCTTACTCCCGGTGAATCGCCCGTTACCAAGCGTGCATTGGTTATCGGCGGCGGTATTGCAGGAATTCAGACTGCTCTTGATATCGCCGACGCAGGTTTCCCCGTAGATATCGTCGAGAAAAAGCCCACCATCGGCGGAAAGATGGCTCAGTTGGATAAAACCTTCCCGACTTTGGACTGTGCTGCTTGTATTCTGACCCCTAAGATGGTTGACGTTGCTCAGAACGATAAAATCCGTATCTTCTCATACAGTGAGGTTACCGACGTTAGCGGATTTGTCGGCAATTTTGAGGTAACCATCAAGAAGAATGCAAGATACGTCAAGGAAGATATTTGTACAGGTTGCGGTGCTTGTCTTGAAAAGTGCCCTATGAAGAAAATCCCCAACGAGTTCAACCTCGGAATGGATAACCGCAGTGCAATTTACATTCCTTTTGCTCAGGCAGTTCCCAAGGTTGCTACCATTGACCCAAGTGCTTGTAATATGATCAAAAGGGGCAAGTGCGGTCTTTGTGCTACTGCTTGTGCAGCAGGTGCAATCGATTATACTCAAAAGGATGAGTATATCAACGAGAAGTACGGTGCAATCGTAGTTGCAACCGGATTCAACCCCATCAGTATGGATAAGTTTGACGAGTTTGCTTACAATCAGTCGAAGGATGTTATCACCTCACTTGAATTTGAGCGTCTGACCAATGCCGCAGGTCCTTCTCAGGGCAAGTTGGTACGTCCTTCCGACGGAAAGCATCCTCACACCATAGTTTTTGTTCAGTGCGTTGGCTCACGTTGTGAGAATTGCGCTGAAAAAGGTAAGGAGTATTGCTCCAAGATTTGCTGTATGTATACCGCAAAACACGCAATGCTGACGAGAGATAAATACCCCGATACCGAGGTTTACGTTTTCTATATAGACGTTAGAACTCCCGGTAAGAACTTTGACGAGTTCTATCGTCGTGCAGTCGAGGAGTACGGTGTCAAGTACGTTAAGGGTATGGTTGGTAAAATCGTGCCCGAGGGTGAAAAGCTCAAGGTTCAGGCTTCCGACCTGCTCTCAAACAAGCAGTTGCACATTGATGCAGATTTGGTTGTTTTGGCTGCTGCAATCGAGCCCGATAAGTCGGCACGTCCTCTTGCAACAATGCTTACCGCAAGTATGGACACCAACGACTTCTTCACCGAGGCTCATCCCAAGCTTCGTCCCGTTGAAAGCCCCACGGCAGGTGTGTTCCTCTCGGGTGCTTGCCAAGGACCCAAGGATATTCCCGAAACCGTTTCTCAGGCAGGTGCCGCTGCATCCAAGGTTATCGGCCTGCTTGCCAAGGATAAGCTTACGGGTAACCCTTGTGTTGCTCATTCCAATGAGCTTATGTGTAACGGTTGTTCCTCCTGCGAAAGAGTTTGTCCTTACGGTGCAATCTCTTACGAGGATAAGGAATTCCGTATGCCCGACAGAACCACTAAGGTCAGAAGAGTTGCATCGGTTAATCCTGCAGTATGTCAGGGCTGCGGTGCTTGTACCGTTGCTTGTCCCTCAGGCGCAATGGATTTGAAGGGCTTTGCAAATTCACAGATTATGGCGGAGGTTGACGCAATATGCAAGTAAATGAATATAAGCCCTTGATAGTTGCATTTTGTTGCAACTGGTGTTCGTATGCGGGTGCTGACCTTGCAGGTAACAACCGTTTGGCCTATCCTGCCGACGTAAAGATTATCCGTGTGCCTTGCTCCTGCCGTGTTAATCCTATGTTTATTCTTCGTGCATTCCAGCGCGGTGCCGACGGTGTTATCATCTGCGGTTGCCACCCCGGTGACTGCCATTACACCTCGGGTAACTACTATACCCGTCGCCGTATGGCCGCATTGTTCTCAATGCTCGATTATCTCGGCATTGAAAAGGAACGTACCCGTGTTGAATGGGTATCGGCTGCTGAAGGCGCAAAATTTGCCGCAACCATGAACGATTTTGTTTCGACCGTAGCAGCACTTGGTGAAAACAAGAGATTGGAGGATTTGAGATGCAAAAAATAACCCGTGAACAGCTTATCGCAAAGGCATCGGAACTCCTGTCGAACGGTACCGTAAGCAGTGTTTTAGGTTGGGCCAAGGGTGAGTTCGATTACGACGTAACCCCCAAAATGTTCAACACCGTTGAAGAATTGAACGAAGGTTTTGTTTTCAACGATTTCTGCGGTGCAAACTTCTCAAAATATCTTGTTGCAAAGGCCGCTAAAGCAGAGGGCAAGATTCTTGTTTTCTTGAAGCCTTGTGATACATACAGTTTCAATCAGCTTTTGACCGAGCACCGTTTTGACCGCGAAAAGGTTTATGCAGTCGGTATCCCCTGCGAGGGTATGGCCGATATCAATAAGGTCAAGGCAATCTGCGGTGAGGGTATTTCTTCTATCGAGTTTGGCGAGAAAATTGCCGTTACCACTCTTTATGACGATGCTCCCGTAATGATTGAAGCGGATAAGGTTTTGGCTGAGCGTTGCGTAAACTGTAAGAGCAAAAAGCACGTTGCTTTTGACGAGCTTTTAGGCGAGACCGGTGAGGTTATTGACTCTAACCGTTTTGACGGGGTTGCTCGTCTTGAGGCAATGACCCCCGACGAGAGATTTGCTTTCTGGCAGAACGAACTGTCACGTTGCATCCGTTGTAATGCTTGCCGTGATGCTTGCCCTGCCTGCACCTGCGAAAAGTGTGTATTTGACAATCCCAATTCTGGCGTTGAAAATAAATCTCCTGCCAACAGCTTTGAAGAAAAGCTTTTCCACATCATTCGTGCATACCACGTTGCAGGTCGTTGTACCGACTGTGGCGAATGCTCGAGAGTATGTCCTCAGAACATTCCATTGCACCTTTTGAACCGCAAGTTCATCAAGGATATTAACGAGTTCTACGGGGACTATCAGGCAGGTGAAGAGGTTGGCTCACGTGCACCTCTTGTAGACTACACCACCGAGGATTTAGAGCCCGGCGAGGTTTTTGACAGGAGGGATTCTTGATGCTTAAATGTTGTCTTGAGAAAATGAACCTTGTTTTTGCCGAGATTGCAAAAACATCGGCATTGTATCTGCCCGTTGACCAGAATGACGGCATCACCACTTATAAAAGATGGGAAGAGGGCACCGTTTGTAGCAACGCTCTTAACACCGTAAGAAGCCCTAAAGATTTCTTCTTCCCCCAGACCGAGGATTTGATGAAATTTAAGACCGAGGGCAAGAGTATCGAGGTTGTCGATATCCGTACCGAGGGTGAAAAGTTCGTCATTTTCGGAGTCCGTGCTTGCGATGTGAAGAGCTTTGACGTGCTTGACCGCGTATTTTTGAGCGAGCCTGTTGACAGTTTCTATGCACAGAGAAGACAGAACGGTGTTATCGTATCGTTGGCTTGTACCAAGCCTTCCGAAACCTGCTTCTGCAAGACCTTTGGTATCAATCCTGCCGAACCTCAGGGTGATATTTCCGCTTGGAAAAACGACACCGAGATTTTCTTTGAGGCCAACACCGAAAAAGGTAAAGCTCTGCTTAACAGCATCGCATCCTTGCTTGAGGATTGCGACAGTGCAGTTGTAGATGAGCAGAAGAGCAAAATCAACGCTATTATGGATAAGCTTCCGCTCAAAAACCTTACTACTGACAGTTTTGGCGGTGGCAAGACTGAGGAATTGTTCAATCTTCCCGAGTGGGATGAGCTGTCCGAAACCTGCCTTGGTTGCGGCACCTGTACCTTTGTGTGCCCAACCTGTCAGTGCTATGATATTAAGGATTTTAACACAGGTAACGGAGTTGTCCGTTTCAGATGTTGGGATTCTTGTATGTATTCTGAGTTCACAAGAATGGCTCACGGTAACAACCGTCTTACTCAGAAGGAACGTTTCCGTCAGAGATTTATGCACAAGCTTGTGTACTATCCCGAAAACAACGACGGTATGTTCAGCTGCGTAGGTTGTGGACGTTGCCTTGCAAAATGCCCCATCTCTATGAATATTGTTAAAGTAATGAAGAAGATTGGAGGAAGATAAAGTGAATAATGTAAACGATACTTTGATTCCGAAGATTGGTGTCATTACCGATGTTCGCATTGATACCCCCGATATTAAAACCTTCAGAGTTGTAACTCCCGACGGTAAAAAGGCATTTGACCATATGCCCGGTCAGTGTGCTATGCTGTCTGTTCCCGGTGTTGGTGAAGCAATGTTTTCTATCACTTCTTCACCCACAAACGAGGAGTATATGGAGTTCTCCATCAAAAAGTGCGGTTGTGTAACAGAGTGGTTGCATCAGGCCGAACCCGATCAGCAGATTACCATCCGCGGACCTTACGGCAAACCGTTCCCAGTTGACGACGTATTTGCCGGCAAAGACCTTCTGTTTATTGCAGGCGGTGTTGGATTGGCACCTCTTCGTTCGGTCATCAACTACTGCCGTCATTACCGTGACCGCTATGGCAAGATTGACATAGTTTACGGTTCACGTAGCAAGGACGACCTGCTTGATTATAAAGAGATCATCGATGAGTGGTCCAATGATACAGGCGTCAACGTTTATTTGACAATCGACAATCCTCAGGAGGATTGGGACGGACACGTAGGCTTTGTCCCCAACTATGTAAAAGAGCTTGGCTTTGATACCAACAAAGTTGCCGTTTTGTGCGGACCTCCGATTATGATCAAGTTCACCCTTGAGGGACTTTGTGCCATCGGTTTTGATAAGACCAACGTTTACACAACACTTGAGCTTCGTATGAAATGCGGTGTCGGTAAATGCGGCAGATGTAACGTCGGTGCAAAATATGTTTGCAAGGACGGTCCGGTATTCCGTTGTGATGAGCTGGATGAACTTCCGAGTGAGTATTAAAGGAGAAGACGTATGGAAAAGACAGTAAATATTTTTCTTTTCGGCAAAAAGTATGAGGTTCCTGCAAGCCTCACCATTATGAATGCAATGGAATATGCAGGCTATCAGCTCGTTCGCGGTGTCGGATGCCGTTGCGGTTTCTGTGGTGCTTGTGCTACTATTTACCGTATCAAGGGTCAGCAGGAGCTGAAAACCTGCCTTGCTTGTCAGACCAAGGTTGAGGACAATATGTATATTGCAACCTTGCCTTTCTTCCCGTTGGTTAAGCAGGTTTATGATATTGAGAAAGTAAAACCCACCGAGCAGATTATGATGCAGCTTTACCCCGAGGTTTATGCTTGTATTGGTTGTAACGCTTGTACCAAGGCTTGCACTCAGGAACTTAACGTTATGCAGTATATTGCTTATGCACAGCGTGGTGACTTTGAAAAGTGTGCAGAAGAGTCGTTTGACTGTGTAATGTGCGGCGTTTGCTCTTCCCGTTGTCCTGCAGGTATTACCCATCCGCAGGTAGGCTTGTTGGCACGTCGCTTGAACGGTAAATACTTAGCTCCCGAAACTCAGCACCTCTTAGACCGAGTTGCAGAGGTTGAAAACGGCGGTTGTGAAGCAGATCTTCAGGATATTATGAAGAAGACTGCCGAAGAACTCAAAGAAATGTACAACAACCGTGATTTTGAGAAATAAGGAGGCGCTGTAAATGTATACACAGGAAATGTTAGAATCCATCAAAAAGGTGGAGGCGACCCGTGAGGAGCGTCTTAAACAGATTCTCGCAGGTAATCACCCCAGAAGAATGACTGCCGACGAAAAGGATCAGGTTTTGCTCGAAAACCATCCCGACCATATCAAGTCGCAGTTTGCCGAACTTAAAATCGGTCCCAACAAGGGTGAGAGAGTTCCCCTTGAGCTTGCAGAAACCCTGCAGGCCAACCCTAGAATCAATCCTGCCGATATCGACCTTTCTGAGTTAGATTACGATGTTGACGTTCTTATTATCGGTGGTGGCGGTGCTGGTTCTGCAGCCGCAATTATGGCTCACGAAAACGGCGCAAACGTTATGATAGTAACCAAGCTCCGTCACGGTGATGCCAACACTATGATGGCAGAAGGCGGAATTCAGGCCGCCGATAAGCCTAATGATAGCCCTGCACAGCATTATCTCGACGTTATGGGTGGCGGTCACTTCAAGAACGTTCCCGAGCTTGTTTACAAGCTTGTTAACGATGCACCTATCTGCATCAAGTGGCTTAACGACCTCGGTGTTATGTTTGATAAGGAAGCCGACGGTACAATGGTTACTACCCACGGTGGTGGTACTTCGAGAAAGCGTATGCACGCCTGCAAGGACTACTCCGGTGCAGAAATTATGCGTGTTCTTCGTGACGAGGTTCAGAACCGTCAGATTCCCGTTGTTGATTTCACCTCGGCTATCGAAATCATCAAGGATGAAAACGGCAAGGCAGCAGGCGCAGTTCTTATGAACATGGAAACCAAGGAAATCCTTGTGGCTCGTGCTAAGACCGTTATCATCGCAACCGGCGGTGCAGGTCGTATGCACTATCAGGGCTTCCCGACCTCTAACCACTACGGCGCAACAGCCGACGGTCTTGTTATGGCATACCGTGCAGGCGCACCCTTGCTTTACGCTTATACCCTCCAGTACCATCCCACCGGTGCTGCATATCCTTCGCAGATTTTCGGCGCTCTTGTTACCGAGAAGGTTCGTTCCATCGGTGCACAGCTTGTAAACTGTGACGGTGAAGCATTTATGTATCCCCTTGAAACCCGTGACGTTTGTGCATCCTCTGTTATCAGAGAGTGCCGCAAGGGCAAGGGTGTTGATACCTTCAATGGTGGTCAGGGTATCTGGCTTGACTCACCTATGATTGATATGATTCACGGTGAGGGTACTATTGAGAAGAGAATCCCTGCTATGATGCGTATGTACCTCAAATACGGTATTGATATGCGTAAGCAACCCATTCTTATTTACCCCACTCTCCACTATCAGAACGGCGGTATCAAGATTGCCGCTAACGGTATGTCCGACGTTGAGAACCTCTTTGTTGCAGGTGAGGCAGTCGGAGGAATCCACGGTGAAAACCGTCTTATGGGTAACTCCTTGCTCGATATTATCGTATTCGGACGTAACGCAGGTATCAATGCTGCCACAGTTGCCAAGAACACTGTTGCAAGCGATAAGCTCAATCTCGACCACGTTGACAGCTTCAAGAAGGAAATGGCCGATGCAGGCATCGTGACCGACAAGGTTTCTCCCAAGCTTATTCCTAATTATACCAATCAGAAGGATTTCTAAGGAGAAAAGATAATCTATAACAGATAACTTTAAGCGGATGGGAAACCATCCGCTTAAAGAGTGAAATGGTGATTTAAAATGAAATTATTTGAGTTGTTCGACGGAAAGTTTAATCTTTCCATCAGCGGTGTAGCATTCCTCATTTTTTCGATCCTTGTTATTGCCGCAGTAGGTTATTTACTTGGTAAGGTTACTGTTAAGGGCGTAAATCTTGGAACCGCAGGAGTTTTTCTTATTGCGTTGCTTTTCGGATGCCTTTTCTACGGTCCTTTGAGTGACCAACTTGCAGTCGGTGATGCTAACTACACAACCAATGCTCTGAAGGTTGTTGAAAACCTCGGACTTCTGTTGTTCGTTACATCGGTTGGATTTATTGCAGGTCCCAAGTTCTTCGGGAACTTAAAGAAAAACTTCAAAACATATATTCTTTTGGGTTTTGTTATAATCGCTTCGGGTGCACTTATCTGTGCAGGATGCATCTTTGTTGCAAAGATGACAATGGATATCCCCGACGAGGAATTGACCGCTATTATGACGGGACTTTTCTCGGGTGCTTTGACCTCAACTCCTGCATTCTCGGCCGCAAAAGAAGCAGTGGGCAACGATTATGCAAGCTTTGTCGCTGTTGGTAACGGTATTGCGTATATCTTCGGTGTTATTGGAGTTGTTCTTTTCGTACAGCTTGTCCCCAAGTTTATGAAGGCTGATATGGCCGTTGAACGTGCCAAGCTTTCGGGTGGTGACGGCAATGCAGAGGACCCCGTTGACGTAAAGAGCGAAAAGAAGCTTATCAATATCGATTCTTTCGGTATAGCTCCTTTTGCCTTAGCTGCTATCTTCGGTCTTTTGATTGGTAGCATCAAGTTTGGTTCATTCTCACTTACAACTACCGGTGGCTATTTGTTGGTTTCGCTTATCTTTGGACACTTTTCAAGGGTTGGCAAAATCAACCTTATGCCTCCTGCAGCAACCTTGAAGGTATTCCGTGAGTTTGGTCTTATGCTGTTCCTCATTGGTGCAGGTATCGCAGGTGGTGCAAAGTTTGTCGAGTGCTTTGAGGCTGTATACTTCCTTTACGGTGCATTGATGACCATTATTCCGATGGTAATCGGCTTCTTCTTTGCAAAGTATATTCTCAAACTCAGCCTGCTTAACAACCTCGGCTCTATCACCGGTGGTATGACCTCGACCCCTGCACTTGGTACTCTTATCAATGTTGCAGGCACCGAAGATGTTGCTACCGCTTATGCCGCAACCTATCCCATCGCACTTATCTCGGTTGTTTTGGCATCGCAGTTCTTGATTATGCTGTTCTAAAAACTGCATTTAAGCAATTAAAACCCTCTTTGGCTATAATTACTATAGTCAAAGAGGGTTTTTGTTTAGGTGAAAACACGGCTTCGGCATAATTAAACCTTATGCAACATACTATTGATTAGACCTTTTAGGAGTTGATAGTATGAGGAATGAGGTAGAGTCAAGAGCCTGTGTTTTAGGGGAGTACATAATCGAAAATGACGCAACGGTAAGGGCAGCCGCCAAGGTTTTTAAAATCAGCAAATCAACGGTGCATAAGGATGTTACCGAAAGGCTGAAAAGTCACAACCCCGAGTTGTGGAAGGCGGTTAAGGTTGTTTTGGAGCGCAATAAAGAAGAGCGCCATATCCGCGGCGGCCTTGCCACAAGGAGAAAGTATAAAGGAATATAAAACGTGCATAAAGTGTATAAAAAGGCATAAAAACACCGTCCGAGCAGTATTGTTACTCGGACGGTTAGTTTTTTAGTGCTTGTTTTTCTTCACAATAACCAAAACGATCAAGGCGGCCAATAATGCACCGATTATTACAGAACAAATTATAATTACGGTAGTGAGATTATTGTTATCACCTTTGGGCGAACCGTTGGTCTTGTCAGCATCGGGCTCGGGATTGGGCTTGGGGTCGGATTCAGGCTCGGAGGTGTCATCCGATGGGGTGTTGCTTGATGTATCGACCGAAAGGTTGAGCTTGGGCGTGGTCTGTGTTTCGGTTTCGGAGCAGTTGTTGCACTTGCGCTCCAGCAGGCCTTCGCTTTCGGCGGTTGCCTCAACCTTCGTGTGCCATTCCCCGAAGTTATGGCCATAAGCAGGAGTGACGTGTGCTTCGGATTCGTGGCAGACCGTACAGCTACGGGTTTCAACACCTTCGTCGGTGCAGTTTGCAACCTTTTCGGTCTTCCATTCTGTTATCTTGTGTCCGTGGGCGGTTATTTCCTGCGTTTCAGAAGACTTGCAGATAGAGCAGGTGCGCTTTTGAAGGCCGTTTTTTGTGCAGGTGGCGGCAGTCTCGGTCACCCAGTTTCCAAAATTATGTGTGTGTCCGTCAAGCGAAAGCTTGGCAATAACGGCCGATTCCTCGGCTGAGCAACCGCTTGCGGTACATTCACGCACTTTTGTTCCTGTGGTCTCATAGGTGGCCTGCTTGGTGACCGTCCAGCCCGACCACGAGTGACCGTTGGCGGGGATGGTGGTGACAGAGGATTTTGAGGTACAGCGTGAGCAATGGTGAGACTTGGTGCCTGAGGCGGTGCAGGTGGCGGCCTTATCAACCGTCCACGCCGAAGAATAATCGTGTCCGAGCGCCGCAACGGTCTTATACTCGGTGTGAGAACAGCTTGAGCAAACGTGCTTTTGCGAGCCGGTTGCCGTGCAGGAGGGCTTGGTCACGGTCTGCCAAGCACCGTAGGAGTGAGGATTTTTAGGAATAGCGGTGACCTCGGTGGTGGCGGTGCAGTCTGAACGTGTGCAATGTCTTGACTTAGAGCCGGCTACGGTGCAGGAGGCCGCCTTGTCCACGGTGAAGGCAGATGAATAGCTGTGACCCAATGCGTTTATGTTTTGGGTCTCATACGCTCCACAGGCGCAGGTGCGCTTTTGCGAGCCTGCAGTAGTACATTTTGCCGCCGTCACGGTCTGCCAAGAGCCGTAAGAATGCCCCGTTGCAGGAATGACGGTGACTGCGGTGGTGGCGGTACAACCCGAGCGTGTGCAATGTCTTGATTTAGAGCCGGCTACGGTGCAGGATGCCGCCTTGTCCATGGTGAAGGCAGAAGAATAACTGTGACCAAGCGCCGAGATAGCGGCGGTCTCAACAGCTCCGCAGGCACAGGTGCGCTTTTGCGAGCCTGCCGTAGTACATTTTGCCGCCGTTACAGTCTGCCATGCGCCGTAGGAGTGGGTGCCGGTGGTGGTAAAGGTCGCTTCTGGACTGTAGTATTCGACACCATTAACAACCATAAACAATTGATATACATAACTGGTTGCGTGCGTTAAGGTTAATCCGACTTCAGCATTGATGTCGAACCAAATAGGAAAAGAAGTTTCGCCGGTGTGATCCGCTTGCGCCCCATGGCGTAACGACCACCCGTTAGCATAGGTATCGTTAGGTTTCCTGATGAATATTCCAAATTGTGAAGCGTTCGATGAAGCAGGTTTGGTAACCGTTCCGTATAATATTGCGTTAGTATCGGATATGGTGTTACTTTTACCTGAATAACCGTTGCTAAGGGTTATCGGTACATTTTCGCCACTTGTTCCGGAATTGGTCGTGGTAACTGTATTATATATCCATACTCGTTTTCCTTTTGAATTGCATTCGTTAGCAAAGTTTTGCCAAGTAGTATATGCAATGTAAATCATAGGGTTGGAATCGGTATAATAACTTGTATAATAGAACCCGTCTGATGTATATGCAGCAAAAGATATAGAATGTGTTCCGTCAATACGGATGTGCTCACCAAATTGGGCGTGGTTTGTAATAAGTTCTTTGATACTGTTGGCTGTTAAAGAACCTGCTGAACCTGAAGCGTATTTCCAAGCTGCAGAAGTTGCATTTGTACCAAAAACATACTTGCAGACAAAATTTGAATATGTCATACATCCACCTGATTTGGTTACAGCGTAAGTTGTGCCATTGTCTACAACGGCAGAGTGAGGGTATGTGCTATTGGTGTAAGGAAAAGTCTTTTGATAGGCTGCAGCATATTGAGAATCATAAAACAGATAGTAAGCTTTATTGTAGGCAGTAATGCCCTCATTTGTTTTTATGATATTAAGGATGCTGTTTACAGTTGAACCTGTGATTTTTTGCGTGTAAAACGCTGCATTTGCTGTTGTGGCGAGTGTAGCTGTCAGTGTTGTGACAAGCAAAACAACCGTCAAAAGTGTAAAGATGAACTTTTTCATTATTTCATCCTCCAAACAAAATATAGCCTGTATTCGGGCAATATATATTATAGCCCGAATACGGGCTATTGTCAAGATAAGAACATTATTTTACAATTATCGTATAGATTCAAAACGGAGATTGGAAAATGATCAAATACGATAAATTGTGGGAAACCATGAAGAAAAAGGGTGTGTCCCAATATAAATTGATCAAGGTTTACGGAATCAGCAGCGGTCAGTTGGATCGTCTGCGAAAAAACGACAATGTCAGCACCTTCACGCTTGGACAGCTTTGCAAAATACTTGATTGCAGACTTGACGAGATCGCTGAATATGAAAAAGAATAAGCCACCGTGTTGACACGGTGGCTTATTCTTTTTGAGAAAATCAAACTGATTATTTTATTTATTAGATAGTTTTTCAACCAGATTTGCGGCGATCATAACACATTCGTCGCAGGATTTGAGCGGCTTTTTGGTTTCAAGCCCTCTGATAACCGAGCAGGTGCACGAGCCGCACTCCTTATCGAATGCTGCGGTCAACTCACGGCAGACGGCATAGGTATCTTTTTTAGAGGTATGGTCCTGAAGATTACCGTTGCAGTTTTTGAGTCCTGCAACCATAACCGCACCCGAAAGCGCACCGCAGATGTGCTGACAAGCGCCCATTCCTGCGCCAAAGCCTTCGGACATTTTCATTGCGGTCACACGGTCAACGCCAAATTCTTCACAAAACGGCAAAATAACCGCCTGCGCACAGTTAAAGCCTTTTTTATGGAGCATCAAAGCCTCCATTGTTTTCTTTCCTGCCATATTTTCCTCCTTAAAAGTGTGTTCTTCGTAGGGGTGAACTGTGTTCGCCTGTTAAGCCGGCTTGCGGCGGACCGCCCGGGAGGTCGGTCCCTACATTATGTAATGCTCATTGTGGCTTGGGCGTTGAGCTCGGCGCCTGCAGTATGACCTGCCTCATACTCAAAAATGGCTTGAGCACCAACCATTGCGGCATTGTCACCGCAGTATTTTTTCTCGGGGTAGTAAAGCTCAAAGTTTCTATCCTTGCACTCTTTTCCCATTCTCTCGCGAAGCTCGGAATTGGCCGAAACGCCGCCTGCAATAACAATTTTGTTCATTCCCGTTAATTCAGCGGCACGCATTGTATTGGCAATCAGTATATCACAAACGCGGCATCTGACGGTGGCTGAAAGCACAGGCACGTCAATGGGTGTGCCTTTTTGTTCGGCGTTATGGGTGAGGTTTATAACGGCGGTTTTAAGTCCCGAAAAGCTGAAATCAAGTTCACTTCCGTCAACCTTGGGCCAAGGCATAGGATACTTTTGGAAATCTGGAGTTGTGGCTATTTTGTCAAGCATAACACCGCCGGGGTAGTCCAACCCCATCGATCTTGCCGATTTATCAAAGCATTCGCCTGCGGCATCGTCACGCGTGCGACCGATTACATCAAAATCGGTGTAATCATTGACCTTGACGATAAGGCTGTTACCTCCCGAAACAAGCAGGCACAAAAACGGCGGTTTCAAATCTGGGTGGCAAAGGTAGTTTGCGGCAATGTGGCTTCTCAAATGATGCACTGGGATAAGCGGTTTGCCCAATGACATTGCAAGACCCTTTGCAAAGTTCACACCCACGAGCAATGCACCGATAAGTCCCGGTGCGTGGGTGACGGCAACGGCATCAATGTCGTCAAGCGTGAGACCTGCCTCACTTATGGCATCGCGGACAATGGTGGAGATAGCCTCGGTGTGTCGGCGTGAGGCAATCTCGGGCACAACGCCACCGTAAATACGGTGCTCGGCAATCTGTGTTGCCACAATGTTTGAAAGTACTGTGCGACCTTCAACAACGGCAGCGGCCGTTTCGTCACACGAGGATTCAATGCTAAGAATTTTCATAAGTTTTCCTCTTTGAAATAATATGTCATAAGAACTGCATCTTCTTTTGGGTCGGAATAAAAGCCTTTGCGTTTGCCAACTACCTCAAAGCCTGATTTCTCATAAAGCTTTATGGCGGCAAGATTGTATTCTCTGACCTCCAAGGTTAAAAACGACAATTTAAGTTTTTGTGCTTGGGATTTAAGACTTTCGGTAAGCGAAAAGGCGATACCTTTTCTTCGGTGGTCGGGGTGAACGGCAATGTTGGTTATGTAGCCCTCGTCTAAAACCGAGGTGAATCCGCCGTGACCGACAAATTGTCCGTCGATATATGCCGCAAGGTAGTAGCCGTTTCGGGCAACTGTATCAAGTATGCCTTGTGCCGACCAAGCCTCATCACCTAACGATATTCGTTCAACCTCAGCGGCAAGCGGGGTATCCTCGGCAGGCAGTGGCTTTATCGTCAACTTAATTTCTGATTCTGTCATAAACTTTTGTTAACTCCGTTTTAATTTTCTCGGCACAGCGTTGATAGTCCTCCGAGGTGCCCTTATAAGGGTCAGGAATATCGAAAACAATCAACTTTTCGGGGTCAAAACCGACCTGCAAAAGAACCTTTGAATGTGCCTTGGTCATACAAACGACAAGCTCGGCCTCGGCCAAAGCATAGCGGTTCAGAGGGGTTGAACGGTGATTGCTTATATCTATGCCATAAGATTGCATAACCTCAACAGCATAGTCCGAAGCAGGTTCACCGCCAAATGCGGCAAGACCAAAGCTTCTGATTTCATATTTCTGCTTTTCCTCTGCTGTCAAGCCCTCGCGAAACATAGCCTCGGCCATAGGTGAACGGCAGGTGTTACCCGTGCAAAGGAAGATTATAAGTTTTTTGTCCATATCAATCTTTAGCGTCGTACCAAGTAGGTCCAAAATATGCATCAACAGTCATCGGGACCTTGAGCTGTACGGCGTTTTCCATTTCTTCGGTTAATATCTTGCAGGCAAGTTCGGCTTGTGTTTCGGGAGCCTCAACGATAAGTTCGTCGTGTACCTGCAGTATAAGGGTTGCCTCGGGGAGTTCTTTTTTCAATCGGTCTGAAACGCGAATCATCGCAATCTTGATGATGTCGGCGGCAGTGCCTTGAATGGGCATATTTCGTGCAACACGTTCGCCAAAGGCTTTGAGCATACCGTTGGAGCTTTTAAGCTCGGGCAAAAGTCGTCTTCTGCCAAAAACGGTTTGGGCATAGCCATTCTCTTTTGCCTCCTCAACAACGTGGTGCATATAAGCGTCAACCTCGGGGTAGGTGGCAAGATAGCCCTTGATGTAGGCGCTTGCCTCTTTGGTTGAAACGCCGATATCCTTACCCAACGAGAAGGGTCCAATGCCGTAAACAATGCCGAAGTTTACCGCTTTTGCAGATGACCTCATCTGCGGTGTTACCATATCTATTGGCATATTGAATACCTGACTTGCTGTCAAAGTGTGAATGTCGGTGTCGCTCAAAAAAGCGTCAATCATATTTTGGTCATTGGCAATGTGGGCAAGCACACGCAGTTCAATCTGCGAATAGTCGGCATCACAAAGCACAAAACCGTCCTTTGCCTTAAAGAAACGGCGAAGTTCACGTCCTTCGGGTCGACGAACAGGGATGTTCTGCAAATTAGGTTCGGACGAGCTGATACGTCCCGTTCTTGTTTCGGTCTGGTTTAAGGTGGAGTGTATGCGACCGTCAGCGTCTACCACGGCGGTGAGTCCATCACAGTAGGTTGATTTAAGTTTTGTTAAGGTGCGATACTCCAAAAGCTGTTCAACGGCAGGGTGCAGAGGCTTCAATTCCTCAAGCACGTCGGCATTGGTGGAATAACCGCTTTTGGTCTTTTTCTTGCAGGGAAGTCCAAGCTTTTCAAACAAAGCAACACCTAACTGCTTGGGAGAATTGAGGTTGAATTCATAACCAACCTCGTTGTAAACAGAGGTCTGCAGTTCCTCGATCCGTTTACCCAAGATATTACCGTAATTGGTAATAGCCTCGGTGTCAACAAGAAAACCTGCATGCTCCATTTCGGCAAGCACGCGTGCCAAGGGTATCTCAATATCGTGCAATAGCTTATCCTGCTTGGTTTCGCACAAAACGGCTGTCAGCTTGTTCATTATCTCGGTTGAAAGTGCGGCAGTTTTAAAGCCTTCACCCTCAATTTCGGGGGTAGGGATGAGGTATTCCTCTGAAAGACGGGCAAGCGAATATTCAGAGGACGAGGGGTTGATAAGATAAGCGGCAAGGGTGGTGTCAAAGGTGACATTCTGCACCTCAATGCCTTTTTCAATGCAGATTTTATGCAACTGCTTGGAGTCGTAAATGCGTTTTGCAATATTACTGTTGTTTAAAACGCCCGGGAAGGTGTCAAGATCGGTTTCGGCGACAAGGTTGCCCGATACAACAAAAAGCGAACCGTCAAGCAACAAAAGGTCGCAGGCTTTCGATTTTTCAACATCTGCCAGCATCTCAAATTCGGAAATTGCGGTGTAGGTCTTGGTACTTTCGGTTTCGGGGGCAGATTCAACTGCCGAAAGACCCAGTTTTTCAAGCATCGAGAAAAATTCAAGCTCGGAAAGCATTTTGGCAAGCTCAGAATTTTGCCTTTGACCGATTTTATAGGTTGCAACGTCCTTTTCAATCGGAACTTCGCGGTTAATAGTGCCCAAAAAACGGCTGAGATATGCCGAATCCTTGCCTGCGGCAAGCTTTTGCCGCAACGTATCGCGGATGTCAAGTTCGTCAAGATGGGTGTAGATATAATCAATACTGCCGTATTTTTTTATAAGCTCGTCGGCAGTCTTTTCACCAACACCGGGCACACCGGGGATATGGTCGGATGCATCGCCCTGCAAGGCCTTAATTTCAATCATCTGAAGGGGATTGACGCCGTATTTTTCAAGAATGGTTTCAGGGGTATAGGGGGTGATTTCGGGTCGACCCATTTTGGTTGCCGAAAGCAGTACCTTTGTGGTATCCGACACAAGCTGGAACGAATCGCGGTCACCCGTGGCAATAACGCAGGTGTTTCCGCTTTCCTCACAAAGCTTTGAGATGGTACCCAAAATGTCGTCGGCCTCAAAGCCTTCCATTTCAAGACAGGTGTAGCCAAAAAGGGTAAGGAGTTTTTTGAGGAGTGGCATCTGTGAACGCAACTCATCGGGCATACCTTTACGGCCTGCTTTATATTCTGCATATTCTTTATGACGGAAGGTGGGTGCGTGTAGGTCAAAGGCCACAACAACACCGTCGGGATTTTCGGCCTCTAAAAGTCGGTTTAAAATGCTCATAAAGCCGTAAACGCCGTTGGTGTAAAGTCCCGATTTGGTGGTAAGCAGTTTGATTCCGTAAAACGCACGGTTGATTATACTGTTGCCGTCAATAGCCAGAATTTTCATAAAACTCTCCTAAAAGTGGGTCACGGTTTGTTGCGTCAACAACCCAACCCATACCATTACATAATTATACAAATATATTGTACCATTAAATCTCTGAAAACACAATTATAAATTATTGAAAAAGAAAAGATTTATGTTTTATTGTAGTGACCGACCTCCCGGGTGGTCCGTTGAAAGACGACTTGCGACGGCGTAGGGTTACGGCAATATTTAAATATCGCAACAGCAAAATCCGAAATAATCTTTGCTTGTTTTAAATGCTCGGGTGTGGTATAATCCATCTGTAGGGGGCGCTGTGTGATCGCCCGCGGACCGTCGGCGACGCCGGTCCCTACAATTCAACAAATATAAGTTTGGTGTTTTATGAAAATAGGTAATCTTGAAATAAACGGATATGCGTGCCTTGCGCCGATGGCAGGTGTGGCCGACAGAGCAATGCGTGAAATTTGCCGTGAGCACGGTGCTGCTTATGCCGTAGGCGAGTTGGCAAGTGCCAAGGGTATCAGTCTGCGTGACAGAAAATCGGCTTCTTACTTAGAGGTCAACGATTCGGAAAGGCCTTATGGCTCGCAGTTGTTCGGTTGTGAACCCGAGGTTATGGCCGAAGCCGCCAAAATGGCCGAGGCACAAGGTCCCGATTTTATCGACATCAATATGGGTTGCCCTGCACCCAAGGTTGCGGTGTCCTCGGGTGGGGGAAGTGCTTTGATGAAGGACCCCAACTTGGCGGCTCGTATTGTCGAGGCAGTCGTCAAGGCCGTAAACGTACCCGTAACCGTCAAAATGCGAGCAGGTTGGGATGATTCTTCCAAAAACGCCGTTGAGTTAGCAAAACTTGTTGAATCGGTGGGGGCTAGTGCCATAACGGTGCACGGCAGAACGAGAGTGCAGATGTATGCACCGCCCGTGGATATTGATATTATCCGTGCCGTAAAGCAGGCGGTAAAGGTGCCTGTTATCGGCAACGGTGACGTTGATTCTCCCAAAGCCGCCGCTAAAATGTACGAGGAAACGGGTTGCGACTTTGTTATGGTTGGCAGAGGTGCAATGGGTCAACCATGGCTTTTCTCGCAGATAAACGCCTACTTAGAGCACGAAATGATATTGCCCGACCCACCGTTGGAAAAGAAAATGTTGACTCTTATTGAACAGGTCAGACGAATGGAGGAATATAAGGGTACAAAGATTGCCATGATGGAGGCAAGAAAGCATACTGCGTGGTATATGAAGGGCCTCAACGGTGCGGCCGAGCTTCGTCGGATGGCAGGCTGTGTAAGCACTATGGACGATATAATCGAGATAGTCAAAAAGGCTATGGAATTGAACAGATAAAAAAGGCTCCCTTGTGCATGAACTGCCCCAATTTGTGCAGACAGCATAAAAAGGCACATTATGGTAGTGCGTATTGAATTTTAAGCGACATACTGACTTCGTTTTTCAAGCGGAGTCAGTTTTGTTTTTATCTGTATTCTTTCATAATTGTAGAAATGA
>JAZTYO010000005.1:0-28496 GCA_045636945.1 Acutalibacteraceae bacterium | reverse complement strand
CTCCAATCTCTCTTAACGTTTTTCCTTGAGCTTTAAGTTCTAATATCTCTCTTTCGTATTCTTTAATGTGTCTATATTCTCTTGGCATACAAAATCCCCCTATGGTAGTTTCTTTTATTCTACCATAGGGGGCTCTTTTTTTTATTGTCCGTTTTTACTGGACTTGTGCAGAACGGAAAGAGCTTTTAGTTTTAATCAATCAACGGTCGATGTGGAGTGTTTCAATTTCGTTCATGGCCTTGGCAATGAACTCGTCAAGGGTCATAGAGCCGAGGTCAATACCTCCGCGTTTTCTGACCGATACGGTGTTGGTCTCAACCTCCTTATCACCGACAATAAGCATATAAGGAATCTTCTCAAGCTGAGCCTCACGGATACGGTAGCCCATCTTTTCGTTGCGGTCGTCGCAGGTGACCTTGATGCCTGCGGCCTTGAGGCTGTCGGTGACTGCCATAGCCTCGTCACGCAATCTCTCAGAAATGGGAATTACGCGTACCTGCTCGGGAGCCAACCACATAGGCATTGCACCTGCATACTTTTCAAGCAACAAGGCAAGAGTTCTCTCGTAGCAACCCAAAGAGGTTCTGTGGATGATGTAAGGAATCTTCTTTTCGCCGTCAACGTCAACGTACTCCATACCGAACTTCTTGGCAAGCAGCATATCGATCTGAATGGTGATAAGGGTGTCTTCCTTGCCGTGAACGTTCTTGATCTGAATGTCAAGCTTAGGACCGTAGAAAGCAGCCTCGTCGATACCGATAGAGTATTTGAGTCCGAGGTTATCGAGAATCTTGCCCATAAGCTCCTGAGCCTCATTCCACTGCTCGGCAGTACCTTCGTACTTATCTTTTCTTTCGGGGTCCCACTGTGAGAAGCGGTAGGAAACGTCCTCGTCAAGACCTACGGCCTTCAGCATATAGTTTGCAAGTTCAAGACAACCTCTGAACTCGTCCTCCAACTGCTCGGGGCGAAGGATAAGGTGACCTTCGGAAATGGTGAACTGACGGACACGGATAAGACCGTGCATCTCGCCCGAATCCTCGTTACGGAAAAGGGTTGAGGTTTCGCCTAAACGCATAGGCAGGTCACGGTAAGAACGCATCTTGTTAAGGAATACCTGATACTGGAACGGACAGGTCATAGGACGGAGGGCAAAGCACTCCTTTTCCTCATCGTTGGGGTCACCCAAAACGAACATACCGTCCAGATAATGATCCCAGTGGCCCGAAATTTTATAAAGCTCACGCTTAGCCATTAAAGGAGTCTTAGTAAGCAGGTAGCCACGTCTTTGCTCCTCATCCTCAACAAAACGCTGTAACAGCTGGATTGTTCTTGCACCCTTGGGGAGCATAATGGGAAGTCCCTGACCAATGGTATCAACGGTGGTGAAATACTCAAGCTCACGGCCGATCTTGTTATGGTCACGCATCTTGGCTTCATCAACAGCCTTCAAATACTCGTCAAGCTCGGGTTGTGTGGGGAATGCGGTACCGTAAATACGGGTAAGCATCTTGTTGTTGGAATCGTTCTTCCAATAAGCACCCGAAATAGAGGTCAGCTTAAATGCCTTGAGTGCCTTGGTATAGGTGATGTGCGGTCCGCGGCACATATCGATGTACTCGCCCTGACGGTAGAAGCTGATAGGCTCCGAGTCGGCAAGGTCGGCAATATGCTCAACCTTGTATACCTCACCCTGGCTCTCCATAAGCTTGATAGCCTCGTCACGAGGAAGAATCTCGGGCTTGATGGGAAGATTTTCCTTTACTATTTTCTTCATTTCGGCCTCAATTGCGGCAAGGTCGGCGTCGACAAGCTTTACGTCGCCAAGGTCAACGTCATAATAGAAGCCCTTGTCGGTTGCGGGACCGTAGGCGAACTTGGCCTTGGGGTACAAACGCTTTACCGCCTGAGCCATAATGTGTGCTGCCGAATGGCGAAGAACCTCAAGCTCTTGCAATTCGGGACACTGGTCAACTGCACCGTTGTTGTAAATAACCTTCATATTATTATCTCCTTTTGTCGTTGTTGGTAATGTTTTTGTAGGGAAGGCATTTATGCCTTCCGATTTTGAAAACGGTTTTTGCGGAATGGATAAATCCATTCCCTGCATAAAACAAAAAACACCCTCGATGTGCTTTGCACACCAAGGGCGCTGAAAACAGCTCGGTTCCACCTTGATTTTTACTCAAAAACCCAATAACGCAGGTTACACGTCAGCCTTTTTTACCGACTGCACTCAGGGGTGGTCTTCGTCCAAAATTTCCTTATGCAACTTTCAGCACTTGCGGTTGCACTCTCTAAAAGGATGTTCTCGGATTACTCTTCCCATCAACGCTTTGTACATTATATAATACAACCCCTATTCCAAAAAGTCAAGATGGAAAATTTGAAATCCGAACATTGTTTGTTGATTTTGAGCAGGTTTTGTGGTAGGGTGTTTATGTAGTTTAATAAAAGAGTCGAAAATATGCTTAACTTTATGAACGATATGGTCAGCCGCTATACAACGGGTGCCAAGTGTCCCATTTATATGACGGTCGGCAACCACGACACCAATAAAATGTGGTGTGATAAGAGGGCAGACTATACCGTACAGTTTATCCCCCCGAACTGCAGAAATCGGTCATTTATGACGTTTTGAAGCAGCACAACGCTAACAGAATCATCACCACCATCGGTCTCGGTAACGCTAAGGACTGCGAAATTTGTTATTGATTCTTAATTCCTAAAATCCATCCTATAACCGTTTAGCAAACGTAATTATATCGATTGAACACACGTCGTAGGGGCGACCACAGAACGCCCCTAAGGTTTGTTTTTTAGTTTAAGCCTAATTTCAATTGACTAACCTCAAAATTTACGGTATAATAAATTGTTAAGAACAATGAATCAATGTTTATTATTTGCGAGGTGTTGATTTTGAGCGTTGAAATAATCGAAGAAATTAAAGGTGTCGAGGTTTCCAAACCTGACCATGACTTTTTACCGCCTGCAGTGTCGGCAGTGCGGTTTGCAGGTCGTAACGTTTTCAATATAATATGTGCCGGTTTCCTTCTCTTGGCAAGCCTTGCCTTGTTTATTTACGACCTTGTTGCAGGAACGTTGGTTTTTGCTATCGGACTTTTGCTGTTGGCTTCGTGGATAGTCAATTTCAAGAAATCCAAAAATCCCAATGGCGGTTTTGGGTTGAGCTTTCAGCGTTTGGCTTATTTCATCTCGGCAGTTTTGCTTGCCGTAATATCCCAGCTTGATGAATTTACCGTCACCAACCGTCTTTTAATACGCTTTTCGGAATTGCTCTGCAGATTGAGCTCCTTTGTGCCCGACCAATTTGAAACCTTTGTCAACCGAGTTTTCAACGGTGCCGATACTGTCGCTTTATGTCTGGCCTTCGGTTGCCTTTGCACCGCCTTGAGCTTTGGTTCCCTTAACCGTTCAAGGCGTAAAAATCTGCCCTACACCAAAACATTATTTTTATCAAGCATTGTAACCTCGTTGCTTGGGGTATTTCTTGCACTTAAAGGTTTAAAAGAACTCAATCTTATAATTCCCTGCCGATGCCCGATCGATCCCAAAACCGCTTGGCCCAACGCAATACTTTATTTTGCCTTCGGTGCAGTGCTTTTACTGTTTGCGGTGCGTTTACTTATTATCTACATCAGAATGAGGAAGGTTAAAAATGCTGTTCTCAAAGCCTAAATACGACTATATAATTGTAGGGTTGGGCAATCCCGGTGACAAATACTCCGAAACCCGTCACAATGCAGGTTTCCGTTGCCTTGATATTCTTATAAAAGAGTTGAATGCAGGACCCGAGAAAAACAAATTTCAGTCACTTATCTACGACGGTGAAATCAAAGGTCACAAAGTGCTTTTTCAAAAGCCTTTGACCTTTATGAACAATTCGGGTGCAGCGGTCACAGAGGCTGCAAGATTTTTCAAGGTGCCGTTCGACAGGGTTATCGTGGTTTCGGACGACGTTACCATGGATGCAGGAAGGCTTCGCATCAGAAAATCAGGCAGTCACGGCGGTCACAACGGATTGCGTGACATAATTGAGCTTTCGGGCACCGATAATATACCAAGGGTCAAGATTGGAATGGGTCAGAAGCCCCATCCCGAGTATGACCTTGCCGATTGGGTATTGGGCAAGCCCTCAAAGGAAGACAAGGAAAAAATTGACGGTGCCGAGAGTAATGCCGCAGAGGCCGTAAAAACCATGGTCACTGCCGACATAGGCACCGCAATGAATAAATTTAACAGGTAAGGTATGCAACTGAAGTACAACATTTTCAGTGAAGCGTTACAAAACACGAAAGAGTTTTCAGAACTGTCGGGTGCCGTTAAAAACCGATTGTTTCCCATTGCTTTAACGGGTGTTTCGCACATTCACCGTTGCCTTTTGGCGGCTGTGACCTCGGCGGTACACGGCAACAAGGCCTTGATTATCACGGCAGGCGATGCGGAAAACGAACGCGTTTTTGAGGACCTTACGGCCTTGGGACTCGATGTTGCCATCTTCCCCTCAAGGGAATATTGCTTCCGCAGTAACGTTTCACGCTCACACGAGTATGAACATAACAGAATAGGTACCCTCTCTAAAATTTTAGAGGGGGCTTTTGACGTGGTTTTAACGTCCTCAGAGGCCGCCGTCAGCACCACCATTCCACCTGAGATTTTGAGTGAGCGTTGCTTCACCTTGTCGGTTGGTCAGGAATGCTCTATGCTTGTGCTTGTCGAAAGGCTTATTGCAGGCGGATACGTTAAATCGGCACAGGTCGACGGTGCGGGTCAGTTTTCGGTCCGTGGCAGTATTGTTGATATTTTCTCCCCCAATCTGCCCAATCCTTGCCGACTCGACTTTTTTGGTGACGAGATTGACAGCATTTCAATGTTTGACGTTGATACCCAACGCCGAACCGACAGTCTTGATGATATTAAAATAACCCCCGTTGTGGAGAACTCGCCCGATGACCCCGATGACCTTGCTTTGACGTTGGAAAAGATATCTGACGGCAAGAAGGTCAGTGCCGAACAGAAAAAACGCCTTAAAGAGGATGCAAGCCGTCTGATAGCAGGCGCTACAATCAGTTACGACGCATATCTTAATTACATTTTTGACCGAAACGTAACGCTTTTAGACTATTTTTGCGACCGCGATTTTTCAACCGTTACCTTTATGTTTGACACCAACGCGTGTCTTGACCGTGTTGACGGTTGCTTAAAGCTTCATTCCGAGGAAATCAAGGCTCTTTTGTTGGAGGGTCAGTTACCTCCCGATTTCAAATCGGTTTATCATGACCGTGTAGGTCTTGCCGAACATTTAAAAAAGGTCAACACGATTTATTGCGACAGTTTCCCCAAAACCTCTTATGACGTGCCGCCAAAGGCACTTTATAATATGAATTTCCGCCAGAACACTGGCTTTACAGGCTCGGTTTCGGCACTTTGTGGGGACATAAAGGCCTCCAACAACAAGTTGACCGTGGTACTTGCAGGCAGTGAACGTGCTGCCAACAATCTTTGCGAGGAAATGTGTGACCTCGGGCTAAAGGCACAGTTCTGCTCCGAGCCTTCAAGGATTGGCAAAAAAGGCGTTTTTGTCACGGTTGGCATTCTTTCAAGCGGATTTGAACTTCCGAACGGTGAGCTTTCGGTGATTGTTCACGGTAAAGCTGCCGTTCCTAAGCGTAAAAAGCGTTATTCGTCGGGCAGTTCAGTTGGCTCTTTAGAGGAACTGCAACGCGGTGATTACGTTGTCCACGCAACCCACGGTATCGGTGTTTTTGAGGGTGTTCAGCAGTTAACCACTCGTGGAATCACCCGTGATTACATCAAAATAAGTTATCAGGGCAAGGACGCATTGTACGTACCTGTCACAAGCCTTGATATGGTTTCAAAATACATCGGCTCGTCCGATGACGTTAAGGTAAAGCTTAATAAGCTCGGCTCGTCCGATTGGAACAGAACGCGTAACCGAGTAAAAACGGCAGTGAAGGATATGGCCAAGCAGTTGACCGCCCTTTATGCCAAGCGTATGCAACAAAAAGGTTTCTCGTTTAGTCCCGACGGTGACCTTCAATCCGACTTTGAACGCAGGTTTGAGTTTGACGAAACCGACGACCAGCTGCGTTGCATTTCCGAAATCAAAAAGGATATGGAACGCGCTGTTCCGATGGACCGTTTGCTTTGCGGCGACGTTGGCTTCGGTAAGACTGAGGTTGCCTTACGCGCCGCATTCAAGTGTATTGCCGACGGCAAGCAATGTGCCATTCTGGTGCCCACAACCATCCTTTGTTGGCAACATTACAATACCGCCTTGCAACGTTTTTCGAATATGGCGGTTGAGGTCGAGATGCTTTCTCGCTTCCGCACACCCAAGCAACAGGAAAAGATAAAGAAAAACCTGCTCGCAGGCAATATCGACCTCATTGTTGGCACACACGCACTTATTTCCAAGGACGTAAAATTCAAGGATTTAGGGTTAATAATAATTGATGAGGAGCAACGCTTCGGTGTTGCCCAGAAAGAAAAACTGAAAGAGCTTTACCCCGAGGTCGATGCCCTGACCCTTTCGGCAACACCTATTCCCCGTACGCTTAATATGGCTTTGTCGGGATTGCGTGATATGTCCTCTATCGAGGAGGCACCGATGAACCGTCATCCCGTGCAAACCTACGTTATGGAGCAGGACAAATCGGTGGTAAACGAGGCAATTTCGCGCGAATTGCGTCGAGGAGGTCAGGTTTATTATCTGCACAACCGCACCGACGACATTGATTCGTGTGCCATAAAACTGCAGAAGGACCACCCCGATGCACGAATAGGTGTAGCCCACGGCAAAATGGACGAGGGCTCTCTGTCTAAAGTGTGGCAACAGTTACTTGAACACGAAGTCGACATTCTCGTCTGCACAACCATTATCGAAACAGGTGTTGACGTACCCAATGCCAACACGCTTATCATAGAAAATGCCGACCGAATGGGTCTTGCACAGTTGCACCAGATTCGTGGACGCGTTGGCCGAAGCCACCGCACAGCCTTTGCTTATCTTTTGTTCACCCAAGGTAAGGCGCTGTCCGACATCTCTCAAAAAAGGCTTGATGCCATCCGCAAGTTTACCGAGTTTGGCTCAGGCTTCCGCATTGCCATGCGTGACCTTGAAATAAGAGGTGCAGGCAGTGTTTTGGGCGGTGAACAGCACGGACATATGGAAGCTGTGGGCTACGATATGTACCTTAAATTACTGTCCGAAGCCTTGGCCGAGGAAAAAGGCGAACAGCCCGAAAAACAGCTTGAATGTGTTGTTGACCTCAAAATCAACGCTCACATTCCCGAGAGGTATATCTCCTCCCTGCCAGGCAGACTTGCGGCCTACCGCAGAATTGCCGCAATCCGCACTAACGAGGATGTTTTGGACGTTACCGATGAACTGCTCGACCGTTACGGTGACCTGCCCGACGTTGTCAACGACCTTATCAGGGTATCCTTCCTTAAAAACAAGGCGGCATCGTTGGACATTACCGAAATTTCGGAACAAAACGGCAGGTTACTGCTTTATTGCGGTGCCTTGACCGAAAATATCGCACGGCTTATTTCAAGTAATATCAAACAGAGGGTTATGTTCAGCGCGGGCTCGAAACCGTATGCTTCAATAAGGCCTTCGCCCAATCAGCACATTCTTGACACCCTAAAAGAGGCTTTAAGCCTTATGCAGGATAAATAATTTACAAATATGTCACAAAGAATATTAAAAAACGCTAGACTTTTGGTTTCGGATATTATATACTGTTGTGTGTATGTAATTTAAAAAACGCCTTTTGGTATTTTTCGACACTTTAAGGTAAGAATAGGAGTATATTTTATGAAAAAACTTTCTAAACTTTTGGCAGTTGTACTAGCTGTGCTTATGTTGGCTACTGCTTTTGTGGGCTGCCACGAAAAGGGCGAAATTGCCTTTAAGATTGGCGACACCGAGTTCACATCGGCATTCTTCAGCTGTACACAGTTCTTCGCCGCAAGCACCGCAAGAAATGCCATCGATGCTTATATTAAAGAAAACGACCTCGATGCCGAGAATGTAAAATACGAAAAGTACTATTTCGACAAAGACGGTAACGTTGCCAAGGAAGGCACTCCTTACGAGACCTTCGTAAGAGAGCAGGCTATCAAGACCCTGCGTGAGAATGCAGCACTTGACGCTTTTATGAAAGCTGCGAAGCTCGAGCTTGATTCCGATACCGTAAACAGCGTTTCTTGGAATGCTTTGGCATATTGGAACTACGGTTGCGACTACAACACTTATAATCAGTATGCTCAGATGGGTATGGAATCTCAGCTTTCCAGCTACTACACACCTTATGCTTACTTCCTTTCGGAAAACGGTGTTGCTTACGAAACATACCTCGAGTATTGCAAATACGATGCTAAATACAGCTTCTACTTCAAGTACCTTTACGACGAAAAGGGCCCAAAAGAGGTTTCCAAGGACGATGTTACCAAGTATATGAACGAGCACTTCGTTCTGGGCGATTACCTCACTTTCTCTAAGAAGGGCTCTGACAGCAAGGAACTTTCCAAGGAAAAGCTCGAAGCACTTAAAGCTATTGCCGATAAGTATGCTGAAAGACTTAACGCAGGCGAGGATTTCAAGACCATCTATGACGAAGAGACAAAGCGTCTTGAAGAAGAGGAAAAGGCAAACTCATCCTCTAACTCCTCCACCACCTCCGGTAATGCATCTTCTACCAACTCAAGCAACACCTCGAGCGTAACCTCCTCTGAGGCAACCTCATCTACCAATACATCTTCCACCACAACCTCGTCCTCTACCACCTCCTCGGGTGAAACCAAGTACTCACCCGAAAGTTATAAGGGACTTTTCGGTGACGAGGATTCCGGCTACAACGATAAGCTTTTTGCCGAATACAAAAAGCAGGAGCTCGGTAAGGCCGTTGTTATTGACGATACCGAAAACTCTCAGTACATCCTCTTTGTAAAGAGAGATATTCTCGACGAGAAGTACGAAGATTATTGGTATGAAGGTCTGCATCTCGACATCCTCTATCTTCTCAAGCAGGACGAGTTCGACAAGGCGCTTGACGAAAAGGGTGCTTCCCTCAACTTGACCGAGGACACCCACGCAACATCACCCTTCGATGTTGACGACATCAAGTTTTAATTGATGACTGATTAACAACAAAAGCCTGTCGTACTCAAAGTACGGCAGGCTTTTGATTTCGACAAACTACGACATTCGGGAGAACATTATGACAAACTTTCCTAAAGATTCCGGTATATCTTATTCGTTTATACCCACCGACCGTTTTAAAACAACACTTATCTCAGTAGGCTTTTATCTTCCTTTAAGCCAAAACAATGCCGCAAATGCACTTACCCTAAGCCTTATGAAAAGCGGAACCGAAGCACTGCCCGATACCTATTTGCTTAACCGCAAGCTGGCATCGCTTTACGGTGCAGGAATAACCTCATGGGTTGCAAAGCAGGGCGACTGTCAGGAGCTTCGTATCGGCATCACCGTAAATGACAACAAATACTCCATCAACGGTGAAAACACCGTTGATGAGGCAGGTGCTTTACTGTGTGATATGATATTCGGCCGTTTTATTTCGGGTAACAGCTTTCCTAAAGAGGCGATTGTCCGCGAAAAGCGTCTTTTATGTGAAGCTATTGAAGGCAAGCTTAATGACAAACGCACCTATGCGCGTAACCGTTGCGAGGAGATAATGTGCGAGGGTGAGCCTTACGGACTTGCTCAAGAAGGTACCGTTGACGACGTAACCTCCGTTACCGACGACGATATTCGTTTATCCCTTGAAAGAATACTCAAAACCTCTTTCATTTCGGTTTTGGTGATCGGCGCCGAGGAGCCTAAACTTTTTGCCGAACGCTTTTCTGAGTGTGTAAACTCGGTTGGCCGAGAATTTAATAACCTACCCTCTGATACTGTATTATCGGCAGGTGAGTTTAAAGAAATAACCGAAACTATGCCCGTAAAACAGGGCAAGTTGGTGCTTGGTCTTCGTTCACCTGACGGTGGAAACGACCGTGATACCATTGCTAATTGGATAATGGGTGACATCTTCGGCGGTGGACCTTATTCCAAGCTTTTCTGCAACGTTCGTGAGAAGATGAGCCTTTGCTACTACTGCTCGGCAAGGTCTGTGAGAAGAAAAGGTATCATTCTTGTTGACAGTGGTGTTGAAGATGCCAATATCGAATCGGCAAAAGCTGCTATTCTTGACCAGCTTCGCGATATGGTCAACGGCAATTTTTCGGACAAGGACATCACGTCGTCTAAGCTTTCAATGTGTGATTCTATCCGTTCGGCCGAATCGGAGCAAGAATCCCTCGCCCGTTGGTATGCCGCACGAGCTTTGGAAAAGTCACCTGCATCACCGAATGAAATCTGCGAGCTTATAACCTCTGTTACCAAAGAGGATATTATGAATGCCGCCAAGAGCTTTGCACTTGATACAGTTTATATTTTAAAACCCGACGGCAGTGTAAAGGAGGAAGAGGAATGAGTTTTGAGATAACCAAACTTTACAACAAAGCAGCTGATGAATCCTGCACCAAGGCCATTCACTCTTCGGGACTCAAGGTCTATATCTGCGAAAAGCCCGATTTCAGCGTAAACTATGCTGTTTTCGGCACACATTACGGCTCGGTTGATACCGAGTTTTCATTGGGTGACGAGCCGATGATATCGGTACCCGAGGGCATTGCACACTTCCTTGAGCATAAGCTCTTTGAGGGTAAAGACGGTGATGCTTTTGAAAAATATGCCGTTACCGGTGCTTCGGCCAATGCTTACACCTCGTTTGACCGCACCTGCTATCTTTTCAGCTGTTCCGAAAGATTTTACGAGAATCTCGACATCCTGCTCGGATTTGTAAGTTCTCCTTACTTCACACCCGAAACGGTACAAAAGGAACAGGGAATTATCGGTCAGGAAATCAGAATGTATGAGGACGTCCCCAGTTGGAGAGTGCTTTTCAACCTGCTCCGCATAATGTACCACAACCACCCAGTAAACGTTGAGATTGCAGGTACTGTTGAATCGATTGCCGAAATAACCGACAAAACCCTTTACGACTGCTACCGCACTTTCTACAACCCCTCAAATATGTTTGTCTGCCTTTGCGGTAATTTCAACACCGAAAAGGTGCTCTCGATGATTGACAGAAAAATCAAGCAGTCCGATGTGCCGACCATACACCGTTCGGAGTTTTCGGAGCCTGACACTCTGAAAGATACCTATATCGAACAGAAAATGCCGATTGCTATGCCTCTTTTTATTACGGGTATCAAGGACAATGCGGCAAAGCTTAACCGTTCACAAAAATGCGTTATCGCATCCGAGCTTTTGCTTGAGATTGCCGTTGGTAGAATTTCTCCGCTTTACAATAAGCTGCTCAACGGTGGACTTATCAACACCCGTTTCGGCACCGAGTTTTTCTGCGGTCACGGATATGCCGCCTTCCTTTTTGAAGGTGAGTCCAAAGACCCCGAGGCTGTGAAGAACGCTATTGTTGAAGAGTTCAAGAAGATTCAGCTAAACGGTGTTGACCCCGAACTTTTCGAGGATGCACGTCGCAAAATGTACGGCAAGGAGATTCGTTCGTTTAACGATACCGAGGAAACTGTCGACGGATTCATCGACTGTGCTATCAACGGCTTTGAGCCTTACGGCGTTCTTGACGCTTTAAGCAAAATAATCCCCGATGACGTTACACAAAGAGCCCGTGAATTAGACCTCGGACTTTGTGCTTTGTCGGTAATTTCAAAATAAATTTTTATAAATTTATAAAAATTTTAAAATACCCCTTTTCTTAAAGGGGTATTTAGTATATAATGTACTTAATATAGTTTATTTTGGAGAAAGGGTGTTTCACTTGTTGACACTTGTTGCTTACGGGGTTAAGATTTTCGGCCTCGAGTTTGATTTCGACTCGGTTGCCTTTACCTTGCCCTTCGGCGACGGTTGGAAGATTTATTGGTACGGTATTTGCATTGCCCTGGCCTTCCTTGCCGCCGTTGTTTACGGCTTCACTAAAGCCAAGAAATTTGATATCGATCCCGACCGTCTGACCGACGTCGTTCTGGTCACTACACCTGTTGCCATTTTGTTGGCACGTGTATACTACATCATTTTCTATCCCGGTGATATGGAAATTAATTCGATAGGTGATTTTCTCGGCATCTCGGGTGGCTCGGGTATTTCGGGTCTTGCCATTTACGGCGGTATCATCGGTGCCGCAGTTGTCGGACCTTTGATGTGTTGGTTGAGAAAGGTCAACATTCTTGACACCTTGGACCTTGCGTTTATCTGCTTCCCGCTAGGACAGGCTATAGGCCGTTGGGGCAACTTTTTCAATCAGGAAGCCTTCGGCTCGCTTACCGAGGGTCCCGGTATGATGAGTAACGGCGTTCTCCGTTACATTCAGGAAAACCCCGACAAGTTTGCTCTTGACGGTATGACCTCGGGTGAAATCGCACAGCATATTGCCGATAACGGACTTTCGGTACATCCCTGCTTCTTCTATGAGTCGCTTTGGTGTATCTTAGGCTTTGTTTTGTTGCATTTCCTAAGTAAGCGCCGTAAATTCAAGGGCCAGCTTGTTCTCACCTACGGTGTGTGGTACGGTTTTGGCCGTATGATTATCGAGGGTCTTAGAACCGACAGCCTTTACTTAGGACCTCTGAAGGTTTCTCAGTGGATATCGGGTGCAATAATGATTGTATGCGCAATCATACTTATCTATATGTTCGTCCGTATGAAAAACGCTAAAAAGGCACTCACCTACGAGAGTATGTTTGATGAAATCGATGACACAACCGTAAAGACACTTTACTACGAGGGTGGCGAAGAAGCCTCTGAAGAAGCAACCGACGGTGAAACCGTTGAATTTGACGAAACTGAAGACGAAATTGAAGAAGTGGAAGAATCGGAATCGGATGATATCGAGACTTCGGAAAAAACCGACGAAGACGAGAAAAAGGAATAAGAGTAATGGCAGAAATTATCAGTGGAAAGGTTATCTCGGCAGCAGTTAAGGAACGTATTGCCGCCGAGGTTGAAGAACTTAAAGCAAAAGGAGTAACACCGGGTCTAGCCGTAATTATAGTCGGCACCGACCCTGCATCGCAGGTTTACGTTGGCTCTAAAGAACGTACCTGTATCGAGCTTGGTATGTACTCCGAAAAGTACGAATTGCCTGAAAGCACCACCAACGAGGAGCTTTTGGCTTTGGTTAAGAAGCTCAATAAGGACGACAAAATTCACGGCATACTTTGTCAGTTGCCCTTGCCGAAGCATTTGGATGAAAAGGCTGTTATCGATGCCATCGTTCCCGAAAAGGACGTTGATGCCTTCCACGTTCAGAACGTCGGCAAAATTATGATAGGTGATTACGATTTCCTTCCCTGCACACCCGCAGGCATTATGGAAATGCTGAAATACACTAATATTGACCCCGCAGGCAAGCATTGTGTTGTTATCGGACGAAGCAATATCGTCGGCAAGCCTATGGCAATGCTGATGCTTCACGCCAACGCAACCGTTACTATCTGCCACTCGAGAACACAAAATCTCAAAGAAATCTGCCGTGAGGCCGATATTCTTGTGGCATCGGTCGGTAAAGCAAAATTTGTCACACCCGATATGGTAAAAGACGGTGCCGTCGTTATCGACGTCGGTATCAACCGTGACGAAAACGGTAAGCTTTGCGGTGACGTTGACTATGAAGCCGTTGCGCCAAAATGCTCGGCCATTACCCCCGTGCCCGGCGGTGTAGGTCCTATGACCATCGCAATGCTTATGCAAAACACCCTGACCTCTGCCAAGAGAACCCTTAAATAACCTTTTTGAAAATTCTTGAAAGGAAGTGACCGCAGTGAAGAAAGCCTTTATATGTGTTTTGTCAATTATAATATGCCTCTTTGCCGCGGTATCGGTATCGGCATCGTCGACCACCCACACTGTAAAGGACGTAACCTTTACCTTGAGTGACAGCTACGACCTTATGACCGAGGAAGACCTCCTTATTTCAAGCGATGTTAAGGGACTTATATTTGCCGCAATTTCAAAGGATGAGGCTCATCAGATTCAGTGTCGTGAAACCGTGACCGATTTTTCAAAGCAACTCGTGTCGTTCAAGGGCTTGACGGGACAGGATTTAAAGCCTGTTGGCGATAAGCTATTTACCGACGGATACGACACTGCCGAGATAGGAAGCCACGTTTACCTCAAAAAATCGGTTGTGACCGACGGACAATATACCGCTATGTACGTGACGGTATCCAACGGAAAGCTTTACACCTTTGCTTATTTCGGTGACGACCCGTTGAGATTGGGTGAATTTATAGGCTCGGTCGGTTTGCCCGACAGTGTCGAAGAATCCAACCCGAACATCCTTATGATAATCTTCTTGTGTATCGGTATTCTGGCCTTTTTGGTGATGGCAGTCATCCTTACACTTTCGTTTGTTAAGGATTACCGTCGTCGTAAGATGGAACAAAACGACAATATCGTCAGCAATTACATCAAGATAAAACGAAGAAGATATTAAGATAAAAAGAGAAGCACTCACGTGCTTCTCTTTTTTTATGCCCATTTATACTGCCTTTTCAACTATTGCCGCAAACACGGTGATATCATCGTCGTGCCCGTCACGTCGGCGACGTCTTGCTGCCGTGGCTATTCGTTCAGACAGTTGCTTGGCTCCTCCGTCCTTAAAGCCCTCAATCTCGGCGCATATCCAATCGGTTCCGTCGGTACACACACCGTCCGACATCATTAAAAGTATATCGTCCTCCTTTAAGGTGACAACAGCACGGTCAAAGCCCACTTCATTGAGTATGCCAGCAGGGAGTGAACGGCATTCTGCCCTGCCCGTCCTACCGTTCCGACGGACAATGGTCGGCGCTGCACCTGCCTTATACAGTTCGGTCTTGCCCGAAAAGAGGTCAATGCAGGAAATATCAAGCGTTGCGAGTGACTCGTCGGTTGATTTGTAAAGCATCGCAGAGTTGACCAATTTTAAGGTGCAGTCATACCCGAATCCTGCCTTAATAAGTCGTTCGGCAAGTCCTGCCGTCATTGCACTGTCGACGGCGGCACGACCACCCGAGCCCATTCCGTCGCTGACAATAACTACAAGACGACCTCTGCCGTCGAAAAAGTATCGGCAAGTATCTCCGCAATGCTCGTTTTTGCCTTGGTTAAACTGTGTGCAACCGCAGTCAACCGATAAAACCGCCTTTTCGGTTGCCGTTATATAATAGGTCCTGCCGACTCGGTTTATCTCGGGAGGCTCAAAATCGCGTTCACAGGTGCTTTCCAATCTTTCCAATACCCTCAGACGGTTAATCGGTAGTTCGGGTTCCTGCAACAACTTTATCTCAACCGTCATACGTCCGTATTTGTCGACCACACAGCTACATTCATCAGCCGAAATATCGAGTTCCTTTAACGCACCTGCAACCCTGCCTGCCATTGCTATATCATACCTTTGTGCCGTCTTAAATTCGTGTGACATCTCGGACAGCATATCGGCTATGCCATTCATCTGCCCTGCCATTACCTCTCGGATTTCGGTAACACGACGTTCAGCCGAGATGCTGCTCAAGAATTCTGAATAGTGTCGGGTGATAGCATCCTCAAACCGTTCAATACGAAGGCATCGTTCGGAAAAATCGTCGGGTACTTCGGCAAGGCTGATGGGTTGTCCGCGACGAATGGTTTCACACATAGCCAACACGGCATCAACCATGTTGGATTTTTGCTTTTCCCAACAGTATATATGAAAAGAACATCCTTTGCAGGCATCGTTTTCGGTCTTGTGCAGTACGGCGGCAAAGTTTGGACTTTTGGATATCGAAAGGCAACGGGAAACCTCGTCGACCGTTTCGGAAACACCGTGCAAAGCCGCCGAAGCCAGACCTAACCGCATTGTAAGAGTCCTTCTAAGGCCTTTTGTGTCGGGGGTTACGACCTCGGGAGCAATAAACGTTCCAAGGCTTGCGGTAAAGGTTTTGGGTAACAAGGCATATATAGCACCTGCCGACGAGGACTCTATCAGCATAGCAATCGCTACGGTATCGGCATTTGATACCAAAGCCCACAACCCCGTAACCACAACGGGGGCGATAACTACGGCAAATCTGCCCATATTTATTAAAACACCACTTAAAAGTCCTGCGGCACACATAGCCACCGCCGTATCGGTCCTGCCACCCGAAATTATCAGACTTAAAGCCATTGCAACCGAACAGATGCAGGCCGTACCTATCCTGCCGTATCTTGCGGCAAGCAAAACAAACAAAAATGCCGCAACGCGACCTATTGATATGCCGTCAAATCCAACATTCATAACCGAGGTCAGCACCAATGCAACCGTTATAAGCAATGCCGCAGTTTGTTCGGGTGTATTGCCCTTTGATGCAAGGCTTACGGTTGATGCCTTGCGTATAAAAAATGCTCCAGCACCCGATAGCAATCCCTCGGTTATGCTTAAAACCATTGTGCTCACAAGATTGTCACCCACGTTTGAAACAAAACCAATAGCCGTTATGACGGTTGCCGCGGTAACGCCTGCCCAAACGGCACTAGCACCTATTCCTTTTATACCGTTTATGATGAGCCTTATTGAAAACACCGCTAGAAGTGCCGCTGTGTATCGCAGTACCGATATGCCCGACATTGGCATAAGATATCCTAACAACGACCCTGCCGCCGCTACGATTATGTATTTTTTAGGCACACCTGCCGTCAATGCGGCACCCAAAGGAGCCATACCGCTTAAAAGCGACGTTCTTGCCATAAAAAAGCCCATAATCGCAAACCCTACCTGCTTTGCCGCTAATATCCACCTCTCTGCCGCACCGAAAATCTCAACTATTCGCGACTTTTTGACCGTTTCCTTAATCATTTACGTCCTCACCTTTCGAACAAGCATAAATTGTGTTATGTAAACATATTATACAAGTAAGGCCATAATATATTTTGTAGAACGAACGTGTAATATTTTATCTTTTTTTGCCATAAAAATATGCACCTCCAAAAGTGTCTAACTTTTGGGGTGCATATCATCACACGACGGTTTAGCTTTTATTTAAATTCTATTTATACTGTCGGTCCATCATATTCTCATACATAAGTATATATTCTTCGTAGGATTTAGAACCAAGCAGTTCGGTCAACGCCTCATCACTAAGATACGCTATAGCTCCGTTATAGGAAATCTTTTCGGCAATCTTATCGCACGATGCATCTATAACCGCAAAGTAGTCCGAACGGTAATCGGCATCATGGGTGTTTTTGCATAACGAAAAACTTAGCTTTGAAATAAACTGTCCGTAGTTTTCAATGTAATGCTCAACCGTTTTGCCCATTGAATCGGTCGTTCCTTGACCATAATACGCCACTACCCCTCCCCCTTTCTACAATCTCTGTAGGTTATACGTAATTAGTCTTAAAAATGTTACATATCTTTTAAATGATTGTATCATATCAGAATGAAATTTTAAATACCTATGTTTCTAAACGTAACATATTTTGATTCTCGGTAAAAGCCAAATCAGATATTTGCAATTTTTTAACAATATCTGTCCGCATTCTTGCAAATATATTAAATCCTTTGTTAAAAACTTGACAAACCCGAAAGATTATGTTATCATATTAGGTACACCATAAAAAGGAGTAGTGTAATTATGGAGAAAGTTTTGGCTCTGTGTACGTTTGTCGGAGCTGCGGTAGCATTGATTTTTGCTTTGTTTACTGCTAAAAAGGTTATGAAGTTCTCTGAGGGAACCGACAGAATGAAGAAAATCTCCCAGTCGATTCGCGAGGGTGCCAACGCCTATCTTAAAAGACAATACAAAATTGTAGCCATTTTCTTTGCCGTTATGTTTGTAATACTTGGCATCATGGCTATATTTGACCTTTTAACACCGTATGTACCGTTTGCGTTCCTTACCGGCGGTATATTCTCGGCCTTGTCGGGCTTTGTCGGTATGAAGATTGCAACCGCATCCAATGCACGTACCGCGAATGCTTGCCGTGAAGGTCTTAATAAAGGTCTCCGCGTTGCATTCTCGGCAGGCTCGGTTATGGGCTTTACCGTTGTCGGTCTTGGACTTTTGGACATTGCAATATGGTTTTCACTTTTGAAGTTTGTTTTCAAGTGCTCGCCTTCCGAAATCACAAGTGCTATGCTGACCTTCGGTATGGGTGCTTCTTCAATGGCTTTGTTTGCCCGTGTTGGCGGTGGTATCTTTACCAAAGCTGCCGATGTCGGTGCCGACCTTGTTGGTAAGGTTGAAGCAGGCATCCCAGAGGACGACCCCAGAAACCCTGCCGTTATTGCCGATAACGTTGGTGATAATGTTGGTGACGTAGCAGGTATGGGTGCCGACCTATACGAATCGTATGTTGGTTCTATCATTTCGGCCTGTGCTTTGGGTGTTGCCGCTATAGGCTCATTCAACGCAATGGCAGTTCCTCTTCTTATTGCGGCAATTGGTATCATTTTCTCGGTTATCGGCACCTTCCTTGTCCGAACAAAGGAAAATGCGACTCAAAAGAATCTCTTGAAATCTTTGAGCCGCGGCACCAACTTCTCAGCAATACTCATTGCAATCGCTTCATTCCCCGTTGTATGGTTCTGCCTTGACGGTAAAAACTCTATCGGTCTTTACTTCTCGATTCTTGCAGGACTTATCGCAGGAGTGTTGATTGGACAGTCGACCGAATTGTTCACCTCTGATACCTACAAGCCTACACGTAAGCTTGCCGCAAAATCGGAAACCGGTTCGGCAACTATTATCATCGGCGGTCTTGGTCTCGGTATGATTTCCACCGCACTTCCTATTGTCATTATCGCCGTTTGTATTCTCGTTGCATACTTTGCCGCAGGTGACGGTTGCGGACTTTACGGCATCGCTTTGGCCGCTGTCGGTATGCTTTCAACGCTTGGTATCACCCTTGCTACCGACGCTTACGGTCCTGTTGCCGATAATGCAGGCGGTATTGCCGAAATGGCTGGCCTCGAAAAGGAAGTAAGAGAACGTACTGATGCTCTTGATGCCTTGGGCAACACCACTGCCGCTACCGGTAAGGGTTTTGCAATCGGCTCGGCTGCATTGACCGCACTTGCTCTGATGGCTTCTTACGTTGACAAGATAAAAGAGGTTGCCGCAAAAGCAGGCGAGGTTGTTGACACTGTTTTCGATATCACCAATCCCACCGTTCTGGTTGGTTTATTCATCGGCGCTTGCTTGCCGTTCGTATTTGCCGCTTTGACTATGGAGTCGGTCGGCAAGGCTGCTCAATCGGTCGTTAAAGAGGTCCGCCGTCAGTTCCACGAAATTGCCGGTCTTATGGAGGGCAACGCCGACCCCGACTATGCAAGATGCGTAAGCCTTTGCACAAAGGCAAGCCTTAAAGAAATGATACTTCCCACCATTGTTGCGGTTGTTGTTCCCGTCATTACCGGTATAGTTCTCGGCTACAAGGGTGTTGTCGGTATGTTAGGCGGTGCGACTGTCTCGGGTTTCCTTATGGCAATATTTATGTCTAACTCGGGAGGCGCCTGGGATAACGCCAAGAAGCACATCGAGGGCGGAAACTTTGGTGGTAAGGGCTCACATCAGCACAAGGCTGCCGTTGTAGGCGACACCGTCGGTGATCCGTTTAAGGACACCTCTGGCCCTGCAATCAACATCCTCATAAAACTTCTTTCGATGGTTTCCATCGTATTTGCCGCACTTGTTTTCAAGTTCAGCATTCTGTAAATTCTATAAAACAAAACCGCCGTTTGAGTAAATCTCAAGCGGCGGTTTTTATGTGCCGACCAAAGGACTGTTTTCTTCCGCAAACTTCGTTTTCTCCCTCCTTGTTCGAGTCCCACGCTTTATTCACACAAAAGAAAAAACAGTATCTAACGATACTGTTTCCTCTTTTGGTGGACGCTGGGGGACTCGAACCCTCGACCGCCCGCACGTCAAGCGGGGGCTCTACCAGCTGAGCTAAACGTCCATATTAATTTGCTGCAAAGGTTATTATATACAATCTGCCCCGAAAAGTCAAGCATTATTTTCATAGAATCTTGATTTTTTAAAAAGTCGAAAAAGTTTCATAACTTTTGCTATTTACATTCTTGAAATTAAATTATATAATACACTCCATCAAAGGATATGTTGCGTTTTGACTGACCAATTACAGAATAAAGATAACTACAAAGCAAGCCGTGTGATGTACATAATTGAGGCAACGCTGGAGTATTTTGTGTCGTTGCTTGTCACCGGTGCATTTCTTGCAAAATTGACCGCAAACCTAGGATTTTCGGATAGTCTTACGGCTGTTTTAACGTCGTTTGTTGCTCTTGGTTGCAGTTTTCAGCTTTTTGCGGTGCTCTTCTTCCGTGGTGGCAAGGTAAAACGCAGGGTTACTATTCTCCACATTTTAAATCAGTTGCTTTTTATGAGCATCTACTTTATTCCGTTCTTCAATCTGTCATGTCCTGTAAAGGCCGTTTTGTTTACGGTGCTTCTGATGGCAGGATGTTTCTTCCTCAACATCGTTTTTTCGCCTAAGACCAACTGGTTTATGTCACTTGTTGACAACCACAAGCGCGGAAATTTCACCGCCATCAAAGAAGCCGTTTCACTTATCGGCGGATTTTTGTTCAACCTTGGTATCGGTGCATTTATCGACTATTACGAAGAAAATGGTCAAATCAAAACTGCATTTATAGTTGCTGCGTATGCCATTTTTGTCCTGACAGTAGCACACACGCTGACGCTTGTTCTTTCCAAGGAAAAGCCCCAACCCACTTTGCCGAAAAGTGTTTCGATTGTTCAACGATTCAAGAACGTATTGGGTGATAAAACCGTTATGAAGGTCATTATGACCAGCGTTTTCTGGACCATTTGCACCCACATAACCACCACATTTTATGGCACGTATACCACTAAAGAACTCAGCTTCAGTATGACGTTTATTGCAGTTTTGAGTGCTATTTATATGGTCGTAAGAATTCCAAGTTCATTTGTTTTTTCCGCATTGCCGACCGAAAATCGTTCGCATTTATGTTGAAATACGCTTGCGAGATTGCGGCTTTGGGCTTCCTCGTTGCAACCCTTATGTAGCCTTGCAACGGCAAGGTGTTCTACATAGTATATTATTGCCTGTTTGTAGCGGCTATGGGCGATATCAACAGCGCCGAAACCAATCTGATTTTCGATTACGTCCCTGCCGAAAAGCGTAGTGATGCGTTGCTGGTAAAGCAAACAATCTACGGCCTTGCAGGTTCCCTTGCAACCTTATCAGTAACTCCGTTGGTCAACTACATTCAGGCTGTAGGCAACAAATTCCTCGGTTTAAACGTTTATGCACAACAAGTTCTCTCAGCAATATCGTTTGTTCTGGTTATTCTCTTAATCGTCTACCTGCAGAAGGTTGTTCCGAGGGTTAAACCAAACAAAGAATAGAAAGCGAACGGCAAACAAGAATTTGCAAAATGTTGGTATATAACCTATAAAGAAAGTAGTCACAGCCTCCAGCTAAGCTGAAGGCTTGATTAAGCCCTACAAATAAAATCACAAGCTAAACGAAAAAGAACTCCGCATCTCTGCGAAGTTCTCTAAAAAGTGATTGCTGTCAAAGTGCTGTCAGGGAGCGCTACGCTACCTAAAAAGCCTTGTAAAATCAAGGGCTTTTGGCACTTGCAAATTATTCCCACTCAATGGTGCCGACGGGCTTGGGTGTGAGATCCATGAGGACACGGTTGATGCCCTCTACCTCTTTAGTTATACGGTCGGTAATCTTGTGGAGAACTGCGTAAGGAATCTCCTCGATAGTAGCGGTCATAGCGTCCTTGGTATTGACGGCACGGATGATTGCAGGCCAACCCTCGTAACGGCTTTCGTCCTTAACGCCAACGCTCTTTATATCAGGAACTACAATAAAGTACTGCCATACCTTCTCGGCAAGACCGCACTTATCAAACTCATCACGGAGGATTGCATCGGCCTCGCGAAGAGCTGCCAATCTGTCACGGGTGATGGCACCAAGGCAACGGACACCAAGACCGGGACCCGGGAACGGCTGACGGTAAACCATTGCATGGGGCAATCCCAAAGCCTCACCGACAACACGGACCTCGTCCTTGAACAAGAGCTTGATAGGCTCAACAAGTTCAAACTTCAAGTCCTCGGGCAGACCGCCAACGTTGTGATGGCTCTTAACAGCCTTCTTGCCCTCGGCTGCCTTGATACTCTCCAAAATATCGGGATAGATGGTTCCCTGTGCCAAAAACTCAACGCCCTCGAGTTTTCTTGCCTCGTCGGCAAAAACCTCGATAAACTCTTTACCTATAATCTTTCTCTTGCTTTCGGGGTCGGAAACACCTGCTAAAAGATCCAAAAATCTATCGGTAGCATCTACGTAAATGAGGTTAGCATCAAGCTCCTCACCAAAAATCTTTACAACGTTCTCCGACTCATCCTTACGCATAAGACCGTGGTTTACGTGAACGCAGACCAACTGCTTGCCGATGGCCTTGATAAGCAATGCGGCAACAACCGAAGAGTCAACACCGCCCGACAATGCGAGCAATACCTTTTTATCTCCAACCTGCTTGCGAACGGCCTCGACCTGCTCGTCAATAAAAGCGTTTGCAAGGTCGAAATTGGTTATACGGGCCATAGATTCAGGACGTACATTGTTTTGCATTTTATATTCCTCCATATTTATAGGTTGTTTACTGTATAATTGCATCAAGCAAAGCCGAAAGGATATCGGCTTTGCTTGAAATTTTTAGTTAGTATAGTTGTCGAAGTAGCCCTGAACAAGAACAACAGGAGTACCCTTATCACCCGAGCCCGAAGTGAGGTCGCAAAGCGAGCCGATAAGGTCGGTCAACTGACGGGGTGTTGTTCCCTGAGCTGCCATATTGCCAACAAGACTGCTTCCGTCCTTCTTCTTAATGGACTCGGAAATTGCCTTTTTGAGTTCTTCGCCCGAAAGGTCCTTAAAGTCGTTATCAGCAAGGTATTTCAATTTCAGTTCGTTGGGAGTACCGATAAGTCCGTCGGTAAATGCGGGCGAAACAACAGGGTCTGCAAGTTCCCAGATTTTACCTTGAGGATCCTTGAAAGCGCCGTCGCCGTAAACCATAACCTCAACATGCTTGCCGGTTGCACCAAAAATTCTCTTCTGAACGTCGAGAACCAAATCCTTGCACTCACGGGGGAACAGTTTAATCTTATCCTCGGTTGACTTGTTGGAACCGAGTAAGCCGTATTTTTCGTTACAACCGCTACCATTTACGGGAGCATTGAGAATCTCGTCAAGACCAAAAACAATCTTGGCACCTGCTTCTTTGAGCAAACGCTTGGTGCGGACACGTGTGTGAATATCGCAGGTCAAAACACAGTCGGTATAATCAAGAATTGCCTTGGCCTGGTTAGCAAAGATAATCTCAGCCTCACAACCACAGGACTCGATAAGGTCTTTATAATACTGAACGTAGTCAACACCGGTGAACTCCAGCTTCTGAACGCCGAATACCTCGCGGTATTTTGCGAGCGACAGAACATCGGAGTACGGGTTAATGCCATTGGCATCGATAAGGTCATAGGTAGCAAGCGAGTTGCCGACCTCGTCCGACGGATAGCTGAGCATAAGAACGATTTTCTTGCAACCCATTGCAATACCTTTTAAGCAGATTGCAAAACGGTTGCGGGACAAAATGGGGAAAATAACACCGACGGTTTCACCACCGAATTTAGCCTTAACGTCGGCAGCAATATCGTCAACCGAAGCATAGTTACCCTGCGAACGGGCAACAATCGACTCGGTCATCGAGATAACGTCACGGTCACGAAGCTCAAAGCCTTCATACTCTGCTGCCTCAAGCACCGAAGTGGCAACGATGGCTGCAAGGTCATCTCCCTCACGGATGATAGGACAACGGATACCGCGTGAAACGGTACCAACTCTACGTTCTTTTTTGTCCATTAAAATACACTTTCCTTCCATAATAAAAAGTCTTGGAACTTTTGGAATAGCAAAATATCTATTACTGATATATTTTACCGCAATCAAGGTGATTTTTCAAGATTTTTTTGAAGCTTGCCGACAATTTTTTGCAAAAACAAAAACATCATTGGCATTTTACCTTTATTACTTGAAAATTATACAGCAAAAAGTGAAAATTATCAAGTGTAAGGGTATACAAAATGCGTCGCTTTTTGACAAAAAGATATATGAAAAATGCAGAAATAAAATCCTGATATTGCTTTCAAAGGAAAATTTTTATTTGCTATAAAATCGCAAAGCGGGCAGCAAAAGCTACCCGCTTGACAGTTTATTGTTATATTCGGTTCATCAATGATCCAACTCCGAATTTTCGATTGTGCCTTTAGCAATGAAGATGCCGTCGGCATCCTCGACGAGGATTTTTGAACCGATTTCAAGCAGTTCTTTCGGTACGGCCGACTTGTTGATAATGCGGACATCATAGGTCAAACTGCCCTTTTGGTTTGGATGAAACACAGCAGGCACCATACCGTCCGAAAATGCCTGTTTAAATTTCTCGTCATCCATCTCTGATTTGAACTTCAGCCCGTAAACGCCGTAAGGCTTTATGTATTTTGAGGAGTTAACCGAAACCTTGGTATTAGACTCGAAATACAACAATTTATGTGTATCGCTATCACACGGCATTAAGGGCTTATCCCTCTGCGTAAAGCAAATCAACAAAATCGGGCAACCAAGAGATGCCAACGCGACACATATTTGAACTATAACTCCGTATTCTTTTAGCAACACAAGTAATGCAGATCCAATCGCCGCAATTGCAAGAGCCAACACTGCTTTATCTAGCCCAATACTGCGATATGTACTTTTTTGGTTGCAAATACTACACCGTAATGCCATACCACGCGAAGCGCCATACAGCTTGTTGTTGTTCAACTTCATTTTGCTGAATGTTTTCGCGCCACAATGCGGACAACGGTATTGTTTCATAATCCCAACACCTTTCATTAGTTCAATAAAATCCAATTGTTATTGTATATACCATCATACACAAATCTAAAGTTGCCATATTCAGCGAATGGTCCGTTATCCATCACATCTAGTCCATCTTCAATATTTATTGAGGATATATATTCAAAATTATATTCACCTTTATAAATGACGTTTGTACCATCTTGGTTAACATATTCAATATTAATAACATAGTTGTGTGCAGGAACATCGCCTATGGCAGGCAACCTTGTGTATAATTGCCAACCAGCTTTTATACACGCAAGTGTATATTTGACCTGTGGAGTATCGTCCAAAAGTTCTAATAAAAGTTCAGCAACCACATAATCATCAACCATTTTTGTACCATTGTTAACACATATTTCAAGCACATCGCTTATTTCGTCAATTTCACCGTCAACGTAATCAAGGAAAATGTCTTTAGAACACTCATAAAAGTATACAATAATAGGATTATCTACACGTTCAAGCGCAGCGGTCTCTATAGCTGCCGCAATTGCCGACAATTTTTTTGCAAAAACAAAAACATCATTGGCATTTTACCTTTATTACTTGAAAATTATACAGCAAAAAGTGAAAATTATCAAGTGTAAGGATATACAAGATCCGACCGCCTGAGACAAAAAGTTATATTAAAATTGCAAAGAGATTTATTTTGACCGAGTTTGCTGTATATGTCTTTACAAATTGTTGAAACGGTTGTATTATAGTATTAGTAAGATTTCTTGGAATTTTCATTAATTTTTGGTTTTTATAAAACCGATTTTTAATTTTAAATCCCTTTATGGGTGTAAGACAACACCGAAAAGGAGAAATTATTATGAAAAAACTTATCGCATTAGCACTTACACTTACTTTGTCGTTAGGCATTACCGCTTGCTCGATGCCTACCTTCAAGGACACGGCTCAAGCCGATTCCTATAGCGGTTCCGGTTCTGACACAGGCTCGACAACCTCTAGCATGTTTTCAAATGTTTCAAGCTTTGACGAAATAGCCGACCAAATTGACGATAATTATGACCTCACCGTTTCGGAGGATGAGGATGGCAAGATTACGGTTGAGCTTAACCCCACTAACCCCAATCCAAATCCCGATTCGTCAGACGACAGTGACACCCAAAAACCGGCTATTCCCACGATAGATAAGCTTCCTGTAAAGCCCGACCCTAAGCCTACTCCTACTCCCACACCAACTCCGACACCTACTCCAACCCCTGACCCCGAACCGGAGCCTACACCTACCCCTACTCCCGAGCCCGAACCTAAGCCTCAACCTGAGCCTCAACCTCAGCCCGAACCTCAGCCCCAACCTCAGCCCGAACCTGAGCCCGAACCTGAGCCCGAACCAACCTACACATATACTAAGAATCAAAAACACACCGCTGTTCCTATCACAAAACGCTATCTTTACAGCAAGCTTGATGCCGAAAAGCAGGGTTGGTATCGCAAGATAGACGCAGCTGTAAAGAATCTTTCTGAACGTGTGCAGTTTGAAAATGCTGTAATATCCGAAAACCGTAATTATTACATTTGCTACATCTATATGTTCGATAATCCCGAGCATTTTTACCTTGGCAACTCTATGTCGATATACAACCACGGTGACGGCAGCTCGGAAATAAAGCTCTGCTATTCTGATGGAGAAAACCACAACGGTTACAGCAAGGAATTCACACCCGAGCTTAAAGCAAGCATTCTCCGCAAAAAGGCTACCTTTGACGCCGAGGTCAACCGTATTATCAGCACCATCCCCTCCAATGCACCCGCAGTTTGGAAGGAACGTCTAATCTACGACCGTATTCTGATGGACTCTTTCTATAATCTGAGTGCCAAATGGAACGGTGTTTGCGAGGATAACTGGAACGCATACGGCATTATTGTTAATAAGTATGGCGTTTGTGAATCGTACTCCGAGGCATTCCAGACACTATGCCTTATGGTCGGTATCAACACAACGGGTGTTGTAGGTGATGCAGGTGGCGGACACAAGTGGAACGCAGTAGAATTGGACGGTGAGTGGTATATCTGCGACATCACCTTTGACGACCCCATAGGCGGAGAAGAGGGTGCTGCATACCACTACTATTTCAACCGCACAACCGCCGAGATGGAGCAGATGCACCATTCGACCGAGGGCAGTGATTACCCCGGTCCGAAAGGCACTGGTACCAAGTATGATTTTGATGCCTACTTTGGCGGTTCGCGTTGGTAAATAGCATTTTGATTTTCAAAATATAAGGCTCGCTTTTGCGAGCCTTTTTATTTCGTGATTTTATTTTCATTTTTAGTTGAAAAGTTGTGCGGCAATGTAGTATAATTATCTCACTTAAACCGTAGGAGTTTTGAAATGTCTGATATTAACTTGAAATTTTTAACGTTGCGGCGCGAGGTTATCAAAAAGTACTTTAGCCGTATGAATAATATGCAATTTAAAGGAGTTGTGACCGCCGAGGGTCCCGTGCTGATTTTGGCGGGAGCAGGAAGCGGAAAAACCACCGTTTTGGTCAACCGCATTGCCTCTTTGGTCAAGTTCGGCAATGCCTTTAATTCCGACTACGTACCGCCCTTTGTCAACGAGGAAACCTTTCCCCAGATTGAGCAGATGGCGGCTTTGGACGACTTTGAAAACGGTGGTATATTCTCGGTCGACGCCGCGAAGCCTTGGGAGATTTTGGCTATAACCTTTACCAACAAGGCAGCCGGTGAACTTAAAGAACGAATTTCCAAAATGCTTGGTGACGACGGGCTTGATATCTGGGCAGGCACCTTTCACTCGGTTTGTGGACGCATTTTACGCCGTTTCGGTGACCGTATCGGTTATTCCTCTCACTTTACGATTTACGACACCGACGACAGTAAACGAGTAATGAAAGAGGTCTATAAAAGCATTGGTCTGGACGAAAAAATGTTCCCTATAAAGTCCACCCTCAACGCCATTTCCAATGCTAAAGACCGACTTATCACCCCCGAGGAATTTATTCAGGAAAATGCAGGAGATATCCGTCTTTCTAAAATTGGAAAAGCCTATTCTTACTATCAAAAGGCACTAAAAGATGCCGATGCGATGGACTTTGACGATATGATAGTCAACACCGTCAAGCTTTTTAAAGAATCAAAAGAGGCTTTGGATTTCTACCACCGCCGATTCCGTTACATAATGGTGGATGAGTATCAGGACACCAACCACGCACAGTACGAGCTTGTAAGTCTGCTTGCTGAAAAAAGCCGTAACATCTGTGTTGTAGGTGATGACGACCAGAGTATCTACCGTTTCCGCGGTGCTACCATTGAAAATATTTTAAGTTTTGAGGATACCTACCCCGATTCGACGGTTATCCGTCTTGAGCAGAATTACCGTTCAACCTCGGTTATACTTGATGCCGCAAATGCCGTCATTGCCAACAACAAAGCACGAAAA
>JAZTYO010000004.1:0-24435 GCA_045636945.1 Acutalibacteraceae bacterium | reverse complement strand
CCTTTTCAAAGCTTTGTCGCTTTTCTCAGAATTACACTTGCGTGTTAATCCTTTATTACTTTGAGTTTTTCTCAAAAAAATTTTAGGGTCCTAAATGTTCATATCGTTGTTTAATTTTCAAGGTCCGCTCTTGCGCTCTCTCTTCGTTCGACCAGCTACAAAACCGTTCTCTGTCAGGCTCTTTTAACCTGCCCTCCCGTGAGGCGCTCGATTATATTACCACACACTCTCCTATTTGTCAACACTTTTTTTAGTTTTTTTGACATTTTTTAAACTTTTTTTTGATATGTTTCGCGACGGTGGAAAATGTATGTAATAGACGGACAAACTTAGCGTTATCTTATGCTTTTAGATGGTTTACCGCATTTTTCAGGAAAGTTTAACTTACAACCATTAATCTCTGTAAACAGCGTTTACCTACCTTCAAAAACAAATATTTAACTCTTGCATTTTAATGAGTATTTTGTTATTATATAGTGTAAGCTTATTGATTCTGATTTTAGGAGAAATTTATGCCTATCAAGATTCCCAACGATTTACCGGCCTTCAGAACGCTCGAAAACGAGAATGTTTTTATGATGACCGAGGAAAGAGCAATCCATCAGGACATCCGTCCCTTGAGAATTGCCATTGTCAATATTATGCCGACCAAGATTGAGACCGAGACACAACTGTTGCGACTTCTCGGCAACTCTCCGTTGCAGGTTGAAATCGAGCTTATCCAGATGGCAAGCCATACGTCGAAAAACACCTCTGCTGAGCATCTTTTGAAGTTCTACAAAACCTTTGAGGACATCAAGAACGACCGTTTTGACGGTCTTATCATCACGGGTGCACCCGTTGAGCTGATGCCGTTTGAGGACGTCACCTATTGGGATGAGCTTTGTGCAATTATGGATTGGGCCAAGACTAACGTTTACTCAACTCTTTATATCTGTTGGGGCTCGCAGGCAGGTCTTTATCACAAGTACGGTATCGGCAAACGCGAATTGCCCAAGAAGTTAAGCGGTATTTATTGGCACGAGCGTCTTGATTTCCGTCATCCCCTCACCCGTGGTTTTGATGATTTCTTTTTGGCACCTCATTCAAGATACACTGAGTCGGATATTGAAAAGATAAAGAAGCATCCCGAGTTGATGATTCTTGCCGAGTCTGAGGAGGCAGGTCCTTTTATTATTGCCGACCGTGATTGCCGTAACATCTTTATTTCGGGTCACGCCGAATACAGCCGTCACACGTTGATGAAAGAATATGAGAGAGATGTAAAAAAAGGCATCAACCCTGAAATTCCTTGCAACTATTACCCTGATGATAACCCCGACAAAGAGCCCACTTTTCGTTGGCGTTCACATGCAAATATGCTGTTCGCCAACTGGCTGAACCATATCGTTTATCTCCACACCCCGTACGATCTGTCGGAGCTGTAATAGAATAAATAAAAACAAAGATTCCTCGTTTCACTCGTAATGACAAGGTTGTTGTCATTACGAGCATAGCGAAGAATCTTTTTTCTTTAAATGTTAAAATGGTTGTTATTATTTCTTTTTTGCCTTTTGGGGTTGGGGGATATAGGTCCACTGCACAAAGTGGTAACTATCAAGAATCTGAAAATATCTTGCCAGACGTTCGTACAAAGGCTCAGCCTTTTCGCCGAAATGCTCCTTGACCTTAACGCCTAAAGCAGTTATGTCCTGCTCGCCGTCAAGCAACGGCCACAGGAAGCTGCCCATTTCATCAAGATGAACGTAGCTAATTTTAGGTCTTTTAAACAGTTTTTGAGCAATTCGGTTTGCCCAACCCACGTTTTCTATCTCCAAGGTAACCTTACCGTCATCAGCCGTTTTCCAATTTATATCGGGGTGACGCTTTGGTTTTCTTTCAAGATAGTTTGCGGCAATTATCAGTCTTTTCTTTCCCATAATCAATTCTTCTTTTTATCCTTTTTGAGAACGCCGAAGAAGATAAAGCAAAGAACAACAACACCAAGCATCAAAATACCGCCGATGTTTGAAACTGCAGGAGAAAGATTTAATTTGCCCGAAAGGTCGATTGCCTTATCAACACCGAGAACTGCAAGAACAGCCAGCAAGAGACCGACTATACCCTCGCCTGCTATCATACCCGAGCTGAAGAGAATGCCGTTATTGACAGCGTTCTTTTTCTTATCCTCGTTCTTGATCTTATCAACAAACAGACGGATGATACCGCCGACCATAATGCAGGCGTTAAGCTGAACGGGCAGATAAACACCGATTGCAAAAGGCAGAACGGGAACACCTACAAGTTCAACAACAACTGCAATAAACACTCCGATAAGAATAAGTCCCCAAGGCAGGTTTCCATTCATAATGCCTTCGACTACCATTTTCATCATAGTGGCCTGAGGCGCAGAAAGTTCAGGACTGTCAAAGCCCCAAGCCTCATCGAGAAGATATAGAGTTGCACCGATAGCCAATGCAGAAGCTACAACACCTATAATTTCACCAATCTGTTGCTTTTTAGGAGTTGCACCAAGCAAGAAACCTGTCTTGAGGTCCTGCGAGGTATCGCCTGCAATAGCGGCAACGATGCAGATAATAGAACCGATTGCAATAGCTGCCTGCATACCGTGTGCGCCAACATCACCGGTAAGCTTCAGTACAAGTGTTGCAATAAGCAGGGTTGCGATTGCCATACCCGAGACGGGGTTGTTAGAGCTACCGACAATGCCAACCATTCTTGACGAAACGGTTGCAAAGAAGAAGCCGAAAATAACAACGATAGCGGCACCAATCAAGGAAACGGGAACTGCAGGAACAAGCCATACAGCCAACGTGAGAGCAAGAATGGCGATCAGAACGATCTTCATGCTGATGTCCTTTTCGGTACGAAGAGTACCTGCACCGCCAACCGAGAAGCCCTTCAATGCACCGACGAAGGTACGTGCAATCAAAGGAAGATTCTTACAAAGACTAATAATACCGCCTGCGGCCAAAGCACCTGCACCGATGTAACGGGTGTAGGAACTCCATACACCGGAGGCACCGTCAGCGGCAAAGATCTCACTGATGGTTGTACCGCCGGCAAGACCCTCGGTAAAGAAGCTTCCGCCAAATATTACAAAAATAGGAATAAGAACGCACCAGTTAAGCAATCCGCCTGCGAACATATAGGATGAAATTCTCGGTCCGCAGATGTAACCAACGCTCATAACTGCAGGATAAACCTGAGTCCCGACAGCACCGGGATAGAGCCTCGGTCCCTGATAAGTAACCTCACCGGGGACAAGCTTCAATCCGTCAATGATGAACTTGAAAAGTGCGGCAAAGCCCATACCCTTGAAAACGGTAGACGCCTTGGAACCACCCTCTTCACCTGCAAGCATAACCTCGGCACAAGCCTGTCCTTCAGGATAAGGAAGAACACCGTGCTCACGAACGATAAGTGCATTGCGAAGAGGAATCATAAAGAATACACCCAAGAGACCACCCAAAAGTGCAATGACTGTAATGGTCAACATACTGGGCTTTTCGATTCCGGAATTAGGCTCGTTTGCCCAAAGGAACAATGCAGGCAAGGTAAAAATAGCACCTGCGGCCAAGGATTCACCTGCCGAGCCGATAGTCTGTACAAGGTTGGACTCCAAAATGGAATTCTTTCTCATAATAACGCGGATAACACCCATTGCAATAACGGCCGCAGGAATGGATGCCGAAACGGTCATACCAACGCGGAGTCCGAGATAAGCGTTTGCCGCACCAAATATAACTGCCAACAAAATACCCATAATAATGGAGGTAACAGTCAACTCGGGAGTGACTCTGTCGGCGGCAATATACGGCTTAAAGTTGTTTTGTTTTTCCATAATATACCCCTTAAATATTTTTGGATGCAGTAACTGAAAAATACACACAGTACCGCATTTTATTCTGATTTTAGAGTATACCATAAAAATAAACTTTAGTCAAGGAATAAAAAACACCGACAGAAATTTCTGTCGGTGAAATTTCAGATTTTGGGCTTGAAACTCGGCATAAGCTGTAATTTGAAAAGATTCATTTTATGCTTGCGGTCGATTATGGCCTTTTTCTCGGGGTCGTCGATAACTCCCTCGCGGATATATCTGTCAAGTTCCATATAAGTAAATCCTAAGTTATCCTCATCGGTCTTACCGCAAAGTCCGTCAATCGGCACTTTGTCAACCAAAACATCGGGAAGTCCAAGTTCACGACCGATTGCCTTGACCTCCTGAACGGTGAGGTTGCACATAGGACTGAAGTCACCTGCCGCATCGCCGTAACGTGTTGAATATCCAACCCAATCCTCCGAAAGATTGCAGGTGTTGACAACACGACCGTTAAAGCACTGCGAAACGGCATAAACTGTAGCCATTCTGATTCTCGGAGGCAGATTGACCTTGCTTTGTGTTGACAGTTCAAACGGGAAGCTACCCGTCAAACCATTAACCGCATTCTTGATATTGACAACGTAATGTTTTATTCCGAGGTGTTGAACCAGCAGCTCGGCCATATCAATATCGTGCTGAACACCGCAAGGCATCAACACACCGATAACACGGTCTTTACCCAAAGCCTCTACGCAAAGCGCTGCTGCAACCGAGGAATCCTTACCGCCCGAGATACCCAAAACTGCATTGCAATCAGGTCCATTTTCGCGGAAAAACTTTCTTATCCATTCAACACATTCGTCCTTAATTCTTTTAGCATCAAACTTATACATATCCAGCCCTCATTTAACGTCAATATGACACATTTTCATAGTACACAGTGCAGCATTATGGCTGTCGACCGTAACACCTGCACAATATTTCGAATCAACCGAAATTGCTATTTCGGGAAAGCTTGCCTTTACCAGCAAAGCGTTGGAAACCACGCAAATATCGGTGCACAAACCGATAAGTTCAACCGAGAATTCGTCATCCCCTGCCATTTGTTTGATAATTTTAGGCAGCTCAACCGAGCCAAAGGTCGGTTTTTCAATTTTGGTATATTTTTTGCCATCCAAGGCCTTTTGAACGTCTTTGTCCAAAGCCCAACCGTCGGTACCCTTTATGCAATGAGGCACGGGAAGATTTTTGCCCTCAGACGTTTCCATATAGTTCTCAAAATGGGTGTCATAGGTGACGATAATCTCACCGTCAAAGGAGTTTATCTTCTCGACCACATTGGGGACAATATTCATGGCCTCAGCAGTACCCAAAGCACCGTCAACAAAGTCCTTTTGCATATCAACTACCACAAGAAACTTTACCATACCAATCACCCTGACAAATACACAAACATTATAATAGTATTATACCAAATTTTTGCAAGAGTTCAAGATAAATTTTAGAGCATAAAAAAATGGGCGGATATAAAATCCGCCCTTAATGCGTATCGGTAAGACGATCAGTTAAACCAAAAGTTTTACGCTAACATCTGCCGCATTTTTGACAAAATAACCCTTTCCCTTCGTGAAACCTGCACCTGTGTCATTCCGAGTTGTTTAGCCGTTTCGGTCTGAGTCTTTGATTTGTAATATCTTAAAATTATAAGTTCTCTGTCGTTATCAGGCAAGGTTGCCAGAACTTCTGTCAACGAAATATGCTCTAGTAGTTTTTCGTTTTCACCCTCAACCGCAATGTCGAATTCCGATGTGCCATCCTCATTTTCCACGGTCAAAGACATAGTCGGTTGTGCCGCACACAGGGCCTCGGAAACGTTTTCAACCGATACGTTAAGGCTTTCTGCAATCTCATTTACGGTCGGTTCTCTGCCCAAGGCTTTGGAAAGTCGTTCGTTTTCACGTATAACCTTCAAGGACAACTCCTTCAATGTTCTGCCAACCTTGACACTGCCTCCATCACGGAACATCCGCTTTATCTCACCCAAAATAACGGGAACTGCATAGGTTGAGAACATCAAGCCTCGCGACTCGTCAAAACCGTCGGTTGCCTTGATAAGACCCATACAGCCAGCCTGAAAAAGGTCGTCGTACTCGATTCCCCTTCCCTTGAACTTAGTGCAGCACGAATGCACCAACCCTAAATTTTTAGAAATAAACTCATTTTTGTCTGTCATTTTTTACGCTTATCTTCTTTTGCATTGTTACGGTGGTACCCTTGCCCACCGCCGAACGCACCGTCAATTTGTCGGTAAAGCTTTCCATAACCGCAAACCCAAGACCTGCACGTTCCTCTCCACCGGTGGTGAAAAGCGGTTCTTTTGCCTTCTTTATGTCGGCAATTCCACAACCCTTGTCACGGATTCTGATTCTGACCGTTTCACCATCGGCGCTGACCGTTATGTAGATAAGCCCTATAGTGTCGCGGTAAGCGTGGACAATGCAGTTTGTAACCGCCTCCGAAACGGCGGTTTTTATGTCGTTCAATTCCTCTAACGTCGGGTCAAGCCTTGCCACAAAAGCACCCACAGCCACACGGGCAAAGCTTTCGTTCTGTGACCTTGACGGGATCACGATTTTTACTTCGTCTTTCATATTTTCACTCCTATTTATCCATTTTTGCCAATCGATCAAGCCCTGCCAATTTCATAACCTTACCGATATGCGGTGACGTGTTGGTTACGTGAAGTTCGGCTCCCAAAGGCTTCAACACCTTATACCTGCCCATAACAAGCCCTATCCCCGAGCTGTCCATAAAACTGACGTCTCTGAAATCCAGCACCAACATAGTAGGGATATTTTTCTCAACCGCTGCATCAATTTCATTTCGCATAACGCTTGCGGTATGGTGGTCTATTTCGCCGTCAAGATAGGCGGTGACGACCTCGCCGCTGACCGTAATTTTCACTGACATACTATTCCTCCAAATAAAAAAATCCGCTACCTATAATGATAGCGGATAAATCCTAAAAATATTGTCACACCATGTGCGATTATTTAATTGTTTTTTGTCTTAAAATGTTGCAACAGTAACGGTCTTATATCACCTGCAAGGTACAAAGAGCCAAACACTATAATTTTCTCATCCAATTTTGCAGAGCTTATGGCTTCCTCATAGGATTCTGCCGAAACAACGTTATCGCAAACCAATTCGCAGGCAGTTTTCAAATCCTCGGCGGTCATTGTTCGGGAATTGGATTGTACCTTAACGGTAATCATTCTCTTGAATCTGCCTTTGAGCAACTGCAAAGCGTCCGAAACGTCCTTATCGGCCATAAAACCAACTATTGCGGTTGCGTTTTGAATGTCGGTTTTGTCCAAAAGGTCGGCCAAAGCACCCGTTCCGTTGGGATTGTGCGAACCGTCCAGAATCACAAGCGGTGATTTTGAAATAACCTCACACCTCGCAGGGAAAACGGTGGTACTAAGACCTTGTTTGATGTTTTCAAGCGTAATTTCAGGGAAAGCCATTTTCACGGCAGTTACAGAATTGAGGGCATTGCTTATCTGATGCTCACCGGGGAGTGAAATATGATACTCCTCCCCTTTCCACAAAATCTTGCTTCCGAAAATGTCGGCAGACAGAATCCTTGCCTCATTGCGGTTGATGATTTTTAACTCACAGCCACGGTCTTGGGCAATTTTTTTGATAACCAACAAAGCCTCATCACTGTTATCGGCAGTGGTGACAACGGGACAACCGTTCTTCACAATACCGCATTTTTCAAAGGCAATCTGAGCTTCGGTATCGCCCAAAATCGAGGTATGGTCAAGTGCAATTCGGGCAATGACCGATGCTTTAGGGGTTGTTATCGTATTGGTGGCATCCAAGCGACCTCCAAGTCCAACCTCAAGCACAACCGCATCGCAACCCTGCTCCAAAAAGTATAGAAAAGCAACTGCGGTGATAAACTCAAACTCGGTTATTGGGCAACCATCGTCCGGAATTTCGTCAACCACTGCCTTTACCCTTTCGGTGTAAACTGCAAGGTTATAGTCGGGAATCGGTTGACCGTTTATCTGTATACGCTCATTAAAAACGTTTACAAACGGAGAAATATAAAGTCCAGTTTTCTTGCCCGAGGCACGCAGAATATTGCTCAAAAAGGTACAGGTTGAGCCCTTACCGTTGGTGCCTGCAACGTGGATTATATTCAGTTTTTCCTGCGGATTACCCAAGCGTTGCAAAAGTTCAGAAATACGTTCAAGACCCGGTCTTGACCCAAACCGCATAAGAGAATGTATGTAGTTTAAACATTCGGTATAGTTCATCAGTAACCTCTAAAAAAGTAGGGACGATTGTGAACGCCCTCGGGCGAACGCAGTACGCCCCTACGTCAGCTTTAAATGAAAATTATAAATTACATTTTAGACTTAATGTCAGCAATGCTGGCCTCCAAAAGGGCAATCTTGTCAACCGCCTTCTTGTAAGACTCGCGTTGTGCCTCGACAACCTGGGCAGGTGCTTTGGAAACAAACGACTCATTGCTGAGCTTTGCACCCAAGAAATCTCTGTCCTTCTCGGCGGCGGCAAGTTCCTTATTAAGACGCTCAAGCTCCTTTGCGAAGTCAACGAGTTCGTTCATAGGAATCTGAACAACTGCGTCGGTAGTGACAACACGAACTGCACCCTCAACGTCAACATTGTCACAGACCTCAACCTCAGATGCCGAAGCAAGACGGGTCATAAATACTGCGCACTTCTCGAAGGTATCCTTTGCCTCGGTGCTGATGTAAAGCTTTGCCTTCTTTGAGGGTGGTACGTTCATCTCGGCACGGCGGTTACGTACAGACTTGATAACGTTCATAACCTTTTCAAACTCAACCTCTTCAGCCGAAAAATCAAGGTCAGCACAAGCAGTGGGCCAAGAGGAAATCATAATGGTTTCGCCCTCGTGAGGCAATGCCTGCCAGATTTCCTCGGTGATGAACGGCATAAAGGGATGCAAGAGCTTCAAGGTGTTGGAAAGAATGTAAACAAGAACACCTCGTGCGGTGGAAGCCTTATCGGCATCGTCACCGTTAAGACGAGCCTTTGTAAGCTCGATATACCAGTCACAGTATACGTCCCAGATAAAGTCATACAGCTTGGAAACTGCAAGACCGATCTCGAACTTGTCAAGGTTATCGGTGACCTCTTTAACTACGTTATTGAACTTGGAAAGTACCCACTTGTCCTCAAGCTCGAGGTTTTTAGGTATATAAGGTGCAAGCTCGTTTTCGTCAAGGTTCATCAAAACAAAGCGTGCTGCATTCCAAAGCTTGTTGGCAAAGTTACGGCTTGCCTCAACACGCTCGGCAGAATATCTCATATCGTTACCGGGAGTGTTACCGGTAGCAAGAGTGAAACGCAATGCGTCGGCACCATACTTTTCGATTTCCTCAAGAGGATCGATGCCGTTACCCAAAGACTTGGACATCTTTCTTCCCTGAGCATCACGGACAATGCCGTGGAACAATACAGTGTTAAAGGGTGCTTTTCCGGTATATTCTAACCCTGAGAAAATCATACGGGCAACCCAGAAGAAGATAATATCATATCCCGTAACAAGTGTGCTTGTGGGATAGAAATATTTAAGGTCGAGAGTATTGTCGGGCCAACCGAGGGTTGAGAAAGGCCACAATGCAGAGGAGAACCATGTATCGAGGGTATCCTCGTCCATTCTCACTTTAGCACCGCACTTGGGACATACGTCGATATCGGTACGGCTGACGGTCATCTCACCGCATTCGTCACAATACCAAGCAGGGATTCTGTGACCCCACCAAAGCTGACGGGAAATACACCAATCCTTGATATTCTCCATCCAGTTGTAATAGGTCTTTTCAAAACGACCGGGGATAAGCTTAATCTCACCATTTTTAACAACATCGATAGCAGGCTCGGCCAAGGGTTGCATCTTAACAAACCACTGCTTGGAAACGCGAGGCTCAACAATGGTAGAACAGCGGTAGCAGGAACCAACGTTGTGCTTCATAGGCTCAACCTTAACGAGGAATCCACCCTCTTCAAGGTCGGCTACGATTGCCTTTCTTGCCTCATAACGGTCCATACCACAGTATTTACCGCCAAGCTCGTTGATATGAGCATCGTCGGTCATAACGTTAATAACCTCGAGGTTGTGACGAAGACCGACCTCAAAGTCGTTGGGGTCGTGTGCAGGGGTAATCTTAACAACACCTGTACCGAAGTCCATTTCAACGTAAGCATCGGCAACAACGGGAATCTCACGGCCAACAAGCGGCAGAGTTACGGTCTTACCGATAAGGTTCTTATAACGCTCGTCATCGGGATGAACTGCAATGGCGGTATCACCGAGAAGAGTTTCGGGACGTGTTGTAGCAAGCTCGATATATCCGCTACCGTCGGTAATAGGATAACGGAGATGCCAGAAGTTTCCGTCCTTTTCGGCATACTCAACCTCTGCATCGGAAATGGATGTCAAGCAATGGGGACACCAGTTGATAATACGCTCACCGCGATAGATAAGTCCCTTTTCATAAAGACGTACAAAAACCTCACGGACGGCCTTGGAACAGCCTTCGTCAAGGGTGAATCTTTCTCTGTCCCAATCGCAGGAGGTACCGAGCTTCTTCAACTGCTCGATAATTCTGCCACCGAACTTCTCTTTCCAAGCCCATGCACGTTCCAAAAATCCATCACGTCCGAGGTCATCCTTAGTAACGCCCTCTTTACGCATAGCCTCAACGATTTTAGCCTCGGTAGCAATGGAAGCATGGTCGGTACCGGGAAGCCAAAGTGCAGAATAGCCCTGCATTCTCTTCCAACGGATAAGGATGTCCTGCAAGGTTTCGTCCAATGCGTGACCCATATGAAGCTGACCCGTAATGTTGGGTGGCGGAATCACGATGGTGTAAGGCTTTTTCTTTTGGTCAACCTCGGCGTGGAAATACTTTCCTTTAAGCCAAAAGTCATAGGTCCTGTCCTCAACAGCGGACGGGTTATAAACCTTTTCAAGTTCTTTCTTCATTATTTCAAGTCCTTTCGGAAAACTTTCTCAAAAAACTTTTCAAGTCTATATATGATATATCAAAACGCTCAAAAAGTCAACTGTTACAATATTTTCCATGTGCATATTTAAAAATAAACACATAAAATAACCTTGTCAGTATGAATTTAACGCTTGCATTCAAACTGACCTGCACTCCGAAATTTTTCGGAGTGCATTTGTTTTTACAGCTTCAACTGTTCACCCTGCTCTTCGGCAGCAGGCAGACTTCCTGCGGCTGGCAGAGTTCTTGTTCTGTAACGGTGAGGCTTTTGGAACATACCCTCAACGTAAGGTACAATCTCAAACAGGCGCTGACCCTTCTTCTGGGTCATAACGGCTACACCGCCGTTGTCCTTAGTAGCCTTGACCTGCAATGCGCCAGTATGGAGCAACAGCATTCTGCCACCCGTGGATTTAAGCAACAGCTCGCAATCCTCCTTGATGTGCATTATCTGACACAGCTCAAACTTATCGGTATAAGCCGAAATAAGCTTCTTACGGTTGGTTTTGGTAGCATAGGCCGAAAGCGAAACCTTGGCAACACGACCGTTATTAAAGAAGAACATCATAAAGCCTGCATAGTCAGTGGTGACTATCATTGCGACGGGCTTTTCTCCCTCGTCAAAGTCAAGCTTTGCAGGTACATAATCGCCAAGAACACTTGCCTTGGTATCCTCAAAGTCGTTTGCTCTCGACTTATAAACCTGACACTTATCAGTAAAGAATAAAAGCTCGGCCGCATTGGTGGTTTCAATAGTGGTGACTATCTCATCACCCTCTTTGAGCTTGTGTTCACCACTCATGCGCAAGGATTGAGGTGTAATTTTCTTGAAGTAACCGTCCTTGGTAAAGAATAGCGTTACGGGATAATCGGGGACCGTTTCTTCCTCGACTTCAAGCTTGTTTTCCTCGGCGGAAATAATCTTGGTCTTTCTTTCCTGACCGTATTTTTTCGCAACCTCTTCAAGCTCCTTGATGATGATATTCATAACCCTTCTGCGGGATTTCAAAATATCCTCAAGGTCAGCAATCTCTTTTTCGAGAGCCTCAACGTCCTCCAAACGCTTCAAAATGTACTCTCTGTTCAAGTGACGCAGTTTGATTTCGGCAACGTATTCAGCCTGAATCCCATCAATGCCGAAACCAATCATCAAGTTGGGTACAACATCCTTTTCCTCGGCGGTTTCACGTACGATTTTGATTGCCTTATCAATATCAAGCAGAATCTTCTGCAAGCCTTTTAAGAGGTGGTATCTCTCTTTGGCCTTGGTAAGGTTAAAGAACACTCTGCGCTTAACACATTCTTCACGGAATGCGGTCCACTCGGCGAGGATTTCTTTAACACCCATAACCTTAGGTGTGCTTCCGACAAGAATATTGAAGTTGCACGAGAAATTGTCCTGCAACGGGGTCATTTTAAAGACCTTTTGCATAAACTTCTCAGGGTCGATACCACGTTTCAAATCAATGGTAATCTTCAAACCGTTCAAATCGGTTTCATCACGGATATCGTTGATTTCGGTAATCTTTTTTTGCTTTACAAGGTCGATTATCTTTTCGATAATAGCCTCGATGGTGGTGGTCGGCGGAATCTGTGTAATATCAATACAGTTAGCCGACTTATCATAGGTATAAACACCTCTTACCTTGATGCTTCCGCGACCGGTATTGTAAATGTTTTCAATCTCAGCACGGTCGTAAAGCAGTTCACCGCCACCGGGGAAATCGGGTGCAGTAAGGTAATCGGCAACGTTGATGTCCTCGTCCTTGATAAACTCAATCTCAGTTTTGCAAACCTCGGCAAGATTAAACGGGCAGATTGAACTTGCCATACCGACAGCAATACCTGTGTTGGCATTAACCAGAACCGACGGGAAGGTTACGGGGAAAAGCGTGGGCTCAAGCATGGTTGCATCATAGTTGTCCACCATATCAACGGTATCACGGTCGATATCGTTGAAAAGCTCGGCAGCAATGGGTGCGAGCTTAGCTTCGGTATATCGCGATGCGGCATAAGCCATATCGCGCGAATATGCCTTACCCATATTACCCTTGGATTCAACGTACGGGTGAAGCAAAGCCTCATTACCCTCGGTAAGACGAACCATCGTTTCATAAATAGCTGCGTCACCGTGAGGGTTAAGACGCATTGTCTGACCTGCAATATTAGCCGATTTGGTTTTGGGTCCTTTCAAAAGACCCATATTATACATAGTATAGAGCAGTTTTCTGTGCGAAGGCTTGAAACCGTCAATCTCGGGGATTGCACGCGACAAAATAACACTCATTGCATAGGGCATATAGTTGGTTTCAAGCGTTTCGGTTATAGGTTGCTCGACAACGAGACCAGCGCCTGCAATATAAGCGTTGGCAATAGGTGCCGAGGACTTTATTTCCTGTTGTTTTTTCTTCTTCGGAGGCATATTTTTACTCCTTAATTCAATCTTTAGATAAATTCAGAATGCATCAGCTCAAATCAGCGTTTGCAATATACATATATCCCTTTTCTGTGATAATTTCCTTACGACCGTCAATGTTGTCACCCAAAAGAATGTCAAACATATGCGAGGTTGCCTCGGCATCCTCGGGGCTAACCTTAATAAGACGTCTTGTTTCGGGATTCATTGTGGTAAGGCTCATCATATCGGCCTGATTTTCACCAAGACCCTTTGAACGCTGAACAGTACACTTATTATCCCCTACCATATTGGTCATAATATCCGCCTTTTCTCTTTCATCATAGGCAAAATAAGTCTTTTCCTTGGTAGTGATTTCATAAAGAGGAGTTTCGGCGATATAAACCTTACCTGCCTCAATCAAAGTCGGCACAAGGCGGTAAATCATAGTCAGAATAAGCGTTCTTATCTGGAATCCGTCTTCATCAGCATCGGTACAGATAATAACCTTGTTCCAACGCAAAGCTTCAAGATTGAAGTTTGAAATATCCTTGTTAGCCTTGGACTTGACCTCAACACCGCAACCGAGAACTTTAATAAGATTGGTGATAATCTCGGACTTGAAGATGCGTTCATATTCGGCCTTTAAGCAGTTGAGAATCTTACCTCTTACAGGGATAACTGCCTGGAATTCCGCATTTCTTGCCATCTTGACCGAGCCCAAAGCCGAATCACCCTCAACGATAAACAGTTCGCGGAGATTGACGTCCTTGGAACGGCAGTCGACAAACTTTTCAATTCGGCTCAAAAGGTCGTTACCGGTTGACAAGGTCTTTTTAAGATTCAGACGCTCACGTTCCGACCTCTCACGGCTACGCTTATTGATAAGCACCTGATTGACAATCTTTTCGGCCTCTTCCTTGTTTTCAATGAAATAAACCTCAAGCTGATGACGGAAGAACTCGGTCATTGCATCACCGATAAATTTATTGGTGATAGCCTTTTTGGTCTGATTTTCGTACGAGGTCTGAGTTGAGAAGGACGAAATACAAAGCACCAGACATTCCTCAACATCCTGAAAGGTTATCTTGGACTCATTCTTGGTATATTTGTTATTGTCCTTTATATATTTATCAATCTGATAAACAAATGCGTTTCTTACTGCTCTTTCGGGTGAGCCACCGTGCTCAAGCCAGCTTGAGTTGTGGTAATATTCTTTAAGCTGTACCTGATTGGAGAAACTCAAAGCAGCGTTTATCTTGACCTTATACTCGGGCTTGTCGTCACGGTCGCGACCTTTTCTTTCGGTCTGCCAGAACTGTACCGACGAAAGACCTTTATCGGCAACGGTTTCGGTAACGTAGTCCTTGATACCTGCCTGATAGCAGAACTCGTAGGTTTCAAACTTATTACCGTTACCAACCTGGTCACGAAGGATAAACACAACGTTATCATTAACAACTGCCTGACGCTTTAAAACGTCAATATAATAATCAAGCGGAATGTTTATATCGGTAAAGACGTCGAGGTCGGGCTTCCAACGGGTTTTAGTACCTGTATCCCTACCCGAATAAGGCTCTTTTTTAAGTCCGCCGACATTCTCACCCTTTTCAAAATGCAGGGTATAAAGGTAGCCGTCACGTTTTATTTCAACGTCCATATACTCTGAGGAATACTGTGTTGAGCAAAGACCAAGACCGTTCAATCCCAACGAAAACTCATAGTTTCCGCCGTCGTTGGTATCATACTTACCGCCTGCATACATTTCGCAGTACAGAAGCTCCCAATTAAAACGATTTTCCTTGGAGTTAAAATCAACCGGTGCACCTCGACCGAAGTCCTGTACCTCAACCGAGTGGTCCGAGTAACGGGTTACTACAATTTTCTTACCGTGACCCTCTCTGGCCTCGTCGATAGAGTTTGAGATAATCTCAAAAACCGAATGCTGACAGCCCTCAAGGCCGTCGGAGCCAAAAATAACCGCAGGTCTTTTTCGTACTCGGTCGGCACCCTTTAAAGACGTTATACTTTCATTGCCGTACTCAGGCTTTTTAGCCATAGCTTTACCATCCTTACACATCAAAAATTTAGCACTTGTTTCATTGCATAATTTATCCATTATCCACTAAATTATATACCATATCTTGTGTTTCGTCAAGTGTTTTTAAACAAAATAAAAGGCCGACAGCACATAAACTGTCAGCCTTTTGGTTCTTTATTCGTCTTTTACAAACAAATCCTGCGAACCACTTACAAAGCTTTTCTCGGAAAGTTCTTTCATTTGCCGTTGACCTTTTTCTCGTTATCCGAGATATCCTCGGTGTAAACTGCCTCGGCAGTATGTTCCTTTTTGGTATCGGGCTCGTCGGCATCCATCTTGTCGATTTCCTCTCCGACCATTTCGTCAACCTGTTTTACAACAACTGCTCCACCCTTTAAAAGGGTCTTTCCAAGGTCACGGAATGCGTGACCCAAGCCTGTACCAACCGATTTCCAGCTATCCTTCATATTATCTGCCATAAGAGTCACTCCTTAATATATTTTAATTTTATGATTAAGCTATTATTTATCAAGCGAAGCGTTAGCGGATTGCTTTGGTCTTCCATTTGCCAACTCGGTAGAAAACAAGTGTCAGCAAAGCACCTAATATCCATGTGCAGAGCAATGAAATCTGAATGCATTCCTTCCAACCGTCGGTCAAAACACCCGTAGGCGAAGTGAAATATGCGATACCGTAGGCTAAGGGGATTCTTGCACCGACCGAGGTAGCAAGCGCTATCCACATAGGAGTTGTGGTATCACCTGCACCACGCATAATGCCCGAAAGACTTTGTGTAACCGCCATAGCGATATATCCAACCGCTAATATAAGCATAAGGTGATAGCTTTCGTTTACCAAGGCTTTGGAATCGGTGAATACTGCCATAAGGTTTTTACCGAACAGTACGATGGCAATAGTAACAACGGTTGAGAACAATACCGCCATCAAGGTGCCCTGCTTAGCTCCCTTGGTAACACGGTCGTAACGGTTTGCGCCTACATTCTGACCTGCATAGGTTGTTAACGCAGTACCGAACGAGAAGTTAGGCATCATCGCAAATCCGTCAACACGCATAACAACAACGTTTGCGGCAATAAACTCAGGTCCGAAGCTATTGGTCAACGACTGTACAATTATCATTGCCGAAGAGAAAATCGCCTGAGTTGCACCCGAAGGCAGACCCAATTTTACAATCGTCTTAACGTAGCTTGACTTCAACTTCATAAACTTCCAGCCGAAATCGAAATACTCACGCATACGGGTGAGCTTTCGAAGGCAGAGTGCAGACGAGATTATCTGCGAAATAATGGTAGCCAAAGCAACACCTGCAACATCCATTTTAAGCGAAGCAACAAAATAAATATCAAGTACAATGTTAACAAAGGTGGCAATCAAAAGATAAATAAGTGCCGAAACAGAATCACCGAGTCCACGGATAATACCGCTCAAAATATTGTAGTATGCCATACCCACACCGCCAATAAGCGATATGAAAAGATAATCATAACAACCGTCAATAACGTCGGCAGGGGTATTAAGTACTTCAAGCAAAGGCCTCAAAAACGGTGTAACAACCAGAATAAGGAACACGCAAGCAATGGCCGTTACGGTAATACAGTTACCGACGGTATAGGACAATCCTTCGCGGTTTTTAGCGCCGAAATACTGCGATACCATAACACTTGCACCTGCCGAAATACCGATAAACAGTACTAGCAACATATTAAGCAAGGGCAACGCACTGCCGACCGCCGCAATAGCATTAACACCGTTTTCGGCAAATCGTCCGACAACTATTGTATCAACGGTACTATACAACTGCTGAGCAATGTTACCGATAAGCATCGGCAAGGTAAACATAAGGATACTTTTCCAAGGTGTACCTTGGGTCATATCCTGCGGAGCAAAAAGTTTTTTTAACATATATTTAACACCTTTAAAGAAAATTTTCGGTTGAGATTATACCACAATTATTTTAAATTAACAACAAAAATTTTTATAGAATTTTCTAATTCAACAATCTGAAAGTCTGATATGCTGTGGCGACAAGATTTTTATAGGCATTCTTTTCGTCGAGAGCCTCATCCAAGGTCACAATACCTCGTAAAATCGGGAAAAAGGCATCAATCCCGCAATCATTCAGAATTTCGGCATCCTCACTCACACAGCCCGAAAAGGCAATAACCTTTTTACCATACTTTTTAGCCAGCTTGGCAACACCGATAGGTGCTTTCCCCATCGCTGTCTGACTGTCAAGTCTTCCCTCACCTGTTACTATTATATCAGCGTTTTTGATTGCATCTTCAAGGTGGGTTTCCTGCAAAACGATTTTCACACCCGACTGCAGTTCTGCATTCAAAAACGTATGGAATGCAAAGCCCAAACCACCTGCAGCACCAACTCCGGGATAATCCTTGTCTGCCTTTCCTGACACAAGCCTTGCAAGGTCGGAATAATTCAAAAGCCATCCGTCCATATCGGCTATCATTTTGGAATCAGCACCCTTTTGAGGTCCGAAAACAGCACTGCAACCGTATGCTCCGCACAAAGGATTGGTAACGTCGCAGGCAATACTAAAACTACATTCTTTAAGCTCGGGCAATGCGTTTTCTGTTTTAATAATCTTTAGATTTTCAAGACCCCTTGCACCGTTTTCTATATATTTGCCGTTTTCATCTATAAACTCAAAGCCCAATGCAGACAGCATTCCCACACCGCCGTCGTTGGTGGCACTTCCGCCGATACCGATAACAAAACGTCGGCAACCTTTTCGGATTGCATCCTTTATCATCTCTCCCACACCGAACGTAGTGGCGTTCAAAGGATTTCTCTGACTCATCGGCACAAGTGTAATACCTGCCGCCGAAGCCATTTCCATAACAGCAGTAACCTTATCGGGCAAAATGGAGTATTGGGCATTAACCTTATCGCCCAACGTTCCCGTAACGGTCACATTCTGAAGCTCACCGCCCAAGCCCTCGTAAAGGGCATCAACGGTACCCTCACCACCGTCGGCCAACGGATAAACCGTAACCTCGGCACTGCTATTCACCTTTAAAACAGCCTCTTTCACGGCATTCCCTGCCGACACTGACGAAAGACTGCCTTTAAACGAATCTATTGCAACTACAACCTTCATAGGCTTTCCTCACAGTTCAACGATAGCAGCTACTAAACGCTTAGCGCATTCTCTCAAGGATTCTTTGATACCAAACTCTTCAACAGAATGAATCTTTCCGCCCTTGGTACCGATAGAATCGATAGCGGCAAGTCCCGCAACGGTAGCATCTGCCGCATCTGAACCACCCGTTCTCTTGGCAGGTTGCAATCTTGAAAGTCCAAACTTCTCAAAAGCATCGTTAAGATCGTCAACAAGTTTCAAATTGCGGTCAACACGTTCCATTGCAACTCGGAAGCTGTCAATTTCCAGCTCGGTCTTGCAACCCTCTATAAACACCTTGTCTGCAAGTTCCATTGCCACTTTCTTTATCTCGGCTAGCTGTTCGGCCGATGCAAAACGGACGTTGCACACAAACTCACAATACTCGGCAACGGTATTGACGGCATTACCGCCGCTTATCATATTGCAACTGCAGGTCAGGCCGTTATCATCCTTGTGTTTTTCAAGCTCTAACATCTTGTGTGCAGCCTCGATAATGGCATTAGCACCGCTTATTGCACAACGGGAAGAGTGTGCCGCAATGCCCTTAACCTTGAATCTGAAGGTAATGATACCCTTACGTTCAACGCAGATAAAGCCCTCGTCACCGCCCTCAAGATTAAGAAAAGCACGGCAACCCTCGGCTTTTTCGCATATCCATTTAATAGTCGCCTTGTCACTACCCTTTGAACTGCCCTCTTCATCGGTCTGCAAAAGAAGCATTACGGGACGGTCACTGAAACCGCAGTTTGAAAGTGCTTCCATAGCATACAAAGCACCTACAACACCACCCTTACAGTCAACAACACCGGGACCGTAAATATTTTTATCATCAAAATGAACGGCAGGAGTTCCGAACATTCCCACGGGGAAAACCGTATCAAGATGTCCTGAAACAACTACGGGTACACCCTTCGCTTTGGGATTCATTGTGATGCAAATAGGGTCGCCTGAAACAGGTTGAGGATAAACCTCAACGTCCCAACCCTTGGCCTTTGCAAAATCGACAAAGTATTTTCCGCAGGCATCAACACCTTTTTTAAAGTTGGAGGGGCTTTCGATGTTGCACACATCAGCCCAAACCTCTAAAAACCTTTCATAAAGTTTGTCGATTTCATTAAGCAATACAGCTTTATCCATACCGAATCCCTCTTTTTGAAGACTTTAAACATATATTGTAATTGTATCACATTTGAAATTTTTAAACAAGACTTTTTGTGTTCAAGATCAGCACAAAACTGCTTAAAATACTCAAAAAGCCCGAGTGAAAAACACTCGGGCAAATCAATATTATTTAATTTTATCAAAAGCCTCAAGCCAAAGCTCTTTTATCAACTGATGACCATAAGCTGTGGGATGAACACCGTCGGCAGTCCAATAAGCAGGCTCGGCCTTTTCGCAAGCCTTGTTGAAGGCAGGCTGAAGCTCGATTAAGGGCAGGTTGTACTTATCTGCAATTCTTGTGCAAACCTCAACCTTCTCGGCAACGTCCTTCTGGAAAAGCTCCCAACGGTTGGGAATTGCTTCACTGTCGGCAGTTGCAGGACCGTGAAGCACATAAGGTGCAATAATAATAAGCTTAATTTCAGGCAAAACGGCATAAATCTCATCAATAAGCATTGTGTAAATCTTCTCAAACTTTTTGGTATCAACACCGTTTTTATCGTTAATCTCGTGCCAAGCATCGTTTGCACCGATGTAAATGCTTGCATAATCGGGTTTAAGGTTGATAAAATCCTTCTTGATGCGGGCATAAAGGTCAACCACACGGTTACCACTGACACCGCGGTTGTAGAAGGTGTATTCATTGGGATTTTTTGCACCCAATTCAGCCTTTACAAGCAACGGATAACCCACACCGACGTTTATGTTGTTGTCTCTTGCTCTGCCGCAATCGGTGATGGAATCACCCTGAAACAAAATTACTTTTGACATAAAATTTACCTCCCAAAAGGATTGTTTAACCTAATATTAGCACTACACTTATACATTGTCAATCACGGTTTAACATTATTTTACTTTTACTGTGGCGGCAGACATGCAACCACGGTAATACCGCTTTTTGACTTTATAACTGTATCCTTTGCCGAAGCGCCAAGGAAAAATAATCACCCTTTTTAAGTGCTTTTTCCTCACCGTAGCAAAGTGCAGCGGCCGTGAGATTTTCGGTGTCAATATTGGTGATACTTCCCCTCAAATCGGGGTTTTCACGTGTTCCGCTGAACTGTGTATTAACCACCAAATCTCCACCGTCAAAATGCTCGGTGATGGCATCCATCATAGGATATGCACTCTTGATTTCGGTACCCGTTACGGCAGATGCAATCTCTCGGAACAGTTTTTCAAGCATCGCATAAGCCCTGCCCCGCAAAGCGAAGAGCCTGCAAGAATATATCCTCCGTCAACCAACTGACGGCAATCAACGGCACCGTCCTGGGGTGCCGGTTTTGTAAACAAGGAAACCTGACTGCCCGTGCCGACGTTTATGAGAAAGCTTTCGTTCATATCGGCAACCGACCGAATTGTTATTTCATAGTGATAGAGGAACAAATTACACCTCAAATACTTTTCGTGATTATCTAAGAGCCCTTGGCGTAAAACAATCATTTTCAAATACGGCTACTCCATACAACAATTCTGTTATGGAATCGTTCTTCAAATCGATGAAAACCGAAAGATTATACCGCACAGATTATCGTTCTGAAAGAGAACTTCGTGAATCAGTTAGAGAGTATATAAACTACTATAATAATGACAGACCGCACTCTGTCCTCCGTTATCAAACACCTGAGTACTTTGAATCCAAATATTACCGAAGTATAGGCGTTTATAAGGAAAGTGAATCGAACACTGATGGTTCGAATTTGGCAAAATAAAATAATTGCCGTCGTGATTTGGCTTGTATTCTAAAAAGTGTTCGATAAAAGAAAATACAAAAAAGCGACTGTAAAGCCGCTTAAATAAAGAGTTTTATAAAGAAAAATCACCTTCTAATCGAACACGAATGGTTCAGATTTGGAAGGTGATTCAGATGGGAGTTTTGAACTTAATGACACGAATGAAATGCGCCTGAAAACTGAGGATTTTCTTTTTTATTCGAATTTGTTTTCAATTTGCTCGCTAAATTCGAATCTTATAATTTTTATTCCAAAATATTTTTCAAGTTGCTCATAACTCAATTCTGTAAATTCAACCTTTGAAGTGTTATCAGATACTTTATAAGTTTCAGAATAATTTATATACGGATGCTTATCTTTGTAATTGGGGTCACCAAGATAATATCCACCGTGACCATAATATAGAATTACTCTTGATTCCGTATTGATTCTTCCTTTAACAAGCATAGATTCCGTATTTGGTTCAAACTCAATAAATAACCTTTTGGATTCATCGCCACTTTCTAAAGATGCATCCCAAGAACGTGAATATGGAAACCCAAATATCGCAAAATTATTTGACATATCATATCCGTCATAAGTACAAACTACTGTATCTTCGATTAAATATCTTTCACCATTCATTTCATATTCTAAAATAAATGGAAATTTGCCTTCTGTTATTTGAGGTGCAGGCTCATATCTTTCCTTGCAACCAGAAAAACAAAATATCATTAAAACAACAATACCTATTGAAAGCAATTTCTTCATAATCATCACCGCCTTGGTTGTATTATAACATAAAAGCGACGGAGGATCAAGTCCGTTTGCACGGAGTGCAACATCGTTGGGCGTTAGCCCACATCGTTCACGGTGAAAACCGTAACATTATTTGTGCGAAGCACAACATCGTTTTGTGTCCACAAGCGGAATGATGTTGACCTAATGGTCAAATGATGTTTGCAACTGCGTTGCAAAGCGATGTTGTGTCCTGCGGACACAAACCCAAAAAGAAAGACACGATTTTCATCGTGTCTTTCTTTTTGTCTCTCGTGTCCAAAAAAGAACTGAACTAAAACCGAGGTTTTATTATCGTTTTGATTTTAAAATGCAGTTAATTTAGGGACGGAGACCCATGCCACCCTCAAGCGTAAGAGTTTCACCATTCATATATTTAAAATCAGGAGAAGCCAACTGAACACAAACACGTCCGATTTCAGTCTCAGAGTCACCGAAATGTCCGGCAGGTGGCATCTTTACGTTTGCTTTAAATGCTTCGGGATAAGCTTTTTCAAAATTTTCAAGTTGAGCAGTCCAAGCAAGAGGACATACAATATTAGTATTAATACCATCTCTTGCCCACTCGGTAGCAGCAACTCTAGAAAGTCCACGGATACCTTCTTTTGCAGCTGCATAGGCACACTGACCATAATTTCCAAACAAACCTGCACCTGAAGCAAAATTAATAATTGTTCCCTGAGTTTCCTTAAGATAAGGATAACAAACCTTCATATAATAAAATGTTGCATAAAGTCCAGAATAAATAGCCAAATCAAACTGCTCGGTGGTATGGTCTTGAATCGTAACACCGGAAGCAGATGCTTGTGCGTTATTGATAAGAACATCTATTCTTCCAAATTCTGCGACTGTCGCTTCTACAACTGATTTTACAGTAGTTTCATTGTCAGAACCTGCTGCAATATCTGCAGAAAATATCAAAACTTTTATTCCATATTGTTTTTCAAGTTCTTCTTTAGCCTTTTCAAGCTTTGAAAAATTTCTTCCTGTTATTACAAGATTTGCACCTTCCTTTGCATATGCCGTTGCAATTCCATAACCTATAGAACCGCATCGTCCATCAGACAAAGTAGCAAACCCCGCTCCTGTAATAATAGCTGTTTTACCTACTAAAAATCCCATTTTAATTCCCCTTTTTCTTATAATTAGAATAAACAAATTCCTTGGTATATTATAGCACACATTTGCACGAAGTGCAACATCATTGAGCGTGAGCCCACATCGTTTGTGCGAAACACAACACTGTTTGCGCACAGCGCAACCTCGTTTTGTATCCGCTAAAGCGGAATGATGTTGACCTAAAGGTCAGATGATGTTTGCGGTTCCACCGCAAAACGATGTTGTGTCCTTGCGGACACAAACACAAAAAGAAAGACACGATGAAAATCGTGTCTTTCTTTTTGGCTCCCCCAACTGGGCTCGAACCAGTGACATCATGATTAACAGTCATGCGCTCTACCGACTGAGCTATGGAGGAATATCGGTATATATTGAATTTTACGTCGGCAGAGCGCCTTAACGCTCAACCGAAATAAAACTGCAAAGCTTTTGTATCGCTCAACCTGTCTTTGGCGACGGTTGCGGTGCCCAAAATCGTCGGTCGCTCCTACTCGTCGCTAACGATTTTGACCGCTGCCCCTCTGTTGTGCTCGCTGTATCGTCCACCGGACGCGCTCGCACACAGACTACCAACTTCGGCTTGGAGGAATATCGGTATTTTGTTGTATAAAGCCGTTTAAGAAGGACTTAAACGGCTTTATTTGTGTCGGCATTACCTATTTTCCCGGGCCGTCGCCAGCCAAGTATCTTCGGCGCAAATGAGCTTAACTTCCGTGTTCGGGATGGGAACGGGTGGACCCTCATCGCAATCAACACCGACTATTTAAAACAGTTTTACCCGTTTTAAGCTATATATTCATTTAATTGTTGGTTTTTTGGTGACCCGTACGGGATTCGAACCCATGTTGCCGGCGTGAGAGGCCGGAGTCTTAGGCCACTTGACCAACGGGCCATATATATAAACGGCTTTCGCCGGTTATATCAATTTGGTGCACCATCAGGGATTCGAACCCGGGACACCCTGATTAAGAGTCAGGTGCTCTACCAACTGAGCTAATGGTGCTCATCTTTTTGAACACACCCTGAAAACTGAACAAGAAAAGCATTACAAAGAGGTCAAAGGTCAAGCCCTCGGTCTATTAGTACTGCCTAGCTGAACGCGTCACCGCGCTTACACATGCAGCCTATCAACCCGGTAGTCTTCCGGGGA
>JAZTYO010000003.1:0-15359 GCA_045636945.1 Acutalibacteraceae bacterium | reverse complement strand
ATTTTCTTGCTACAGGATTTTCGTAATAATCCGCAAGAATTGTATATATATTTCTTCTTTTTAGTTCTTCTATTAAGGCTATCTGCGGAAATCCCCCCGCCAAAACCAATGCCTTCATTTCTTTTCCCCCTACGCTTTTTTCAAATAACCTTTAATTATGCCAAGCAAATCTTTGAAGGTTTCGTTTTTGAAAACTATTGAACCGCCCACGTATATTGCCACTCCTAACGGCACCTGTATAAGCAGGGTGAGTATGCTGTTGAGTCCGATAAATCCTACCGTATATACTGCAACACCCATCGCTGTTGCAAGCAAGAGTGCGGGTAATATGTCTTTTATCTGTTCAAAATAACTGTAGTCCAAAAGTTTCTTGTTTGGTGAAGCATTGATAAAACTACTCAAAACAGTAGTAAACAACAGGCTGTATGCCATCGCTTCAACGCTTATCCACATCGTGGACAGCAAAACTGAAATACCGATAACCTTCTTGATAATTTCAAGCTTTAAAAACATATCACTTCTGCCCGTTGCTTTAATAGCGTTCAGATTCGCGGTATGTATTGGATATATCATATACGTAAGGCAGAATACCCGCATAAACGGTACGCACGGCAGCCATTTTTCAGTAAGCAACAGTTCAATAAGAGGGCCACCGACTGCCGCAAGACCCATCATCAGCGGTGCCATTATATAGGTACTTGTTTTTATTGCCCGTCTAGTCATCGCTTTGACTCGTTCACGGTTGTCTTGTTCACTTGACATTGTGGGCAGAAGAACGCTGTCTATCGACGTGTTTATATTGTCAACTATAAGTTTCGGGAACTGCTGTCCCTTATTATAAAACGCAAGTGACTCTGAAGAGTATTTTTTACCTATAATCAGCGAACGGATGTCTTTGTAGACGGTATCTATAAGTGCGGAAGCGAGAAGCTTCCAGCCGTATGAGAACAAGCCCTTAAGTCTTTTGAAGGAAAACAACAGCTTAGGTCTCCATTTTACCGTAACCCAAAGTATCACGGTACTGACAACGTTGCTCGCAAGTGTCTGTCCGACAAGTGCCCAAACGCCGTAGCCCTTGTAAGCCATAAATATTCCCACTCCCGCAGAAACGAACGTCGCTCCAAGCGTCGAGAAGAAAAAGCGTTTAAACTGCATAGTCCTCGAGACATAAGACTGTTGTATTCCGCGAACACCCGAAATGATGAGCGTAAGGCTCAACACTCTAATTATGGGAGTAAGCTCGGGAATTCCATAGAAAGCGGCTATAAACGGTGCTATGAGGAACATTACCCCATAAAGCACTATACACATAGCCATATTGAAGTAGAACACCGTTGAAAAGTCGGTATCGTCGGCATCCTTTTTCTGTATAAGTGCCGTACCAAGACCGCTATCAATGAATACCTGCATTATGGTTGTGAAAACCGTTACAAGTGCTATCGTTCCGTACACTTCGGGGTTGAGCATTCTAGCAAGTACGATAGATACGACAAAATGAACGCCCTGTGCTCCTATGCGTTCCAAAAATCTCCATATAAAGTTTGTAACCACCGATTTTTTGTTCATTACAACCTCGTTATCTTACATACCATAAAATGTTTTTAATCATACTCTTTAAAACAAACATTATCCTTTTCTTTAACGAAGGATACAACTCTTTGAGTATGGCTCTTATATCCTTATCGACAAGCACTCGCCAAGGGCAACCACCTACGCTCATAGCAAAAATTCTATGTCTTGCTATTGCCTTTCTAAATGCGTACTCGTGCTTTCTGTCGGTGATTTCATCTATTTTTTTTAGATATTCCACCATACTGTTCATATGCTTTACGTATCTTTTTTTGTCTTTTTTAAGTTTATCTGTCCAGCTTCCGCTGACTGCGGTTCTATATGCCGACATTATCTTACCGATATAATGAACCTTTCCAATACCGGAAAGATACAAAGCGAGCGGATAATCCCCTACGCCTTTTATTAGATACTCTTTCGGCATATTAACTCTGTCTGCAACCCTATATATGCACGACGAAGTGTGAAAAAGTCCACCGCCGCCTGCCAATATAATATCTTCTGCAGAAATATCATAATCTTCGTCAAATGGATTTGACTTTTTACCAACAGCGTTTCCGTTTGCATCTATCCATTCCGTGTTATGAACGCACAGACTATACTCAGGGCGCGACTGCATAAAATCATACTGCATCTGCACCTTGTTTTCGTCTGTCCAATAGTCGTCCCCTTCGCAAATCATAACGTATTCAGTATCGATTATCGGCAAAATTATATCACTGAAAATCTTAACTCCTTTGGAGTATTGGTTTTCGGTCTGATATATTGGGAAGATTATTTTGGGATACTTTTCGGCATACTCACGGATTATATCGGCCGTACCATCGGTAGAAGCATCATCGTGCACTATGACCTTAAAACCAAAGTCGGTTTTCTGTGAAACAAAACCCTCAAGGGTTTTCCGTATAAACTTTTCGTGATTATATGCCAGGCAATACGCCGTAACTTGATAACTTTCACTCATAACAAAACCTCATTTGTACTCAACTTTTACATAAACAGTGCAAACATAAACCGGTAGTCGCCAAACATAGTGAGCGAAAATCCGTATAGCAACCAAACCAACTTAACCATAAATATAAGCAAACTGCGACGATCTTCGGTCTCTTTAAAATTTTTGATTACGTCAATCGTTCGTTTCAAAACATACAACAACATCATTATCGTGCCGAGTATACCGATGTTTAGCAGCAAATCTATATATTCATTATGCGCAACGCCCCGCAATCCGCCAATGTTTGATTTTATTGTACTAGCCTGATTTAGTCCTATCAGCATCTTAAATATCGACTGTTCTTTAAAATAATCCCAGTGGCGCTGAGTGAGGCTGGAGCGGTTGGTTGTTACCGATTCCATATCGCCTTCTTCCAATGCTTCCAGTTTTTCAGAAATTCTGAAGGACAAAGAGCCTAAAACCGGTGTATCCGGATGCGCCTCGCCGTAAGAATACAGACCGAACAGCAACGCAAATATCAGCACCACGGCTATTATCATTTTGATGTTGGATTTTTTTGTAAAAAGAAGATATACCATCCACAAAGCCACGTTTACTATAATCGCAGTCATACTTATAGTGGTTAATATAATGGCGTACAACCCTGCAACTATCAGCCATCTTATTTTGGGTGAAAACAGTTTCAAAACAACAACCGCAAAAACGGCAATCGTCATAAAAAAGCCTGCGTAGTTGGGGTCCTCAAAAGTAGTGTTACTTCTTACAATTTGCACCACTTTTCCGTCAACGTATCGGTCAAATACCCTAGTTTGATTTACCACCAAACCTGTAACGTAGGTACATAGCGCAATTAAAGCATATACTTTGAAAAATTTTTCTAATTTTTCGCGGTCGGTAAGGTGGTGATTAACCAAGAACAGAACACACACCATATCGACGATAACAAACACAGCTCTTCTCAGGTCATCGGGTGCAACTAAAGCAATACAGTAAAATGCAATTATAACGGCCGAAACCATTTGCAATGCATAAAACTCAAAGTTTTTCAGATGCAACACGGTTACAATCAAAAACAACAATGAATAATATCGATATACCGACATTCCCATAAAAATACCGAAACTTTCGTAATAAAACAGCATTATTGGGAATGCAAGGTACATGTGCTTGGTTGTGGCAAAGACCACACACACACAAACGGCCGCTGCCGCAATCAATGATTTCGGCAGCAATCCCGTCAACAACGCGCAACCAAACAAGGCTATAATGCAAAATTTGGTTAAGCCATTGTTTTCCATATTCTCTTGTTCTTTACTTAAAGTAGCAGAACTCATTATATACTCACCTAAACTAAATACTTGGTCTCAATTTCTTTCATATATTCGCGATTTCCGTATTCATTGGAAAGCAAATTTTCTCTCATATTTAAAAGGAGTTCACGATTGTCAATACACTTCGATAGAACATCAACAACCGAATAATCTGCATTTTCAACAACAAATCCGTCAACACCCGTTTTTATCTGTTCGTGTGCCGAAAGATACTCGGTAACAATGGGCGGTGTGCCCAAAATCATACTTTCTGTTATTACCATCGGCTTGCCCTCATATCTTGAAGGCATACAGAAAACGTCTGCCTGCCTTATAAACGGTAACGGATTCAAACGATTGCCAATCATCACAACCTGCTCTGATACGTCGTTCTCTTCAATTAAAGATTTAACCTTGTCAAAATCAGGTCCGTCACCAACGATCATCCAAATAAACTTTTTACCGCTATCCTTTAACTTTTTAGCGCACCACACTGCTCTGTCCAAGCCTTTGTGATATATGGACATACGGCAAACGGTAATTATTTTAAAACAATCCGAAGCACTCATCAAATTAAACCCTTGGTCATCCTGAGGTACTAAATCTGCCCTCTTTTTGATCAAGCTACTGTCGGTTATGTTGTAAACGGTTTCTGCCTTGTCAGCCATTTCAGGCATGGCGTTTTTAAAATCTTCCGTGCAATTATCCGCAACAAAGATTATCTTATCGACTCTTTGCATCCAATCAAGTTCAAGCTGAGGAATGGCGGCAATATTGGCAAAGGTATTGTGCATCCAACCTATTTTTTTATCGGCTTTTACTTTGTATGCTATATATCTATCGGGCCAGCTTTCCAAAAAGCCTATGGCAAAGTCGTATTTCTTCTTTGCTTTCCGTGAAAGATGCTTGGCCTGAAACTCAGCCATGACCTGACCGGAATATCCCTTTTTGCCGATTTTCTTATTTTCTCTGCGTGCTTTAAAAAGCGCACCTGTCAGAACACATTTGATTTTTTTTACAAGGTTGCCCAATTTACCTTGGTGCATAAATGCCTCAGGCAAAAGATTCACCCCATCGGGAATATCATTCAACAATGGACCACGATTTTTGTAAAGCTGCAGGTCAACCTCATACTTTTCCTTGTCAACACAGTTCAAGAAGGCCAATAGGCTTGTGGTGCTTCCTCCGACCAGCATTTCGTGGTACACGACCAATACTTTTTTCTTATCCATAAGCTTTGCCTCCTTTATAATATTTCAGTTTTTCAAAAGCTTCAGCACTTTTTCAGCCTGCGCTTTTGAATTTTTCTTTTCGGTTACAAATCGGTATGCATCGGCACCTTTTTGATTCAGTTTCTTGCTTGACAGCGACAAAACCGATTTAAGACTTTCGGCCATTGCATCGCAACCCTCACCCGAAAATGCATAAATATAATCGTAATACTCATCACCGATACCCGGCAATCTTGTGGCTAGAACCGCAGTTCCCGAGGTCATATATTCCATAACCTTAGACGGGAAAGAATATTTTGTAAACTCCCCATCTGAAGGTCTTGGGTTTATCAGCAACGACATTTCTTTTTCCATTTTCACAACGTCGCTGTTAAGCAAAACACCGTGGAACACCACCTGAGGATTGTTTTTTGCAACCTCGGTCAGTTCGTCTTCATAAGGACCTTTTCCACATATATGCAAAGTACAATCGGGTATTTGAGCCTTTAAAAAGGCATCAACCATTGTCTTTACGCCATATTCGGCATCCAGAAGTCCTGCGTAAAAACAACTTTTTGTTCCGTCATCTTCAGACCTTTGAGTATACTCCAAATCCTCATCGCAGATACCCTCAACAATGGTATACGGCTTGGCAGTAGGGTTTACTCGGTCATTCATCGCCTCGGTCAAAAGCACGAAATCGGTACATTTATTCATAACCTTGTAGCAACACCTAACCTGTTTTTCGGAATGACCCGTAACCATAAGCTCAGGCAGGTCGGTCACAACGCCGATGCATTGCTTACCCAAAAGTCTGCCAGCCGAAACGGCACCCAAAGCCACCGAAATGTTGAGAACATCACACACCACGGCACCCTTGCGACCGACAAGCGAGAAAAATGTCTTTAAAAACGAGCACACCATAACCGTTGCGTTCTTAATTTTGCGAATATTGACGGTTGGCATATAACAGTATTTTACTCCGTCTTTTTGGGATGAGCCAACAAACTTTACAATGCTTGAACAGTTGCTCTTGTTGATGGGAGGTGCAGATACCGCACACACCGCAGCACCATTCTTGGCTAACCCCTTCATCAGCAAGCGGTTAAAACGTTGCGCCTGCTGCCCCGGCATATTTTTAGTGTCCTTAAAAAGTTCAGAAAAATCCTCTTCAAGCATCGCACTTGAAGCATACAGAATTTTTGTTTTACGCATTTTGTAAAACCTCTTTTATTTTTTCACCACCGAAATTTACCTCATCCATCACGCGTGAAAATTCCTTTTCGCAGTTTTGTTTAAAAGTCTCTCGGTCAAGATTTGCGTAATACTCATAAATTTTATCGGCAAAATCATCATCGGCGGGGTCACACTCAAGGCCTATACCGTACTTGGTACACAAAGCACCCATATGACTGCCTTTGGCACAAAGTTGAGGCAGAAAAAACAGCGGACCGTCATAATATTTGTTACTCATAGCAATCGGCATTGTTTTATCTGAATTATCAAAAACATTGTGAATAATATCAGTGCCCTGAGCCATCTTCATACGGTCGGTCGGTGCATATTCACCGTGGAAAAAGACGTTTTTATAAACCCTTTGAGCCTCCTCAAGCAACTGAAGCATAGTTCCCTGCGCGCGACCGTAATAGTGCAGTTCAAAGCGCGAATCATTGCCCAATTTCTTGATTATATCCTCGTTTATTGCACGGTTTCTTATAAGACCCCAGAACGATATTCGGATAGGGGTGCTTTTTTCGGCCGAATAATGCTTTTTGGCATCCTCGTGAAACTCGGTATTCGATATATTATGGCTGTTTAAAATAGTTGCATTTTCGGGTAAAAACTGTCTGAAACCATCCGAACTTGTAAAACACAACGCCGAATTATCAACTATCTTTCCAACCATTTTGCGATAAAACGATTTTCTTTCATAAGTAACATCACGGTAATCAAAGATATACTTCTTTTTATATTTTCCTTTAAGCAACCGGTATATCGAAACGCCTGTTGTGGAATGAAGAACTATAAGAAAATCGGGATTGATTTCTTTAAGAGCCTTTTTGGCGAAACGGCCGTATTTAAGGATTTTGGGGAGTTTTTTGGTAAGCGGAATCGCGTCCGACATAGGACAGTCAAAGGCATGACCTGTCACACCGTTGGGAATCTCCGAATCGGGATTATGGTCACGAAGCCAATATATCAGGTGCACATCATTCTGACTCAAATCTATCTGATTGAGATAAAAATGCATATACGTCAGATATTTCACCTTGGTAAATCCCAAAACGGCAATCTTCATTTTTCTCCCAACTCCTTAAACAGTTCAATATATTTTTTTGTGTTTACGGTTCTTGAATATTCCTTTTCACCGTAAACTTTGGCGCGATCGGCGTATTCCTCACGCACCTTAGGATTTTCGTAAAGATAGAGAATGTCGCGAGCAATCTTTTCTCCATCCTCAATATCCGCCGAGAAGCCTATCTTCTCACGCTCGAACATTTCGCCGTAGTCACAACCCTTATCAACCGAGTTGACGATTACACGGCGACACGCCATAAGCAGACCTGCCTTACTGGGCACTGAATTGCCGATAACCCCGCGTTTTAACGGTATAAGGCAAACAGAACACGCACTGTAAACGTCAGCAACCATATCCTGCGGTTGCAACGGCAGGAAAACGATATTATCAAGGCCTTTTTCTTTTGCGGCGCTTTCAAACTTCGCTCTGCGAACACCGTCACCTATCATTTGGAACACAATATCCTTGTTTTCCTTCAAACGTTCGGCAACGTCAAGAATTATATCGGGATTAAAGTTTGTACCCATTGTGCCGGCATACTGCACGTAGAACTTATCTTTAGACATATTTTCCTGCTTTACAAAGCGGTTGTCTTCCCAAGCAACCTCCTTGACCGCCGCATCGTCATACCAGTTGACGATAACGCGAATCTTCTCCTCAGGAACACCCTGTTCAATAAGTTTTACCTTCATATCCTCAGAAATTGCGGTAAACCTTGTGACCTTTTTGTAAGCATGACGCTGCATTGCATAAAAGATTTTTTGCATCCATTTCCAAGGCATGGAGCCGTTAGCAATAGCGCTTCCCGGGAACATATCCTGACTGTTGAAAACAATTGGACGCTTTTTTGCAAACTTTTTGGCAAAGCATATATTGAAAAACGAGTTAATTGACGACTGAATAAAAATCATATCGTAATCATTGTTTTTTCTGATATATTTTCTGAGCTTCCAGGAGTACCCGATAGCCTCCAGATAACGCTTGATAAACTTCTTTTTGTCAACATGTTCGGCAGGGATTTCGGAATAAGTAAAATTTTCGTGGTTTAAAATCGAATCGGGAAAAGCCGGCAATGCATTTTCGGGATAAACGCGCTGAACAGCATGGATTTTCACCCCTGCATCCAACACATCCTCCATTAAAGCCTTCATAAGATGCCACGAAGGATTAGGTTTTCTGAATCCGCTTACCAAGAATAGTATTTTCATCGTTAAGATTCCTTTCGATCAGCGGTTGAATCTTTTAACATCAAACTGCAGATTGTTCATTCTATTTCCGTCGGTATCATATACACGAACGGTATTCTGGAAAAAGTTTATCGCTTCCATTTCCTGCTCGGGTGAATCAACAATGAAGGTTATTCTGCCGAAATGCTGACCGAGTGTGCCGATAACGCGTTTTTCAACAGTATCGCCAACGTTGTAATACTGCAGATAGTTGACAACCGCAGGGTGATTCTTAATTTCTTCAACACCCTCAACACGTCCGATTGTACCTGCATTCAGCGGTATCATAAGCTGACCGCCAATTTTACCGTGACACTCAAGGTCGATTTTTGCGGCTTCCTCTTCGGTAATACTGCCACCGCCAACAGCAAATCTCAACATCATTTTCATATCGTGAACATTGGTGAGTGGCTCGGTCAGTTTAAAAATCATACCGCCGCTCAAACGGTAGCCCATTTCGTGGAAATAAATCTTTCCGTCGCATGGCAAAGACTGAATAAACGCGGAACCGTTTCTGAGGCCCATTCCTTTGAGCATTCGGCGGACACTTTGGTCCATATTTTCCATATAGTATTTGGCATACTTCGAAGGTGCATGGGTATATCCGCTGATAAGACTTGTTCTGTGAATCGGGTCGGCAACATAGGTATCCATCATAAAATAGGGATATGCCTCACCGTCGCGGAGCATATAACGAACGCTGAAAATCTCACCGTCGTTCTGAATATATTTTTCAGCAATAATCTTACCCTTCTTTGAGGCAGCATAAGCTTTTTCCAAAGCGGGTGCAACCTCATCAGCATTATAACAAACAGTGATTCCTGCCGAACTGCAACCGTCAACGGGCTTTATAATAATGGGATAATCAATCTTTTCAAGCTCACTTTTGGGGGTATCACGCGTTATATCATATTCGGGGGTGCAATCAACACCGTACTTACGGCAATATTCTTTAAATTCGTCCTTGTTGGCACATCTATCCCAGACATCCATTGTCGTATAGCAAGGAAGACCCGACTTCTCGCAAGCTTTTATAACATTACGGAGATTGAACTCACTCGGTCCGCAGAAAATACCGTCTACTGCTTTTTCCTTGGCCAACGCAACAATACCATCAATATCGGCAGTGCTGACAAAGGCTGTTTCATCGGCGATTTCTTTAGAAACACTGGTTTCGTTAGGGTCGGTAACGATGGTGTATATGCCCATTTCCTTTGCATTTCGCACAAGGTCATATGAGGCAGACGTTCCACCCAAGATGAGCAACTTTTTTCCTTTCAGATTCATATTTACCCTCCGTAAATAAATCAGTTTATCGAAACAGTTATTTGTTTAAGTGCTTTTTCGCAGGTCGAAACGGCCTTTTCTGCCGTATCGGCTTGTGCTATCACAAATCCAACTCTGTCGGTGCTTGATCCAATCTCACCCGCAGTATCTCCAACCTTTTTGACCAGTGAAATTTCTCTCACGCCGTCAACGAGTTGAGCCTTCTCAACTCCGTCGATAGCGGTTATCGTTCCGCATCCGGTTGAAAGATACCTTATTGCACTTCCCTTTTGGAATTTGGGTTCAATATCAGGCTTTTCGCCACAAGAAATTTTTATCATGGCTTCTATCATATCGATTCCGGTCGACAGCGGAACGAGGTGAGTTGTGATACAGTCACCGCCCATTCGAGCACCAAGCTCGACCATCTTGGGACCCTCTTTTGTGAGGATTATCTCAACGTGTGCGGGGCCGTTCTTTATTCCTACCGCTTTGACCGCTCTTTTTGCAAGGTCGCGTATCTTTTCTAGGTTTTCCTCACCGAGCCTGCTAGGCTGGCTATGTCCCATCTCGACAAAATGCGGTGCTCCCGTTGTAAGTTTATCTGTCACCTGTAAAACGTTAGGCTCACCATCAACGGTGATTATCTCAACGCTTACCTCAGGTCCTTGCATATATTCCTCAACGATAACCGAACCGCTTCGTCCGTTAGATGAGCTGTATTCCACAGCTTCACGAAGTTCGTTCTCGTTGTGTATCAGCATTACTCCCCTACTTCCTGAGTTATCGGTAGGTTTGCTGATGCAGGGATAGGTGATTTTTTCTATTTTCGCATTAAGTTCGTCAACCGACGATATTATGTGATACCACGGATGCTCGACACCCATTTTCTCGAACGCTTTTATCATCTCACCCTTATCGGTGGATTTTACTGCAGTTTCAAAAGAGATTCCCGAAAGTCCAAGCTTTTCACAAGCTGCCGCGATGGAACGCATTGGCATATCGGTTGCAAGGGTCATTATTCCGTCGGGTCTAAACTCTTCGGCAGTTTTTGTAACGCCCTCGATGTCAATGGTACTGACGTTGAAGTACTCGTCAGCAAACTCGATTCCGATTGCATTCGGGTCATAATCAATGACCGCTACGTAATATCCCAACTCTTTAGCACGCTTGATTGCAGGCAATTGAAGTATAGACGCTCCGATAATGAGCAATTTTTTCATTGTACTCAAACCTCTACATTTTCATTTGATGTTTCAACCGCCTCAGCCTGTTTTTCTGCAACAGGTGCAGGTTGTGAATCAACATAAATGTTTTCTCTTTTTACTACTGAAATAACCGTTTTAAATAAAATTTTAACATCCAACCAAAACGAAATGTTTTCAGCATAAAAAACATCGTTTTTTAACTTTTGCTCAGAAGTTGCAGAATTTCTGTAATATGCCTGACTGTATCCGGTAATACCGGGGCGCACATCAAGTCTGATTTTATGTGGCTCATCAAGCAACTCATAACCCTTGTAATTGGTTGTCAGATGTGCTCTAGGTCCAATAAAACTCATATCGCCTTTCAGCACGTTCAAAAATTGAGGTATTTCGTCGACACTTGTCTTTCTCATAAATTTTCCAATTTTTGTTACTCTAGGGTCGTTTTCTCCGTTATATGTAGAACCGTCGCCCGCCTTAAGATTTGGCGAATTGACCTTCATTGAACGAAGCTTATACATCTTAAAGGTCTTGCCCTTTCTGCCCAAACGTTCCGCATTGTAAAAAACGGGGCCTTTATCGGTGAAATAGATAATGGGGCCGAAAACGATAATCACAAGCAGTACAAAAGGAAATGCAATAAGCGACAAAACTATGTCAAAAAACCTTTTGAAAAAGCGGTAAACCATTATATGTACTCCTTAACTATCTCAACGAAATTCTCAACCACATACACAACCTCTTCATCAGTAAGGCGGGTGTGAAGCGGAAGTGTGATTTCATTTTTAAATTGCTTATATGCATTGGGGAAATCCTTGATATCAAAACCAAGATTCTTGTATGCCGTGTGCATCGGCAAGGGTTTATAATGCACGTTGCAGGCGATTCCCCTCTCGGCCATTTTGGTGATTATCTCACCGCGTTGGTCGTAAGAAATATCAGGAATTCTTGTTAAGTAAAGATGGCCTGACGACTCGTATGTTTCGTTGTAGTGATTGAGCACCTCAACGTCCAACGGCTTTAAGGCCGAATCATATCTCGCAATAATTTCCTTACGGCGCTTAAGCATTGTGGGGTATCTTTCAAACTGCTTAAGACCCATAGCAGCCGCAATATCGGTCATATTGCATTTGTACCAAGGTCCGACAATGTCATACTCCCAAGCGCCGAGTTTTGTCTTGGCAAGAGCATCCTTTGACTGACCGTGCAGACTCAAAAGCTGCAACTTCTTGTAAATATCCTCGTTGCTGATTCCATCAATAGTTCTCCAAGTAAGAGCACCGCCCTCGGCCGTTGTGAGATTCTTTACGGCGTGAAAACTGAAAGAAGAAAAATCGGCAATGTTACCGACCATAACTCCTTTACGGCTTGCACCGAAGGCATGTGCGGTATCGGCCATAACAGCAACTCGGCCAAGTGCCTTTTGAATATCTGAATTTGACTTAAACAAATCACGTTTGTTTTCAACAATCTCAAATATGCGGTCGTAATTGCAAGGAACACCGCCAAGGTCGACCGAAATAATCGCTTTTGTCTTTTCGGTGATGGCCGACTCCAATGCATCATAGTCCATTTCGTAACCGTTCTTGCAACAATCAATAAGCTTCAAGGTCGCACCCACATGGCAAACAACCGATGCCGATGCGGTATATGTATAAGCAGGTACGATAACCTCATCGCCTTCACCAACACCCAATACCCGCAATGCCATCTCGGCACAAGCGGTCTGCGAATTAAGGCAAACGCATTTTTCAGTTCCTATGTATTCTGCTATATTTCTTTCCAACTGCTTGGTTCTGGGGCCGGTCGTTATCCAACCCGAACGTAAAGCCTCTGCAACCTCGTTGACCTCAAGTTCGGACATATCCGGAGGTGAGAACGGAATATTCATTTTTAACTCCATCAAAACTACCCCTTACCCATAAATTATTTTTCCTGAAACTCAAAAATTCATACTATTCCACGAATAATATATTCCTCATAATTATATCACTCAGCAACAGAAAAGTCAATGAAACTAAACGCTTGTTTTATACGTTACGCGTCTTTTATTGTAACTTTCTTCACATTTTTTTAAATTATTCTTTAACCTGTGTCAATACACTTGATAGTTATGATTCTAAGCACATAAAAAGCGACAGATTTCGCTAAAAATCTGTCGCAATAGTTAAGCAGTTAGACACTTTAAAAATGTCAAATATTTGATTATTTGCCGAAATTATGCCAATCAACACTTCACATACTGTACCGAATATGGTGGCATTTTGCTTCCCGCGCCTAAATCAAAGTGCTGACCCGTAATAAGCTCAGTTCCGCAGCCTGCTTTGGCATCATAATGTGCAACGTACTCGTTCTCGGCGGCATTGATAAGCACAATGACCCTCTCATCCTCAAACGCTCTTTCAAAAACCAACTGATGATTGGTCTGGTGAAGAATATTAAGACCGCCGTAGCACAGTGCCTTGCTTTCTCGGTGAATTTTGGCAACCTTCGAGATAAACTCGGATATCTCGTTAAACTGCACGGTGTCTATTTCGGGTCGCAACGCATCATCACCGTTTTCCTTTTTGCCCTCTATTCCCCATTCACTTCCGTAATAAACGCAAGGAATTCCCGGCATGCCGAACAGTATACCGTAGGACGGAATAATATGCTTTTTATTGATAAGTGCCGAAGCAAGCCTTGTTACGTCGTGGTTGTCGACAAAGCCGATGAGCTGAAGTCCACGGTACATACACCAGTCCTCACTGCCGAAACGGTTACACAACGAGAAGCCAATCTCATACATATTCATTGTGTTAAAAGAGGAATAAATTCCCTTGTAGCACTCATAGTTGGTGGCGCTATGAAGCATTCCGTCGCGGATAATCTCGCGGTAATCCCCGTGTATCATCTCACCTGCCAGAAAGAAATCGCCTTTCTTACTTAGGCAATACGAATTAAGCTCACGCATAAACTGACGGTTGAGCATATAGGCAACATCAAGTCGCAGACCGTCGATATCAAAATACTCTATCCACTCACCGACACGGTCCAACAGATAGCTTTTGACCGCAGGATTGTCAAGATTGAGCTTTACCAACTCGTAATGACCTTCCCAACCCTCGTACCAAAAACCGTCGTTGTACGAGCTATTGCCGTCAAAGCTGATGTGAAACCAATCCTTATAGGGTGAATCCCATTTCTTTTCCTTAACGTCCTTAAAGGCAAAGAAATCTCGGCCAACGTGGTTGAAAACACCGTCAAGGATAACCCTGATGCCGTTTTGATGCAGTTTGTCGCAAACAGCCTTAAAATCATCGTTTGTGCCGAGTCGGACATCGATTTTTGAAAAATCGGCAGTATCGTAACCGTGTGCCGAGCTTTCGAAAACTGGGCAAAAATAGACTGCGTTGACGTTAAGTTTTGCAAGATGGTCGACAATATCATTGACCTTTAAAATTCGGGATTGAAGCACACCGTCATTCTGCTTTGGTGCACCGCAAAACCCAAACGGATAAATCTGATAAATCACACTTTCGTTATACCACATAAGATCCTCTAACAAAAATTTATTGTATATATTATACCACAAAAACAATTTGCGTGCAAGATTTGGATAGTATATTCGGCTTAACAGAGTCGTTAAAATCTTCGTCTTACATTTATTTAAATACAAAAATTTACGGGTATTACGACTGCACAAAAAGGCAAAATATAATCAAAATAATTTTGAGGTGACAACTATGAAACGTGATGAAATGCCGTTGGGATTCTCTTTTATACTTGCTCAAAACCCCGAAGCAATGCAAAAATTTGCAATGATGAGCGAGAGTCAAAAGCAGGAAGTGATAAACGGCACACATTCCATTAAATCAAAGGCTGAAATGCGCGAGTATGTTGATAAACTCAGCCATTAAAAACAGCCACAGAGCGTATACAATACGTTAATAATTAAAACACAAAAAGCTGTGGAGACGCAAGATAAAATGATATATCGCTTTCGCGATATGATATACGGCGTTGCCGTATGATATATTTCGCTAACGCAAATGTGAAATAAAATCCGTTCCTTCATATACCTAAGGTATATTTCACACGCGAAACGTATATCATATTGCATAGCAATATTTCACACGTTCCACAGGAACGGATATCATTGAAAAAGAAAAGACACGCATTACAGCGTGTCTTTCTTTTTGTGTAACGAATACTACCAGCAGTGCTGGTAGTTCCAAAAAGCTTTAGCTATGAGTAGAAAAAGAATCCTCCTTCGTCTAAAATAGAAGTGGGTTTGCCAACCACAACAAAAAGACGAAGGAGGAATCAAGTATGAAAC
>JAZTYO010000002.1:0-13326 GCA_045636945.1 Acutalibacteraceae bacterium | reverse complement strand
AGTCATTTATAAAATCCAAAAATTATAAGGATATATGAGTATCGCACATTGGACAAATTACATCTCCGCTTTTAAGTTGCTCTTTTATATAGGATAATTCCTCTTTGCAGTTTGGACAAGTGATATCAATATACTCGACATCAGCAATATCTGGATTTGCGATAATAACTTTAGCTTTTTCACGGCGTTGAGCTTCCTTTTTTGCGTTGTTTTTGGCAACAACCTTTTCGTGCTTTTCGTTTTTGCGATTGTATTCTTCTGCGATAATATCGCTGTTCTCAATTAATTGACCAAAACCATACAAGAGCCAGGAAGACACCCACGCAACAATAGGACCAAAGACAACAACCAGCAATCCAAGAAGTATCATATCCTCATCTTGATCCACAATAATAAAGCCGCCGACTACTGCGGCGATTGCCTCAACTGCGAATATCCATTTCGCCCAGCTTTTAATTTTTCCACCAATGTTGTCGTAACTAAACATAATAATAATCTCCTCAAATAAGATAAAAAGTGCGTCCCATTAAGAGACGCACCGAAAAATGCTTCCCACAATGTTGCAACACATCTGCACAAAGTCAGGGAGAGAGAATACATTTTTACCAAATAGTATTCCCCCAACTTGTGCCTATTCAGATGTGTAGCCCTTACAGTATAACACAAAACCTTTTAATTATCAATGGGTTTCTCAATTTTTCGGGAAACATCATAATTTTTATAATGTTTATATCTAATCATTATAAGTTATAAGATTTCTATTAATTATATAATTAATAAGATTACTAGAGAATCATATAAATCTTGAGTCTTAAACAGAGTGATAAAAATGATTTGAATTGAAAAGAGTTATCCTTAAAAGTTATAGTGATTTTGAAAAAGTTAGATAAATAATAATGGTTGTTGGTTGCAAATTCTTTTTAAAAGATTTTCTTGCTTTAGTTTCAAAAGTTCCATATTCTTTAAATGTCTTAATGACTTACATTTAGAGAAGGAGGAATTTTTAACTTTATTACACACACATCAATTTTAAACGAAGGTGGAATTTTTAAACCGACCAAAAGGTCAAAACCTATTACTGTTGTTCTTCGCACCATTTGAATAAGACACAATAAGAGCAACAGTAATATTGTCAATCTTAATTCGTTATTGCTATATGAATTGGTTGACACTCCACCGATGAGGGTGGATTTGGGCAACAGGAAATGTCCGTTGCCTGTTTGGTAGGCACAAGGCCTGCTTATTCTGAACAAATAGCAATCACGGGCGAAAACATCGGTTTTCGCTTCAAAAAATCGTCCTCGTTATCGGCATTAACGGTTTCGGACACACCGAAACCGACAATGCCGATAACACAAGACACTATTTTTACAGAAAGGAGCAAAATATATGGGAAAACAAAAGTCATTGTTTTATCAGTTTGAGTCGTCTATAAACGACACCGCTTGTTTCAAAAAGCACATAGACAAGCATTCACAAAAATCGCAGACAGAACAAAAAGAGCAGCCTTGGCGAATATACAGTTTTTCGGCAAGAAGCAATTTGCTTGATACCGCACATAGTCTGAGTGGTTATATCAAAGAGCATTATGACATCAAACAAGTAAAAGCGATTACCGCAGATATGTGCCAATCGTGGTTGGACCATTGTGCGAAAAATGGGTGCAGTATATCAACCCTTGAAACATACAAAAGCAACCTAACAAAATTATCGCACGTGGTAAATAAACACTTTGGTCTGCACACCGATTTTTCCACAACGGTCAAGGGCGATTTAGTAATTGATAAGACAAGCCCGCGCGAGTTTGCCCTTTCAAAAGAAGAAATTGAAATGGTAAAGGCATCAATCGTTAAACCCTGTGATTCAAGTAACTATTTTCTTTTCTCGTCATTCTGTGCAACCAGAATTAATAGTATCGAGAAACTTATGTGCCGTGATTTGACGTTCGGTCCGAACTACGCAGTCGGTATCCGAATTATCGGCGATAAGGGAAATAGGGACCGTTCTTTTACCATTCAAGACAAGGAGTTTTACAAACTATGCCGTTCTCTTGTTTCAAACAAGGACCCGAATTCTTTGCTTTTTGGTGGCATTAAAAAAGGGTCTGCGAATAGATGGTTGAATAGGCGCATGCATCGTTTGGGAATAACTGTTAAGTCGCAGACGATTGGTGGTAAAGCAATTTTCAAAACAGGCAATCACTCGGTTAGAAAATTTGCGATTCAGGAGTATTGCCAAAAGCAATATAACCACTATCTTGAACAGGGACTCTCGCCCGATGCCGCCAAATCACAGGCCGAAAAGGATGCCTGCATTAGATTGGGCCACGGGTCTGAAGGTCGCAGCGATATCATTAAAATTTACCTGTCGGCAGGGTCGTAAAACTTTTTTTGCCAAACTATTGACAAATTAAAAAATATCATTATATTTTATAGTAGGAGTGATAAAAACACACCAATTTGTTGCTGTGTTTCTATATTTTTGGAGGAATTAAATACTTTTTGGAGGAATTGTACACCAAGAAAGGCATTGGTCTATCTTGGTGCGATTCCTCTTTTTTTATCTAATTCTGACGAAAGGAGAACAAAGCAATGGCAAATATTAACCCTATTAAGATTTTTCAAAAAGATAATGTCAAAGAAGAATATTATGTCTTTTCAGGTTATGTAAAAAGTGTTACAGACCAAGGGACATATAATTCTGTTTCGTTCAAGGCCAATTCAGAAGATAGTGGAATAAATGCTCCACTTGTTTCTGTAAGATGCTTTGCACAGACAATAGGGGTCAATCATAAAAAATTGGTTGAAAATGCAAAAGGCAGATTCCTCGTTGTTCTTGCTATCAAAAATTTTTACAATGGTAAAACAGATTATATTGCAAGGCATATAGTTCTTGCCCCAAGAGAATTTACCGAGTCAACCAACCCAATTATTGACGAGACTCCCGTTGCCGATATTCCCGAACAGGTTGCTGAACCCGAAACGGAATCTGAGCAATTATCTTTATTTGATGGCATTGACGATAATTCGTTACCATTTTAATTAAAAACAATCAGCCTCCGTTTTGGTCGGCAATGGTCGGGAAATCGGTGGCTGACATTTGAAAATATACGCGCTATACTTTAAAAAACTTGTAAAGGAGGTAATTAAAATAGGCAGTAGCAGCGAATACAAGGTGTACGCTGCTTTGAGAATGATTGAACAATTAACGGATGATGATTTACTACCAAGGTACATCTTTAAGAATATTTTGAAAGACTATGAAAACATAGTCGATACTACCAAGTTTAATACAAACGAAAAAACTAATTAAGGAGTAAAATTATGAGTAAAAAAATAAGAGTTGCCATATATGCAAGAGTTTCCACTAAACACGAAGCTCAAATGTTGGCATTTGATAATCAAGTTCAATGGTATAAGAGATTATTTTCACAACATCCCGAATGGGAGTTGGTTGAAATGTATACTGACGAGGGCATTACGGCAACATCAACCAAAAAACGAGCAGGATTCAATAAAATGATTGCAGATGCTTATGCAGATAAGTTTGATTTGATAGTAACAAGAGAAGTTTCCCGTTATGCAAGAAATACGATTGACTCACTTCAACATGTACGTGATTTGCGAAAAATCAAAAAGTATATTTATTTTGTGCTTGAAGATATTGACACTCGTGCAAGAAATTACGAAAAGAAATTAGCAGACGCTTCGTCCAATGCACAAGAAGAATCAAGAAAGACCTCCGAACGTGCAAAGTGCGGTCAGCAGATTTCAATGGAAAATGGTGTTATTTACGGAAACGGCAACATTTTAGGTTACGACCGAAAAGTAACCCCTATTGACGAGAAGAACAAAATTGTGGAAATGGTCATTAACCCCGAACAAGCAAAAACAGTGAAAATGATTTTTGATTGGTATCTCGGTGGTTGGGGACTTGAAAAAATCAAATATGAGTTGGAAAAAGAGGGCCGATTAACCGCAACAGGAAAAAACAAATGGTTTGTATCGGTAATTTCAAAAACTCTCAAGAACCCTTTTTATTGTGGAACAATGGTTTATCGCAAACAGTATGTTCCCGAATATTTGGACCAAAAAAAGATAGTGAATTACGGTGAGGTTGAAAACATAGTCGTTGAGGGAAAACACGAACCTATTATCAGCAAAGAAGATTTTAACCGTGTTCAAGAGAAGTTAGGGGCTCGCAGACAAGAAATGCCTTATGTTGCAACAGGACGATTACCCAAGGGCATTAGGCCGCCCACAAGTGTATGGTGTACTTTGTTAAGGTGTGTTTGCGGTCATAAGTTTAACCGTCGTAAATGGAATAGGTCTGCCGTTGGTACACAGTATGGTTATCAATGTTACGACAGTATACACACAGGGACCGTGCAAACACGACAGAACAAAGGTCTATCAACAGAGGACATTTGCGATACTCCTATGATTCAAGAGTGGAAATTGCAAATGATGGCTAAAACCATATTTGAAAATGCACCCCTTGAAATAGACGATGTTATTGAACTTGCATCTTCAATGATTGAAAAGCATATTAACGATACACCCGACGATGTTTTAAAGACCAATACAGAAATCAAAGAGATACAAGCAAAAATCAATAAGTTACAAGATAGAATTGAGGGTTTTATGGACATGAGAGCAGACGGAGAACTAACAAAGGTAATGTATCTAACCAAGGTGGAAAAAACAGAGAGCGAAATAAAGGCATTAGAATCTAAATTGGAAGAACTTACGTCTGGAAACACCAATGTTGAAATGCCCCTTGAAAATGTTACAGAGCGATTGTCTGTGTTAAAAGATACTCTAATCAATTATGCAGTATTTGATACGGAAAACGACGTTCCCGACAAAATTGTTGATGCCTTTGTTGAAAAGGTCGTTGTTTCAAAAGACGGCTTTGATTGGTATATGAGATATTCACCCGAAAATGCCATTTCTTGTGATGTTGAGGGCAGAAAAGGAAAGGCAAATGTTGCTTTTGCACCAAATACCCCCTTTACTTCTTCTCAACACAGGCTGCTATTAAAGAATCTAAGTAATTAGGTTTATTGTTCTTGTATAACCCTTTTTAATCTCAACCCGCCAAAAAAGGACAAACTTTTTTAGCGTGAGAGAAAAAAGAAAAAACAAGATAATAACGTGAAAAATGACCTTGTGTACCTTTTAGGTACGCAGGGTCTTTTTTTATGCACTGACAGGACTCATTGCGCTAGCAGCACGTCAAAACACTGACCGACAAAACTGCACTAACTATGGGTGCACTAGCAACTCTAAATGCACTGGAAATCCATAAGAAATCCTTTTCTTTCCTTCTTTATCTTCCTTTTCCTGTGACACGTTAACCTTTGCTAATGCACTGGCAAACCTCAATAAAACCGCATAAAATGGGCATTTCAACGCTGAGAAAGCTACGCTAACATCAGCGTCATTCCATTTCTTTCACATTTTATCTTTGTTAACCCATTCTTTCCTTTTAATTCCCTTTGTCTCGGACGGAGGGTGAAAAAACGGGAGAAAAAATGAGCCTCTTAATTTCCAAATTGCACTCCGCAAATTCTCATTAGACTTGACCCGATGATGAGAGATACGGAGAAAAAATTGGAGAAAAAGAGGAAGAAAAGGGCGGGTCAAATGGAGAGAAAGTGAGAGAGAATGAGGATAAAAAAATTTGTCCCTTTGACGATAAAAAGGTTTGCCTTTTGACAACTTTATAAAGTAAAACTATCCGCCCGAAGAAATTCGGGCGGATAGTTTGTATTTATTGCAATTTGTGGCAAGAAGTGGTACAATAATTAAAAACAACGGAGGTTTGGTATGAGGCTTACATCACAACAAAGCAACAAAATTCAAATTGCAAGAGGGTTAGCAATAATAGCAGTTGTCTTTATACACAATACACCAACTGGGCTTACACAAGTTTTTTGCAGACCCTTTTTAAATTTTTGTGTTGGTCTATTTTTGTTTATCAGTGGTTTAATGTCCACGACATCAAACTGGAATCCCCAAAAAAGAATAATAAAAGTTTTAATACCTTATATTCTTTGGACGCTCATCTATTCAGTAATGTATAACATTAACAATCTTGCAAATATCCCTATTGCATTTTTAAAAAACATTATTACGGCAAAAGCATGTGCGCCAATGTATTATATTTTTGTATATTGTACTTTCACACTTATAATACCTCTTATTAACAAGCTAGCAAAATCAAGATACAAATATTGGGGATTTGTTATTGCACCGATAGAAATAGTGTTCATGCGTTCAATACCATTGGTTACAGGGATGGAAATACACTCATATATACGGATAGTCATGAGTGTTTCCTGTTTGGGATGGTTTACATATTTTTATCTTGGCTATTTGATTGGTAATAATTTAATTAGGGTTAATATACCACACAAAAAACTATATATTTTTTGGAGCGTTTCCATTATTGCTCAAATTTGCGAGGGATTATTTTACCACATCCAAGGTGATGCAAATGCAGGTACACAACTTAAATTAACGTCACTTCTTGCTGGTGCATTTTTTTGCTTAGTGATATATAATTATATAAATTCAGATAGTTATAAAAATATAAAGGTGTTGAAACTTTTAGGGGATAATTCCTTTGGTATTTATTTTTCTCATATTGCGGTTATGGACGTTCTTTCACGCATACCCTTCTATTCAACGATTGTGCCTTACCCGATAAATGCTATGATAGTTCTTTTGTTAAATATTATTTGTATCTATATAGGAAAGAAAATATTAGGAAAATATAGTAAGTATCTTGCGCTCTAACACCATAATGTTTTCTTGCTTACAATAATATGTTTTTATATAGCTAAAAATTTGATACCGTTATATAATTCCCCCTTTTGTGTATAGCACCACAGGCTGCTATAAAGGATAGGAAATAATTCATAACCCAATAAACAATTTATCCCCACAGAAATGATATCCTCTCCAAAAGTGTTAACTTTTGGGGTGCATATCAAAATCGGTGGGGATTTTTGTCTTTATTTTTAGCTTAAAGTGTGTTACAATAATCAATAACCAATAACCGAAAGTTATAATATATTGAATATTTTGAGGGTGGATGTGATGGTTATTTTAATCAGTGGTGCATCGCACGTTGGAAAAACGGCACTTGCGCAACGATTACTTGAGAAATACAAATATCCGTATCTATCAATAGACCATTTGAAAATGGGGCTTATACGAAGTGGTAACACAAGGCTCACACCGTTGAGTGGGGATGGGGAACTTACTAATTACCTATGGCCGATAGTCCGCGAGATTATAAAAACTGCTATTGAAAACGAGCAGAACCTTATTATTGAGGGGTGCTATATTCCTATTTGTTATGAAAAAGATTTTAAAAAGCACTATCTTGACAATATCAAATACTATTGTCTTATCATGAGCGAAAACTATATTCGTAATCATTTTGACGATATAAAAGGCTTTGCAAACGTTATCGAAAGGCGTTTGGACGACGATTTTACTATTGAAGATGCTGTCAAGGGCAATGCTGAAATTTTGTCACTCGCCAAACAACATAACTTGAATTATATTCTTATCGACGACAAATACGAGTACGATATATAAATAAACAGCCACAAGTTTATTTTTGACCCAATTTTGGGAAAACGGTTGATTTTCTAAGAGTGTTTTGGTAAAATAAGTTTTACGTTGTGTGACACTTTTGTGGCAAGGAGATGAGAGGCTTTGAAATCGCAAGAGAAAATTATATACTACAAAGACGAGTTAAACGACGATTTTGCAGGTCTTAACATCAAGCTCAGACCCTTGGGCGAAGGCTACAAATATATGCGCACGAGTTGGGTTTTCAAAATATTTGAGTTTTTGTTTTACTACGGCATTATGATACCTGTTATCTATATGCTCCAAAAGTTATATAACCATCAGAAATTTGCCAACCGCAAGGTGCTTCGTAAGATAAAAAAGGAAGGCTACTTCATTGTCAGCAACCATACGCAGGTACAAAGTGATTCTTATATCGGTCAGTTGGGTGCTTGGCCTAAAAAGTGTTTTATAATTAGCCATCCTCACGTGCTTTCGGTAAGAGGACTTCGTTTGGGAATGCAGGCCTACGGAGTTATTCCGTTGGGCAGTAATTTTGAAGAAAAGAAAGAATTTGTTCGTTGTATCGAAGCCCGACTTGAGCAAGGTCACGCAATTATTGTATATCCCGAGGCTCACGTTTGGCCGTATTATACAGGGATTCGTCCGTTTGATTATCAATCGTTTGGATATATTGCAAAGTATAACAAACCAATGTTTGTACTGACTAACTGTTATCAAAAAAGAAGATTATTCAAAAAACCGCAGATTGTCACCTATGCTGACGGCCCTTTTTACCCAAATCCCGAGTTGAGCAAAAAAGAAGCAGCACAAGAACTGAGAGATATTGCGTATGAGGTAATGTGCGAAAGGGTTCGCAAGCATTCAACCTATGAATATATAAAGTACGCAAAATCGGAAGAACAAGAAGACGTTGGTGAGTCGGCGCAGGATAATAAATGAAAAAGATTATAGTTATCGGTTGTCCTGGAAGTGGTAAGAGTACTTTTTCCAGGTCTTTACACAAGGTTACAGGAATTAAACTGTATCATTTGGATATGATGTTCTGGAACGCCAACAAGACCACAATTAAAAAATCGGTTTTTCTTAGAAAGTTGTCCGAAGCTTTAAAAACAAATGAGTGGATAATCGACGGAAATTATGCATCCACAATGGAAATGAGGATGAAGGAATGTGACACGGTTGTTTTCCTTGATTTTCCGTTTGAGGTTTGTCTTGATGGCATAAGAGCAAGGCAGGGGAAACCACGAACCGATATGCCTTGGACCGAAACCGAGGATGACCTCGAGTTTATTGCGTTTGTAAAGAAATTTAACACCGAAAGCAGACCAAAGATAATGAATTTGCTCGAAAAATACCATGACAAAAATATTCTTATATTTTCAAACAGAACACAGTCGGATAAATTCTTAAAATCGTTCAACAGATAAGTAAAGCCCCTCGAAAAATCGAGGGGCTTTGTGTTATTTGGTTTAACTGTATTAAATTGCTCAAAGACTGTCGATATATCGGCAGGCATTGATTGCGGCAACAGCACCGTCGGCAGTAGCGGTAGTTACCTGACGTACTGCTTTCTGACGGCAGTCACCTGCGACAAAAACTCCTGCAGTTTTGGTCAGGCACTTTTCGTCGGCATCAATATATCCGTTACCGTCAAGGTCGGCAACATTCTTGAAGGCCTCGTTTTCGGGCTTCAAACCGATCGCAACAAACATACCGTCGAGGTCGAGGGCTGATTCTGAATTGTCGGCAGTTTTTAAAAGGGTGATACCGCTAAAAGTAGGGGTATCGTTGATTGCCTTGACAACTGTGCCCAAAACAACCTCAACGTTGCCACGATTGGCAAGAATCTCCTGCAAACGCTGTTCACCCGTGAGGAAATCGAGATTCTGAATGACGTAAACCTTTTTAGAGGTTTCGGAGAGCAGAATAGCCTCCTGCAAGGCGGAATTTCCGCCACCTATTAGAGCAACCGTCTTATTTGCATAGAAAGCACCGTCGCAAACGGCACAGAAAGAAATACCGTCACCGATAAAGCGTTCCTCGTTGGGGAGTCCCAAATGGCGATGCTCTGCACCTGCGGCAATGATTACCGATTTACATTCATACTCGTTGCCGTCCTCGGTAATAACAACTTTGGTAGCACCGTTATCTTTGATTTCAAGCGCGTTGTCAATCTCAACCTCGGCACCCTGAGCCAAAACCTGCTCGGGCATCTTATCGGCAAGCTCGCTACCGCTGATCGACTCAAAACCGGGATAGTTTTCGACCTTAGGTGAGGACATAATCTGTCCGCCAAAGCCTGCTTTATCAAGAATAAGCACCGATTTGTTGGCGCGACGGGCATAAACTGCGGCGGTAAGACCTGCAGGACCTGCACCGATTATAACTATATCATACATAAATAACACCTCGTGATTTAAAGAAATAGGGGAGGGCTGGGAGGCCCTCCCTCTACGAATGGGATTGGAGTATTGTTTAAGCGTTAGCCTGAATGAACTTCTTGATGTTGGGAACCATGGTGAACTTCTCAAGTTCTCCATCCTTGACAACTACAAGGGTAGGTGCCTGCTTGATGCCCAAAGATTCGGTCAACTGGACATTCTGCTCGGCCAAAACCTTCTGATAGTTGATGTTTGCCTTGTCAAGCAAGGATTCAGCTATCTTACAGTTCGGACAGGTTGCCGACTTAAAGAGGTAGATACCGTCGGCCAAGGTTGCAGCCTTTTCTTCACAAGCGCAGGCCTCAGCTCTCTCCATAGGACCGTTGTGGGTCAGCTTGGAGGTTGCGATATTATAGGTCTTACGCTCCTTATATTCCTGAGACTTACCGTCGTTCCAGTTCTTAACGGGACGGTAGTAACCGGTAATACGGCTGTAAACCTCGGTTTCTCTGCCACACTTGGGACAGGTGAACTGCTCGCCTGCGATATATCCGTGGTCCTGACATACTGAGTAGGTCGGAGAAATCGAGTAGTAAGGCAGTCTGTAGTTTGCGGCAATGGTTCTTACCAAATTTGCACAGGACTGCCAATCGGGAAGCTTTTCACCAAGGAATGCGTGGAAAACAGTACCCGAGGTGTAAAGGGTGTGCAACTCATCCTGCATATCAAGGGCAGTGAAGATATCGTCGGTGAAGCCAACGGGCAGGTGAGAGGAGTTGGTGTAGTAAGGGGTGTCTCCCTCAGAGGCACAGATGATATCAGGATAATGCTTACGGTCGTGTTTTGCAAGACGGTAAGAGGTGGACTCAGCAGGAGTTGCCTCAAGGTTGTAAAGGTCGCCGTACTGTACCTGATAGTCGGAAAGCTTCTCTCTCATATGGTTGAGAACATCCTTGGCAAACTGACGGGTTTCCTCGGTGGTCATATCCTTTCTTAACCACTTTGCATTAAGACCAACCTCGTTCATACCGACAAGACCAATAGTTGAGAAGTGGTTGTTGAAGGTGCCGAGGTAACGCTTGGTGTAGGGGTACAAACCCTCGTCAAGCAGCTTGGTGATAACGGTACGCTTTACCTTCAAGGAACGTGCCGAAATGTCCATCATATGGTCAAGACGCTTGTAGAAGTCAGCCTCATCGGTTGCAAGATAAGCAATTCTCGGGAGGTTGATGGTGACAACACCGACAGAACCGGTGGACTCACCGCTACCGAAGAAACCACCCGACTTCTTGCGAAGCTCACGAAGGTCAAGACGTAAACGGCAACACATCGAACGAACGTCCGAAGGCTCCATATCACTGTTAACGTAGTTGGAGAAATAAGGTGTACCATACTTGGAGGTCATCTCAAACAACAGCTTGTTGTTCTCGGTTTCGGACCAGTCAAAGTCACGAGTGATAGAGTAGGTGGGGATAGGATATTGGAATCCGCGGCCGTTGGCGTCGCCTTCGATCATAACCTCGATGAAGGCCTTGTTGACCATATCCATTTCGCGTTTACAATCACCGTACTTGAAGTCCATACGCTTACCGCCGATGATTGCGTACTCGTCCTCAAGGTCGTGAGGAACGGTCCAGTCAAGGGTGATGTTGGTAAACGGAGACTGAGTACCCCAACGGGAAGGAGTATTTACACCGTAAATGAAGGACTCGATGCACTTCTTAACGGCATCGTAGCTGAGATTATCAATCTTAACAAACGGTGCAAGATATGTGTCGAAAGACGAGAATGCCTGAGCACCTGCCCACTCGTTCTGCATAATTCCAAGGAAGTTTACCATCTGGTTGCAAAGGGTTGCAAGATGCTTTGCAGGAGCAGAGGTAATCTTACCAGCAACACCGCCCAAGCCTTCCTCGATAAGCTGCTTCAAGGACCAACCTGCGCAATAACCGGTCAGCATAGAAAGGTCGTGAATGTGGATATCGGCATTCTTGTGAGCCTTGGCGATTTCGTCGTCATAAATCTCACTCAGCCAATAGTTAGCGGTGATGGCACCCGAGTTGGAAAGGATAAGACCGCCGACCGAATAGGTAACGGTGGAGTTTTCCTTAACACGCCAGTCGGTGCTCTTAACGTACTGGTCAACAATCTCCTTGTAGTCCAGAATGGTGGACTTCATATTACGGAGCTTTTCACGTTGACGACGGTAAAGGATGTAAGCCTTGGCAACGTCGGCATAACCTGCCTGAACAAGCACGGTTTCAACGCTGTCCTGAATGTCCTCAACGGCTACAATTCCGTCCTCAATCTTGGGCTCAAAGTCAGAGGTGACCTTCAAAGCCAAAAAATCAACAATATTAGGATTATACTGTCTTTCACAGGCTTCAAACGCTTTGGTGATAGCATCTGAAATTTTGGCAATGTCAAATTCTACGATTTTGCCGTCTCGTTTGTTTACGCGATACATTTTTCTACTCCCCATTTCTTAAATTTCTTTTGATTTTATAGTGCCGTGTGTATATCAACCCCGAATTTCTGCTTCGGGAATAATGACCTTAACTTTTTTAAGAATTTCGTCCATTTCAGTGTCCGAAAAACCGTCACAACCGTCTCCCAAAATATCGCCCGAATCCTTATACTTTTGCAGAAAATATTTTTTGGCGCCTTTTATCCATTCTGCGATTTTCACAAATTCGTCTACAGAGTGTATACCTTTTACAACTGTGGTACGAAATTCAAATGGAATGTTGCTGTTTTTTAAAAGTTCAACGCTTTTTTCAATTTTTTCTATATCAATGTCGATCCCCGTTGCCTTTGAATAGTTATCCTTTGAGGCTTTTATATCCATTGCAACATAATCGACAAGACCTGTATCTAAAAGCTCTTCAAGTCGGTCGGGAAGATAGCCGTTGGTATCAAGCTTTACCGAGTAGCCTAAGTCTTTTATCTTTTTTATATAATCTATAATATCGGATTGAAGCAAAGGCTCACCGCCCGTGATACACACACCGTTCAAAATACCCTTGCGCTTTTCCAAATATTGTAAAACCTCGTCGGCAGAGGAGGTGTAGCACAAAGGGTCGTTTACCAAAGAGGCATTGTGGCAGAAAGGACAGCGGAAATTGCAACCACCCGTGAACACGGTACAGGCCATTTTACCGGGGAAGTCAAGCAATGTTAGTTTCTGATAGCCTTGAACGTTCATCGTAAAGTCCTTTCTATATATAGTTTAGACAGAAACACACCGAAACAAAGGGGAACGGTGCATTTTAGAGTTTAACATAGATATTGGAATTTGTCAACCCCTAAAACACAATATCTTGTGTTTATAC
>JAZTYO010000001.1:0-34154 GCA_045636945.1 Acutalibacteraceae bacterium | reverse complement strand
TGTGTATTCAAGTTCCAATGAATCTCCGTGCAATTCAAACTTCTTTGTTTTTAATGTGTCGTCTAGAATTATCTCATTATTACCGGATACCTTCCATAATTTCGCGTTTTTGATATCTTGAAAAGATGTGCTGGTCTCCCCAAGTAGCCTCCGAATAGAATTTGTATTGACTCTTTGAAGATGATGTGTTTTCGACTGATTTATGGTTACAGGCAACTATGAATAGTAACATAAATACTACAAATAAACAGACTGTCTTTTTCATTGTTCCACCTCATCACTAAAAGTTAATATATCAAATATTGCACTGTGTCTCCCGCACCGGTTATATGGCGCAGTTATACTTACTAATCTATATTATTCATCCCTGAGTCGTTGTCTTGAGAATACGCCTCATAAGAATTCACCTTGACAGTATAATAAAATCCCCATCCATTTTGCTTCAGATCTTTATATACGTTCCCGTTTTCATTAGCCTTTCTAAAAATATTAGATTCAGGAGTTTTTAACGGATACCTGTCGCCTTCTGTGCGACCGTATTGATAAAAAATATTATATGTTGCAGATCGGTCCTCGTTAATGAATGAAATTTCTAAATATTCTTGATAACGTACCGATACCATATATGGCTTTAGCGTTTCAAAAAACTCACATATGACTTTCTTATCCTCGGTGGAAAACACGTGCAAAGCATCAGTTTTATTCAATGGATAAATAAGCGAAGCTGAGGTGGCAGTTTTATGTGCCCTGCCTAACTCCCAAAACCTCTCGCTTTCACATATCTTTGGCAGTTTCAGGAATAATTCCTTGTGTTCCTGAAACAACGCTATAACCTCCTCATCAGTATATGCATTTGGTAGGTCTTGCGTTGCTCTCTCTCCTCCGCAAGCGACACAGCCGATACAAATGCACGCACAACAAATGATTGCCATTAAAATATTTTTCAGTTTCCACCTAAAATTCATATTATCAACTCCATCATTAAACAGTTCAATTAACTAAAAAACCTTATCTGCCAATTCGGCTAAAATACCTTCTTCAATAGGAATTCCGTTGTAACCTATCTCCGGATAATCAGGGTAATCAGAAATAAACATATTATAGCCTAATTCTATGGCATCGTGATCATTTTGATCATCGCCATACAACGGCGGAGTGTTTACGTCTCCATTGTTCATACTGCCTGTTTTAGCGACACCGCCGCCCCAATAAAGCGTTATATCTCCAAAGCCTGTTGCACGTCCTACATACCCATACATAATATTGCCTAAATCCTCAGCGTTGATGGTCAAGGTTCTAAACACACCACGCTTGGAGTCAGTTTAACGCTGACCCCCTTGCCCGAAAGACTTATGCCATCGGATATCCTTTTCGGGAACACTGTCTGAATATCGTTAGCCTTAGTTTTGTAAGACCCGTCGGTCGCTGCCGCTATTTCAAGCGAAATGTCCTGCAATTTACCCGTAGAATCAACAAATTTTACTGGATGGTCATAAAGGGTCATTGTGTGTGTACCGTCACCATTATCAGTAACGATAGTATAAAGGCTATCGCCCTCTTCGGCTGGCACACGCTGTCCCCTAGTGGTTTCGGTTATCTTTTCGGTGACATTTCCTGCTTCGGGTGTCACCGTGGCTGTGTCTGCGGCCGATACACCTAAGGGCAATGCTGTTAGCAAAATCAAAAGCGACAGCACAACGCCAACAACTTTTACAATGATTTCTTTGACATAAAATGTCACTCCTTTATTTTATTTTTACAGATATTATCTGTGTATATATTATACCAAAGTTTACCAATCATCGGTAATTGACAATTTATACGATATTATGTGCTTAGCTTTGTGCATTTCGGAGAAATATTAAAACACCGCTTGTCAATCAATGCGATTTATGGTATACTGTTAATATATTGATGATTTTAAAGCCTTTTCGAGCATTCGGCTTGGAAAGGCTTTTTTATCACGCTATCACGAAAATACCTATTGAAATTTACCCACGTTTAATGTATACTAATACCGATTAGGATACTAATTTAAAACATACGTAAAAAAGGATGATGAAAATGTATTCGGATATTATGGATTCGGTAGGATTTGTTAGTTCCAAAGACCCCGAGGTCGGTGCTGCAATGGCTAAAGAGCTTGGCCGTCAGCAGTCGAACATCGAGCTTATTGCTTCGGAGAACTTTGTTTCTCCCGCAGTTATGGCCGCAATGGGTTCGGTTTTGACCAACAAATATGCTGAGGGTTATCCCGGCAAGCGTTACTATGGCGGTTGCCAGTTCGTTGATATCGTTGAGGATATCGCACGCGACCGTGCTTGCAAGCTGTTCGGTGCAAACTTTGCCAACGTTCAGCCCCACTCGGGTGCTCAGGCCAATCAGGCAGTTTACTTGGCACTTCTCGAGCCTGGTGACACCGTTATGGGTATGAATCTTGCCCATGGCGGACACCTCACCCACGGTTCTCCCGTAAACTCCTCGGGTAAGCTTTACAACTTCGTTCCTTACGGTGTAAACGACGACGGTTATATCGATTACGACGAGATGAGAAAGATTGCTGAGGAATGCAAGCCCAAGCTTATCGTTGCAGGCGCTTCGGCTTATGCGCGTGAGATTAAGTTTGACGTTATTGCTGACATTGCAAAGTCGGTCGGTGCTCTCTTTATGGTCGATATGGCTCACATTGCAGGACTTGTAGCTGCAGGCTTGCACATAAACCCCTGTAAGTATGCCGACGTTGTTACCACCACCACTCATAAGACCCTTCGCGGTCCCCGTGGCGGTATGATTCTTTGCAACGACGAGGAAATATTCAAGGCTATCAACAAGGCTGTTTTCCCCGGAAATCAGGGTGGTCCCTTGATGCACGTTATCGCAGGTAAGGCAGTTTGCTTCGGCGAGGCACTCACCCCTGAATTCAAGGCATATCAGGAGCAGATTGTGAAGAATGCCGATGCTCTTGCAGGCTCGCTTATCGCCGAGGGTATCAACCTTGTATCTATGGGCACCGACAACCACCTTATGTTGCTTGACCTTCGCGGAACAGGTGTAACAGGTAAAGAACTTGAGCACCGTCTCGATGAGGTTAACATTACCGCCAACAAAAATGCTATTCCCAACGACCCCGAGAAGCCGTTTGTTACCAGCGGTGTCCGTCTTGGCACCCCTGCCGCAACCACCCGCGGTCTTAAGGAAGAAGATTTCGTTGAAATCGGTAAGGTTATCGCTCTCTGCATTAAGGATTTCGACAACAAAAAGGACGAAATCAAACAAAGAGTCGCCGCTATCTGCGCAAAATATCCTTTGTATAAATAATTGCACCTTAACACTTGATTTTAAGTGTTAAAAAGTGTAAAATATAACTGCAAATTAATTCTTTGGAGGAATTTTAAATGTTAGTATCTGCAAAAGAAATGCTTAATAAAGCAAAGACCGGCAAATATGCAGTTGGCCAGTTCAACATCAATAACCTTGAGTGGACCAAGGCCATCCTTTTGACCGCTCAGGAGCTTAACTCTCCCGTTATTCTCGGTGTTTCCGAAGGCGCAGGCAAGTACATGTGCGGTTACACCACCGTTGTCGGCATGGTTAACGGCATGATTAACGAGCTTGGTATCACAGTTCCTGTTCCTCTTCATCTTGACCACGGTTCGTATGAAGGCGCTAAGAAATGCATTGAAGCAGGCTTCTCTTCCGTAATGTTCGACGGTTCTCACTACCCCATCGAGGAAAACATCGAAAAAACCAAGGAATTGGTTGCAATTTGCGAGGAGAAGGGCCTTTCTCTCGAGGCAGAGGTTGGCGCTATCGGTGGCGAAGAAGACGGTGTTATCGGCTCCGGTGAGGTTGCAGACCCCGAAGAGTGCAAGATGATTGCCGACCTTGGCGTTACTATGTTGGCCGCAGGTATCGGCAACATTCACGGTAAGTACCCCGAAAACTGGGCAGGTCTTTCCTTCGATACCCTTGATGCCATTCAGCAGCTCACCGGCGCTATGCCCCTCGTTCTTCACGGTGGCACAGGCATCCCCGCTGATATGATTAAGAAGGCTATCTCTCTTGGTGTTTCCAAGATCAACGTCAACACCGAGTGCCAGTTGGCATTTGCCGCTGCTACCCGTGAGTACATTGAAGCAGGCAAGGATCTTCAGGGAAAGGGCTTCGACCCCAGAAAGATTCTTGCTCCCGGTGTTGAGGCTATCAAAGCTACCGTTAAGGAAAAGATGGAGCTCTTCGGTTCGGTTGGCAAAGCTTAACCGTTAATTCCGATATAGAACGACTCAATAAGGGGCGTTCTGTGAACGCTTTCAAGCGAACACAGTTCGCCCCTATGTTATAATTATTTGTATAGGTGATATTATGGCAAGACGTCCTTTGCTTGTTTTTGCAGGCCAATCAAATATGATGGGTGCCTCTGTTTACCCCCAAAGTGAACAAATTAATTTTGAAAATTCTTACGAATATCTGCACAAGCCCAAGAGAATGGGTGAGCCTTTTGGAACTTTCAAAAAATACGGTTTCCCGTCGGGTGAATTTTCGTATATCGATATAAAATCAGCTTACGGCGACATTACTATGCCTTTTTATAAAAGCAGTCTTACCGATTACGAAAAGAACACCTATTTCTGCCCTTCAATGGCTAATCTTGACAGTGATGAGGAAAAAACCGTCAAGCGTTTCAATGCTTTCAGTGAAAAAACCGCCACTATGGGTTCCTGTCTTGCACCCTTTGTTGTAGAGGCGCTTGAAGAGAACGGATTCCCCTGCTGTTATGCCCACATTGCCAAAGGCGGAGCTCCTATAAGATATTACCTTGAAGGCGGTGCAGCCGATTATTTCGACCAAAAGGTAAAGAACTTTTTCAAGGAATCAGCCGATAAGTTCCTCGAGGATGACACATCGGATAAGATTCTTTTATGGTTGCAGGGCGAGAGTGATGCTCTAAGTGCTGATTGCTACAACCACTATCTTATTGCATTGGGTGAGTTGTGGCAAAAAGCCCAAAAACTCGGTTTTACTAAATTCTTTATTATTCGCGTTGGATATTTTGGTGTAAAATCAATAGCCGACGTAATGCGAGCTCAGGAGGATTTTTGCACACGTACCGAAAACGCTTATATCGTCACCCGTGCTTTGTCCTATTTCAATCATCCGACGTTAAATGAGGACGGTTGGTTTAAAGTACCACCTACCGAAGAATACCGCGATTGCCGTGACAGCTTCTTTGGCTTCGGCAACAACCACATTAACGAAAAAGGTTTCAAGGTTATCGCGAAACACTCTGTTCCGAATATCATCCGTATCTTAAACGGCGAAAATGCAATCCTTGAAGACGAAAACATTATTCCGCTTCTATAATAAAACATAACAAAAAACTCCTTACCGTTTGCAGTAAGGAGTTTCTTTTTTAGAATAAGTGCTTTATCTTGGAAAGCTCGGCCTTGTGCGGGTCGATTTCAACACGTTCATTGATTGGCACGTAGCTCAAAGGATGGACGGTACTCTTGTATGCCGGACGGATGATTCGACCACCGGTCAAAAGTTCCTCGGCACGGTGAGCACACCAGCCTGCAACACGTGAGATTGCAAACAACGCAGTATACATCTCAACAGGGAGTCCCAACATTGAATAAACAAAACCGGAATAGAAGTCAACGTTGGGGCAGATAACCTTGCCGTTGCCCTTAATCTCGTCAAACAGCTTGGGGGTGAGCTCGGCAATCTTATCCATCAATTTAAGTTCATCCATTCTTCCTTTCTGGATGGCCAAATCCTCGGCACTGCGACGAAGAAGAACTGCTCTCGGGTCGGACAAGGTATAAATTGCGTGGCCCATACCGTAAACAAGTCCCGAACCGTCAAAGGCCTGCTTTTTAAGAATCTTACGGAGATAATCGGCAACCTCACCCTCATCGGACCAATTCTTGACGTTCTCCTTGATGTCCTCCATCATTTCAACGACCTTGATGTTGGCACCGCCGTGCTTAGGTCCTTTAAGTGAGCTTACCGAGCCTGCGATTGCAGAATAAATATCGGTGCCCGACGAGGTTAAAACACGTGTTGTAAAGGTTGAGTTATTACCGCCACCGTGCTCAGCGTGAAGCATCAGTGCAAGGTCAAGCAGATGCACCTCTTCCTCGGTGTAGCTTGAGTCGGGACGGATGATGTGAAGAATATTTTCAGCAGTAGAAAGCTCAGGCTTGGGGAAATGCATATAAAGGCTTTCTTTATCATAGAAATGCTTTTTAGCCTGATATGCATAAGCAACGATTATCGGGAAACGTGCAAAAAGTTCAAGACTTTGACGAAGATTGTTTTCGATTGAGTTATCGTCAGCCTTCTCGTCAAACGGAGAAAGTGCCAAGACAGCACGCGAAAGGTTGCTCATAATATTGCGGCTGGGGAGTCGCAGAATCATATCCTCGGCGAAGTAATCGGGCAACATACGCATCGAGCCGATAACGTTGTTGAACTCTTTAAGTTCCTGCTCGGTGGGAAGTTTTCCCATCATAAGAAGGTATGCAACCTCTTCAAAACCGAATCGGTTTTCTTTAATGCAGTTATCAACCAAATCCTCGATTGAATATCCACGGTAGGTCAACTCTCCGTGGATGGGCATACGCTCACCCTCGTTAAGCAGATAACCGTGAACATTACAAATTTGTGTAACACCTGCGAGGACACCCGTACCGTCGGAATTGCGCAAACCTCTTTTGACGTTGTGACGCTCAAAATCGGATGCAGGTATTGTGTTGTGCTTTATGTATTCGTGGCTGAGGGCATTAAAATACCCTTCAGGAATACTATACTTATTTTCAGACATAATCGACCTCTTTCGTATTATCACCTTATTCTTGGGCGATATCTTTACATTTTTAAGTTATTAGGCAATATTTTACTAAAAAAATTAAAAATAGTCAAGCAAACTCTTTCAAAACTTAACTTTATTAAGCAAAATACTTTATTTGTGCGTAACATCACTAATAAAATAAACCGACCGCTTCACTTTTTAAAGGAAACAGTCGGTATCTTCTTTAAAAAACAAAGGTTAATTTTTAAGGCTCTGCAATGGTGCAGGGATTCTTCCTCCACGCGAAATAAACTTGGCAGGAGAATATTTGCTTACGGGCATTACGGGACCCGAGCCGAGCAATCCGCCGAAATTAAGCTCCTCACCAACCGAAAGACCGATGGCAGGAATAACACGGACGGCGGTAGTCTTGGAGTTGACCATTCCGATTGCGGCTTCGTCGGCAATAATTGCCGAAATAACCTCGCTTGGGGTATCACCGGGAATATTAATCATATCAAGACCGACCGAGCAAACGGCCGTCATAGCCTCTAATTTTTCTATTGTCAAAGCACCGCTTCTTGCGGCATCAATCATACCTGCATCCTCGGTTACGGGGATAAATGCACCCGAAAGACCTCCAACGTGGCTGGACGCCATAACGCCACCCTTCTTGACGGCATCGTTAAGCATTGCAAGGCAAGCGGTTGTACCACAGGCACCAACCGATTCAAGACCGATTTCTTCCAAAATATGTGCAACCGAGTCACCGACCGCAGGAGTGGGAGCCAAGGACAAATCAATAATACCAAACTGAACACCAAGACGTTCGCTTGCTCTCTGAGCAACGAGCTGGCCCATACGGGTAATCTTGAATGCGGTACGCTTAATAAGGTCAGCAACTCCCGAAAGGTCAAGACCTTGAGCCTCGGGACGCGCCAATGCAGCACGAACAACACCAGGGCCCGAAACACCGACGTTGATAACACAGTCGGGTTCGCCCGGACCGTGGAAAGCACCTGCCATAAAGGGGTTATCCTCGGGAGCGTTACAGAAAACGACCAGCTTTGCAGCACCGATACACTGTCGGTCGGCAGTAAGCTCGGCAGCCTTGTTGACAACCTTACCCATCATACCGATAGCATCCATATTAAGACCTGTCTTGGTTGAACCGATGTTGACCGAAGAGCAGATATGGTCGGTAACGCTCAAAGCCTCGGGAATGCTTTCGATAAGCTCTTTATCACCTGCGGCAAAGCCCTTCTGAACAAGTGCCGAATATCCGCCGATAAAGTTTACACCAACCTCACGTGCTGCCTTTTCCAGGGTAATAGCGAATTTCACAACATCCTTAGAACGGCAAGCAGCGGCAACCATTGCGATGGGAGTAACCGAAATACGCTTGTTGATAATGGGAATACCAAGTTCCTTTTCGATACCCTCGCAAACGGAAACAAGGTTTTTAGCTTTGGTTGTTATCTTTTCATAAACACGTTGGCAGGCAACGTCAATATCGCTATCGATACAGTCGAGCAACGAGATACCCATAGTAACGGTACGGATATCGAGGTTCTCGTCCTGTATCATACTTATAGTTTCAAGAATATCTCTTGTTTCTAACATTTATGTACACCTCAGATTCTGTGCATTGAGTTAAAAAGGTCCTCGTGCATAACGTGAACGCTCATACCGATCTCGTCACCCATTTTGGCCATTGCATCGCTGAAATCGCCAAAAGGAACATTGAGCTTGTCAACATCACCAATCATAATCATACAGAACATATCCTGCAAAATCGACTGCGAAACGTCGAGAATGTTGACGTTATATTTTGCACATTCGGTGGAAACCTTGGCCAAGATACCGACGGCATCCTTTCCGACAACCGTGAGAACTGCTTTCATAAAAGAACACTTCCTTAAATTATATTAGAGTTATTTTACCACATATTCCTTATAATGTAAAGAGTGGTTTTTTGTACTTGCTGTTGAAATTTAAATGAGTTTATGTTAAAATAATTTAAAAATAAAGAATGCCCTTTGTGAGGTATGATATGGCAAAGAGAAATAAAACCGAAGAATTTAGTGTTCATAGCAGTATGCTTTTTGAAAAGAACGACCGCAAGGCCGACGAACTTAAAGGCACCGTTAAGGACCCCAAAAAGCGTAAAAAATTGGTCACAACCATTGTGATTCTCGTGTTTGTGGTGTTCATCGCCGTGCCATGGTTGATTGTGACCATCTTGAAGCCCGGCTCTCAACCCTATAAAAATGACGGCACACCTAAAAGCAGTTATTCCGAGCTTCTGGCCAAAACCACAGCCACCGAAAAATCGACCGAGCTTTTCGGGATGAAAAACCCCGACCTTAAGGATAAGGAGTCTGTCGAAAGCCTTATAAAATTCCTTCAGTTAGAGGAACAACTCGGTGGATACACCGTCGAGGTGCAATCCGACTCCAAGCCATATTCCCTGACCTTAAAATTCAACCTCACCCACGACGTGCCTGCTGACGGCTATGATATGTGGGAGCAGACCGTGATAAGATATTCCTGCGCTATTCTGTCGCTCGTCAACAACATTTCTCAGGTTAATTGGGAATACCCCGTCACCAATGCAACCGCAGGTGCATACTTCACTCGTACCGATGCCGAAAAGCTTTACAACCTCGGTGTAACGGCCGTAACATTTGCAAAAAGTCCCGAAAGCGTTCAGCTTATGCTCAATCAGTTGGGAATTGACCTGTACTAAACAAAACAGTGTATTGAGGATTTCCTCGATACACTGTTTTTTATCCTTCACTATGCATCATCACCGAGGTTATCGGCAAACTGCTTTTTCTCAAATACTTTACAAGAGCCTTTATAATTTTAGGCTTGCACCAACCAAAATCAACCACTATACGCACCGTTGAGGTTTCCTCAAAAACTTTATCAAGACAGATATAACGGATACTGTATAGGTGCCACTTATCCCATTTGTGCATAAAGTGAAAAAACGACTGTTCAATATATTTGCCTATCTGATGCGATACCTTGCCGTCCAGCGTTACGTCAAAATACACCTCAGGGAAGCAATACTCCTCGGCCTCATAATAAGGAAAATTGTTACATCTTTTCGAGCGACCAAACATCAGATATCACCTCTTTTGTCGCATTATTGACAATTGTGTCGTTTTAATTTTCACTATTATATGCTTAACCGTTTAATTTGTCAAGTAATATTTAACAGCTCCCCAAAAAATAAAAACCGCTGTGATTTTGTAACCACAGCGGTTTGTTGTTTTAAACAACCATCATTATTAACTTATTCTCCGTCGACAAAGACCTTCTTGATGGCTTCGAGATAACCGTATCCGTAGAGGTCATCAGGCAGAAGGTAGCTCGACTCGGTCCACTCGTTCCAACTGTTTACCGTGATAAGCGGTGCAGGAAGAGAGTGAGTATCAATAAACTCCTTTGCGGCACGGAAAGCCTTTTCAACGTTTTCGGGAGTGTTGTTGGTGCATATCCAACGCTTACCGTACTTGGTATGACGTGGAGAATTATCCCAACCCACCGAAACGTGCGGGAAATAAGGAACGCCGAAATTATTATAGAAATTTTCCCAGCCCTGTCTTACCCACTTGAAAATTTCGTTGTAGTCGTTGTTCATATTGACCATGTGGGCAAACTGATAGTTTGCAAGACTGTCATAACCGACGGTATCGATAATTTCCTTCAAGCCGACCTTCAGCTCACTGCCGTCAACACCCGAAGCATTGACCGTTTACTGCCCTGCGGACAATATTGCAGATGAAGCCCCGGGAAACCTGCCTTAACGGTTTCCTCGCGAAGCCACTCAATAGCCTTCTTTGCATTTTCAATACCACCCAAGCCGTTTACAAAAATAGGTGTATCGTAAATCATCAGAATCGGCTTGCCGTCAATCTTATAATAGCTCGGATGACCGAAATATTTTTCTATCCAACGGCGACCAATCTTCTGAAACTGCTCAAAGGTAACAGCACCGCGCCAAATAGGGGTATTTGCAACGTCTGACGAGGCAAGATGCTTACACCAGGTATAGTTGGCATCGTGGTTGGCCCACATAATGTAGAACTTCATTTTATCAACGTTCTTGGCCTTTAAAAATCCGTCGTTGAGGCATTGCTCCAAAAACGGACGGTCATCAAACCAATACCAGTCGTAGATGAACACGTTGACACCGTGCTTGGTTGCAAGCTCGATCTGTTGCTCCATTACCTCGGGATCGGCCTCATCCTGAAAACCGAGCAAGGGCTTTCTCGGCCAATTATGACCCTCTCTTATGCACTTGGCATCACGAACGGTCTGCCATTCACCCATTCCCTCGGGCCAGAAGATACGAGTTCGGGGCTCTTTTCCTGTATAAGCAGGCCAGATAAAGGCCGCAACGTCATATTGCTTTTTCAATCGGTCCACTCCCTTTATACTTTTATAAAAGTATACTTCGGAAATACACAAAAGTCAACATTGTGTTGCTTTTGGTGAAAGTTAAACTCCTTATTTAACGGTGAGCTTATAAGCAGTTGTTCTGCGGTAAATTTCGGCCTTTTTAAGCACGGGTGACGGGAAGTGAGCAAACGAGGTTGCGTTGGGATAGCCCTGTGTTTCGAGGCAGATCGCACCGTGCTGACAGTATTCGGCACCGTATTTGCCTGTGAGTGGCTTCATAACGTTGCCTGCATAGATCTGACAACCGGGCTGGTCGGTGTAGCAGACCATTTCAATACCGGTCTTGTCGCTGTAAAGACGGGCAAACTCACGGTAGCCCTTGCCATCGAGGATAAAGTTGTGGTCGATACCGTTAACCAATTTTGCAGGTGCATAGTCCGACTCGATGACCTCGCCGAGATTTTTGGCGGTTCTGAAATCGAATGCGGTTCCGCGAACGGCAAGAATATTACCGTTGGCAAGGCACTTGTCGTCGGTCTCGCAGAATGCCGAAGCCGACATCTGCAGGGTGTGGTTCTTGATTGTGCCGGGGTTCTCGGCACCGTTAAGGTTAAAGTAGGTGTGGTTGGTAAGATTAATTACGGTATCCTGATCGCAGATTGCATAGTAATCAAGCACCAGAGTACCGTCTAGCTTTAACGAGTAGGTGATCTGCATATCAAGATTACCGGGGTAACCCTCGTCACCGTCACAGCTCAAAAGACTGAACTCGATGGTATGATTGTTGATATCACGGACGTTAAACATACGGTGGCTGAAACCAACATTTCCGCCGTGGAGGTGGTTAGGTCCGTTGTTGGTAGCCAAGGTATATTCCTTGCCGTTAAGTGTGAACTTTCCTGCCTCGATACGGTTACCGAAACGGCCGATGGTAGCACCCATATAGCCAATCTTACCGGTGTAAGGCTCAACACTGTCAAAGCCCAAAATTACGTCGGTATCGTTACCGTCGCGGTCGGGTCCGCAGAACTTAACCAAGGTTGCACCGAAATCGGTGACGTAGGCAGTGTACTTACCTCTTTTCAGCTTGTACAGCTTGGCCTCGCGACCCTCTGGAGTCATTCCAAATGATGTTGACTTAATCATAAACAAACCACCTTTTTATTTAATAGAAAATAAAGTCTTTGCATTGTCCGAAGTAACCTTCAATACCTCGGAAACATCAATGTTCTTGATTTCGGATATCCTACTTGCTGTGTAGTAGATGTATGCCGAATGACAGGTTTTCCCGCGATAAGGCACGGGTGAAAGATACGGTGCATCAGTTTCGAGCAACAGTCTTTCAAGCGGTACAGCCTCGACCGTTTCAACCAGCTTTCGGGCATTGTTGAAGGTCACAACACCGCCGACACCGATATACATTCCAAGTTTCACCAATTCGAGTGCCATTTCACGGCTACCCGAAAAGCAGTGTAAACTACCCTTTGGCTTAACCTCTCTGAGAATATCAAGCGTATCTCCGTGAGCCTCGCGGTCGTGGACTATTACGGGCAAATTCAGTTCATTTGCAAACATACACTGACGGCGGAAAACTTCTCTTTGCTGTTCTTTTCGTTCGGTTGACCAATAATAGTCAAGACCTATTTCCCCTATTGCCACAACCTTTGGGTCGGTCACAAGTTCGCGAAGTCTTGCTTCGTCAACCGTTGCTTCCTTGGTTTCAACACTCTCGGGGTGGATGCCGACCGCAGTATAGCAAAAACCGTGGTCAGCCGACATTTTAAGGCACTTTTCGGCCGACTCCTCAAGGTCGGTCGAATTGTTGATGATATATCCTACGCCGTTGTCCTTTAAACTATTCAACAGCTCGTCACGGCAATCGTCAAAGCGTTCATCATCGTAATGCGCGTGGGTGTCGAAAATACTTTTTGGCGGCGCAAAAAATTCCTGCTGTAAGTCCATTATCTTACCTTTGCGCCTGCAGGCACACCGTCGAGGAATACCACCTTAACGTCGTCCTCACCTGCATCGGCGGCAAGAATCATACCGCAGGACTCAACACCGCACAAAACGGCAGGCTTCAAATTTGCAACGCAGATAACGGTCTTGCCAATCAAATCGTCTGGGGTGTACCACTTAGCAATACCCGATGCGACAATTCTTTCCTTACCGCTACCGTCGTCGAGTGTAAGCTTCAAGAGTTTCTTAGCCTTCTTGATAGGCTCGCAGGCTACAATCTTGCAGGCGCGAAGGTCAATCTTCATAAACTCGTCGAAGGTGATTTCGTCGAGGAATGCAATACCCTCTGCTGCTTTAGCCTCGGCTTCGGCAGTCTTCATTGCAGCCGCAGCTTCAGCGGCCAATTCAGCCAAAACCTTTTCGGTGTCAAGACGTGCGAACAAGGGCTGACCCTCACCGACAGTGTAACTTTCAACTGCACCAAACTCCAAAGCATCGCAATCGCACTTAATCTGTGCAATGATTTTATCGGACGATTCGGGGCAAATGGGAGCAATCAACTGAGCCAAAATGCGGATGCCCTCAAGCAGGTTGTACATAACGGCGGCAAGACGGTCCTTCTGTGCCTCATCCTTTGCAAGGCTCCAAGGCATTGTTTCGTCAATATACTTATTGCAACGACGTGCAAGGTTCATCATAGCCTCGCAGGCATCGGCATTGCGGTAAGCATCCATCATTTTTTCATATTTTTCAACCGTTTCGATTGCAACGTTGCGAAGGTCGGTATCGAACTCGTCAAAATCGGCATTGGGTTTTGCAACAGTACCGCCGAAATACTTGTTAGTCATAGCAATAGTACGGTTTACAAGGTTGCCGAGAGTATTTGCAAGGTCGGTATTGTACTTATTTATAAAGTTCTCGTAGGTGATAACACCGTCCTGTGCAAAGGGCATCTCGGAAAGCAGATAGTAACGGACAGCATCAGTTCCGAAACGCTTAACCATATCGTCGGCATAGATGACGTTGCCCTTGGATTTACTCATCTTGTCGTCACCCGACAAAAGCCACGGATGACCCAAAACCTGTTTCGGCAAAGGCTCACCCAAAGCCATAAGGATAATAGGCCAATAAATGGTGTGAAAACGGACGATGTCCTTACCAATAACGTGCAAATCGGCAGGCCAATATTTCTTATAATCGTCAGATGACCCGTCGGGGTTGTAGCCGACACCCGTGATATAGTTGGTCAATGCGTCAAGCCATACGTAGATAACGTGCTTGTCGTCGAAATCAACGGGGATACCCCATTTGAACGAGGTGCGCGATACGCAAAGGTCGGAAAGACCGGGCTTGATGAAGTTGTTGACCATTTCGGCCTTTCTCGAGGCAGGAGTGAAGAAATCGGGGGTGCTTTCGTAGTACTCAACCAATTTATCCTGATACTTGGAAAGCTTTAAGAAATATGCTTCCTCCTTAGAGTCGATACAATCTCTGCCACAGTCGGGGCATTTGCCGTCTTTAAGCTGTGAAGGAGTGAAGAACGACTCACAGGGTACGCAGTATTTACCCTCGTACTCACTCTTATAAATATCGCCCTTTTCATAGAGCTTTTTGAATATCTTTTTAACAGCATCCTCGTGGTCGGCATCGGTGGTGCGGATAAATCGGTCATAGGTGACGTTAAGGCAGTCCCAAACCGACTTTATCTCGCCTGCAACGTTGTCAACCAACTGCTTGGGGGTAAGATCCATTGAAATTGCGTTTTCCTCAATCTTCTGACCGTGCTCGTCAGAGCCTGTAAGGAAACGAACGTCAAAGCCCTTTTTACGCTTATAGCGTGCAATCATATCGGCAAGAACAATATCGTAAGAGTTACCGATGTGAGGCTTTTTTGAAGCATAAGCAATAGCCGTTGTGATGTAAAATTTCTGTTTTTCCATTGAAGATTACCTTCCTTTGCACTAATGAAGTGCCTAAATTTTTATGCACCTAATGAAAGCGCATAAATATACATATTAAGTATACCACGTTACTTGCTTGTTTACAAGAAAAATTTGGCACAAATTTTAGTAATTCAACACACTAAAAATGCATTTTACTGACAACATTTTTGGCGGTGACCGCTTGTGGGTTTATTTTGTCGTTTTGTGTATTGATTTGTTCATAGAATGGTGGTAAAATAATGATTGAACCTAAGGGAAATCGGTTGAAATCCGATACGGGCACGCCGCCGTTACTGCTTTTTGAAATTTGCATCTACCCTTTGCCGCAAAAAGGGGAACGACCATTGAAGCGATTGCTTTGAGAAGGTTGACGTAGGTTCTGCAGAAGTCGGAAGACCTGGTTCAAAAACAAAACAAGGCTTAAAGCCTCTTTGCGAGCGCCGAAGACGTTTTGGAATATTATTTAAGGAGCAAACAAAATGAAAAACTCAAGATTTGTAAGATTTTTATCAGTTGTTGTTTGTATCGTTCTCATTGCGGCTATAGGACTTTTACTTACATCCTGCGATGACGGCAATGATACCGTTTCGTCATCCAATCTCTCGTCGGTTGAAGAGAAACCTATTGAAGCCACTGACACCTACGGTCCTGCTGCTCAGGACCTTGGCAACGGTAAGGTGCCTTTCATCTTCCGTATGACCGACCACGAGGGCTACGACCACCTTTACCGCATCCATACCGACAAAAAGACGGTCGGTGAAGCCCTAACCGAATTTGGACTCATTGAGGGCGAAGAGGGTCCCTACGGGCTATACATCAAAAAGGTAAACGGCTATGAGGCCAATTACGATAATGATAAATCATACTGGGCTTTTTACATCGACAATGAATACGCTATGACGGGTGTTGACAAGACCGATGTAACCGCCAACGCAGAATATTGGCTTAAATACACGAAAGATGAGTAAAACAGGACGTTTACTGTTTCAGATAGCGTTATTCGCTTCGTTCGGTACGTTGATGTTTTTATCCGACATTGCTATGGAGGCTTTGCCTAATATACACCTTATAGCAATGTTTACAGTCACGTTTGCGGTGGTCTACCGTTGGAAAGCCCTGTTCCCACTGTACGTTTATGTGTTTTTAATCGGAATTTTCGGTGGCTTTGGAGCTTGGTGGATTCCATACTTATATATATGGACGGTTTTATGGGCGATTGCCATGCTTTTGCCAAAAAAGATGCGTCCCGAAATAGCTTTGATTGTATATATGGCGGTCTGCGGTCTGCACGGAATCAGTTTCGGACTGCTCTATGCGCCAAGTCAGGTGTTATTGTTTTTCGGCGGAAATTGGAAACTGTTTTGGCCATGGGTTATATCTGGCTTGCCGTTTGACTTTATTCACTGCATAGGTAACGTTATAGCGGGAATACTTGTACTGCCCTTGGTTAAGGCACTTACATCCTTGCACAAATCGATACCTATAACCGAAAAGAAACACAACGAAAACTGAAATTTGGAGTAACGAAATGAAAATCTACAGACAGATAACCGAGCTTGTGGGCAACACACCGTTGCTCGATCTTGTAAATTACAATAAATCGAACAACCTTAAGGCAACCGTACTTGCCAAGTTGGAATGCTTTAACCCTGCGGGTAGTGCCAAGGACCGAGTCGGACTCAAAATGATACTCGATGCCGAAGAAAAAGGTCTTTTGGTTGAAGGCTCAACCGTAATTGAGCCAACCAGCGGAAATACAGGAATAGGTCTTGCCTCGGTTGCCGCTGCAAGAGGCTACCGTGTTATACTGACTATGCCCGATACGATGAGCATTGAACGTCGCAACCTTTTGAAGGCCTACGGTGCCAAGATTGTACTGACTGAAGGTGCAAAAGGTATGACGGGTGCCGTCGAAAAGGCAGAGCAGTTGGCTAAAGAAATACCGAATGCCATAATTGCAGGTCAATTCTATAATCCCGTAAATCCCCAGGTGCACTATGAAACCACAGGTCCCGAGATTTGGAAGGATACTGACGGTAAGGTCGACATCTTTGTTGCAGGTGTCGGTACGGGTGGTACAATATCGGGTGTCGGTAAATATCTGAAACAACAGAATAAAAACATTAAGATAGTGGCGGTTGAGCCGTTTGATTCACCGCTTTTGTCTAAGGGCACAGCAGGTCCTCACGGAATTCAAGGCATCGGTGCTAACTTCGTGCCCGAAAACCTTGACCGTGACGTTATAGATGAGATAATTCCCGTCAAGACCGAGGATTCTTATGCTCAAGGCAAGGCACTTGCCCGTATGGAGGGCGTTTTAGTCGGAATCTCGTCGGGTGCGGTTTTGTTTGCCGCAAAAGAGCTGGCTCTTCGCCCCGAGAACAAGGGCAAAACAATAGTTGCTCTTCTCCCCGACTCGGGAGAACGCTACCTCTCAACCCCTATGTTTGATTAAAAAAGACTCCGAGGTGTTTAAACACTTCGGAGTTTTCTGTTGCCTATATTTTTGCTTCAATTTTTGTTTGAATTTACTGCTTTTGGAATTTTTGCATCTGTTTCCAATTATAAAACCCGTATATATCGTTAGCCAAAAACGCCAAAAAGCATACCACCATAGACAGATACCGCAAATCAGTCATACTTGCCATTATCCAAAGAATTATCAGCACAACATCGTTAGCAGCGTAGGCCACAGCATAGTAAGGATTTCGGAAAAACATCAGATACGAGGCCATAAAGCTTGTCGTTACCGAAAAGGTGCTGACCAAAAGGTTTGCATTACCGAACGCACCCAATATGAAGTAAAAAACCACCGTAACGGCAACGGTCAACACACACATCACAACGGTGTTTTTACGGCTCATTGCCGCAACCTCTACCGAGTTTGTATTCTTGTAAGGATATCTTAACCACGATATAACCGAAGCCAAGGCAATGGGTGCCGTCATACACATATAGGTTATCATCTCGCCGTAGTAGTCGAACGAGTAGGAAATAATGCCGTAAAACACCGCAAAAATAAGGGTCAGTACCTGCCCGAACACGTCGCCCTTGGCCACGAAAATCAATGCCGTTACACCGATAAACGAGGCAACGGTCGAGAGCCACCCGTTTCCCCCGCCGAAGACCCCCGTTGTAACGACGGCAACGGCCGACAGTATATACAACAGCCATTCAAACCTATTCAGTTCTGAAAACGGATTGCGAACAGTCATAAAAGCCCCTCAAAACGTCTGAAATTTGCTTTTATATTTTATCACGGAAACAAAATTTGTCAATGCAAATCATCTTTACCTGCATAAAAAAATAAAATTTTAACAAATTCCTCGAAATATGAAAATATATGTTGACTTTAGCAGAATAATGTGTTAAAATCACCCTAACAATTCCCGATGAAGCTTTTGGAAGGCGGTTGCCGACCGATAAGTCAAGGGGACTCTGGAGAATCCCATTTTGATGGGTGCCGAAGGTGCAAGGCGGTAACACTGCCGAATCTCTCAGGCAAAAGGATAGAGTCAGATATACTTTATATGAAAATATAAAATGCTGATTTTAACTTTATTTTTGGAGTCGCCATTTCGGGCGACTTTTTTGTTTTGTTTTTTATTAATTTATATTTTTCAGGAGGGTTAATTGCTATGGACAAAATTTTGAAAGCCATAGAAAACGTCAACGGCGAAATCAATGGAGTCGTTTGGGGCGCTTTCGGTCTGATTCTCCTTGTTGGCACAGGTATTATCATAACCTTGCTCACAAAGTGCTTTCAGATATCGCACATCGGCTTGTGGTTCAAGCACACACTTGGAAGTCTTTTTAAGAAAGACGTTATCAAGCACAGTAAGGAAAAGGGTTCAATATCTCCTTTCCAGGCTCTTTGTACCGCACTTGCCGCAACCGTAGGTACCGGTAACATCGCCGGTGTTGCCGCCGCTATCTGTATCGGTGGTGCAGGCGCTGTTTTCTGGATGTGGGTTGCCGCTTTTTTCGGCATGATGACCAACTATGCAGAAAACGTTCTCGGTATCTATTTCCGCCGCAAGAACGAAAAGGGCGAGTGGTCCGGCGGTGCTATGTACTATCTTCGCGACGGTCTTGGCAATAAAAAGGGTATGAAGTGGGTCGGAAGAATTCTTGCAATCCTTTTCTGTATCTTCACCATGCTTGCTTCCTTCGGTATCGGAAGTATGGGTCAGGTCAACAAGATTGTTACCAACGTTGCTCAGGCCTTCGACGTTTCCTCTCTTTCCTCTATCGAGGTATTCGAGGGCGTTTCACTCTACAACATTATCCTCGGTGCTATCATTATGGCTCTTACTGCATTGATCACTCTCGGCGGACTCAAGAGAATCGCCAACGTTGCCGAAAAGATCGTTCCCTTTATGGTTGTTCTTTTTGTTCTCGGCAGCCTTGTAGTTATCGGTGTAAACTATGCCAACGTTTTGCCTGCATTCAAGGCCATCTTTGTCAATGCATTCAAACCTGAAGCTTTCGTCGGTGGCGGTATCGGTGCCATTATCGGCAAGGTTGTAACTCAGGGCTTCAAGCGTGGTGTTTTCTCCAACGAGGCAGGCTTGGGTTCATCGGTTATGGTTCACTCCAACTCCAACATCAAGGAGCCTGTAAAGCAGGGCATGTGGGGTGTATTTGAGGTATTCGCAGATACTATGGTAGTCTGCACCATGACTGCACTTGTTATCCTTACCGCAGGCGGACTCAACGGCGGTACATTTAACGCTGTTACCGGTGAAATTGCAGAGGGCTATACCGACGCAACCCTCGTTGGTGGTGCATTCAACACTGTATTCTCTTGGGGCAACATTGGTGAGAAGTTTATTGCCATTGCAATGTTCCTCTTTGCTTTCACCACCGTTCTCGGCTGGTCGCACTACGGTTCCAAGGCTTGGGAGTACCTCTTTGGCGCCAAGACCACCTTTATCTTCCGTATTATCCACGTATGTACCGTTATCTTCGGTGCAGTTCTCACATCTTCTCTCGCATGGGATATTTCCGATACCTTCAACGGTCTTATGATGATCCCCAACCTTATCGGTGTGCTTGTGCTCGCTCCACTGGTTGTTAAGATCACCAAGAACTATCTCAAGAGAAATAAAGGCAAAGAGGATGTCGAGCCTATGTACAACTTCGACCCCAAGGTTCAGGCCGAAGAGGTTACGCGTGTAGTCGAGGAAGACTGATACCAATATTACTTAATCGCTTGTACTTAAAAACGGAGTGGACGTTTTGTCTACTCCGTTTATTATTGCTATTAGTGTGTTTTTTATTGGCAAAAAATATTGACAAGAATTATCACATAGGATATATTAAAATTATAAAGGCTTTATAGCTACATAAAGAAAGAGAGGATTATATTATGGCAAGCAGTATCACTATTGAATTTCCCGATGATAGAAAGATTTGGATTAACCCCCAGCAGATTCTGAAAATGGAAAAGACCCCTGACGACCATTATTTTATCCATATGGCCAACGGTGAGGTTTTTGAAATCGGTCGCCGTACAGCCGGCAACATCGAAAGCTACTTCGAGGACCTTTTCTAATCACAAACCAAAACATAACCCCCTGCCGAAATCGGCAGGGGGTTATGTTATTGAAGGTTATTTACCAAAAGCCTTTTTATAGGTTGCTATCTTGCATCGAGGGTTGCTTTATCATCGTCGGGGCGAACACCGATATAAACCACCTTGGAAAGATAATCCAGCGTCTTAGGGCACATATCGGGCTTATAATCGGGTACGACATCGCGGTTGGCCTCCATCTTGAAGGGGTCCATCAGAGGATTGAATGCACCGCGTTTTTCCATAATGGCAGTCCAATTGCGGTAAACGTGCTTGCCGGTGTTTATGGGGACGGTTCCGCCTGTCTTTTCGGCGAAATCGTTTGCCTCCTCGACTGTGTCAAATTGGAAGCAAGAGTAGTACCGCAATCGCCCTCAATATCGTTGGACGGAGCAAATTTGGCTACACCCTTCATTGCGTCCATAATGTATTTCCTATTGGTACGAAGGTCGGTTAAAATTCCGTCAATGGTGGCACACTCCATGCTGCCTTAGGAGCCGTCCGAAAGAAGGGCGTTAACGCTCGAGCTTGGCTTTGCTTTGTCGGGTAAATATTTCGATTTGTTTTTGGAGCAAGGGTCGGATTGCGTTGTGATCAAAAAGACCGATTATGAAAAGCATTGGACCTTTTGCGAATTGACCGACTGTCTGAAGCAAACTGCCATTTTGAAAGAAAACTACAATATTGATTTTGCCGAATTGCACATAAAAAGCAATCTTTATAAAATCAGTGCCTTGCTTTTCCAACTGTTTCAGGAAAGGAATATCATCAATATTCAAAGCAAGCGTAACGAGGATGTCAACAAAATCGACCTTGCGCTTGAAGCGATCTATAACCGCTACAATGAGCCTTTGGACGTTGAAGGCATCAGCCGTTTGTGTGGGTACAGTAAAAGTAACTTTTGTAAGGTCTTTAAAAATATCACGGGCGATACCTTCCACAACGCCCTCAACAACCGTCGAGTTGAGATTGCCTGCATTTTACTGCGCGAAACCGATGATATGATTGAGGGAATCGCCCGAAAGACAGGCTTTTTGGACTCTAAAAGTTTTTGCAGGTTTTTTAAAGGCACAATGGATCAAACCGCGGAACAATACCGAAAGGATAATAAAGTTTAAGGAAAAAGTTGACAACAGGCGATAAGAATACGGAGTGAACGTTTCGTTCACTCCGCTTTTAATGTATTATTCTATTTAGCTTCTGAGGGTTGCGCCGACGGTGTCAAGTTTCTTTATCATCTTGTTTACTGCACGGTCGATAACCTCGTCGGTCAAGGTGCTTTCGGCAGAACGAAGAGTTACTCGATAAGCAACACTCTTTTTGCCCTCGGCAATCTGACTGCCCTGATAAACGTCGAACAGTTTGATTTCCTCACAAAGCTTACCTGCACCCTCGCGGATAGCGGATTCCAAAGTGCCAACGGGAGTTTCGGCATCGCAAACGAGAGCCAAATCACGTTCAACTGCAGGGAATTTGGGCAGAGGCTTATAGATAGTCTTGGCCTTCTCCAAGCCATATAGAACGTCGGCCTTAATCTCGGCAATAAACACCTTGCCGTCGATACCGTAGCCTTCGGCAACCTTGGGATGAACCTCTCCAAGAGTGGCAATTTCCTTACCGTTAACGCTCATAACTGCACTGCGACCGGGATGGAGATAGTTCTCGTTAGCTCTTTCATAGGTCGGCATCGCATCGCTGAACGATTCAACAATGGCCTCAACAATACCCTTCAAGGTAAAGAAATTCTCACCCTCGCCGTAAATTCCCAAACACAAGGCCGGAACTTCTTCGGGTTGTTCGGTTACAGGCAGACTCTTTGCAACGAAAATCTTGCTCAGTTCAAACAATTTTGCACTCAAAACCTTGCGGTTGTAATTGGTAGCAAGCACGGTCATCATACTTGTAACCAACTGAGTACGCATGGTGGAATATTCGTCACCAAGGGGATTGAGAATTGTAACTGCATTTCTGCGAGCATCGTCCTCTGCGAGGTTTAAGGTATCGATGGCCTTTGAGCCTATGAACGAATAGGTTGCAATCTCGTTGAATGCGTTGGCAATAAGGGTATCCTTAATCTTATCGGCTTTGATACGTTCGGGAAGCTTGCGTCCACGGACGATAGCACCCGTCATGGTGCTGCCCTTGATGTGGTCATAGCCGTAGATTCGCATAACCTCTTCGGCAATGTCGGCTCTGCCCTCAACATCGTCACGGAAGGACGGAACGAGGCAATGAAGAACACCATCCGAAAGGGTAGTTTTAATCTGCAGGGAATTGAGAATCTCAACCATTCTTTCGGCAGGAATATCGATGCCGAGTAATGCCACAACATCGGCAACCTTAACGTTCAGTTCGCGTGCTTCGGGGAGTCCCCTGTTGCAGTCAACGTTACCGTCAACAACCTCACCTGCTCCGAGCTCATCTACCAACTGCAGACAACGGTTCATTGCATATTCAACGGTGATAATGTCAACACCGCGTTCAAAACGTCCGCTTGCCTCGGTACGCATACCGAGTTTACGTGCGGTTTTACGAACGCTGTCGCGACGGAACTTTGCACACTCGAAGAAAATCTCGGTGGTGTCATCCTTGATTTCAGAATCCATACCGCCCATAATACCTGCGATGCAAGAAGGTTCTTTACCGTCGGCAATAACCAGCATATCGGCGGTCAAGGTGTGCTCTTTACCATCGAGAGTGGTAATCTTCTCGCCTTCGGTAGCGTTACGAACGATAATCTTATGGTCCTTAACGTCGCGAAGGTCAAACGCGTGCATCGGCATACCTGTTTCAAGCATTACAAAATTGGTGATGTCAACAATATTGCTGATAGGACGCATACCTGCTGCCAAAAGGCACTTTTTCATCCAGGCAGGTGACTCGGCAATCTTAACGTTCTTGATAACACGGCCGTAATATCTCGGGCAAAGGTCAAAATTCTTAACCTCAACGTTGATGTAATCATTGATGTTTTCACCAGCGGTCTTGAAACAGGGTTTAGGCTCGTTAAAGGGCTTGCCCAAAACGACAGCAGCCTCGCGTGCAATTCCTAAAACAGACTGACAATCGGGGCGGTTTGCGGTAATCTTAAAATCGATAATGTAGTCGTTAAGACCCAAAACCTCACGCATATCGGTACCAGGTACGCCTGCATCCTCGCGGAGAATCATAATGCCGTAAACTCCTGCCCCAGCGTAATCATCCTCGGTTACACAAAGCTCTTCGCCCGAGCAAAGCATACCGTTACTGGGCACGCCGCGAAGCTTACCCTTCTTGATGTGCATACCGTTGGGCAAATCGGAATCATGCAATGCGGCAGGAACAAGGTCACCAACATTTACGTTCTGTGCACCGGTGACAATCTGTACGTTTTCACCTGTGCCGCAATCTATCTGACAGATAAACATGTGGTCAGAATCGGGGTGGCGTTCCATTTCGATAACCTTACCGACAACTACGTTACGCATAGACTTTGAAAGGTCAATCATTTCCTCAACCTCAAAGCCTGCCATAACCATTTTGTCGCAAAGGTCTTCAACGGGAACGTCTATATCAACATAATTTTTAAGCCAACTTAAACTTACTTTCATTTCAATTCACCCTTCCCTTCTTAAAACTGCTTGAGGAAACGAAGGTCGTTTTCAAACAAAAGGCGGATATCGCTGATTTTATAGCGTGTGGTGGTCAAACGGTCAAGACCGATGCCGAAAGCAAAGCCCGAATATTCCTCAGGGTCGATACCGCAGGCCTTGAGAACTCTCGGGTGAACCATACCCGCACCCAAAATCTCAATCCAACCGCTGCCCTTACATACACGGCAACCCTTACCGCGACACTCAGAGCAGGTTACGTCAACCTCAACCGAGGGCTCGGTGAACGGGAAGAATGAAGGACGGAACTTAACCTCGGTCTCCTTGCCGTAAATTTCGTGAGCAAACTGCTCCAAAACGCCCTTAAGGTCGCACATTGTGATGTTCTTATCAACAACAAGACCCTCAATCTGATGGAAAACGGGTGAATGGGTCGCGTCAACCTCATCGGCACGGTAAACACGTCCGGGGCAAATAATTTTTATAGGGGGTTTACGGTTTTCCATGGTACGAATCTGTGCGGCAGAGGTCTGAGTTCTTAGCAACAGATTTTCGGCCAAATAGAAGGTGTCCTGCATATCGCGTGCAGGGTGATCGGCAGGGACGTTCAATGCCTCAAAATTATAGTGGTCGGTCTCAACCTCGGGACCGTCGACAACGTCAAAGCCCATTGACTGGAAAATGTCGATCATATCATTAAGAACAACATTCAAGGGATGCAATCCGCCCTTTTTTGCAGGTGTGGAAGGCATTGTAATGTCCAAGGTTTCTTCTTTAAGCTTTGCATCGGCAGCCTTTGCCTTAAAATCTGCAAATGCATTGTTGATGGCGTCCTCCAACTCGGCCTTGGCCTTGTTTACCATCTGACCCATAATGGGGCGTTCTTCGGGAGAAAGTCCTCCCATTTGCTTTAAAATTGCGGTCAACTCACCCTTTTTACCAAGGTACTTGACACGCACTTCGTCGATAGCCTTTTCGTCGGTGGCATTAGCTATGGCACCGAGGGCTTCCGACTTTAAGAGTTCGAGTTTCTCTTTCATTTTTCTTCCTCCTATATAAAATCGTTAAATGCAAAAATAAAAGCCTCGTCCCTTAAAGATAACAAGGGACGAAGCTGTGAAATACAAACTCCGCGGTACCACCCGCATTTTTGCTTGAGCAAAATTCTCAAGAGCAAACACTCTTTTCGGCCTTTAACGGTGCCTTTGCCGTCGGTGCCTACTGAAAGTTTCAACACCGCCGCTCCGAAGGGAACTTCACTGCTGTTTTGGACGGCACACTTCCAGCCAAGGTGCACCTCTCTGTGGACTTTAAAAACAGTTACTTTACTTCATCATAGCGTTTTTTTGGAACGAAATATTTTATTTTCGATTTATTATACATCTAATCCACACAAAATGCAAGTATTTTTTAATTATAAAGAAATCGCGTTTTTGTTTAAGAAATACCTAAAGAAAACAAGAAAGGCTCTCTGCTTTTACAGAGAGCCTAAAATAAAGCAATATTAAATCACTTAATAGCTGCCTTGAGTGTTTCAAGCTGTGCACGGAGCTCGGAAGGTAGCTTGTCGCCAAACTTCTTGTAGTGCTCTTCAATCTCAGCACACTCTTTTGCCCAAACGTCCTTATCAACGGTGAGGATGGACTTCAAGGTGTCCATATCCATATCAAGGTCGGTAAGGTCGATGTCCTCAGGCTTGGGAACGTAACCGATAGCAGTCTCGGTAGCGTCTGCCTTGCCCTCGCAACGGTCGATAATCCAGTTGAGGACTCTCATATTGTCGCCGAAGCCTGGCCACAAGAAGTTGCCGTCGTCGTCGGTGCGGAACCAGTTGACGTTGAATATCTTGGGAGCCTTGTCGCCGAGTTTCTTGCCCATATCAAGCCAATGCTGGAAGTAGTCAGCCATATGATAGCCACAGAAGGGAAGCATTGCCATAGGATCGCGACGAACTACGCCGACAGCACCTGCAGCAGCAGCGGTGGTCTCAGAAGCCATTGCAGAGCCGATGAATACACCGTTCTCCCAATCCTTGGACTGGTATACAAGCGGAGTGCACTTTGCACGACGTCCGCCGAATACGATAGCCGAAATGGGAACACCTGCACCCTTGTCAAACTCCTCGGAAATGCAGGGGCAGTTCTCAGCAGGAGCAGTGAAACGGGAGTTGGGGTGAGCAGCACATGTAGATTTGTCTGCCTTGTTGAACTTTGCGGGATCCCAGGGCTTGCCGGTCCAATCGTCGGCATTCTCGGGGAGATCCTTATTGAGACCTTCCCACCAAACGGTGTTGTCATTCTTGCAATGAGCAACGTTGGTGAAAATAGTGCCCTTCTTGGTAGAAGCAAGAGCGTTGAAGTTAGACTTCTCGTTGGTACCGGGAGCAACACCGAAGAAGCCGTTCTCGGGGTTGATAGCATAGAGTCTGCCATCGGGGCCTATGCGCATCCAGGAAATATCGTCACCGACAGTCCAGATCTTGTAGCCCTTCTTGCGAAGATACTCGGGGGGAATAAGCATAGCAAGGTTGGTCTTACCGCAAGCAGAGGGGAATGCAGCTGCGATGTACTTAACCTCACCCTTGGGATTCTCAAGACCTAAGATGAGCATATGCTCTGCCATCCAGCCTTCCTTCCAACCCTGATAAGAAGCGATACGGAGTGCGAAGCACTTCTTGCCGAGAAGAACGTTTCCGCCGTAACCGGAGTTGACCGAGATAATGGTGTTATCCTCGGGGAACTGGCAGATGTATCTCTTTTCGGGGTCGATATCGCAACGAGAGTGCAAGCAACGTACCCAGTCATCAGAATCCCCGAGAACCTCCATAACCTTGGGGCTTACACGGGTCATAATAAGCATATTGAGTACAACGTATACCGAATCGGTTACCTCGATGCCGATTTTAGCAAGAGGTGAGCCTATAGGACCCATAGAGAAGGGAATGATATACATAGTCTTTCCCTTATAAGAGCCACGTGCGATGTCATAAAGCTTCTCGTACATTTCCTTGGGGTCGCACCAGTTGTTGGTAGGACCTGCATTCTCCTTCTCGCGAGAGCAGATGAAGGTTCTGTCCTCAACACGGGCAACGTCGTTCTGCTTGGTTCTGTGCAGATAGCAATCAGGAAGCTTTTCCTGGTTAAGCTTGATAAGCTCGCCAAGCTCGACAGCAAGCTCTCTGAGCTCAGCAGTCTGCTCATCGGAACCGTCGATCCAAACTACCTTATCGGGAGTAAGGAGCTCTTCCATGTCTTTAAGCCACTTAAGAACGGTAGGATTCTTTGTCATGATAATTCTCCAATCATTTTTATTTTATAGTTGACGGCTTGAAATTCAAGCCAAATTTCTACAACTGACATTATATATGAATTATTGCAATCCGTCAAGCACAAAACGTTAAATTTTTAACACGTTCCGAAATTTTAACAATTCCTACATATTTTGCCCCAAAACCTCTCTTTCAATCTTGCATTTTGCTATTTCTTTTGCATTGCTCAAAGACTTGTAAACCGCAGACGAATGTGGTATACTGTTATGGAAATTTTGAGGTGGTTCGCCTTATGAATAAAAAACACACATTTTTGAACGGAATGAAAATGGGTATCCCGATAGGATTGGGATACTTTGCCGTTTCGTTTTCACTTGGAATTTCGGCCAAAAACGCAGGGCTTACTGCGTTGCAGGCGGCAGTTGCCAGCCTTCTGCTCAATGCCTCGGCAGGCGAATACGCCCTTTTCACCCTTATCGGTGCAGGTGCAGGGTTTATTGAGGTTGCCGTTATGTCGGCCGTTGCCAATGCCCGTTATCTTTTGATGTCCTGCGCTTTGAGTCAGAAATTATCCCCCGAAGCAAAATTGCCTCAGCGTATGCTGATCGGTGTAGCCGTCACCGACGAGATGTTTGGCGCATCAATAGCAAGACCCGAGAAGGTCAGCCATTGGTACTATTTTGGAATGATGGCGGTGGCTATGCCCTGTTGGTCGTTGGGTACTGCTTTGGGTGTTGCTGTGGGCAGTATTTTGCCGACACTTGCCGTCAGTGCCCTCAGCGTCAGCCTTTACGGTATGTTCTTGGCCTGCATAATCCCCGAGGCCCGTAAAAACCTTGTTGTTATGGGTGTTGTGATCGTTTCGTTCCTCTTAAGCTTCCTTTCGACCGCAGTACCTTATATAAAGGACATACCCAACGGTACAATGATTATAATTCTGACGGTGGTTATTTCAGCCTCGGCAGCCTTGCTGTTCCCTATTAAAGACGAGGAGGAACATTGCAATGACTAAAGCCATAATCTACATACTTGTGTCCTTTGTTGTGACCTATGCAATCCGAGTTCTGCCGTTGACCCTTATCAGAAAACCTATCAAAAGTCGGTTTATCCGTTCGTTTTTGTACTACGTTCCGTATGTAACGCTGGCGGTTATGACCTTCCCTGCCGTTATCGAGGCTACGGGAAGCATCTGGTCGGGCATCGCGGCATTCGTAGTGGGTGTTCTCACCGCATATTTCAGTGGCAACCTCTTTGTCGTTGCCCTCTCATCCTGTGCCTCGGTTGTTGTGGTGGAGTTGATGTTGAGGTATTTGGTGTAATATTTTAATGCAGGGGCGTTCTTTGAACGCCCGCGGGCGAACACAGTTCGCCCCTACGCCCTCATCAGAGGGAGGCTCTGCACACAGCCTATTGTAATGTTGGAGTTCTTACGAAAAAGGTGAAGTATATGATTAAAATAATGTTTATCTGTCACGGCAATATCTGCCGAAGTCCGATGGCGGAATTTGTGTTCAAAGATTTATTAAAAAAGAAAAATCTTCAAGATAAATACCTCGTTCAATCGTCGGCAACCAGCACCGAGGAGATTTGGGGTGATATAGGCAATCCCGTTTATCCGCCTGCACGTGAGGAACTCAAAAAGCACGGCATCGACTGTTTGGGTAAAACTGCCGTTCAGGTCACTCGTGCCGACTACGAAAAGTACGATTTATTGGTGGTTATGGACTCCAACAACGTCCGCAACCTTATGCGAATAATCGGTTCCGACCCTTACAATAAGGTACACAAGCTGTTATCCTTTGCAGATCGAAACGATGACGTTTCCGACCCGTGGTACAGCCGTGATTTCACCACCTGCTACAATGATATTTTTGAGGGCTGTGAGGCTCTTTTAAATAAACTCGAAAGTGGAAATAAAAATGATTAAAACCGCACCTGCCGTTTTTGCCGTTGAAAGTGATTATCAGATTATGGTCGAGGTTGAAAAGCCTTCTGTTTTCCGTGTTAAGGTCGGTGATCGTTACTATTACGACGAGTCCAACGGCATTATGCGTTCACAGAATGATCTGCACCGTTGCACCGTACCGATGAAGGCTCTGGACGAAGCAAAAGAGTACACCGTTTGACATTGAGGGTGACGTTTACACCGAGTGGTGCAACCTGCTTAAAAATTCCGTCAAGCCTCACGTTATGATTTGCGGTCACATACACGATTTAGACGTTCGTAAAATTGGTTGCGAAACCGACCACTACGGTCAGCCGTGTACCGTTGTTATCGGCTCAAGGCCCGATAAAGACCGCTTTAACGGTTGCGGATATACCTTTGGTGAAAACGAAATAACCGTTCAGTTCACCGATTCCGATGGCAAGATTCTCGGAACACACACCATTGAAAAATAAATCCGAAAATAAAAAGCTCTTTCCAAAACGTGAACTGCCCCAATTTGTGCGGACAGTACAAAAAGAACCCTATGGTAGTTTCTTTTATTCTACCATAGGCGGCTCTTTTTTTCTATTGTCCGTTTTTACTGGACTTGTTCAGTATCGGGATGCTTTTCTATATTCTGTTGGTGTTTTATTTGTGTGGCGCTTAAACGTTCTGCAAAAGTAAGCATAGTTGTCAAAGCCTACCGTCCTTGACACCGCTTCAACCGTCAAATCGGTATCGGTCAGCAGTTCTTTTGCTTTCTTCAGCCTTTGCTCGGTGATATATCCGTTGACCGTACTGCCAAGTCCCTCACGGAAATGCTTATAAAGCGCATTGCGTGAAAGGAAAAAGCGATTACTCAGATGCTCAACACGGATATTCTCGGCAAGATATTGGTCTATGTATGCTAATATTCCATCCAAAACAGGGCCATGTTCAATAGTTATTGCGTCAGCAAAAAGGATTTCGAACAAAAGCGTTTTAAGAGCTTCTATTTTCGAGCTTGAGAACAAAGGTATCAGCTTGAACAGACGTAAAAGCTCGCTGTTGCTTTCAACCTCCTCGTTGGGATTACTGCCTTCAATTCTAATACGACCCATAATAATATATCCGACAATAACATCGTCCTTTTCAATCGGTAATACAGCATCGTATAGATTTTCGTGGCAAATGTGCGACTCAAAACAACGGCTTTGCTTACTTTTTTCAACAACCTTGGCATCACAGTTTGCGCATTTTTGTCTGTGAACAGGTGATTTTTGCAGAGTAGAACAGAAATCGTTGTTAAACACAGCTTTGATTTTTATTTCGCCGTTGTGGTCAATAAACGACATACTGACTCCAGTCAGTATATGGAAATCGCTTAATATGCGCCTTAGTTTTTCTTCGTTGTATACTATTTTCAAAATTGCCACCGCCTTTATTATATTATCATATCAGGTTCGGGATAAAAGTGCAATATATAGGCACAATTTTATATTGATTTTTTACGCACGCGATGGTTTAATATAAGAAAAGGGGGTGTTCTTATGGATTATTTGTCGCTTATTTCGGTTATTATTCTGTTGCCGCTTCAGAGCATTGTCAAAAAGCCGTTTACCAACAAGGTCGGTGACAAAGGCTCGTTCACGTTTACGGCAATACTGAGCCTTGTTGCGGTTATTTTCTTTATTGTGACGGGAAAAGGCTTTGAGTGGAACGCAGCCTATCTGCCCTATGCAATCGGCTTTTCAGTGTCTTACATTGCCGCCAACGTTTTTGCGGTTTTGGCCATTGCAACCGGTTCTGTTTCGCTTTCCGCACTCATCATAAAATTTTCACTTTTGTTGCCCACCGCTTACGGACTTTTACTCGGTGAAGGCATTTCGGCATTTTTTGTTGTGGATATTGCATTGCTGATAACCTCAATGATACTCATTAACAAGCCCGAAAAGGGTGAAAAATTCTCTTTAAAATGGCTGATATTCGCACTGCTTGCCTTCATTGGCAACGGTATGTGCTCGGTCACACAAAAGATGCATCAGCAGGAGTTCGGAGAACTTTATAAAAACGAATTTATGATAGTGGCTGTCGGCATTTCATTTATTGTTTCGGCCGTTATTGCCTTGGCTGTTGAGCATAAAGGTATCACTCAATACACCAAAATCGGCCTTGTTCCTGCAGCACTTTGCGGACTTTTTAACGGAACCGTAAACCTATTTGTAATGATACTTAACAACCGCATCCCTGCCTCCTTGATGTTCCCTCTTATTTCGGCAGGCGGAATCATCATAGTCTATCTTTTTTCAAAATTTTACTATAAAGAAAAGCTTACTAATCTGCAGACGGCAGGTTTGTTTACCGGTATTGCATCGGTAGTATTCTTGAATTTATGAGGTGTTTTGTATGTATAAAATAACCGTTCCAACCATCGTCACCAACGGTCACTTTGACAAAGAAAAGACCCTTTCAGAACTGAAAAGAGCAGGTGCTCACCGTATAGCACTGGCAATCGACCGTGAGTTGCCTTACAAATTTTCAAGTCCTAAAAACCTTGAGCTTTTGAAGGATTTGATAAAATATTATGAGGACAACGGTCTTGAAACTCTTGTGTGGCTTGGCGAAACCTTGGGTCACAACAGTAGTCCCTGTGACGAACCCTCTCCCTACACCCGTATGCGCTTTTTTGACAAATACAATATGCGTTCCTTCTGTCCTTTGGACAAAACCTTTCAAAAGGACTTTGCCGAATGGGTCAAGAATGTTGCTCATTGTGGTGCAAAGATGATATTGCTTGATGACGACTACCGTATGAGCAACCGTACTCACCTTGCGCCCGGTTGTTGTTGCAAGCATCATATGAAGCTTATATGCGATGAACTCGGTGAGGAATTAACCCCCGACGAGCTTTATAAAAAAGCCTTTGTGGGCGGTAAAAACCGCTACCGTGATGCCTGGCTTTCGGCACAAAGCGGCGGTATACTGGAATTTTCCAAAATGCTTCGACGAGAGCTTGATACCGTATCTCCCGATACAAGGCTTGGCATGTGTGCCTGTACTCGTTGGGACGTGAGTGGAGCCGACATGCTTGAAAACACCCTCGCCTTGGCAGGTAACACCCGTCCGTTTATGAGAGTATCGGGTGCGCCTTATTGGGCTCATCAGTTAGGTGATATAGTTGAATATACCCGTGCCGAGCTTGATTGGTTTAAAGATTCCGACGTCGAGATATTTACCGAGGGTGACACCTATCCGAGACCGAGATTTGCCTGCTCTGCGGCAAGGCTTGAGTGCTTTGATACTATTATGCGAGCCTCGGTAAAATCGAACGGAATTCTGAAATATATGCTCGATTACGTATCCAGTGCTGACTATGAAACAGGATATATCGATGCAATGGTTGAAAACAAGGAACTTTATAAGATAGTAGAAACCTTGTTCGGTGACAAGGAAACGGTCGGTCTCAGGCCTTTGAACCAACAGTACCGCTTCAGAGAAAAGGATTTTTACGACGGTGAATGGTCATACGTCGGTCACTGGTGCAACCATTTCTTAGACCCTAACTTAAGATTTACCGTTAACACCTTGTTGCCGACCTCTTACATCGGAAACGGAGTCAACGTCTTGACCGAGGAAGCAGGAAGATTTGTTTCTGAAGAGGCTCTTAAAAACGGCAGTATTATCGATTTCAACTCGGCCCAAATGCTGATGGACCGCGGAATTGATGTCGGCATTGAGGAATATTCCGCTTATGTTCCCAAAGGGTATGCCGGATTTGCCGATGTGCCCGAGGAGTATTATATCGACGAGGACGAGTACGTAAGACTTGACCCCGGCGTCAAGCTGAACACCATCAAGCATAAGGTAGGAGTCAAGGTCTTGACCAAGTTCTGCTTTGGCGATGAAAGAGTGGACGGTGCATTCCTTTACGAAAACGCCGACGGTATGCGCTTTATGGTTTTGCCCTTCAACGTTGCCGACGTCATTCCCACCGTGAAGGCTAAGGCAGGTTGGATAAACACTTATGCACGTCGCCGACAGGTTCTGCAATATCTTGATTGGTTGGGCAAACCGTTGCCTGCATACACCGTTGGCAACCACCCTTATCTTTACCAATTACTTAAAGAAAACGATAAGGCGTTGGCTATGGGTGTGTGGAATTTCTTTGACGATAAGATAAAGAATCTTAGAATAAAGATAAACGTGCCGTTCAAGGATGTCCGTTTCGTGAACTGCGAGGGCCATATTGAGGGTGACTGCGCAATACTCGATACAACGCTCTACTCTTATGAATTTGCTGGTGTTGAGATAATTAAGTAATCCATCATGATGCATTGAATGACACCTTTCTTTATATAAGTGAGGCTATTTGGGGTGCTTTGCAGGGAATGCATTTATGCATTCCACGGCATGGATAAATCCATGCCAATCAACAGTGAAAACAAAATGAATAAACCTGCCTGATTTATTGCATCAGGCAGGTTTGTTTTTGTCATTTATTCAAATGCTTTTCGGCTTCAAGGATAAACACGGCGCCATCAAAAACCTTTTTAAGAGTCTTGTTATTGCCATTATACCCAACTTTTATAGGCTCGTTGCATATAACCTCGATAACTCGGGGGGTTGACCGTAAACTCACCGTTGGTAGACAGGATTTTATATATTTGAAGCCAAAAGGCTCCATCGTTGAAAAGCTATACGAGCCCT